>NZ_JASZYB010000003.1:0-600000 GCF_030317205.1 Variovorax sp. J2L1-78 | reverse complement strand
AAGGCGATCGCGGCGCGCAAGTAGCCCGGCGCCCTATCAGACGTTGTCGCCGCCCGACTGCACGAACGAATAGCGGCGCAGGTCGGTGCGGAGAATCCAGCCGCGTCGCGCCCAGAAGCGCTGTCCTGTCTCGTTCGTGGCGAGCACGTCGATGTGGCTCTTCAGGATGCCGATCGCTTCGAGTCCGGCCAGGCAGGCCTCGATGAGTGCCGAGGCCACGCCGCGCTCTCGGTAGGCCGGCACCACCAGCAGATGCTGCAGGTAGCCGCGGCGGCCGTCGTGGCCGGACATGATGCAGCCGACCAGCGCGGCGCCGTCTTCGGCGACGAAGCTCAGGCCCGGGTTGCGCAGCAGGTAGCGCTGGATCGCCTCCCTCGAATCGGCCTCGCGCACCGACACGCCGGGCGTCTGGTGCATCAAGGCGATCACGCCGTCGTAGTCGGCCATCGTCATGGGCCGGAGGGTGGGTGGGTTCATGGCTTCTTCCTCGAGGCGCTCGCGCCGGGTCGATCTACAGCAGGTGTTCGCCGCTGGCTTCCGGCTGGTAGGCGATGGCGGCGATCTGCAGCTGCCCGCCCGAGCCGTCGGGCGCCACCCAGTTCGCGACGTCGCCCACCCGCAGCCCGAGCAGCGCGGTGCCGACCGGCGACAGGACCGAGATGCAGCCGGTGGCCGGATCGGCGTCCGACGGGTAGCTCAGCGTCAGCGTGCGCCGCTGGCGCTCACCCGCGGGCTCGACGACCTGCACGCGCGAGCGCATCGTAACGACGTCGGCCCCGATCTCGCTGGGCGCGACGAGTTCGGCGTTGTCGAGCACGCTCTGGATGGCACTGGCCGGCAGGCCATCGGCGTACTTGGCGAGCCGGGCGTGGTCGAGTTCGGTGAGGGTGCGCGTGGCAAGCACGGCGATGGAATCGGGGGTCATGGGGAACGCTCCTGGAAAAGACGAGCGCCGGGACAGCGGGTGCCCGGTGATCCAGTGGCGCGAGGAAAAGGAGGAAAGGGATCGCCGGGCTCAGGAACGTGCAGCAGCACGTCGACCCGGCATGCGGCGAAGCTCCGCGCGCTGGCGCATCGCAGACCGGCTTGCGAGAAGCCGCTCCGCGAGAACGCAGACGTGGGAGGACGCGAAAGAGCGCATGGCACCATGGTAGGCCGGTCTGGCGCCGTCGGCACGCATACACCTGCGGACCATGCGGGTTCGCCAAAAACAAAGCCCCGCAGGGCGGGGCTTGTGGTTCGGGGTGCAGCGGGTCAGTGCTGCAGGATCTTGTTCAGGAAATCCTTGGTGCGCGGCTGGCGGTTTTCCGGATGGCTGAAGAACTCGTCCTTCGGGCAGTCTTCCAGGATGCGGCCGCCGACGTCGATGAAGATCACGCGGCTCGCGACCTTGCGGGCGAAGGCCATCTCGTGCGTCACGACCATCATGGTCATGCCTTCCTTGGCCAATGCCACCATCACGTCGAGCACTTCGCCGACCATTTCCGGGTCGAGCGCCGAGGTGGGCTCGTCGAACAGCATGACGATGGGGTCCATCGACAGCGCACGGGCGATCGCCACGCGCTGCTGCTGGCCGCCGGACAGCTGACCGGGGAACTTGTCCTTGTGCGCCATCAGGCCCACACGGTCGAGCATCTTCAGGCCACGGGTCTTGGCCTCGTCCGCGCTGCGACCCAGCACCTTGATCTGCGCGATCGTGAGGTTCTCGGTCACCGACAGGTGCGGGAACAGCTCGAAGTGCTGGAACACCATGCCGACCTTGGAGCGCAGCTTGGGCAGGTTGGTCTTCGGGTCGTGCAGCGGGATGCCGTTGACCGTGATCTCGCCCTTCTGGAAAGGCTCGAGCGCGTTCACCGTCTTGATGAGCGTCGATTTGCCCGAGCCCGAGGGGCCGCAGACCACGACGACGTCGCCCTTGGCGATGTTCACCGAGCAGTCGTTGAGCACCTGGACCGGGCCATACCACTTGGAAACATTTTTGATTTGAATCATGTTTTCGGACATTTTTTCTCTCCGGTCAGCGAATGATGGCGATCTTCTTGTGCAGGCGCTTCACGAAATAGGACAGCGTGTAGCACATCACGAAATAGACGACGGCGGCCAAGAGGTAGGCCTCGATCGGGCGGCCGTAGTTCTTGCCGGCGGTTTCCAGACCCTTCAGCAGGTCGTAGGCGCCGATGGCGTAGACCAGGGAGGTGTCCTGAAACAGGATGATGGTCTGCGTGAGCAGCACCGGCAGCATGTTGCGGAAGGCCTGCGGCAGGATCACCAGCTTCATGTTCTGGCCGTAGGTCATGCCCACCGCCATGCCAGCGAAGACCTGGCCGCGCGGGATCGACTGGATGCCCGCCCGCATGATCTCGCTGAAGTAGGCCGCCTCGAAGGCGATGAAGGTGATCACCGCGGAGCCCTCGGCACCGATCGGCCGGCCGATGACGAAGGGCACCAGCAGGAAGAAGCCCAGGATCACCATCACCAGCGGGATGCTGCGCATGCCGTTGACGTAGATGGCCGCGGGCGCATCGAGCCACTTCTTGCCCGACAGCCGCATCAGCGCGAGGATCGTGCCGAAGACGATGCCGCCGAGCGTGGCGACCACCGTCAGGATGACGCTGAAGTACAGGCCGTTCAGGACGAACTTGCTGATGACGTCCCAGTTGTAGAACGAAAAATCGAGAGCGGTCATGTCAGTGTCCTCCGCCACCGCTGGCCGAGACGATGAAGCCCGGCACGCGTGTCTTCTTCTCGATGAACGCCATCACGCGGTTGATCGCGAAGGCCGAGACGATGTAGAGCGCCGTGACCGCGAGGAACATCTCGATGGGTCGCGACGTTTCTTCGCTCGACTGGATGAAGAACATCGTGAGTTCGCTCACCGACACGGCGAAGGCGACCGACGAGTTCTTGAAGATGTTCATGGTCTCGCTGGTGAGCGGCGGAATGATGATCCGGTAGGCCATCGGCAGGATCACGTAGCGGTAGTACTGGAAGGTGGTGAAGCCCACCGCCATGCCGGCGTAGCGCTGGCCCTTGGGCAGCGCCTGGATGCCGGAGCGCACCTGCTCGGCGATCCGCGCCGAGGTGAAGAAGCCCAGTGCCAGCACCACCAGCACGAAACTCGGCACGCCCTTCATCACGGGAATCAGCGCCGGGATGACGTGGTACCAGAGGAAGATCTGCACCAGCAGCGGAATGTTGCGGAACAGTTCGACCCAGGCATTGCCCAGGCGCGTCAGCCATGGGCTGTCGGGCAACGTGCGGATGATGCCGATCAGCGAGCCGAGCACCAGCGCCACGATCAGCGCCAGCAGTGCCACCGACAGCGTCCAGCCCCAGGCCGAAAGCATCCATTGCCAATAGGTCGGGAATTTCCCGCCCGGGTCTTGCATGAAGACCTGCCAATCCCAGTTCGATCCCATCGGGTTTCTCCTTCTCGTCGACTGTTGTTATGCCGTTGTCGGGCCGATCGCGAAAACAAACGCCCGCCGGAAGTGGCGGGCGTTGGCGTCATGACCGGCGTTGAATTACTTCTTGGCCGCGTAGTCTTCCATCGGCTTGTCGTTCGGGTTCGCCCAGGCGTCCTTGGTCGCGTCCGACAGGGCCAGGCCGATCTTCACGTTGGCTGGCGGGATCGGTTGCAGGAACCACTTGTCCCACAGCTTGTTCAGTTCACCCGACTTGATCTGCGCCTTGATGCTGTCGTCCACGGCCTTCTTGAAGGCCGGGTCGTCCTTGCGGATCATGATGGCGATCGGCTCGACGCTCAGGACTTCGCCGACGATCTTGTAGTCGGCCGGCGACTTGGACTTGGCGATGTTCGAGGCCAGGATGGAACCGTCCATCACGAAGGCGTCGGCACGGCCCGATTCGAGCAGCAGGAAGCTGTCGGAGTGGTCCTTGCCGTACAGCTCCTTGAAGTCGATGCCGCCAGCGCGTTCGTTCTTGCGCAGCGTCTGCACCGAGGTGGTGCCGGTGGTCGTCGCCACGGTCTTGCCGTTCAGATCCTTGATGCTGGTGATGCCCGAGTTCGCCTTGACTGCAATGCGCACTTCTTCCACGTAGGTCGTGACGGCGAAGGCCACGTCCTTCTGGCGGGTCGCGTTGTTGGTGGTCGAGCCGCACTCGATGTCGACGGTGCCGTTCTGCACCAGCGGAATGCGGTTCTGCGAGGTCACCGGCTGGTACTTGGTCTCGAGCTTCTTGCCCGCCGCCTTTTCCAGGTCCTTGATGATGTTCGCGCAGATGTCGTAATGGAAGCCGGTGTACTGGCCATTGCCCAGGGTGTACGACAGGCCCGACGACTCGCGAACGCCTTCGGTGATGACGCCCGAGGCCTTGATCTTGGCCAGGGTGTCGTTGGCTTGCGCGAATGCGCCGCCGGCGGCGAGTGCCAGGATCGACAGTGCCAGTACTTGCTTTTTCATACGGAAAACTCCTGAGTTGACTGATGGGGACATGACGAAATTCTAGGCATTCACGTTGGAAGAACCACCCGTGCCAACCCGGTGCATCGCGCACCACGACGTGGATTCTCTCTCGGGAAACGGACGCTTTGTACTGGTGCGCGCCGTCGTGCTTTCGTCATTCGGAATCTATTAAGCAGCCTTTGTGCCCGAAGACCTCGCAACCGATGCCGGATACGTTGGTTCTCATGCAACCGCGTCATACCGACCGCGGCGCGTGACTTATTTCACACCTCACGTCACGCGACAGGCTGCGTCTCGACCAGGTAGGCCCAGAGCGCGTCGACCGAGCGCTTGCTCTGCAGCGCATCGCCGCTCGCCTTGCCGGCGCGCCCGGTGCCCTTGGCCGCCGTCGCCGCCGGTGCCGTGGGGCGTTCGCGGTAGGCGCGGATCTCCATCGTGGCCTCGAGGCTGTCGATTTCCGGTGGCAGCGCGCTCACCAGCCTGCGCGCCTTCACTTCCTTGCGCACCGCGCTCTGCGGCAGGAAGGCGATGCCGTGCCCCTCGAGCGCCATCGCCTTGAGGCTTTCGGACATGTCGGTTTCGTAGACGCGGTCGAGGTGGATCGCCGTGCCCGAATCCTTGATCAGCTGGTCGACCACGCCGCTCAGGTACGCGCCCGGCGCATAGCCCAGGTACGGCAGCGGCTGGCCGGGGCGCCCGGGCAGCCGGTAGCGCGGCGCGCCCTCGGCGTCGGGCTTGACCCACGGCGCCACCACCTCGTGGCCCAGCAGCACCATCTCGTAGCGGTTGGTGTCCAGTTGCAGCGGCTGCGACGGATGCTGGTAGGCGATCAGCACGTCGCAGCTGCCCTCGACCAGCCGATGCACGGCGTCGTGCACGTTGAGCGCGATGAGCCGGCTCTTGAGCGGGCCGAAGTGTTCGCGCAGCGTGGTCGCCCAGGCCGGGAAGAAGGTGAAGGCCAGCGTGTGCGGCACCGCGAACTCGATCACGTCGTGCGCCGCCGCCGAGTGGCCGCGCAGCATCGCGCGGGTGCTCTGCAGGCCCTGCAGCATCTCGATGGCCTGGCTGTAGAGCGTCTGGCCCGCCGGCGTCAGCCGCGTCGGGTACGACGATCGGTCGACCAGGTCGGTGCCGGCCCACCCCTCCAGCGCCTGGATGCGGCGCGAGAAAGCCGGCTGCGTGACGTGGCGCAACTGGGCGGAGCGGCTGAAGCTGCGGGTTTCAGCCAGGCTGACGAAGTCTTCGAGCCACTTGGTTTCCATGGGGCCGGATTATGGGACCGGCGACACCACGCCGCGCCCCGAGAAATGGCCGTCCGCATTGGCGAGGAAGCGGTCGAAGGAGGCCTGCGTCGCCTCCGGCGACCAGCCCGCGACGTGCGGCGTGATGATGAGGTTGTCCAGGCTCACCAGCGATTCCGGGCGCGCCGGCTCGCTTTCGTACACGTCGAGCCCTGCACCGGCGATGCGGCCCTCGCGCAACGCCGCCGCAAGCGCCTCGGTGTCGACCACGCTCCCGCGCCCGATGTTCACCAGAAAGCCCTGCGGCCCGAGCGCGTCGAGCACGCGGGTGCTGACCAGATGCCGGGTCGCGGGGCCGCCCGGCGCGGCACACAGCAGCACATCGCTCCAGGTGGCCAGCGCTTCGACGCTGTCGAAGTAGCGGTGCGGCGAGCCCGCCTTCGGCTGCCGGTTGTGGTAGCCGATGGGCATGTCGAAGCCGGCGGCGCGCCGCGCGATCTTCTCGCCGATGGCGCCCATCCCGAGGATGCCCAGCCGTTTGCCCGAGACGTTCGGCGGTTGCGGAATCGACAGGCGCCAGACGCCCTCGCGGCACAGCCGGTCGAGCCGGTGGAATCCGCGCACCGCGGCGATCAGGAGCCCGAAGGCGTGGTCCGCCACGCAATCGTCGTTGGTGCCCTGGCCGTTGGCCACCACGATGCCGCGCGCGCGGGCCGCCGCGAGGTCGACCATCTCGTAGCCGGCACCGAGGCAGCAGATCAGCTCCAGGGCCGGCATCGCCGCCATCTCGGCGGCGCTCACGCCATGCACGCCGATCGTCAGCACCGCCCGGAACGTCGAACCCCGGCTGGCGATCGCCGCCGCACGGGCCGCGGCGTCATCGGGGGCGTAGGTCATGTCGAAGCGCTCGGCCAGCACGGCCTGGTGTTCGCTGGAGAGATGGTGAATCACCAGCAGCGGAATCTTGTCGGACATTCGTCTTTCCTGAGAACGTTGAAAAAATCGGTGCGCTACAGCGCGGCGGGCGTGACTTGCACTTCCTGCAGCGCCCACATCTGGGCGTAGCGCCCCTGGGCCGCCAGGAGCGCGTCGTGCGTGCCGCGCTCCACGATCACGCCGCTCTCCATCACGAGGATCTCGTGCGCGTCGATCACGGTCGAGAGCCGGTGGGCGATCACCAGTGTGGTCTTGTTGCGTGCCGCGCTCTTCAATTCGGACTGGATGGCGCGCTCGTTGGCCGAGTCGAGCGCCGACGTGGCCTCGTCGAAGATGACGATCGGCGGGTCCTTCAGCAGCGTGCGCGCGATCGCCACCCGCTGCTTCTCGCCGCCGGAGAGCTTCAGCCCACGCTCGCCCACCGTGGTGGCGTAGCCCTTGGGCGTGGCGGCAATGAAGTCGTGGATGCGTGCCGCCTTCGCCGCGCCTTCCACTTCCTCGCGCGTGGCATTCGGCCGGCCGTAGGCGATGTTGTATTCGACGGTGTCGTTGAACAGCACCGTGTCTTGCGGCACGATGCCGATGGCCTGGCGCACGCTGGATTGGGTCACGGTGCGGATGTCTTCGCCGCCGATGGTGATGTGGCCGTCCTGCACGTCGTAGAAGCGGTACATGAGGCGCGCCAGCGTCGACTTGCCCGAGCCCGACGGGCCGACCACCGCCACCGTCTTGCCGGCGGGGATCTCGAAGCTCACGTGCTTGAGGATGGGCCGTGCGGCCTCGTAGGCGAAGCTCACGTCCTCGAAACGCACGGCGCCCTCGGCGTGGGCCAGCGGCCTCGCGCCGGGCGCATCGCGCACCTCGCGCTCCTTCTCCATCAGCACGAACATCTTGTCGAGGTCGGTCAGGCTCTGCTTGATCTCGCGGTAGATCACGCCCAGGAAATTCAGCGGGATGTAGAGCTGGATCATGAAGGCGTTGACCATCACCAGGTCGCCCAGCGTCATGCGCCCTTCGACCACGCCGCTGGTGGCGCGCCACAGCATCAGCACCAGGCTCACCGCGATCAGCAGCTGCTGGCCGGTATTGAGCATCGACAGCGTGCGCTGGCTCTTGATGGCGGCCTTGCGGTAGCGGTCGAGGCTGGCGTCGTAGCGGCCGGCCTCGAACTCCTCGTTGTTGAAGTACTTGACCGTCTCGTAGTTCAGGAGCGAATCGACCGCGCGGCTCTGTGCCACCGAATCGAGCTCGTTCATGGTCTTGCGGAACTGGGTGCGCCACTCGGTCACGGTCACGGTGAAGGTGATGTAGAGCACCAGCGCGACGCCGGTGATCCAGACGAAGAGCGCATCGAACTTCACGCCCAGGATGGTCAGCACCAGCACCAGCTCGACGATGGTCGGCACGATGCTGTAGAGCGACATCGAGATCAGCGAATGCACGCCGCGGGTGCCGCGCTCGATGTCGCGCGTCATGCCGCCGGTCTGGCGTTCCAGGTGGAAACGCAGGCTCAGCGCATGCAGGTGGCGGAACACCTCCAGCGAGATGCGGCGCGCCGCGCCCTCGGTGGCCTTGGCGAACACCAGTTCCCGCAGTTCGTTGAAGAGCGAGGTCGAGAAGCGCAGCAGTCCGTACGCCAGCAACAGGCCGATGGGGACGATGAGCAGCGCCTGCGCCATGTCCGGTTTCGGCGTCATGGTGTCGACCAGGTTCTTCAGCAGCACCGGCACACCCACGTTGGCGACCTTCGCGCCGATCATGAAGCTCAGCGCGGCCAGCACCCGCCACTTGTAGTCCCACAGGTAGGGAAAGAGCCGGCGCAGGGTGGCCCAGTCGGACCGATCGCTGCGCGCGGGGGCGCCGCCGGGCGCGTGGTGGGGAGAGGAAAGGGCTTCGCCGCTGCGGCGCATGGGAGACAATCGTGGCTGTTGTTGCCTTCGATTGTGCCCATGTCCGATTCTCCGAGTGCCAACGCGGCCGCCGTCCTCAAGAGCCTGCCCACCGACATGGAGCTGGTGCTCAAGGTCATCCCGATGCCCGCCGACTGCAACGCCAACGGCGACATCTTCGGCGGCTGGGTCATGGCCCAGTGCGACCTGGCCGGCTCGGTGATCCCGGCGCGCTACACCCGGGGCCGCATGGCGACCGTGGCGGTGAACGAATTCATCTTCAAGCAGCCGGTGCGCATCGGCGACATCCTGTCCTTCTATTCGAAGCTGGTGCGCCTGGGGCGCACCTCGGTCACGGTGACGGTCGAAGTCTTTGCCGAACGCTTCCAGGCGCAGGGCGAGTACATCAAGGTGACCCAGGCCACCTTCACCTACGTCGCCATCGACGACAACGGCCGGCCGCGGGCCATTGCGACGCAAGCCTGACGGCTGCGCTCGCAGGCACTTACAGCTGCGAGAAGTCCGGCTTGCGCTTCTCCATGAAGGCGCTGAACGCCTCCTTCGCCGCCGGCGAACGCATCGCCTGACCGAAACTCACGCTCTCGGCGTCGATGCGCTCGAGCACCGCCGGCTGCTGCGCCATCTTCATCAGACGCTTGGTCTCGATCAGCGCCGACATCGGCTTGGCCGCCAGCTTGCGCGCCTGGCCTTGCGCAATGCCATTGCATTCGGTCGGCGGGACGACCCGGTTGACCAGGCCGACCTCGAGCGCCGCCTCGGCCATGAAGGGTTCGCCCAGCATCAACGCCTCTGCCGCGCGGTGGTAGCCGAACATCCGCGGCGCCAGCAGGCTCGACGCGGCTTCGGGCACCAGGCCGAGGTTGACGAAGGGCATCGAGAAGGCGGCGTTGTCGCCCGCGTAGACCAGGTCGCAGTGGAACAGCAGCGTGGTGCCGATGCCGACGGCCGGGCCGCAGACCGCGGCGATCACCGGCTTGGGAAAGGCCGCGATGGTGCGCAGGAAGCGGATCGCCGGCGACTCCTTCATCGGCGTGTCGGCCGGTGCGCCCGCCGCCGCCATGAAGTCGGCGATGTCGTTGCCCGCGCTGAAGATGGTCGGGTCGCCCTGGATCAGCACGGCGCGCACGGCGGCGTCTTCCGATGCCTGGTCGAGCGCCGCCGAGAGCGCGTCGTACATCGCGCCGGTGATCGAGTTCTTGCGGGCGACGCGGTTGAAGGTGAGGGTCATCACACCGGCTTCGGTGTGGACGAGGATGTCGCTCATGGTCATTCCTTGAAATAGACGATCTGGTTGGACGTGGCGAGCAGCGCACCGGCCTGGCTCCAGAGCTGGGCGCTCTGGTCGAAGAAGCCGTTCTGGAACTGCTGCCCCACGGCACGCCCGAGAAGATAGCCGCATCCGACCTCGGCCAGGTGCGATGCGTCGGCATGGAAGTAGGTGGTGATCGACACCGTGCCGGCGGGCACCGGCTTGGCGCGCCGCAACCAGACGCGCGGATAGAACATGTCGCTCATTGAGGCCAGCGCCGGGAAGTCCAGCGGGCGCGGATCGGCGTCGCGCAACCAGAGCATCGTCTCGCTGTGCTCGCCGCCGCCGTCCCATTGCGTGGGAATGCTGCCGCGCACCGGCCGCATGTCGTACTGGCCGATCCACGCGACGCCCTTGGGCCCGATGGTCATGCGCTCGGTCTGCTCGGGGCCGGGCACCAGCGGCATCGGCAGGTCGTTGGTGCTCCAGGTTTCGCGGCGGGCGGCTGTCACCACGGTGGCCGTGGTCGTCACCTGCGGCGCACCGCTGGCACCGGCCTGCGTGATCTGCACCGTCCAGTGCTGGGTCGACCGGTTGGTGCGCACGGCGGTGGCCTGCACGTCGAAGGCGCCGGCCTCGATGGCCGCGGCGTAGTTCACCGTGAGCGCGATCGGCGCGCCGAGCAGGTCAGGATGCCGCAGCACCGACTGCAGCACCACGGCCGCCGTCGTGCCGCCGAAGGGACCGACCATGTTCCAGTAGTCCGGGCTCGTCGTGCCGGTGAAGTGGCCCACGCGGATGTCGCTGTGGTGCAGCGCGAGCGCCTTGTCGAAGATGTGTTGCGTCGTCATTTCCTCGTCTCCTCGAAATGCGGGCGCAGCGACCGATCAGACCCGCTCGAAGATCCCGGCTGCGCCCTGCCCCATGCCCACGCACATCGTGACCATGCCGTACTTCAGATTCTTGCGCCGCAAGGCATGCACGACTGTCGCGGAGCGGATAGCGCCGGTCGCCCCCAGCGGGTGGCCCAGCGCAATGGCCCCACCCATCGGGTTCACCTTGCTCGGATCGAGCCCCAACGTGTTGATGACGGCCAAGGACTGCGCAGCGAACGCCTCGTTCAATTCGAACCAGTCGATGTCCTCGTGCTTCAGGCCGGCGTAGCGCAGCGCGGCGGGAATCGCCTCGATCGGGCCGATGCCCATGATGTGCGGCGGCACGCCCTTGCTCGCGAAGCTCACGAAGCGCGCCAGCGGCGTCAGGTCGTACTGCCGGCAGGCCTTCTCGCTCGCCAGGATCAGCGCGCCCGCGCCGTCGGAGGTCTGCGAGCTGTTGCCCGCGGTGACGGTGCCGCGTGCGGCGAACACGGTGCGCAGCTTGGCCAGGCCTTCGAGGCTGGTGTCGGGGCGCGCGCCTTCGTCGAGGCTCACGGTGCGCGTCTTCGCGATCGATTCACCCGTGTCGAGGTCCGGCGTGCGGTCGGTCACCTCGACGGACGTGATCTCGTCGGCGAATTCGCCGGCCTTCTGCGCGGCCAGCGCCTTCTGGTGCGAGGCCAGCGCGAAGGCGTCCTGCGCATCGCGGCTCACCTTCCACTGCTGCGCGACCTTCTCGGCCGTGAGGCCCATGCCGTAGGCGATGCCGACGTCGCCTTCGCGCTCGAAGATCGAGGGCGACAGCGACGGCGAGTTGCCCATCATCGGCACCATGCTCATGCTCTCGACGCCGGCGGCGATCATCACGTCGGCCTCGCCGACGCGGATGCGGTCGGCGGCCATCTGCACCGCCGACAGGCCCGAGGCGCAGAAGCGGTTGACCGTGATGCCGCCGATGCTGTTGGGCAGCCCCGCCAGCACCGCGCCGATGCGCGCGATGTTCAGGCCCTGGCTGCCTTCGGGAATGGCGCAGCCGCAGATGATGTCCTCGATGGCCTTCGGGTCGAGACGGGGCACGGCCGCCAGCGCCGCGCGCAGCGTGGCCGCCAGCAGGTCGTCCGGGCGGGAATTGCGAAAGTAGCCGCGGTGCGACTTGCCGATGGGCGTGCGCGTGGCGGAGACGATGTAGGCGTCTTGAACTTGCTTGCTCATGATGTGTTCTTCCTTCAGTTCCGGACCGGCTTGCCGGTGGAGAGCATCCCCATGATTCGCTCCTGCGTCTTCGGATGCACGATGAGCGAGCAGAAGGCCTTGCGCTCCAGCGCCATCAGGTACTCCTCGGTCACGAGCGAGCCCGCGTCGATGTCGCCGCCGGTCACCACCTCGGCGATCAGGCTGGCGATGTGGAAGTCGTGCGCGCTGATGAAGCCGCCATCGCGCATGTTGACCAGCTGGCCCTTGATGGTCGCGGCGCCGCTCCGGCCCGCGACGCGGAAGCTGCGGCGCAGCGGGGCGCGGTAGCCGGCGTCGGCCATCGCCTTGGCCTGCTGCAGCGCGACGTAGAGCAGCTCGTCCTTGTTCGGCACGATCACGTCGCCTTCCAGCAGGTAGCCCAGCTTCTTCGAGTCGAGCGCGCCGGTGCCGACCTTGGCCATCGCCGCGGCGGTGAAGCCCTCGGTGAGGAAGGGCAGCAGGTCGGTGCCAGTCGAGGCCGCGGCATTCTCGGCCGCACGGCGCGCGATGTAGGTCAGGCCACCGGCGCCCGGCACCAGGCCCACGCCAACCTCGACCAGGCCGATGTAGCTTTCCATCGCGGCGACACGCTTGGCCGAATACACGGCCAGCTCGCAGCCCCCGCCGAGCGCCAGCCCGCGGATGGCCGAGACCACCGGCACGCTGGCGTAGCGCATCCTGAGCATCAGCTTCTGGAGCTCTTCCTCCGCGCCTTCGACCGCACCGATGCCGGCGACCACGAAGGCCGGCAGCATCGCCTGCAGGTCGGCGCCGACGGAGAACTTGTCGTCCGGCGACCAGATCACCAGACCCTGGTACTCGGCCTCGGCAAGCTCGACGGCAGCCGCCAGCGACTCGGCCACGTCGGGGCTGATCGCGTTCATCTTCGAGTGGATGCTGGCAATCAGCACCTCGCCGTCGAGCGTCCAGACGCGCACGTCGCCTTCGTCGCTGATCGTGGTGCCCGCTTGCGTCGGATCGGGCGCGTTCGCACCCAGCACGCTTTCGGGAAAGAGCTGGCGCGCATGCACCGGGAGCTTTCTTTGCGGGACGAACTTGCCGAGCGAGGCACTCCAGGACCCGCCCGGTGTGTGCACGCCGCCCAGTTCGGCCACCGGCCCTTCGAACACCCATGCCGGCAGCGGCGCGCTGCTGAGCGCCTTGCCCGCATCGATGTCTTCCTGCACCCACTTGGCGACCTGCGCCCAGCCGGCCTCTTGCCACAGTTCGAACGGGCCCTGCTGCATGCCGAAGCCCCAGCGCATGGCGAAATCGATGTCGCGCGCGCTCTCGGCGATGGTCGCCAGGTGCACCGCCGCGTAGTGAAAGCCGTCGCGCAGGATGGCCCAGAGGAACTGGCCTTGCGGGCCCTCGCTCTCGCGCAGCAGCTTCAGCCGCTCGGCCGCCGGGCGCTTGAGCATGCGGCCGTACACCTCGTCGGCCTTCTCGCCGCCGGCCACGTAGTCGCCGCTCTTGAGGTCGAAGCGCAGGATGTCGCGGCCGACCTTCTTATAGAAGCCTGCCTTGGTCTTCTGCCCGAGGTGGCCGAGCTCCAGCAGTTTGGCGAGCACCGGCGGCGTCGCGAAATTGCCGTAGAACGGATCGGTCTCTGCGTTCAGGTTGTCCTGCAGGGTCTTCACGACGTGCGCCATCGTGTCGAGGCCCACCACGTCGGCCGTGCGGAAGGTGCCCGAGCTCGCACGGCCCAATTTCTTGCCCGTGAGGTCGTCGACGATGTCCGACGTCAGGCCGAACTTCTCGACCTCCTTCAGCGTCGCCAGCATGCCGGCGATGCCGACGCGGTTGGCGATGAAGTTGGGCGTGTCGTGCGCACGCACCACGCCCTTGCCGAGCGTACTGGTGACGAAGGCCTCGAGCTGGTCGAGCACCTGCGGCTGCGTGGTCGGCGTGTCGATCAGCTCGACCAGGAACATGTAGCGTGGCGGGTTGAAGAAGTGGATGCCGCAGAAGCGCGGCTTGAGCTCCTCGGGCAGTGCTTCGCTGAGCTTCGTGATCGACAGGCCGGAAGTGTTCGACGCCAGGATGGCGTTCTTCGACACGTGCGGCGCGATCTTCTTGTAGAGGTCGAGCTTCCAGTCCATGCGCTCGGCGATGGCCTCGATCACCAGGTCGCAGTCGCCGAGCTTGGCGAGATCGTCCTCGTAGTTCGCGACCTCGATCAGCGCGGCGTCGGCCACGTCGCCCAGCGGCGCGGGCTTCTGCTTCTTGAGGTTGTCGATGGCGCGCAGGACGATGCCGTTCTTCGGACCCTCCTTCGCTGCCAGGTCGAACAGCACGACGGGCACGCGCACGTTGACCAGGTGCGCAGCGATCTGCGCGCCCATCACGCCGGCGCCGAGCACGGCGACTTTCTTCACATTGAATCGGGACATGGGTTGTTCTCGAAATGGGTTACTGGACACGATTCCAGATCTGGGTGCGCCAGAAGGGGCCCAGGTAGCCACGCACCTGCAGCTTCTGGCCGCCGTCGATGGGCGTGAAACTGGCGCGGTATTCCTTGCCGTTCTCGGGGTCGAGGATCTTTCCGCCTTCCCAGACGTCCTTGCCTTCGGCCTTGGCACCGCCGCGGACGATCTCCAGGCCCGTGATCGGCTTGCCCTTGCGGTCGTCGGTGCATTCGTCGCAGGTGGCGTCCGGCTTGGTGTCCTTCTTGAGCGAACGCTCGAGGCGGCCGGCCAGCGCGCCGCCCGATTCCGTGATGCGGATCTCGCCCTTGGCCTCGCCGGTCTTGTCGTCGATGGTGCGCCAGAGGCCCACCGGGCTCATCTGCGCCAGCGCCGAGGTGGCGCCAACGATCAGGACGATGCTTGCGACAAAGGCTTTCATGGTGTCTCCGTTCTTGTAGGTATCGCGTCGACGCGCGTCAGGCCAGCGCCGCGTCGGTGTCCATGAGCGCCTTGCTGCCGGCGCGCGCGGTGCGCATCAGCGTCGCGGTCTCGGGGAACAGCTTGGCGAAGTAGAAGCGCGCGGTCTGCAGCTTGGCGACGTAGAAGGGGTCCGTGTTGCCAGCGGCGATCTCGCGCAGCGCCACCTGCGCCATGCGGGCGAACAGGTAGCCGAACACCAGGTGGCCCGCCACGCGCAGGTAGTCGACCGCGGCCGCGCCCACTTCGTCGGGGTTCTGCGAACCCTTGAAGCCGATCTCCATCGTGAACTTGGTGAGTTGCTCGCCCAGCACCGCGATGGGCGTGATGAACTCGCTCATCTTCTCGTTCACGCCTTCCTCGGCGACCAGCGCGCCGACCAGCTTGCCGAACTTCTTGAGCGTGGCGCCGTTGTTGCCCAGCACCTTGCGGCCCAGCAGGTCGAGCGACTGGATGGTGTTGGTGCCTTCGTAGATCATGTTGATGCGGTTGTCCCGCACGAACTGCTCCATGCCCCATTCCTTGATGAAGCCGTGGCCGCCGAAGACCTGCATGCAGGCGTTGGTCGCAATGTGGCCGTTGTCGGTGATGAAGGCCTTCACGATGGGCGTGAGCAGCGCGACGAGTTCGCCGCTGTCCTTGCGCACCTTCTCGTCGGGGTGGTGGTGCTCCTTGTCGAGCAGCAGCGTGCAGAAGATCTGCAGCGCCCGGCCGCCTTCGGCATAGGCCTTGGCCGTGAGCAGCATCTTGCGCACGTCGGGGTGCACGATGATCGGGTCGGCTTCCTTGTCCTTGGCCTTCACGCCCGACAGCGAACGCATCTGCACGCGGTCCTTGGCGTAGGCCAGCGCATTCTGGTACGCCACCTCGGTCAGGCCCAGCGACTGGTTGCCCACGCCCAGGCGCGCGGCATTCATCATCACGAACATCGCGGCCAGGCCCTTGTTGGGCTCGCCCACCAGGCTGCCCACCGCGCCGTCCATGACGATCTGCGCCGTGGCGTTGCCGTGGATGCCCATCTTGTGCTCCAGGCCGCCGCAGTAGATCGGGTTGCGCTCGCCCAGCGATCCGTCGGCCTTCACGATGTACTTGGGCACCGCGAACAGGCTGATGCCCTTGCTGCCCTTCGGTGCGTCCGGCAGGCGGGCCAGCACCAGGTGGACGATGTTGGCGGCCATGTCGTGCTCGCCGGCCGAGATGAAGATCTTGTTGCCGGTGAGCCGGTAGCTGCCGTCCGCCTGCGGTTCGGCCCTGGTGCGCAGCAGGCCGAGGTCGGTGCCGCAATGCGCTTCGGTCAGGCACATGGTGCCGGTCCACTCGCCTGTCACGAGCTTGGGCAGGTAGGTTTTCTTCTGCTCTTCCGTGCCGTGCGCCACCAGCGCCTCGTAGGCCCCATGCGAGAGGCCGGGGTACATCGTCCACGCCTGGTTGGCGCTGTTGAGCATCTCGTAGAGGCACTGGTTCAGCACGAAGGGCAGGCCCTGGCCGCCGAACTCCGGCTTGCACGACAGTGCGGCCCATCCGCCCTCGACGAACTTCGCGTAGGCATCCTTGAAGCCGGTCGGCGTCTTGACCTCGTGCGTTGCCTTGTCGAGCACACAGCCTTCTTCATCGCCGCCGATGTTCAGCGGGAAGGTGACCTCGGACGCGAACTTGCCGGCCTCCTCGATCACGGCATTGACGGTGTCGACGTCGGTCTCGGCGTGGGCTGGCATGGCCTTGAATTCGTCGGTGACGCGAAGGACTTCGTGCAGGACGAACTGCATGTCGCGCAGCGGCGGGGTGTAGAGCGGCATCGGTGACTCCGGGAAAGGAAAGAAGAAGGAAGAGAGAAAGAGGCGCCGGTCAGCGGACCGGCTTGAGGCGACGCGGCGCCGGAGCGGCCGCGGGCGGCGTCGCGCCATGGCGCGCCAGGATGTTCTCGAAGCCGTGGTGCGCACGCTCCATCGAGCCCGGCAGCCGCAGAAAGCGGGCCTCGTAATGCAGCGCCAGGATGAGCGCGTGGATCTCGAAGGCGATCTGCTTCTCGTCGGCGTCCGCGCGCAGGTGGCCTTCCTTCATGGACATGACCACGGCGCGCGTCATCGCTGCGAGCCAGATGTTCACGGACTCGGCCAGCGCGTCGCGCACCGGGCCGGCGCGGTCGTCGAACTCGACGGCGCCGCTGATGTAGATGCAACCCGAGTCGATTTCGGTGGAGGTTCGCTTCATCCAGTTGGCGAACATGGCGCGCAGGCGCGGCAGGCCGCGAGGCGCCGTCAGCGCCGGATAGAACACCTCCTGCTCGAAGCGCTGGTGGTATTCGCGCACCACCGACAGCTGCAGTTCCTCGCGCGAGCCGAAATGCGCGAAAACGCCCGACTTGCTCATCTGCGTGACCTCGGCGATGGCGCCGATCGACAGGCCCTCGAGGCCGATCTGCGCGGCAAGGCTGAGGGCGGCATCGATGATCACGGCCTTGGTCTGCTGGCCCTTCTGGGGCGCGCGCGCAGGCTTGGTCGAAACAGCTGAAGTCATGGAGGGGCCTCGTTAAAAACGAACGGTCGTGCTATTTTGCAGGAATTCGAGGTGCGGTGGCAAGCGAAAAGTCCCGTGCGCGACGAAGGAATAGCGGGACGGGCGACGAACGTACGCGCCAGACAAAAGGGGCACGGCGCCTTGGCACCGTGCCCCTTGCGGGATGTTCGTGCGTGGAGGGTCAGCGCTTGAACGCGACCACGTCCTGGCGCTGTTCGCCGAGGCCTTCGATGCCCAGGGTCATCACGTCGCCCTTCTTCAGGAACATCGGGGGCTTCATGCCCAGGCCGACGCCGGGTGGCGTGCCGGTGGTGATCACATCGCCGGGCATCAGCGTCATGAACTGGCTGACGTAGCTCACCAGCTTGGCCACCGAGAAGATCATGGTCTTCGTATTGCCGGTCTGCACCCGCTTGCCGTTGAGATCCAGCCACATCGCAAGCTTCTGCGGTTGTGGCACCTCGTCGCGCGTCACCAGCCAGGGGCCGAGCGGGCCGAAGGTGTCGCAACCCTTGCCCTTGTCCCAGGTGCCGCCGCGCTCGATCTGGTATTCGCGCTCGCTCACGTCGTTGATGACGCAGTAGCCCGCCACATAGTCCAGCGCCTCTTTCTGCGACACGTAGCGCGCGCGCGTGCCGATGACCACGCCGAGCTCGACTTCCCAGTCGGACTTGACCGAGTTCTTGGGCAGCATGACGGGGTCATTCGGGCCTTGAATGCAACTGGTCGCCTTCATGAACACCACCGGTTCCTTCGGCACCGGCAGGCCCGACTCGGCCGCATGGTCCGCGTAGTTCAGGCCGATGGCGATGAACTTGCCGACGTTGGCGACCGGGCTGCCGAAACGCGGCTTGCCGCGCACCAGCGGCAGCTTGTCGGTCTTGATCTTGCGCAGCTTGGCCAGTGCGGCATCGCCGAGTTGATCGGGGCCCAGGTCCTTGACCACCGCGCTCAGGTCGCGCAGCTGGCCGTTGTCGTCGATGAGGCCGGGCTTTTCCTTGCCGGGGTTGCCGTAGCGCACAAGTTTCATGGGTAGCTTCCTTTCGATTGAACGGGGGATTCTCGCGGGTCGGGCGTCAGTAGGTCGCCCGGCCGCCGGAGAGGTCGAACACCGCGCCGGTCGAGAAGGCGCAGTCTTCGGTGCAGAGCCAGGCGACCATCGCCGCGATCTCCTCGGGTGTGCCGAAGCGCCCCATCGGGATCTTCGACAGCATGAAGGCGATGTGCTCGGGCGTCATCTGGTCGAAGATCGCGGTCTTCACCGCGGCCGGCGTCACGCAGTTCACGCGCACGGGGCCGGTGGCGAGCTCCTTGCCAAGCGACTTGGTCAGCGCGATGACCGCCGCCTTGCTGGCGCTGTAGGCGCTGGCATTGGGGTTGCCTTCCTTGCCGGCCACCGACGCGATGTTGACGATGCGCGCCCACGGCCGCGTCGCCAGGTGCGGCGTCCATTCGCGGCAGCAGTGGAAAACGCCGTTGACGTTGACGGCCATGACCTGCTGCCACGCGTCGACCGGGTAGTCGGCCAGCTTGGTGTTCGGCCCGGTGATGCCGGCGCAATTGACCAATGCATCGATACCCACGTCGGCGCCGCGCTGCGACAGCGTGGCCTGCACTGCCTGCGCCACGGCCGCGGCATCGCTCACGTCGACACCGACCGCCGTCGCGGCCGCGCCAAGGCGGCCCGCCGCCGCTTCGGCCGCGGCGAGGTCGCGGTCCCACAGCGTGACGCTGCCGCCCGACGCCAGCAGGCGCTGGGCGATGGCGTAGCCGAGCCCGGTCGCGCCGCCGGTGATCACCGCATGTCGGCCGTTGAAGTCGAGCTGGTTCATATCGTGATCCCGCCATCGACCGAGAAGGCCTGGCCGGTGGCGAAGATCGATTCGTCGCTGGCCAGGAAGACGACGACCGGCGCGATCTCGTGCGCCTGTGCGAGCCGGCCCATGGGCTGGCGCGCGATGAAGGCCTTGCGCGCCTCGACGGGGTCCGGGTTGGCGTTGATGCGCTCGCCGAGCGACGGTGTGTCGACCGTGCCCGGACACACGGCGTTGCAGCGCACACCCTGCGTCACGTAGTCGGCCGCCACGCTCTTGGTCAGCCCCAGCACGGCCGCCTTGGTGGTGCCGTAGACATTGCGGTTGGGCAGGCCCTTGATGCTCGAGCACACGCTCGCCATGTTGATGATGCTGCCGCCGCCCGATGCCAGCATGCGCGGCAGCACGGCCTGGATGGCCCAGAACTGCGCCCGCACGTTCAGGCGGAAGGCGAAGTCGAGGTCGTCGTCGGTCGCGCTCAGGATCGGCCCGTTGTGCACGACGCCGGCGCAGTTGAACAGCACGTTCACGGCCGGCATGCGGGCAACCAGGTCGTGGATCGCCTGCTTGTCGAGCACGTCGAGCACCGCGGTCTGGATGTTGGGTGTGCCGGCATAGGTGTCGAGCAGCGCGGCATTGACGTCGGTGGCCCACACCTGCGCGCCTTCGGCGGCCATGGCCAGCGCTGTGGCGCGGCCGATGCCCTGCCCGGCCGCGGTGATGAGGGCTGTCTTTCCTTGAAGTCTCATGGGGTGTCCTGTGGGTCGGCCGGTGTCGCCGTGCGTTGAGGGTTTCGCCGGATGGTGGCTGCGCAACGTGGCCCGTATTCTGAATTGGCCTGACCACTTGTCCAATTCAGGACAACCCTTAAGTCCCCTCTTCCCCCGTGCCCGTGCAATCCATCGAACCGCAACGCCTGTACCGGCAGATCGCCGAGCAGTTGCGCGCGCTCATCGCGCAGGGTGAGTTCGACACCGGTGCGCGCCTGCCGGCCGAGCGCGACCTCGCGCGCCAGTTCGGCGTGAGCCGGCCCTCGGTGCGCGAGGCGCTGATCGCGCTCGAGGTCGAAGGCTGGGTCGAGGTGCGCACCGGTTCGGGCGTGTACGTGCAGGACCGCTCGCACCGCAAGGCTGCGCCGGTCGCGGCCCACGAATGGGGACCGCTCGAACTCATCCGCGCGCGGCGCGTCGTCGAAGGCGAAACCGCCGCGCTAGCCGCCACGCTGGGCCGCCGCAAGCACGTCGACGCGATGACACAGGCCATCGCACAGATGCGCGAGCTGGCGGACCAGAACATCATGCCGCTGGAGGGCGACCGCGCCTTTCACCTGGCCATCGTCGAGGCCTGCGACAACGCGGTGCTGGCCGAGACCGTGCAGGGCTTCTGGGATTCCCGCAAGGGCCCGATCTTCTCCCGCCTCGGCGGCCACTTCGAGACCGTGCCCTCGTGGCGCGCGGCCATCGTCGAGCACGAAGCCGTGCGCGACGCGATCGCCGCGCGCGACGCCACGGCCGCCCGCGCCGCGATGCACGACCACATGGACAAGGCCCACCAACGATTCAGCGCGAGCTGGCGCCGCGCAAGAAGGACCGCCTGACACGCCAGCACCTTTTCTTTTTTCCTTCAGCCACAACGGAGACAAACCGATGAACCACAAGACCACGAGCAAAAGACTTGCCCTGAAGACCTTGGCGATCAGCGCCATCGCCGCAGCCACCTTGGGCGCAACGGGGATCGCGAACGCACAGACCAAGCTCAAGTGGGCCCACGTCTACGAGACCTCGGAGCCCTTCCACAAGTACTCGGTGTGGGCCGCCGAAGAGATCAAGAAGCGCAGCAACGGCAAGTACGACATCCAGGTGTTCCCGGCGTCGAGCCTGGGCAAGGAAGCCGACATCAACCAAGGCATGACGCTGGGCACCGTCGACATCGTGCTGACGGGCGCGAGCTTTGCCGGTCGCAGCTACACGCCGCTGTCGATCTCCTACTTCCCCTTCATCTTCCGCGACGCCGAGCACCAGCTGAAATACGCCAAGAGCGACGTCTTCAAGGAACTCGCCAAGGGCTACGACGACAAGACCGGCAACCACATCACCGCGCTCAACTACTACGGCGCGCGCCACGTGACATCGAGCGCCGCCAAGCCCGTGAGCAAGCCCGAGGACATGAAGGGCCTGAAGATCCGCGTGCCCGACGCGCCGGCCTACCTGGCCTTCCCGAAGGCGCTGGGCGCCAACGCCACGCCGATCGCCTTCGCCGAGGTCTACCTGGCACTGCAGAACGGCACCGTCGACGCGCAGGAGAACCCGCTGCCGACCATCGAGGCCAAGAAGTTCTTCGAGGTGCAGAAGAACATCTCGCTGACCGGCCACATCGTCGACTCGCTGCTGACCGTGGTGTCGGGCCAGCTCTGGGGCAAGCTCAGCGCCGACGAGAAGAAGATGTTCACGGCCGTGATGGAAGAGGCTGCCGACAAGACGGGACGCGAAATCATCGCGTCGGAAGCGCGGCTGGTCGAAGAGTTCAAGAAGCGCGGCAACAACATCATCACGGTGGACAAGGCCGCCTTCCGCGAGGCGGTGCTCAAGAACACCAAGCCGACGGACCACGGCTACCGCCAGGCGGACTACGACCGCATCATCGCCATCAAGTAGCGCGGCCTGCCGCCTGCGACGCAGCGCGTGTCGCCTGCGCCCTTTACCGCGGACAACACCAGCGGCCCGGCCGAACCGAGCCGGTTCCGCGGTGTTTCCGGCCAGTTGCCTTCGAGCCGTGCGCTCGAGCTTCGGCCGACTCACTCACGAGACATCCCGATGCAAGAACAGAAAATCATTGATGACGAGGGGCACTTCCACGCCGAAGACGAAGCTGTCGACCTGTCCGACACCATCGCCGAAGGCTGGATCTCGCTGGGCCTCTTCTGGGCCCTGGGCCTGACGGTCTTCTACCAGTTCGTCACGCGCTACGTGCTGAACGACTCTGCCGCCTGGACCGAGGAAATCGCGCGCTACATGCTAGTGAGCGTGGTGTTCGTCGGCGCTGCCGTGGGCGTGGCCAAGAACAGCCAGATCCAGGTCGACTTCTTCTACCGCCACATGCCGGCCGCGATGGGCCGATGGGTGTCGCGGGCGGTCGACGTGCTGCGCACCGCCTTCTTCGCCGCCGCGGTGGTGATGACCTGGCAGATGATGGAAAAGATCGGCAACCAGACGCGCATGACCATCGTCGATGCGCCGATGAACATCGTCTACGGCATCTGCCTGTTCGGCTTCGTGGCGATGACCTTTCGCTCGGCCCAGGTCGCGCTCAAACACTGGCGCCGCGGCTACAGCGTGCTCGAGCGCCCCGAATCCACCCTGAACGACCGGTGACCGCCCCCTGAACGAGCCCACGACATGCTGAAAATATTCTTCCTGATCTTCATGGCCGGCGGCATTCCCGTCGCCGTGGCCATGGCCGGCGCGTCGCTGGTCTACATCCTCATGAGCGGCTCGCTGCCGCCCTTCGTGGTGATCCACCGGATGGTGAGCGGCATCGACAGCTTCCCGCTGCTGGCCGTGCCCTTCTTCATCCTGGCCGGCAACCTGATGAACAACGCCGGCATCACCACGCGCATCTACAACTTCGCGCTCGCACTGGTGGGCTGGCTCAAGGGCGGCCTCGGGCACGTCAACGTGCTGGGCTCGGTGATCTTCGCGGGCATGAGCGGCACCGCCATCGCCGATGCCGCGGGCCTGGGCACCATCGAGATCAAGGCCATGAAGGAGCACGGCTACTCGACCGAATTCGCCGTGGGCGTGACGGCCGCGTCGGCCACGCTGGGGCCGATCATTCCCCCGAGCCTGCCCTTCGTGATCTACGGAATGATGGCCAACGTGTCGGTGGGCGCGCTGTTCCTCGCGGGCATCCTGCCGGGCGCGATGCTGGCGATCCTGATGATGATCACGGTCGCCTACTTCGCGCACAAGAACAAGTGGGGCGCCGACGTCAAGTTCTCGAGCACGCGCCTGTTCAAGGCGCTGACCGAGCTGGCGGTCGTCATCGGCTGGCCGCTGTTGATCTGGGTGCTGGTCGACAAGCTGGGCACGCCGCCGCAGCTGACGGTGTTCGCGGGGCTCGCCTCGCTCTTCGTGCTGGACAAGATCTTCAAGTTCGAGGCGCTGCTGCCCATCATGACGCCGGTGCTGCTCATCGGCGGCATGACCACCGGGCTGTTCACGCCGACCGAAGGCGCCATCGCGGCCTGCGTGTGGGCGTTGATCCTCGGCTTCGCCTGGTACAAGACCCTGTCGTGGAAGATGTTCGTCAAGGTCTGCCTCGACACCATCGAGACCACGTCGACCGTGCTCTTCATCGTGGCCGCCGCGTCCATCTTCGGCTGGATGTTGACCGCCACCGGCGTGACCACCGACATCGCCGCCTGGGTGCTCGGCTTCACCAAGGAGGCCTGGGTCTTCCTGCTGCTGGCCAACCTGCTGATGCTCTTCGTCGGCTGCTTCCTGGAGCCGACGGCTGCCATCACCATCCTCGTGCCGATCCTGCTGCCCATTGCCACGCAGCTGGGCGTGGACCCGATCCACTTCGGCCTGGTGATGGTGCTGAACCTGATGATCGGCCTGCTGCATCCCCCCATGGGCATGGTGCTGTTCGTGCTGGCGCGCGTGGCGGGCCTGAGCTTCGAGCGCACCACCATCGCGATCCTGCCGTGGCTGGTGCCGCTGCTGGTGGCGCTGGCGGTGATCACCTATGTGCCGTCGTTGGTACTGTGGTTGCCGAAAATGTTCTTCTAGCCCCGACAAAGAGAACCACGATGACTCCCTTCATTCGCCTCCATCCCGCCGACGACGTGGTAATTGCGCGCGCCCAGCTGGTGGGCGGCACCACGGTCGAAGGCGTGGCCGTGCGCGGCCTGATCCCGGCCGGTCACAAGGTCGCCATGCGCGCCATCGCGCCGGGCGAGCCGGTGCGCCGCTACAACCAGATCATCGGCTTCGCCAGCCGGCCGATCGCGCCCGGTGAGCACGTCCATACGCAGAACCTCGACATGGGCCCCGACAAGGGCCACTTCGAGCGCGACTACGCTTTCGGCGCCGACGTCAAGCCCACGCCAGCCAAGCGCGAAGCCACCTTCATGGGCATCCGGCGCGCCGACGGCCGCGTGGCCACGCGCAACTACATCGGCGTGCTGACCAGCGTGAACTGCTCGGCCACCGCGGCGCGCGCCATCGCCGACCATTTCTCGCGCCGGACCAACCCGGCCGCGCTGGCCGACTACCCGAACGTCGACGGCGTGGTCGCGCTCACGCATGGCACCGGCTGCGGCATGGACACGCAGGGCATGGGCATGCAGATCCTGGAACGCACGCTGACCGGCTACGCCACGCACCCGAACTTCGCGGCGGTGCTGGTGGTCGGCCTGGGCTGCGAGGCCAACCAGATCAATGCCTGGCTCACGACCGGTCACCTGGCCGAGGGCGAGAACTTCCAGACCTTCAACATCCAGGACACGGGCGGCACGCACAAGACGGTCGAGAAAGGCGTGGCGCTCATCAACGGCATGCTGCCGCGCGCCAACGCGGTCAAGCGCGAACCCTGCAGTGCCGCGCACATCACCATCGGCCTGCAGTGCGGCGGTTCGGACGGCTATTCGGGCATCAGCGCCAACCCGGCACTGGGCGCGGCGGTCGACCTGCTGGTCGCGCACGGCGGCACGGCCATCCTGAGCGAGACACCGGAGGTCTATGGCGCCGAGCATCTGCTCACGCGTCGTGCGGTGCGGCGCGAGGTCGGCGAGAAGCTGGTCGAGCGCATCCGCTGGTGGGAGCACTACACCGAGATCAACGAAGGCGAGATGAACAACAACCCGTCGCCGGGCAACAAGGCGGGCGGTCTGACGACCATCCTCGAGAAGTCACTGGGCGCGGTGGCCAAGGGCGGCACCAGCAACCTCGAGGCGGTGTACGAGTACGCGGAACCGGTCACGGCGCATGGCTTCGTCTACATGGACACGCCGGGCTACGACCCGGTCAGCGCCACGGGCCAGGTGGCCGGCGGCGCCAACGTCATCTGCTTCACCACCGGCCGCGGCTCGGCCTACGGCTGCGCGCCGTCGCCGTCGCTCAAGCTCGCGACCAACTCGGCGCTGTGGCAGCGGCAGGAGGAGGACATGGACATCAACTGCGGCGAGATCGTCGACGGCACGGTGTCGATCCAGGAGATGGGGCAGCGCATCTTCGAGCGGGTGCTGGCCACCGCATCGGGAACGCCGTCCAAGAGCGAACAACACGGCTACGGCCAGAACGAATTCGTGCCGTGGCAAGTCGGCGCGGTCATGTGATCATCCAACACCTATGGCCCTTCAAATCCAAGCCGCGCAGCTGCGCACCCAAGTCGCCCGCGTCCTCGCCGCGGCAGGCAGTTCCACCGCCGAGGCCGAGCAGGTCGCCGCCAACCTCGTGCTGGCCAACCTGAGCGGCCACGACTCGCATGGCGTGGGCATGGTGCCGCGCTATGTCGACGCCGTGGCCGAGGGCGGCCTCCGGCCGAACACCGGCGTCAAGGTGCAGGTGGACATCGGCACGCTGCTGTCGCTCGACGGCCAGGGCGGCTACGGGCAGATTGTCGGCGTCGAGGCGATGGAGATGGGCATCGCGCGGGCGAAGCAGCACGGCTGCTGCATCTTCACGCTGGCGCATGCGCACCACCTCGGCCGCATCGGCCATTTCGCCGAGATGGCGACGGCGCAGGGCCTGGTGGCGATGCATTTCGTCAACGTGCTGTCGCGGCCGGTGGTCGCGCCGTGGGGCGGCGGCGACGGGCGCTTTGGCACCAACCCCTGCTGCATCGGCGTGCCACTGGCAGGCGCGGCGCCCTTCGTGCTGGACTTCGCCACCAGCCGCGTGGCCCAGGGCAAGATGCGCGTGGCGCACAACAAGGGCGAGCGCGTGCCGCCCGGCTACCTGATCGACGAAGCGGGGCGCCCCACCGACGACCCCGGCGTGGTCGTGGTGCCGCAACCGAACGGCCTGTTCGGCGCGCTCATGACCTTCGGCGAGCACAAGGGCTACGGCATGGCGGTGGCCTGCGAACTGCTCGGCGGCGCCCTCACCGGCGGCGGCACCTGGCACCGGCCGGCCGACACGGCGCGTTCGGTCTTCAACGGCATGCTGACGGTGCTGATCGACCCCGCCAGGCTGGGGACGCAAGCCAGCTTCGACGCGGAAGCGAACGCTTTCGTCGACTGGTTGCGCCAGAGCCCGCCGGGCGCCGGTTTCGACGCCGTGCAGATCGCCGGCGAACCCGAGCGACGGGCCCGCGCCGCCCGTGAGCGCGACGGCATTCAAATTGATGACGCGACCTGGGCCGAAATCGTGCAGGCCGGCCAAAAAGTCGGTGTGACAGTTTCGTGAAGTTGTTCCGCGTTTCTGTGGATAACACTGTGTGCAGCGGTGGGACCACGGTGCGCGGAGCCTGGCGCCACAAGGCTTTCCGCCACATTGCCTGTTGCGCAGGCACCCCCTCCGTCGGGGGAGGCGGCGGGTGGGGCAGCGAACCAGAATCGACGGGCTCTCGATAGCCCGTCATTCCCAAGGAACCGCGATGTCCAAACTCACCACCGCCTTCGGCGCGCCCGTCGTCGACAACCAGAACAGCATGACCGCCGGCCCGCGCGGCCCCCTGCTCTCGCAGGACGTCTGGCTGTTCGAGAAGCTGGCCAACCTGAACCGCGAGATCATTCCCGAGCGGCGCATGCACGCCAAGGGCTCGGGCGCCTTCGGCACCTTCACCGTGACGAACGACATCACGAAGTACACGCGCGCCAAGCTGTTCAGCGCGGTCGGCAAGAAGACCGAGATGTTCGCCCGCTTCACCACCGTCGCCGGCGAGCGCGGCGCGGCCGATGCCGAGCGCGACATCCGCGGCTTCGCGCTGAAGTTCTATACCGAGGAAGGCAACTGGGACCTGGTGGGCAACAACACGCCGGTGTTCTTCCTGCGCGACCCGCGCAAGTTCCCCGACCTCAACAAGGCGGTCAAACGCGACCCCAGGACGAACCTGCGCAGCGCCACCAACAACTGGGACTTCTGGACCAGCCTGCCCGAGGCGCTGCACCAGGTGACCATCGTGATGAGCGACCGCGGCATTCCGGCGAGCTACCGCCACATGCACGGCTTCGGCTCGCACACCTACAGCTTCGTCAGCGCGGACCACGAACGCTTCTGGGTCAAGTTCCATTTCAGGACGCAGCAGGGCATCAAGAACCTGACGGACGCCGAAGCCGCCGCACTGGTGGGCAGCGACCGCGAAAGCCACCAACGCGACCTGTTCGACGCGATCGAGCGCCAGGACTTCCCCAAGTGGACGCTCTCCATCCAGGTGATGCCCGAGGCCGATGCCGAGAAGGTGCCCTACCACCCCTTCGACCTGACCAAGGTCTGGCCCAAGAAGGACTACCCGCTGATCGAGGTCGGCGTGGTGGAGCTCAACAAGAATGCGGAGAACTTCTTCGCCGACGTCGAGCAGAGTGCCTTCGCGCCCAACAACCTGGTGCCCGGCATCAGCGTGTCGCCCGACAAGATGCTGCAGGCGCGCCTCTTCGCCTATTCCGACGCGCAACGCTACCGCCTGGGCGTGAACCACCACCAGATTCCGGTGAACGCCGCGCGTTGCCCGGTGCACAGCAACCACCGCGACGGCGCCATGCGGGTGGACGGCAACTACGGCGGCACGCCGCACTACGAGCCCAACAGTTTCGGCCACTGGCAGGAGCAGCCTGGCTACCGCGAGCCGCCGCTGAAGATCAACGGCAACGGCGACTTCTGGAATTTCCGCGAGGACGATGCCGACTACTACCAGCAGCCGGGCGACCTGTTCCGGCTGATGACGCCGGCGCAGCAGCAGGTGCTGTTCGAGAACACCGCGCGGGCCATGGGCGACGCGCCGGACTTCATCAAGCAGCGCCACATCGACAACTGCACGAAGGCCGACCCGGCCTACGGCGCGGGCGTGGCGCGGGCGCTCAAGCAACCGGGCTGAGCGCGCTGCACGCGCGGCACGCGAGCGCCGCACGTCGGTCAGCCGCGCGCGTTGCGCGACTTCTGGCTCAGCACGAGCGCGATGCCGCCCAGAATCGCCACCGAGGCGGCAGCCAGCCGCGGCGTGATCGCCTCCGACAGGAGCAGCACGCCACCGAATGCAGCCAGGAGCGGCACCGACAACTGCACGGTGGCCGCCTGCATGGCCGAAAGACGGGCCAGCGCCGCATACCAGACGACATAGCCGAGGCCCGAGGTCAGTGCGCCGGAAGCCACGGCGAGCGCGACGCCGGTCGCGTCCGCATGGGCGCTGGCCACGAAAACAAGGCTCAGCGCGAGCGCGAGCGGCACGGCCCGCGTGAAGTTGCGCGCGGTGGCGGCCAGCGGGTCGGCCACGCCGCGCCCACGCAACGAGTACACGCCCCACGCCACGCCCGCCACCGCCATCAGCACGGCGCCAAGAAGCGGCGGCGCGGCGATGCCGGGGGACACCAGGTACACGAGCCCACCTGCCGCCAGAACGAAACCGAACCATGCAACGGGCCCGAAGCGCTCGCCGGCGCCCAGGCCCGCGCCAAGCATCGTGAGCTGAACCGCACCGAACAGGATCAGCGCGCCCGTGCCCGCAGTCAGGCTGAGGTAGGCGAAAGAGAAGAACGCGACATAGGCGAACAGCATGACGGCGGCGAGCCAGCCGGCACGGCCGGGCGAAGACGGCTGCGCCCTGAGCCGCACGACGAGGGCCAGCGTGATCGCCCCGGAAACCAGCCTGATGCTGCCGAAACTGGCCGGATCGATGCCCCGATGCTGCAACGCGAGCCTGCACAACAGCGAGTTGGCTGCGAACGCGACCATGGCCGCTGCGGTGAGTGCGATGGTCCGCAGGGTGGACGGGTCGCCGCGCGCTTCAGACATGCATCGCCACCATGAAGACGGCCCAGCCCAGCAAGGCGAACCCGAGCGGCGCGCTCAGGCGATGGCCCCAGGGAAGGTTCTTTTCTATCGCCATGACGGCCGCAAGCAGAAGCATCCAGCCGAGACTGCCGGTGCCGAGCGCGAACATCAACACCATCAGCGCCCAGCAGCAGCCGACGCAGAACAGGCCGTGGTGGGCGCCCAGCGCGAACGCATGCCAAGCCTGCGCCTGCCCCCGCCAGTGCTCGATGACGAAGCTCAACGGCGTGCGGCACTTCTCCAGGCACCGGTGCTTGAGACGGCTGAACTGGAAGGCTCCGGCCAGCGCGATGGTCGCGGCACCGAGCACCCAGCCATGCCAGGCCAAGGTCGGCGCGCTGGCGAGCAGGGCCAGCACCGCGCTGTGGAGCCCGTGTGCCAGCAGCCCGAAGGCGCCCCACACCGCCATGTAGCCCAGCCCCAGCAGCACGAGAAGGCGCCCATGGTCCGGCCTCCCCTCGGTCAACCGGTCGAAGGCATTGAACAGCGGCAGCGTGGTCGGCAGCATCATGGCCGCCGTCATGAGGATCCACGCGGCGGCGTAGAGCACCATGGGCACGACCACGTCGCCGGCGGGCACGACCTGGCACAGGAACGCGGCCGGCCCCGAGGCGGTCCAATCGCCATGTTCGAGGTACCGCCCGTAAGGGCTGCGCGCCCAGGCCCACAACGCCATCCACGCGAGCGCGATCAGTGCAGCAAGAACCGGCCGGAACACGCGACGGTGGCGGGAGACGTTGCGCGGCGGCGAGCCGGCCGCCGGGGTCATGGGGTGGCCTTCGTGCTTCGCACTGCGGCGCGAGCTTGCTGGGGGCGGCCCGGCGCAGCGCTCATTGGATAACCTCCGCGCTGCACGCTGCGGTATTCGCCTTGGGAGCGGCCCGGCGGCTCATGCGTCGAAGACGAAGATGCTCTGCAGGGCGTTGTGGTTCTTGATGTCGAGGTCGATGCCCAGCGCAGCATTCTTCGACCGGTAGGTCGGGGCCTTGCCGACGAACACCGGCGCGCCCGGAACCGTGGAGAACACCGTGTCGGAAAGGACGGTCTGGCCACCGGTCGCACCGCGGTAGGGCTCGAGCTCGGCGTAGTAGTCCTGGCCGATCTTCAGTTCGCCCTTGCCTTCGTTCACGGTGAATCGGATCGGCGCCCGCTCGACCGACACGACCTCGCCGATGAGCTTGGCCAGGTCGGCGATCGGTCCGCCGGCCTGACCGGTGTAGACCTTGAGCAGCGCCTCTTCCTGCGCCTTGGAGGCGTTGTCGTCGACGAAGATCGCCGCCGTCCAGTTGCCTTCGAGGATGTTGCCGGGCACATGCGCCACGGCCGCGATGGTGTTGCCGCCGACATCGAGGCCGTCGATCGTTCCCTTGTCGATGCGCCACGCGACGATGGTGTCGCAGGTGCCGTTGTCAGGGTCCTCGCCGATCCAGCAGGGACACAGGACGTTGCAGTTGCATACCTCGAGCAGGCGACCTTCCAGGTGATAGCTCATACGAACCTCCGTTCAGAAGCCACACGAACACGGACTTGTCGCCGCGACTCGGCGGCAAGGGGCATCGATCCTACGCCCGGCAACGAAGCAAGTCGAGTGCTTGGGCGTGTCGCTGAAACGGTGGGGCGCGCAGGGCGGGCCGCCGTTCAAACGATCAATGCGATCGTTGCTTCGAGGTGCTCGGACGGCAGGCGGCGGAAACCCGAACGCGCGAAGCGCTGCAGCCGCCCCACGACGAAGGCCGTGAGCGCGCCCGCGCGCACCTGCGCATCGACCGTCGGCGTGTCCGACCCGTCGGCGATGACGGCGTCGCGCAGCGCCTGGCGCAGCGTCGATTCGATCTTGTCGAAGAACTGGTTCATGCGGCTTTGCAGGCGCTCGTTCTCGTAGACCAGCGCATCGCCCACCATCACGCGCGTCATGCCGGGGTTCTTCTCGGCGAACTGCATCAGCATGGTGACGATGCGGGCGGCCTGCTCCTTGCCGGCGCCCTCGCGCTCGAGGATCTGGTTGACCAGCGTGAAGACGCTCTGCTCGATGAAGTCGATGAGTCCCTCGAACATCTGCGCCTTGCTGGCGAAGTGCCGGTAGAGCGCGGCCTCGCTGACATCGAGCTGCGCCGCCAGCGCCGCCGTGGTCACCCGCTCGGCGCCGGGGCGCTCCAGCATGGCCGCCAGGGTCTGCAGGATCTGCACCCGCCGCTCGCCCGGCTTCGGCCGTTTGCGGACGGTCGGGGCCGGCGCATCCGGCGTCGAAGCGGCGTCAGGGGCTGGCGCGCTGAACTCTTCGTTTTCCATGGGCGGCGTGCGCATATGTAAAAAAATGATTCTCGCACAGCGACGTGAGCGCGTGCCAACCCGTCGCGAAAGGCGAACACCGACCGGTGTGACTTGCTCGCGCAAAATACGCATTTCGACAGCAAGACCGGACATGCGATGCACAAGAAGAACATTCTGGTGACAGGCGGCGCGGGCTTCATCGGGAGCCACACCTGCGTGGCCCTGGTTGAAGCGGGCTACGTGCCGATCATCCTCGACAACCTCGGCAACAGCGACGTGCGCGTGCTCGACCGGCTGGCCGCCATCACCGGCCACCGGCCCGCCTTCATCGAGGGCGACGTGCGTGACCGCGCGCTGCTCGATGCGGTGTTCGGCCAGCACGACATCGCCGGCGTCATCCACTTCGCCGGCCTCAAGGCGGTCGGCGACTCGGTGGCCGACCCCATCACCTACTACGAGAACAACGTGCACGGCACCTGGGTGCTGGCCGCCGCCATGCAGGCCGCGGGCGTGAAGACGCTGATCTTCTCGTCGTCGGCCACGGTGTACGGCGAGCCCGACCGTTCGCCCATTCCCGAAGACGCGCCCTGCCGGCCGGCCAACCCCTACGGCCGCTCCAAGCGCATGGTGGAAGAGGCGCTGATCGACCTGCAGTTGGCGCAGCCCGACTGGCGCATCGCGCTGCTGCGCTACTTCAACCCGGTGGGCGCACACGAGAGCGGCCGCATCGGCGAACACCCGCAGGGCAAGCCCAACAACCTGATGCCCTTCGTGTGCCAGGTGGCGGTCGGCCTGCGCGAGAAGCTGTCGGTGCACGGCGGCGACTACCCGACGCCCGACGGCACCGGCCTGCGCGACTACGTGCACGTGATGGACCTGGCCGAAGGCCATGTCGCCGCGCTGCGCCATGCCGAGAAGGCGCCGGGCCTGGTCACGCTGAACCTGGGCACCGGAACGGGCGCATCGGTGCTGGACGTGGTGAAAGCCTTCGAGCGCGCCAGCGGCCAGACGATCGCCTACGAGATCGGGCCCCGCCGGCCTGGCGACGTGCCGGCCTACTGGGGCGACCCGTCGCTGGCCGAGGCCACGCTGGGCTGGCGTGCCAGGCGCGGTCTGGACGCGATGTGCGCCGACAGCTGGCGCTGGCAGCAAGGCAACCCCCGCGGCTACGAATAAGCCGGCGCGCTCAGCGCGCGCGGATCATCGTGCCGTAGGCCTGGTCGGTCAGGATCTCGAGCAGCATCGCGTGCGGCACGCGGCCGTCGATGATGTGCACCGCATTCACGCCGCTCTTGGCCGCATCGAGTGCGCCCTCGATCTTCGGCAGCATGCCGCCGGAGATGGTGCCGTCGGCGAAGAGCTCGTCGATCTCGCGGGCGCTCAGGTCGGTCAGCAGGTTGCCGGCCTTGTCGAGCACGCCGGGCGTGTTCGTCAACAGCATCAGTTTCTCGGCCTTGAGCACCGTGGCCAGCTTGCCGGCGACCACGTCGGCGTTGATGTTGTAGCTCTCGTTCTCCTCGCCGAAGCCGATGGGGCTGATGACGGGGATGAAGGCATCGTCCTGCAGCGCCTTGACCACGCTCGGGTCGATCGAGACGATGTCGCCGACCTGGCCGACGTCGTGCATCAGCGCCGGGTCGTTGCGGTCAGCCAGCTTGAGCTTCTGCGCGCGGATCAGGCCGCCGTCGCGCCCGGTCAGGCCCACGGCCTTGCCGCCGGCCTGGTTGATCAGGCCCACGATGTCCTGCTGCACCTCGCCGGCCAGCACCCATTCGACGACTTCCATCGTCTCCGAGTCGGTCACGCGCATGCCCTGGATGAAGTGGCCCTTCTTGCCCAGGCGGTTGAGCGCGGCCTCGATCTGCGGGCCGCCGCCGTGCACCACGACCGGGTTCATGCCCACGAGCTTGAGCAGCACCACGTCTTCGGCGAAGTCGGCCTGCAGGGCCGGGTCGGTCATGGCATTGCCGCCGTACTTGATGACGATGGTCTTGCCGTGGAACTTGCGGATGTAGGGCAGCGCCTGGGCCAGGATCTCGGCCTTGTCGCGGGGAGGAATATTGAGGACGGGATCGGTCATGGACGTTCCGGTTCGGAGGTGGGCAAATTGTGCCGCAAGCCCGCGCCCGGCGGTCGGCGGAACACCGACCGGTGCGCGACGACGAGCAGCAGCACCAGATCGATGCCGACGCGCGCGGTCCAGGCGAAGGCGGCACCGGCCAGGCCGAAGGCATGCAGCCCGACGATCAGCAGCGGAAAGTAGACGAAGGCTTCGGCCACATGCAACTGCGCCGTGACGCGCGCCAGGCCCGCCGCCTGGACGGCCGCGAAGGGCACGAAGGCCACGCCGTTGAACAGCAGACCGAGGGCAAGGAGGGACGTCACCGGCGCGGCACGGTCGGCGAACGCCTCGCCGAGCCACAGCGAGAGGCCCCAGTGCGCACCGAAAGTCAGCACCCCGCTGATCGGCAGCAGCACCACGGCCGAGAGCAGGAGCGACCGACGGTAGACCCGCGTCGCGGCCGCCATGTCGGTGGCCATCAGCGAGGCCAGCCGCGGGAACAGCGCGCCGGTGAGCGCGCCCGGGAGGATGAGCACGCGCAACAGCACTTCCGACGGCACGGTGTAGTACGCCACGACGGCGGCGCCCAGCACGCCGGAGATGACGAAGCGGTCGGCCGTGACCATGAGCGGGCTGATGACATTCGACACCGTCATCCAGGCGCCGAAGGACAGCAGCTGGCGCAGTTCCCGGCGCCCTGCGCGCACCCCGCCCAGGCCGCGGCCCAGATGTCGGCGCACGGGCAGCCAGTGCGCCACGACGAAGACCAGCCGCGCCCCCATGAGCGCGGCGACGATCCAGGTCAGCGAGGGCCCGAACAGCATCACGCTCAGGGCCGGCAAGCCGAAGGTCGCGATGCCCAGCACCAGGCGCAGGAGGTTGACCGCGCGGAAATCCTCGTAGGCCTCGAGCACGCCGCGCAGCCCGACCGTGACGGTCGCCAGCGGCACCGCCGCAGCCGCGATGCGCAAGGCCTGCACGACATCCGCATGCAGCGCCGGCGACACCTTCAGGCCCCGCGCGGCGAGCGGCTCGACCGCCAGTGCCAGCACGACGCCGCCCAGCACGCCCATCACGCCCGCGAAGAGCAGCCCGCTCTTCACCAGCGCCGGCACCTCGTTCGAACGACCGGCCACGCGTTGCTGCGCGACCTGCTGCGTCAGGGCGCGCCCCACGCCCAGATCGAACAGGCTGAAGTAGCCGATGAGGGCCCAGATGAGCGTGAGGATGCCGAAGGCCTCGACGCCGATGTTCCGGACCAGATAGGGAATGAGCGCCGCGCCGACCAGCAGAGGAAGCCCGGCGCCGGCCAAGTTCCAGAGCACGTTGCTTCGCAGGGACATCAACGGGCCATGGCGACGCGGGGCTGCCTCAAGGCCGCAGCCAGCGCGGTACCTTGAAGCGAACGATCATGAGGTAGGCCGTCACGTAGGTGGCCACGAAGAGGGCCGTGCACCCCATCAGCACCAGCGTGTTGTTCCAGAACAGCACCGCAGGCACCACCGACAGCGCGGCGAACATCCACAGATACGGCGAGGTGCGGTTGTTGCGCGCGAGCAGCTGGCGGGCCTCGTCGTCGCTGAAGGCGACCCGCACGATGCGCCGGAAGATCAGCTGGTGGAAATGCAGCGCGTCGGCCATGCCGGGCGACTGGCCACGCGCCACCTTGCGGTAGATGGAGAACACCGTCTCCCACACCGGATAGATCAGCAGCAGCATGGGGAACCACGGCGACACGGTGGGGTGCCGCTGCACCAGCGACACGCAGGCCACGGCAATCACCATGCCCCAGACGTAGGCGCCGCCATCGCCCGCGAAGATCTTGCCGCTCGGGTAGTTCCACATCAGGAAGCCCAACGTGGCGCCGAACAGGCAGATGACCATCGCGGCCAGTTGCCGGTCGCCCACCTGCAGCGCCACGTGGGAGATCGCCAGGCAGACCAGCACCGCCACCGTCCCGGCCAGTCCGTTGTACCCGTCGATAATGTTGAAGGCGTGCGGCAGCCCGCCGATGGCGACCACGGCCAGCAGCACCGCGAGGAAGGGCGCGGCGCGCATCCAGCCATCCACCAGGGCGAAGCCGGTGCGGTACACCCCGAGGCCGAGCACCCAGCACAGCAGCAGCGCCGATCCGATGGTCAACGCCAGGCGGTAGCGCACCGGCACGCGCTGGGTCACGTCTTCGGTGATGCCGCTGAGCACCGCCGGCGCGATGCACAGCAGCACCAGGCCCGAGGCCGTGGCTGGCCAGCCGACGTTGAACGGATCACCGAACCAGCCGGCCGAGAGCCATGCCAAGCCGGTGCCGACGAAGACGCCCGCGCCCCCCAGGCGCGGCACATGGCCCTTGTGGAAACGCTGCGGCATGTCCGCCGCGTAGCGCCGCGCATGCTTGCGGGCGCGCCGCATGACCACCAGCACGGCCAAGGCGGAAAAGACGAAGCTGATGACGATCAGGGCAATCATGGGGAGAGGGGATGAGGGAACCTAGAATTCCCGAGCGAAATTAGACCATGCCCTTTTCCCTGCCCATCCCGCCCCCCTCGACGGTCCCGCCTTCGCACCACCGCCCCATCACCGTCTCGATCGTGAGCCATGGGCAACTGGGCCTGATCCGGCCGCTGCTCGAACAACTGGACCGCTTCAGCAACGTCACGGTCGAGAAGGTGGTCCTCACGATCAACATCCCCGAAGCCGACGTGCTGGGCGACGCCAGCTTCCGCTTTCCGATCGAGCGCATCGAGAACAGCGCCCCGAAAGGCTTCGGGGCCAACCACAACCAGGCCTTCCGTCACTGCGCCACGCCGTGGTTCCTGGTGCTGAACCCCGACATCCGCTTCGACCGCGACGTGCTGGCGCCACTGATCGCGCAGGCGGCCTCCGACAGCGGCCTGCTCACCCCGCGCATCCTGGAGCCCGGCAAGGCCGAGCCGGAGCAGCACCGGGCCATCATCACGCCGCTGGAGATCCTCACGCGGCGCCGGCCGGGCTATGTGCGGCCTACGGTGCCGGCATGGATCCCTGGCCTGTTCATGCTCTTTCGCACCGAGACCTACGCGGCGATCGGCGGCTTCGACGAGCGCTTCTTCATGTATGGGGAGGACTTCGACATCTGCGCGCGGACGCGGTTGGCGGGGTGGCGGCTGCAGGTGGGGGAAGACCTGACAGCGCTGCACGATGCGCGGCGGGCCAGCCACCGCAGCACGCGGCACCTCTACTGGCACGTCACCAGCCTGCTGAAACTCTGGGTTTCACCGACGTTCTGGCGCTACCGCGGCCTGCCGGCCACACGCTGACTCACACCGATTCGACGATGTCCCGCACGGCGCCCCGGGTGCCATAGCCGAACCGGCCATAGCCGCCGGCCCACAGCTCCCGCAGCACCGGCACCAGGCGGGCGCAGCGAGCGGCCGGCAGGCCGGCGCGCAGGCGCTCGTGCGCGACCTTGCGCCGGGCCTCTTCGACGTGCGCCGGTGCGACCTGGTCGCCGAGGCTTCGCAGCCGCTCGAGCAGGCGCTCGGCCCGGGCCACGCGCCGCGCATGCGTGTCGCCGCGCGACGCCGTCGCGAGCCGCACCTTCTCGACGAGACTGCGCCGCCGGGCACCGATCTGGTTGGCGCCGTGCTGGCGGTAGTCGATCAGCGTCTGCGGCAACAGGTCCACCCCCCCCAGCGCCGCAGCCATCGTCGCCAGCCACTCGTCGTGCAGCCACTCGGTCGGAAAGGGCAAGGCGCTCTGCAACAGCGCACGGCGAAAGACGACGGTCGCACCGGTGACGAGGTTGCGGCGCAGGAACACACCGAAGGCCTGGCCGCCGTGAATCTGCGCGATCTCCGCCGGCGTGACCTCGAGCGACTGGAAAAGCGAGCCCCCCAGGTCGCGGCGCTCGCCGTCGACCAACTGCGCATCGGTGTGCAGCAGCAGCAGGTCATCGCGGCGCTCGAACGTCGACGCCATGAGGTCGAGCCGCTCCGGGCGCCACACGTCGTCCTGGTCGCTCAACGCGACCAGATCGCCCTCGCAGGCACGCGCCGCCTGCTCGAAGTTCTTGGTCACGCGCAACGGCGCCGCGTTCTGCAGCACGCGCAACGCGATGGGCGCCTCCGGGCGCGCGCGGTTGCATTCCGCGACGGCCTGGCGCGCCAGATCCACGCTGCCATCGGACGACGCGTCGTCCGACAGCACGATCTCGAACGGAGGGCGCGTCTGCAGGCAGATGCTGCGAATCTGCTCGCGAATGAAGCGCTCGCCGTTGTGCGTGCACAGGGCGACCGAGATGGAGAGGCGCTGAAGTCCCATGGCTTCGATCCTATCGAAGCGCCCGATGGGGGCCGGGCCGGTAAAATTGCCGGCCCAGCAATCTCTAGGCAAAAAGATGCGTGTTCTTTCAGTGGTCCTCGCAGGAGGATCCGGCTCCAGGCTCTGGCCGCTTTCCCGTCACACGTTCCCCACGCCTTTCATGAAGCTGGGAGGTGCCCCGCTGCTACAGCAGGCGATCGAGCGCGGCCAGGCCTGCGGCACCCGTGATCTGATGGTGGTCACCAACAAGGACCACGTCTTCCTGGCGCGCAGCGTGCTGCGCCAGATGACGGCGGCGCCCGACGCCACCCTCCTTCTCGAACCCCAGGGGCGCAACACGGCACCGGCGATCGCCCTGGCGGCGCTGCAGTGCATCCAGCAGCTCGGTGGCGACACGGTCATGCTGGTGCTCCCCGCAGATCACCTGATCCCGGACGTGGACGCCTTCGCCGCCAGTGCCAGACCGGCCTTCGACCTGGCGGCCCAGGGTTCCCTGGTGGTGTTCGGCATCAGCCCCACGACCCCGGACACCCATGTCGACTACGTCGAGGTGGCGCAGGTGTCGCGCGAGGCCCAGCCAGCCACCGGCTTCGTGCAGACACCGGACCTGGCGACGGCACAGGCCTGCCTCGCCACCGGTCGCCACTACTGGAACAGCGGCATCTTCTGCTTCACCGCCGACGCGATCGTCGCCGCCTTCGAACAGCATGCGCCCGCGGTGCTGGCGGCTGCCCGCCAGGCACTCGGTTCGTCACGCACCGCGGGTGATGCGATCGAGTTCGACGCGGCCACCTTCGGCCTGCAGCCCGACGTCGGCCTCGACGAGGCCGTGATTGCCAAGGCGAATAACGTTCAACTCGTCCCGGCCAGCTTCGGCTGGAGCGACGTCGGCTCCTGGCCGGCCGTGGCCAACGCGCACGCCAGCGACGCCAGCGGCAACACCCTGCCCGCCGATGCCATCTCCATCGACACCACGGGCACGCACGTCCACATCGAAAGCCACGGCCCGAAGCTGGTGGCCACCGTCGGCATCCACGACCTCGTGATCGTCGACACCCCCGACGCGCTGCTGGTCGCCCACAAGGACAGCGCCCAGAAGGTGCAGGACGTGGTGCAGGACCTGCGGGCGCGTTCGCACGAAGTGGTCCACCTGCCGGCGACCGTGCATCGCCCCTGGGGAACCTATGCCTCGCTGAAGGAAGAAGACGGCTACAAGGTCAAGCGCATCACGGTGAAGCCGGGCGAATCGCTGTCGCTGCAGTACCACCACCAACGCGCAGAGCATTGGGTGGTCGTCAGAGGAACGGCGATCGTGCAGATCGGCGAGGTGGAACACCGCACGCTGCCGGGTGAATACCGTTACATCCCCCTCCAGGAAAAGCATCGCTTGACGAACATCGGACAGGACGAGCTCGTGCTCGTCGAAGTGCAGTGCGGCGGGTACCTGGGCGAAGACGACATCGTCCGCCTGGCCGACACCTACGGTCGCGCATGAGTCAAGCGCACTCCAACCTTCATCGCAGCGCCTGGGCCGACTGGTGGGAAGGCACCCGCCGCACCGACATCTGGTGGACGCTGGCATGGTTCGACATCGTGCTGCGCTATCGCCGCTCCATGCTCGGACCCCTCTGGCTCACGCTCAGCATGGGCGCCATGATCGGCGGCATGGGCCCGCTCTACAGCGTGCTCTTCGGTACGGAACTGTCGAAGTTCTTCCCCCACCTCGCACTCGGCATCATCTTCTGGAGCTTCTTCGCCAGCATGGTGACGGACTCGTGCAACGCGTTCGTCGGCTCCGGCAACTACCTCAAGCAGGGCTATTTCCCGATCAGCCTCTTCGTCTGGCGGAGCATGTCGCGCAACCTGATCCAGTTGGCGCACCACATCGTCCTGTACATCCCGGTGGCGCTCTGGGCAGGCATTTCACTGTCGTGGTCGGCGCTGCTCTTCGTGCCGGCCTTCCTGCTCGTCCTCGTCAACGGCCAGGCACTGGGCCTGGCGCTCGGCCTGGTCTGCACGCGATTCCGCGACGTGGCCCAGATCGTCACCAGCGTGATGCAGATGCTGATGTTCCTGACGCCCGTGTTCTGGCTGCCCGAAAGCCTGCCGGGACGCACGAAGTACATCCTCTGGAACCCGTTTGCGCAGGCGCTGGACCTGCTGCGTGCGCCGTTGATGGGCAGCGTGTCGAGTGCCCACAACTGGTGGGGCATCCTGGGCTGGACCGCGGCGACCCTGGTGGTGTCGAGCCTGCTCTTCAGGAAGTACCGCCGTCGCGTCGTCTACTGGCTGTAAAAGAAAAAGAACATGGCTTTCATTTCCCTCAAGAACGTCTCGATCAACTTCCCAATCTACGGCGCCGGTTCTGCGTCGCTCAAGAAAACGCTGGCGGCGTCGGTCACCGGGGGGCGCTTCGGCAAGGAGACCGGCGTCAACGTGGTCCAGGCGCTCAGCGGCATCGACCTGGAACTCAACAGCGGTGACCGCCTGGGCCTGATCGGGCACAACGGCGCCGGCAAGTCGACGCTGCTGCGCGCGCTGGCCGGCGTCTACGAACCGTCGTCCGGCGAGTTCGTCCGCCAGGGCACGGTGTCGAGCCTCATCGACCCATCGCTGGGCATCGAGGTGGACGCGACCGGCGTCGAGAACATCATGCTGCGCGGGCTGGTCATGGGCATGAGCAAGAAGCAGATCGACGCGCTCACGCCGGAGATCTGCGAGTTCAGCGGGCTGGGCGAATACGTCAACATGCCGGTGCGCACCTATTCCACCGGCATGCTGATGCGGCTGGCGTTCTCGATCTCGACCAGCGTCCAGGCAGACATCCTGCTGATGGACGAGTGGCTGTCGGTGGGCGACGCCGACTTCACGCACAAGGCCGAGCAACGCATGAAGGACGTGGTGTCCAAGTCCGGCATCCTGGTGCTCGCCTCGCACTCGCCCGAGCTGATCGCCCGGGAATGCAACCGCGTGATCCACCTGGAGCACGGGCGGATCGTCGAGCGCTGAGCCAGCGCTCGACCATGGCGCGTCAGGCGCGTGCGCGCCGCAGCGTCCTGATCTCTTCCAGCCGCTTGGCGATGCGCTCACCTGCCGCGTGGAGCGACAGGTTCGTTTCCGCGCTGCGCCTGCCGCGCTCCCCGAGTTCACGGGCCCAGGCCTGATCGTCGTACATGCGCCGCATGTACTGCGCCGCATGCTCGACGGAGGGCTGGGCCCATTCCAGGTGACCGTCGTAAGGCGGGATCGGCCAACCGAGCTTCACCAGCTCGTAGGGCACGAGGAGGCTGTTGCTGTCGTCCATGAAGTCCACGTTGCCTGAGAAGTTCGTGGCGATCACGGGTTTGCCCATCAGCATGGCCTCTGCCATCGTCAGGCCCAGGCCTTCGCTGCGATGGAGCGACACATAGGCATCGCAGGCGTCCATGAGCGACAGCACGTCGTCGGGGCTGTAGACCTGGTCGATCACGACGATGTTGGCGCCGGCCGCGGCGTCGCGCAGTTCCTGCAGTTGCGCGGGATGGCGATCGCCGTAGGAGCTCTTGAGCACCAGGCGCACCGGCTCGTCCGGGCGGAAGGCCGTCTTGAACGCACGGATCAGCCCCAGCGGGTTCTTGCGCTCCATCACGCTCATCATGTGGAACATGAAGAGAAAGGTGAAGGGCTCGTCGTTCAGGCCGAAGTACGCGCGTTCGCGCTTCTCGTAGGGTGCCAGCTTGACGCCAGGAAACAGCGTGCGCACCGGGACGGACAGTCGCGCGCGCAAGCCGCGCGCGACGAATTCGGTGGCCGCCCACACCTCGTCGACCTGGCGCGCATGCTCGACCCACGACTCGGGAATCGAATCGAACTCCCAGTACCAGTAGGCGATGCGGTACGTCCGCGGGCTGCGCTGGAACAACTGCGCCCGCCGGAAGGCATCGCCGAAATACGGTTCGGGCTGCACGTGGATGATCGTGACGTCATTGGACTCCATGCCCCGGAAGTCCACATGGTGGGGGTCGTCCTTGACGTCCGTCCACAGGTCGCGCAGTGAGGTCGACAGGCCCGCCAGGTCCATCCCCTTGACCATCGACTCGGCGGAGATGCGAAGCCCTGATGGATAACAGAAATGTCCGATGACGTTGGCGCCGAGCCGGGTCATGTCGGCGCCGACGGCATCGGCGTCGAGTCGGTGGCACCAGTCGCGCAGCGGCATCGACAACCCCGCTTCCGGCGACGACAACCACGCCAGCAACGCGCGCGCGCCGTCTTTGTCCAGCAGCGCATTCGGATGCGCTGCGCGCCACGCGTCGCGGGCCCAGTAGCTGGTGCGCAGTTGCAGCGCTGGCGTCTCCCATTCCGGCCACCCGGACGGATCCACCCAGTCGCCCACGGCGCCGTACTCGGCCGCGAACCAGGTTGCGAAGTCGTCGCGGCCGAACACCGTCATGCCGTCGGGGTGCGCCTGTTGCCAGGCCGGCGCGAAGGAATAGGCCAGCATAAGTTCGCGCCGCGGGTCTTGCGAAGCCTCCACGAACAGCCAGGCCACCTCCTCGGGGCGCAAACCGGCATCGTTCATGGCGTGGTCCGAGAACCAGCGCAGCAGGTCGCGCATCCCCACGGGTGTCAACCCCTGCGGGAGCACCGCCATCAACCCGTCGCTGGCAAGGAATACCTGGCGGGCCCGAGCGCCGAGCCCGGCATGCAACGCATCGACCAGATGCTGAACGGCAGAGGCGGACAGACCGAATTCCTGGGGGGCCGCCCCCCGAAGCCATGCGTCGAAGGGCTCGATGCCCCCCGCCAGGAACGCTGCCGAAAAACGGGCGCGCACATCGGCGCGACGACGCCACAGGTCGATCAGCCATCGCGCTGCCGACCATCGGTCCGTCACGTCTTCAGGCTGCACAGGCGGCCACGAAAACACTGACCGACCAGAAGCCTGCACGGCGCGCGCCACCTCGGTGTCGTTGCACAGGTCGAAACCAGGCACCACCGGGACCGCCCTGCCGCGACGGCGCAGCGCGATCCGCGCCTCCTCGCGCTCGATCCAAAAAGCCACCTGGACATCGACCGCGCGGGCCGCAAAACGCACGCGCAAGGCCTGCACACGCTGCCGAACCCACCAGGGTGTCACGGTCCAGTAGACCCCCTTGACGACCTGCCTCAGTCTCCCCCGCAGCAAGGTCTTCTCAGCCATGGTGATGCACGAAGTCCTCGTAGGCTTGCTTCAGCCCGACGTCGAGCGGCGTCTTCGCCTTCCAGCCCAATGCCGCCAGGCGGCTCACGTCCATCAGCTTGCGCGGCGTTCCATCCGGCTTCGTCGCGTCGAGTTTCAACTCGCCTTGGTAGCCGACCGTCGCCTTCACCAGTTCGGCGACCTCCTGGATGCTCACGTCTTCGCCGACACCGACGTTGATCAGCGGGGTCGAATCCGGATGCGTCAGTGCCGCGAAGCGCTCGTCGGGCATGTCCAGGAGGAAGAGGATCGCGTCGCCCAGATCCGACGAGTACATGAACTCCCGGCGTGGCTTGCCGGAGCCCCAGACCACCACCGAGGGCTCTGCCTTGCGCTTGGCCTCATGAAAGCGCCGGATCAGGGCCGGCAGCACATGCGAGTTTTCCGGGTGGTAGTTGTCACCCGGGCCATACATGTTGGTCGGCATCATCGCGACGTAGTGTGTGCCGTACTGGCGGTTGAACGACCAGCAGGATTCCACCCCAGCGATCTTGGCCAGCGCGTAGGGCCGGTTGGTGGCTTCCAGTGGACCGGTCAACAGGTACTCTTCCTTGATGGGCTGCGGGCAGTCGCGCGGGTAGATGCACGACGAGCCGAGGAAGATCATGCGGTCGATGCCTGACTCGTGCGCGGCGTCGAACACGTTCAGCTGGATGCGCAGGTTGTTGTGCAGGAAGTCAACGGGATAGCTCGCGTTCGCCAGGATGCCGCCAACTTTTGCTGCGCACATGACCACGTGGTCGGGTCGATGCTCGAGGAAGAACGCGCGGGTGGCCGAGCGGTCCTCCAGATCGAGTTCGGCGTGGGTGCGGGTTAGAACCTCGTAATCAGCACGGCCTGCGAGAACGCGCAGCGTCGCTGAACCGACCAGGCCGCGATGTCCAGCGACGAATATCTTCTTTGTCTTCATAGGGGTTCCAGATGCTTTGAAACGAGTTCGGTGATGTATTGCGCGCTCAACGCAGACGCGCCCCGATCCGGCGGGCCAGCGTCAGCATCGGATGCCAGACGAAACGCGTGGACCGGATGAGTCCGTTGCGCCGGGCCAGCCCGCGCAGTCCAGACGCCAGCGTACGGGTCGAGGGCCCGGCGCCTTCGAAGGCATGCTGATACTTGCCGACATAGAGCGCCTTTGCAGGCATGAGGATAAAGCGAACCAAATCGGCCTCGGCTTCTTCCCAGATCGCACGGCCGGTCGCCGTGCCCGCCTTGGCCTGCGCACCGAGCACCGCCGCAGCCGAAAAGTCCAGCGGCTTCGGGCTCCGGAGGTCGTACAGCAGGCCATTCACACCAGGCAGGATGTATTCGTTCATCGTGCCCTGGTCGGGCGCGACCACGCACTGCCCACGGGCCATGGCCTCCAGGAAGGACTGGCCGATGCCCTCTTCGACACGCGGCGCGAAGTAGACGTTGGCCTTCTCCATCACGGCATTCAGATCGGCCTTGTTCTCGAACCAGGTGGAGGTGGTGATGCGGTACCGCGCAATGTCGTCGGCCGATGGCAATTCGGCCGCCGGCGTGCCCGGATCGGTCGCTAGGTGGAGATGAAAACTGTCGAAGCGCGTCTCGCCCAGCAACTGGCGGATCGTCTTCCAGGGCAGCTGCTGCTCCCGGCGCAGCCAGAAGAACCCGTGTAGGCCTTCCCGAGGCAGCGCGGGCAGAACCCGTACCGGCTGGTAATACCGGACGCAATGGCTCGCAAGACCGAAGCCTGTCGCCATGCCATGCACGGCATTGGAGAAGTTCAGCACCTTCGACCCCTGGAACGGTTCCCAGAAGGCCGACAGGTTGAACACCGGCCCCTGCCAGAGACCGAACTGGTCGAGCATCGGGATGTAGACGACGTTCGGGTGAGCCTCCCGGAAATACCGCTTCTCGGGCAAGCAGTACGACTGGAACATGATCACCACGTCATACGAGGCCACGTCTTCCCATGCGACGGGCTTGCCGCCCTGCCAGGCATCGTCCCAGAAATAGTCGACGACGTGCCCATGGCGCACCAGGAGTTCCGGCAGGAACTCGGTCGAGCGGGTGGTGCGATGGAAGGAGTGATCGAGATAGGCAATGCGCGCCATGTGGTTCACCCTCGCAGCCAGCGATAGCCGCGCTTGGCGAACCCGTAGAGACGGGGATGCTGCAGCAGCGCCTTCCGGGCCGATGCCTTGATCACGACGCCCAACTGTGAGCTCCCTTGCACCAGCGGGCCCGCACGGGCCGCGACATCCGCCGGGTGCTCCAGCGTCGCGATCGACGCCCAGCTGAGCGCACTCAGGAAGTCGGGACGGCGCTCATGCATGGCGAAGACCCGCTGCAGGAACGCCGTGTGGTTGGCCGGACGATCGCCCTGCTGCTGCGCGACTGCACCGGCCAGCCTGAAGAAGCAGTGGTACAGCCCGCTGACCTCCACGGACGACAGGAAGGGAAAGCGTTCGCTCACGACCCGCATGCATTCGACGCTGTGCTGCCGCACGTCGCCTGACGTGCCGCCCATCGAGTAGTTGACCGTGGGCTCCTGCGTGTAGACGAAGGCAGAGCCCGCGTCGAGGCTGGTCATGATCCACTTGAAGTCCGCCGCGATCCTGAACGAAGTGTCGTAAGGCCCAGAACGCTCGTAGGCCGCGCGCGTGGCATAGATGGCGTTGTGGCAGTCGTTCGCACAGGTGAAGTAGCACCCGGGATGGACGAAGGCAGGGCTCCACGGATGCGTCACCGCGCCCTCGCGCACCAGCGCACCGCTCAGCAGGAGCGCCGGCCCGTCAAGTGCCTCGCGCATGCGGCGCACTGCGATCTCCGCCGCGTCCGGCTCCAGCCAGTCGTCCGAATTGAGGATGCAGATCAGCTGCCCGCGCGCGAGCGGCACGGCCTTGTTGATGGCGTCGTACAGGCCCGCGTCCGCCTCGGACACGAAGTAGTCGAGCCGATCGGCGTACCGGCGGATGAGGTCGAGCGTGCCGTCGGTCGACGCGCCGTCGAGCACGATGTGCTCGACGTTGTCATAGGTCTGCTGCTGCACGCTGTCGAGCGTTCGGGCGAGCGTGGCCGTGTTGTTGCGCACGACGGTGACGTAGCTCACCAGCGGTCGAGCGGCATCGCCCGTCTTGAGATGCCCCTGCGTGCGCCGCCCGCCTTCGACACGCGCCACACCGGCCTGCACGGGCAGGCGGTCGGCCCAGGCGGGCCAAGCAGGATCGCCACCCGGGGCCGGCGGCGCGTCGTGGGCCACGAATACCGGGCCCCTGCTGCCGTCGCGGTAGCCGAAGACGCTGGCGGTGGGCAAGCTGTCGATGGTCACCTGCGCCTGCCATGCAGGCGTACCCGGCAATGGTCCGGACCGACGTCGCTTGTGGGCCGGCAGCGCCGCATAGGCTGCGTGCGACGCCAGCAAGGTCTCTGCCACGATGTCCGCGCAGCGGTCCCAACTGAACAATGCGGCGCGCCGAAGACCCTTGCGCGACAAGTCGGCCCTGAGCTCTGCGGAGTTCGCCAGCTGCTCGATGGCACGGGCGACGCCCGGCACATCGTCCGCGTCGAAGCTCAGGCCGGCATCGGCTACGACCTCGGGCAAGGACGAGTTGTCCGCGCAGATGACGGGCGTCCCGCACGCCATGGCCTCCAGGGGCGGAAGCCCGAAGCCTTCGTAGCGTGAGAGGTAGACGAAGCACAGGGCGTCGCTGTAGAGCGCCGACAGGTCGGCGTCGTCGACGAAGCCGGTCAGCACGATGCGGTCACGCCACGGACCCGCCGCCGCGAGCGCGCCCTCGAGCTTCTCGAGCTTCCACCCCGACATGCCCGCCAGCACGAGATGCAGGTCGCTGTGCGGGTGCTGTTCCATGTGGGCGACATAGGCACCCACCACCTGATCGAGGTTCTTGCGGATCTCCAGCGTCGCCAGACTAAGGACATAGGGCACATCGGGCGGGATGGCGTACTCCGCGCGCATCCGCGCCCGTTCGGCCGCATCGTCGCAGGGCTTGAACCACGGGCCGGCGGCCAGCGGGATGACCGTGACCTGTTCCGGGCGAAGGTCCGGCCGGTGATCGAGCAGCTCCCTTTTCGTGTACTCGGAGATCGCGAAGATCACCGTGTGCTCGTCGAGGCTCGACATGATGTTGCGAACTTCATCGGCCGCTTCACGGCTGAAGTAGTCGGGGCGGTGGATGGCGATCAGGTCGTAGACGATGTGTGCCTTCAGCACCCGGTCGTCGGAAAGCCAGGGGGTGGGCGGGACACCGAAGGGCGACAACAGGATGTCCGCGTCGGCAGTTGTCGACGCGCGGCCCACCGGCCTGCCCGGCAACTGCTTCGTTGCGAGGTACGCACCGGCCTTGGTGTCGTCGCCCTCGCGGACGAGGAAACACGGCTCGAAACGCGACGATTCGACCAGCCGCGGGAACAGTTCGTCGCAGACCCGGTAAACGCCCGTCTTGACGCCTTGCGCCAGCACGTACAGATCCAGCGCGAGACGTGGCTTGTTTTCACTCATCATGGAACGCTCTCAGGTCACGGATGCAGACGACGACCGGACGACCAGCGTCACAGGAAGCAAACCCGCCCCTCTCTTCTTGTTCAGGCACATCCTCGAACACGACTCGCAACACAGCCCTTCATGAAGGAAAAAAGATGCGAAGAAATGTTTCAGTCCGGAGACGCTACAGCGCCCCCGCAGTCGCTCCAGCGCATGCTGCCGCAACGATCACCCCCCTGTCACGGCAAGAATGACCAAACCGTGACAGTTGAATTTTAGTCACCCGCATCCGCCTCTCTTGTAGGCTGACCCGGTTTCCAAGCCGGCCGTCGGACGGAATGCCTTCGGCTTTCAGGCAAAATCCCGCGGTTCAGCGCCATCGAAATGGCGTCCCCAGACTCACATTGGAAGGTCCTCATGAAGAAACGTGCGGTAGTCACCGGCATCACTGGCCAAGATGGCGCCTATCTGGCCGAGTTGCTGCTCGAGAAGGGCTATGTGGTCTATGGGACCTATCGCCGCACCAGTTCCGTCAACTTCTGGCGCATCGAAGAACTGGGCATTCAGGACAACCCGGACCTCCACCTGATCGAATACGACCTGACCGACCTGGGCAGCTCGATGACGCTCATGAAGGAAGCGGCGCCCGACGAGGTCTACAACCTGGCGGCACAGAGCTTTGTCGGCGTGAGCTTCAACCAGCCCGATGCCACGGCGCAAATCACCGGCATGGGCGCACTGCACCTGCTGGAGGCCATCCGCCTGACCAACCCCAAGATCCGTTTCTACCAAGCCTCCACCTCCGAGATGTTCGGCAAGGTGCAGGCCATCCCCCAGGTGGAAGAGACCCCGTTCTACCCGCGCAGCCCCTACGGCGTGGCCAAGCTCTTCGCACACTGGATGACGATCAACTACCGCGAGAGCTACGGCATCTTCGGCTGCAGCGGCATTCTGTTCAACCACGAGAGCCCGCTGCGCGGACGCGAGTTCGTCACCCGCAAGATCACCGACAGCGTTGCGAAGATCAAGCTGGGCAAGATCCCCGTGCTCGAACTGGGCAACCTCGGCTCGCAGCGAGACTGGGGATTCGCCAAGGAATATGTCGAGGGCATGTGGATGATGCTGCAGGCCGAGGAAGCCGATAGCTTCGTGCTGGCGACCAACCGGACCGAGACGGTGCGCGAGTTCGTCGACATGGCGTTCAAGGCGGCCGGCTATGAGCTGCGCTTCGAAGGGGAAGAGCAGGATGAAGTCGGTATCGACATCGCAACCGGCAAGACCCTGGTACGCGTCAATCCCAAGTTCTACCGCCCCGCGGAGGTCGATCTGCTGATCGGCAATCCGGCGCGCGCCAAGGAGAAGCTGGGCTGGGAGCCGAAGACCACGCTCGAGGAACTGTGCGCGATGATGGTGAAAGCCGATCTACGCCGGAATACAGAGGGGCATTCTTTCTGACAATTAGTCACGGCAGCATGGACTTCGCGCAATCAGCGGCCAGACTTATCGCCGCCAGGGACATCGACCTTGCGCTGGATGTCGGTGCGAACGCCGGTCAGTTCGGAACGCTGTTGCGCGAGAGGTATCGGTACGCGGGAAAGATCATCTCTTTCGAGCCGCTCGACGATGCATACGCCCGGCTGGCACAGACGGCAAGCGGGGATCCGCAGTGGCAGTGCGTGAAGACAGCACTTGGCGATGCCGAGGGCATGTCGGTCATCAATGTGTCCGCCAACTCCTGGAGTAGTTCTCTCTTGGACGTGATGCCCAAGAGCCTGGGGTTCGAGCCATCTATCGGCTATATCGGCCAACAGGATGTGACCATTCGCCGATTGGACGCGCTAGTTCGCGAACTTTGCCCAAACACCCAGTCAATCTTCCTCAAGCTCGACGTGCAAGGGTATGAGACACAGGTTCTGCTTGGCGCACTCGCTATTCTTGATCGCGTGAAACTGATCCAGATCGAGACGTCATTGCTGCTCGTCTATGCGGGTGAGCCCTTGATCGGGGACATGGTGAAAAGTTTGGACTTCCTAGGCTTCAGGATCGTGGCCGTCGAGCCCGGCTGGAGCGACCCCGAGACGGGCGAGTTGCTGCAGATGGACCTGATGCTTGCCCGCAAGTAAAGCGGGCAAGGGTCTGTTAGTACAAACAGGGGCGGTCAGGTCAGTGCGGCGTCGACTGCTCCTGCGAAGGTGTGGACGTCCAGTTCTCGGAAAACATGGAGCGTCCCTCAGGCGCCTGTACTGTTTGGGCCGCTGCCCGACATACACTCACATTGTTAACTGCCGCAGTTGTCCCATACGGCGACCATCGAATCCGCGGCGAAGAGAACTCACGGCTCTGCTCGAAATTGACAGGCCCGTGTCGCCCAGAAAGTTGCATGAAGAAAATCGCCATCGTCCAATCCAACTACATCCCCTGGAAAGGGTATTTCGACCTCATCGCGCTGGTCGATGAGTTCGTGCTTTTCGACGACATGCAGTACACCCGCCGAGACTGGCGCAACCGCAACCAGATCAAGACGCCGCAGGGCGTCCAGTGGCTGACGGTGCCAGTGCTCGTCAAGGGCAAGTACACGCAAAAGATCAACGAAACGGAGATCGACGGCACTGATTGGGCGGCGCTGCACTGGAGGGCGTTTGAGCAGAACTACCGCCGGGCCCCGCACTTCGAAGAGATTGCAGGCTGGCTCGCGCCGATCTATCAGTCGACCAGCACCCCTTCGCACCTGTCGACACTGAACCGCCGTCTGCTGGAGGCGGTATGCGCCTACCTGGGCATCGAGACACGCATCACCAGCTCGTCCGACTACGCGCTGTCCGACGGCAAGACCGAGCGGCTCGCCGACCTGTGCGTCCAGGCGGGAGCCGATGAGTACATCTCGGGGCCCGCAGCGCGCGACTATGTCGATGCAGCGGTGTTCGCGGATCGGGGGGTTACCTTGCGCTGGTTCGACTATGCCGGCTACCCCGAGTATCCGCAGCTCTGGGGTGACTTCATCCATGGCGTGACCGTACTTGATCTCCTCTTCAACTGCGGCAAGAGAGCACCTGAGTTCATGAGGTACGTGAAGGCATGAAGCTTTCTGTCGTTGCAACGCTCTATCGGTCGGCACCCTATATTTCCGAGTTCTGCACGCGTGTGGCCGCCGCGGCACGAGCGCTCGTGGGCGAGGACTATGAAATCGTTTTGGTGAACGATGGCTCGCCCGATGAAAGCCTCGATGTAGCGGTCCAGATCGCGACTGCAGACACGCACGTGGTCGTGGTCGATCTTTCTAGAAATTTCGGCCACCACAAGGCGATGATGACAGGCCTGGCCCAAGCGCAAGGCGAGCGTGTGTTCCTCATCGACAGTGACCTCGAGGAAGAACCCGAGTGGCTGACGTTGTTCGCCGAGATCATTGAAAAACAGACCGCCGACGTCGTCTACGGCGTACAGGATGCCCGCCGAGGCGGCGTGATCGAGCGACTCTCGGGGAACATTTTCTACAAGCTGTTCCGCCTTCTGACCGGCATTGTCCAGCCCGACAACATCGTGACGGCGCGTTTGATGACCCGCCGCTACGTCGATGCCCTGCTGCTGCACCGCGAGCGCGAACTCAACATCGGCGGCCTTTGGCTCCTCACCGGCTTCAAACAAACCCCCCAACAGGTTCAGAAGCATTCGTCCAGCCCGACGACCTATTCGTTGTCGCGGAAGGTCGGTCATCTGGTGAATGCGGTGACCTCGTTCAGCAGCCTGCCCCTGGTCTTCACTTTCTATGCCGGCCTGCTGATATCGTTCACCGCACTGATCTACATCGCCCATCTGCTGAGCCGGTACTTCTCCGGTTCGTCGCCGCCCGATGGCTATACCTCGATCGTTGCCTCTATCTGGCTCTTCTCGGGGCTCATCATCTTCTTCATGGGCGTGCAGGGTATCTACATCGCGAAAATCTTCTTGGAAGTGAAGCAGCGACCCTACACCATCGTGCGGCAGGTATATGGCCGACGTGTGAATCAGGAAAGCGCGTCATGACCTTTGCTGCACTCCCTACCGTACCAACGGCTTCCTACGGCGTGCTGCAACGCACGAATAACGGTTGTTCGGACCTCGCCTCCGCCGTGGAAGACGTGCGGACACTGGGCTACGCCGTCCTCGACGCCGGCTACTCGGCAGCCGAACTCATCGCCCTGTCGGTCGCCTTTGACGGCGCGCGCTCACGCTATGCGCAAACATATGGTGCATCGGTACTCGAAGCTGCTGACGAGCACAACAGTGTGCGGCTTTTGCTGGCGTGGGACGATGCTTTTTTGCGCCTCGCACTCAACGAGCATCTGATTGCGGCAGTCTCACATCTGATCGCAGGCAAGTTCATACTGAATCAGCAGAACGGCATCGTGAACCCGTCGAGGCAGACGTACAACCAAGGGGCCTGGCATCGCGATCTGCCCTATCAGCACTTCATCTCGTCGACGCCGCTGGCCATCAATGCACTGTTCTGCATCGACGACTTCACCCGAGAAAACGGGGCGACCTTCGTGCTACCGGCGTCCCACAAGTCGTCGGCTTTTCCGTCCGAAGACTTCGTGCAACGACATGCGCTACAGGTGGAGGCGAAGGCCGGACAATTCATCTTGCTCGACTGCATGCTGTTTCATACGGGCGGTTACAACGCAAGCAACCGTGCGCGCCGAGCCGTGAACCACGTGTTCAACATCCCTTACTTCAAGCAGCAGATTCGCATTCCGGGCAATGTCGATGCGTCCGGCCTCCGGGAGAAGGCGCGGGACGTCCTGGGGTTCGACTGCCAAGAGGCCGTCACCGTGGCGGACTATCTGGCCTCGCGTGCCCCCAATCAGAATGGAGACTCAAACATGGTCGTAACGAGCAAGACAGAGATGGCAAATGGCTGAGATCGAGAACACAGGCCTGCTGGCAGAGGTTGCCGGCTACTACTCGGACAAGCTCTCACGGCACGGCCAGAGTCCACGCGGCGTGGACTGGAACGGTGAAGAGGGACAAGTGCTTCGTTTCAAGGAGCTCTGTCGCGTCATCGACTTCACGCGTACCTTCTCCGTGACCGACTTGGGATGTGGCTATGGCGCGCTGTATGACCACCTCTCTTCGCAGCAAGTCGTCTTTGATTATCTCGGCGTAGATGTGTCGCGGAGCATGGTCGAGGCTGCACGCACACGGCTCGCGGGCCGCGATAACGCGCGGCTCATCCACGCTGGTGCGCCGGACGCCGTCAACGACTACGGCGTCGCGAGTGGCATCTTCAATGTCCGACTTGGCCGCACCGACGCCGAGTGGCAAGCCTACGTCGAGCAGACGCTCGATGCGCTTGACCGAAGCAGCCGCCTCGGCTTCTCGTTCAACTGCCTGACCTCGTATTCCGATACCGACCGGATGCGGCCGGACCTTTATTACGCCGATCCGTTGCGCCTGTTCGATCTCTGCAAACGTCGCTACTCGCGCAACGTCGCCTTGCTTCACGACTACGGTCTCTACGAATTCACGATCTTGGTCAGGAAAGCACCATGAAGAGGGGCCTCGTCATCTTCGGCGCGGGCGACATCGCTCAGCTTGCGCATCGCTACTTCAGCGCCGACTCCGACTACGAGGTTGCCGGTTTCACTGTCGACGACGCGTTCATCCAGACCCCTGAGTTTTGCGGGTTGCCAGTGGTCCCGTTCGAAGAGGTTGTCGATCGCTTCCCGGTCACGGACTTTGACCTCTTCGTAGCATTGAGCTATTCGAAGCTCAACGCAGTGCGCAAAGAGAAGTATCTGGCAGCCAAAGCCAAGGGCTACCGGCTACCGAGCTACGTCAGCTCGGCTGCAACGGTACTAAACGACGGCGCGATCGGCGAGAACTGCTTCATCTTCGAGGACAACACAATCCAGCCCTTCGTCCGGATCGGCAACAACGTCACGCTCTGGAGCGGCAATCACATCGGCCACCACGCCACGATCGGCGACCACACCTTCCTCGCATCGCATGTTGTGGTTTCCGGCGGCGTGGCCATTGGCGAGCAATGCTTCATCGGCGTCAACGCCACCTTGCGTGACCACATCCGAATCGGTGATCGCTGCGTATTGGGCGCAGGCGCATTGTTGCTCGCCGACGCAGAGGCTGAAGGCGTCTACATCGGCGCCGCAACCGAACGTTCGAAGGTACCGAGCACTCGACTGCGCGGCATATGAGCAGAGTGTGGCACAAGCTCGGGCAGCTTTTCAGCCCGCAGGGTTCGCAGCGCCACCCCAAGCTGCTGACGCACGCGGCGAATCCGCTGCCAGTGCAACTCGATGGCGACGTCTATCGCGTGTTCTTCAGCGGCCGGGATGCCCTCAATCGCTCGTCGGTCGGCGCCGTCGACATTGACATCGTGAAGCGCCATGTGGTGAAGGAGCACCACGCTCCGTTCTTCGAGCACGGTCCAGTAGGCAGTTTTTATGCGGACGGCGTGAGCATCGGCAATTGCTACGACACGCCCTCGGGTCGCTACATGCTGTTCATGGGTTGGCGCAGCCCAGAGAACGCGCACTGGCGCGGCGAGGTCGGCAGGCTCCGCGTTGCGGCTGATCTGACCCTCTCGCTCGATGGTGATAGACCATTCATGCCGCTCGACGATGAGGATGCCGTAAGCCTGTCTTATCCCTGGGTACAGCAGGACGACGAAAAAAATGGCTATGCCATGTGGTACGGCTCCACACTGACGTGGAACGCTGGCAACGGCGAAATGGTCCACGTCATCAAGCGTGCGTCCTCCAACGATGGCGAGCACTGGCACAAGGAGGGGCTGGCCGTCCCCTATGCCGTCGGCGTTGCACAAGCCTTCTCTCGACCGACGGTGTTCAGGGATTCGTCTGGCTTGCACATGTGGTTCTCCTTTCGAAGTGGCGCAGGCGAGGCCTACCGGATCGGCTACGCCTCCAGCCTCGACGGCCGTGCTTGGGATCTGCGGCCTGATGCAGTCGGCATCGACGTATCCAACGAGGGGTGGGATTCGGAAATGATCGAGTACCCGTTCGTCCTTGAGCACCGGGGCGAGCGCTACATGCTCTACAACGGAAATGGCTATGGCAAGACCGGGTTCGGCCTCGCCATGCTCACTGGATGACAGGGGCACCAGTTGCCACGCGGCTACGCACACTGGCGGCACAATTGCTGCGCTATGCCTTCGTAGGCGTCTCCACCAATCTCATTGGCTATCTGGTTTATCTTCTGATCACCTACATCGGTCTTGGCCCGAAGGTCACGATGACTTTGCTCTACGTTACCGGCGCCACGCTCGGCTTTTGGGGCAACAGAACGATCACATTCAGGCATCACGAGAAAGGGCTGGCCGTGGGTCTGCGCTACATCCTCGCGCACGGCGTGGGCTATCTGATCAACCTCACATTGCTGTACACACTCGGCGACAGACTGGGCTACGCCCACCAACTTGTGCAGGCTTTCGCCATCTTCGTCGTCGCAGGATTTCTCTTCGTGGCCTTCAAGTATTTTGTCTTTCCTGATCCGAAGCGATCGCTAGGAGCCTTCCGATGAAACGTTGCCTTCACTGCAACGCAAGCTTCGACAGCGAGCACAATCGCTGTCCAGCGTGCGGCCAAGGTCCGTCGGAAGTTGACGGCTTCGTCGCCTACGCGTCCGCGCTTGCAAGAGGCGGCGGTGGCTTCAAGGCGCATTACTACACAGAACTCGCACGGATGGAGGGCGAGAATTTCTGGTTTCGTGCCAGGAACGCGCTGATCCTGTGGGCCATCCAAAAATATTGCGCTCCATTCCAGTCCTTCCTGGAGATTGGTTGTGGCACGGCCTACGTACTTTCTGGTGTGGCAGCGGCTTACCCTAGAGCCCGCCTCAGTGGTAGCGAAATCTTCGTCGCAGGCCTTGGCTTCGCGGCGGAGCGCCTCCCTGCCGCCGATTTCGTCCAGATGGATGCACGCGAAATCCCGTATCGCGATGAGTTCGACGTGATCGGCGCCTTCGACGTCATCGAGCACATCGAGGAGGATGAGCGCGTGTTGTCCCAGATGCATGCCGCGCTGAAACCAGGCGGGCACATCCTGCTGACGGTCCCGCAGCATTCGTGGCTGTGGAGCGATGCCGACGAATATGCTTGCCACGTCCGTCGCTACAACGCAGCGGAATTGCATCGCAAGGTCGAGGCTGCAGGCTTCAAGCTCCTGCGGAGCACCTCCTTCGTGAGCGCACTGTTGCCCGCCATGATGGCATCGAGGCTCGCACGCAGGAAGTCACCGGGGCAGGCCTTCGATCCGGTAGCGGAGTTCAATATTCCGCCCTGGCTCAACGCCACGCTCGAAACCATTCTCGGGTTGGAACGGGGCCTGATCCGCGCAGGTGTCCGTTTGCCTATCGGAGGTTCGCGACTGGTGGTAGCGCGCAAGTCCAGTTGATGAGCCAAAGAGTTTGCGAATGAACAGCCTGCGCCTGCCTTCTCTCACAGGGGTACGCGGCGCCGCCCTTTTCTCGCTCGTGGTGGCTGCTTTCATTTCGTCGGAGCTATGGATCGGTACGCATGCCTTCTCCGTTGAACTCTTCCTCTTCGCACTGGTGGTCGCGCCGACCCAGACGGTAGCGGGCTTGATGGCACTGCGCGCAGGAGGCATGGAAGATATCAAGGCACGCTTACCTGCGGCGTTTTGTATCGGCTTTGCCTGCCTGTCCTTGCCAATGTATGTTGTGAGTTCGCTGCTTGCTATTCCTGCGCTATGGGCTTTCGTAGCGTGCGCCGCCATCGTGTGGTTGGTGTTCCTGATGCCGGCCACACGCAGAAGCGTACGCACGTTGAACGGGGAATCGCCAGTCGGCGCTGACGTCCTTGCCGCCGCCGTTCTCGCAGTCACCGTGGCCGTGCTGTCACGCGTGCCGGCCGCCAGCGCACGCGCGCTGGAACTCACCGGCGCGCTGCCGATCTGGAGCGACTACTTTCTGCACGGCATCTCGATCTCCTCGTTCGGCGGCCCGTTCGCAAACAACACCGAACTGGAGGCTTATGGTGTCGGGCTCGCCTTCTATCACTACGCTCCCTTCATGCTGCCGGCGGCGCTCCAGCCCTTTGTCGATGTGACGCCACTGACGATCGCGACATCGCTGCTGCTGCCGCTGGGTCTTTTGACAGCGGCGCTTGGATGCTATGTTTTTGTCGTTCAACTGGGCGACAGGGCCGTTGGCTTGCTGGCAGTCATGGTCGTAGCAGCAGTGCCTGGCTACCGCATTCCGCTTCACTCCGGCCTGCTCGACTTCTACTGGATGCTGCTCGCCACACCCGGCGCTGGCTACGCGATCGGTTTGTCGATGGTGGTCTGCAGCACAGCCATGTTGTATGTCGAACGTGGTGGCGCACGCACGTTTTGGTTCATGGGTTTGTTGTTGGCATCGATCATTCTGGTACGGGTGCATTTCTTCATGTTGCTTGCGCCAGCCATCGTGATGTATGTTGGCCTGCGCCATCGCTGGATGTACGGCCTCAAGACACTGACCGTCGTATGCGTCGCGGCGCTGGTACTCACGGCCGCGACATGGTCGATGCCGACGCTCAAGGCATGGGTGCTGGCGCAACCGGCGCCGAGTCAGTACCTGGACGGCGTTTTGAACCAGACGCTTTTTCTCGGCCAACCGCTGCAGTTGCCGACACATCCCGTTGCGCTGGTGTTTGTCTTCAAAACGGTATTAACGCTGGTTGCCCTGCTCGGCGTCTACGCACTGGCCTATCCGGTACTCGCTGGCGTCGCCTTCCTGCGGCTGGGCAGGCGGCGAGAGTACCTGTTCGTCCCGTTCCTGCTGCTCAGCTACGTGCTTCTGATGTGGTTTGCACCGACTGCCAACAATGCCGATTTCACTGAATACAAGCACCGGCACTTTCCGCTCATGTATGCCATGGTGGTGCTGCTCTGCGTAATCTGCGCGTACCAATTGATTGTCGAGCTGAGGCCAGCCGCGGCCTGGCCTCAGCGAGGTGCTGCCTTGCTTGCAGTGGCGGTGCTTGGTACGGCGACCCTCGCCAGTCGAGGGACCAACCCCGCAAAACCCGACTTAGTGGCCATGCCCTGGTCCGCTGATTTCTACAATGAGCGCCTGGCGCCTGGTCTTCTCGATGGGGCCCGCTACCTGCGAGCTCATATGGGAGAAGGCGATATTCTGGCCATGGGGGGCGACGCTGTGCTGGGATTCAGCCGGCCGATTGTCAACCTCATCTCTGTGACAAACATGCCGGCCTTCCTCGCGCGCTCGGAGATCCGAATGACGCGGGCGCCCTGCGTACAGCGCACGGTCGAAATGCGTACGGAGGCCCTTGAGAGCGTTGCGCAGTCAATCGACTGGCCCGAGGCACGCCAACGCATGCGAGACAATGCGATACGCTGGTTCGTCGTACGGGCCGACCAATCGGTCGCATGGGACCCGACGCGACAAGCTGCAGTCTTCTCCAGCAGCGGTCTGTCGGTCTACGACGCCGGTGCGCGAGCCCCGGGCGCCCAACCGCCGACCGAGCGCTGCCGATAAACCGACCATCCCTGCAACACACGAATCCGAGATGAAAGATAGCCACATCCCGTTCAACTGGCCCCACATGACGGGCAAGGAGCTCTACTACATAGCCGAGGCCCACTTCAACGGGAAGCTGGCCGGCGACGGACCCTTCACCGCGCGCTGCCATCGGTGGATCGAGGAGCGCACCGGTTGCCGCAAAGCGCTGCTCACGCATTCATGCACGGCAGCCCTGGAAATGATCGCACTGCTGATGGACATCCAGCCGGGTGACGAGGTCATCATGCCCTCGTATACCTTCGTGTCGACGGCCAACGCCTTCGTGCTGCGCGGCGGCGTTCCTGTCTTCGTGGACATTCGCGCCGACACGCTGAACCTCGACGAATCGCTGATCGAAGCCGCCATCACGCCGCGCACCCGCGGCATCGCCGTGGTTCACTACGCCGGTGTCGCCTGCGAGATGGACGCCATCATGGCCATCGCCGAACGTCATGGGCTTATGGTCGTGGAGGATGCAGCCCAGGGCGTCATGGCCACTTACAAGGGCCGTGCGCTCGGTAGCATCGGGCAGATGGGCGCCTACAGCTTTCACGAGACCAAGAACGTGATCTCCGGCGAGGGCGGTGCACTGCTGGTCAACGACCCAGCGCTCAGCCTTCGAGCCGAGATCATTCGCGAGAAGGGAACCGACCGCAGCCGCTTCTTTCGGGGCGAGGTCGACAAATACACCTGGCAGGAGGTCGGTTCGTCATTCCTGCCGGGTGAACTCATCGCCGCGTTCCTGTGGGCGCAGCTGGAAGAGTCCGAGCGCATCACCAAGGCTCGCCTGGCCGCATGGCAACGGTACCACGTGCTGCTCGAAGACTTTGAGTCACAGGGTGTGCTGCGGCGGCCGGTGGTGCCCGAGGGATGCCGCCACAACGCGCACATGTACTACGTGGTGCTGGCCCCCGACATCGACCGGCAGCAGGTGCTCGATCGCTTCAGGGCATCCGGCGTGGCCTCCGTCTTCCATTATGTGCCACTGCACTCGTCCCCTGCAGGACGGCGGTACGGTCGGACGCACGGCGGTCTGACCGTGACCGTGAGCCAGTCTGAGCGACTGGTTCGCTTGCCGCTTTGGGTCGGACTGTCCGAGGTACAGCAGGACACGGTAATCGAGGTGCTGCGTGATGCCACGAGCGCCGCGCGCCAACTGCGCTGAACGGTGACGCCATGGCGCCTACCGAACAGCCCCGCCTCCGCAGGGCTGTGCTGCCCAGAGATGGCACCGTCAGCGACGATTCTGATGCATTTTCATGTTGAAGGCGTCGTGCCGCTGATAAAGCCTAGCCTTACTTTCTAATGAAAACCCAGACCGAGCGTCCTTGTTCATCCGTGAACACGGGGTGCCCGGAGAGGGTCGCGTCGCCTCGCATCAATTGCAGCAGTTGCGCTTGAAACTTTATGCTGGGGAAGTTAAATCCATTGGATTGACCCAGCATTCCTGATTCGCTGAGGATGATGACGTCAGCCCATTGGATTGGCTCCTGGAACTTGTCCAAGGAATCGAGAGCGTATGCCTGCCTGATACTGCTCGCCATACCTTCCTGTTTAGCCAGAAAATCAAGCGTGCCTCCAAAAACAGGGCCGGGTACGGTCACCAGCCCTCTTTTGTTTGCGCTCTTTCCTAGTGCCTCCAACACAACTGGCGCAACAGCCTTGGTCGCTTGATCTGTCGCGCGCATGCCCGCATCGGTGCGACTCACCATGCCCGCCTTGGGGATCCATTGCGTACAGAAGATCCCCGCGCCAATCAGCAAGATCAGCACGCCGCGTATCGGGACATAAAAGACGATACGCCCCAACGCCCATGTGACTGCGGCAATGATCGTCCCGTACAGGATACTTCCGATCATCGGCGACTTCACCGAACTGACCGTCACGATGATGTAGGCCACGACCAGACCGCAAACCGTGGCGGTAAAGGCGCACAGATCACGCCGATCCTTTGCACGCAGGATAAGACCCAAACAGAGCAACAGGATTGGGAGAGCGACGTACCAGACCCATCCGAGCATCAGAGGACCATAGCTGCGGTTCAGGTAGTAGGTGATGTGCCCCAGCGTGCTGGTCTCAGTACGCCACACGCTGTTGCTGGTGCCCATCACCCACTTGATATATGCATAAGTTTCAGCGCCACTGGTGATGGCATACGGGACAACGAACACCGCCGCGCCGAGCGCGACAAGCAGCGAGTTGCGCACAAGCGCACGCTTCGAAAGCTGAACTCGCAAAAGCAGAAACGATCCCAGTTGCGTGAGGTACGTAGCGCTGATGACGGCCAGCGAAGCCGGCGCTGCCGATGGCTTTGCAATGATGGCGGCACCGATGAGGAATCCTAGCGTCAACAACTGGAGCCGCGTCGCTCGAGCGATGTCAACTGAGACCAGCAGCACAACCGAGAAGCCGACCAGCAAGCCCCAGACAGGATCAGGACGGAACTCTGCGATTGCAGCACCAAACAATGGTACGGCGATAAGCGCGACCACGATGCCGACACGGCTCTTGACGGGGATGTCACGCAGAGCTTGCAGTGCCAGTGCCGCCACTAAGAAGACCCACAGCGAGTTCAAGAGGTACGGCCCCCAAACGGCGCCGCCGCTCAACAGAAAACCGAAGGCGCTGGTCGCAGCCATAAACGGCGCATGAGCCGAATGCGCGCGCAAGTCCGCAACAAAACCGCCAATTCCCGCGCGGTCCAACACTGCAAGCCGGCTCAGGCCGTCGATGAGATAGGTCACGTCGTCGTAGACCGGAACCATCGAAAGACGACCTTCGCGCACGAGATATCCCATGACCGCGAGCACATGGAAGAGACAGACACAGAAAACGGCGCCGATGGCGAGGTACTTGTTGCGAGTCATTCAGGTTTCATGTATTGGTGGGTCTCGAACTATCTGCATCGGTTCCGCTCAGCGGTCGTAGTAGTCGGACATTGGAGCGCCCGCGCTGAACTGATGTCATTGATCTTGGCCGACCGATTGCCCTGGCTTCGGCCTGCTACAGTGAGATGCGGAGATTCTAGGTTGCCTCAATTGCTCTTTCCGACCATCCCGCGCAAGCACATCGCGTAATGCTGGATGGTGTCGACGCGCCCGTGAGCAGCGGCAGGGTCTGCTAAGCTTGCAACGAGCCGCGAGTATGGCGTTGGTGCTCAGCGATTTCGTCATTCCTTGTAGAAATCAACGGGCATGCCGCACCCTCATCGTGACGCGGACAGTGGTGCGTAGCCTCAGCGAACCCCGTTTCAGCACGGCCCCCTCTCGTACATTCAGCGGAGCGAGGATTATCGATAGTGGCATCGAAACTATGCAAGTGAATGATCTCCAACCTCCCGCAGCCATGACACGGACCCTCTCCGAAGTACTCCGCCGAGCTTGGGGCTTTGTCCGGTGGGTCATATTGAGTCCACCAAGGCCCGCAGACGGGACCGAAGGCCAGGCCCCTCACTGGCGAGAGAACGGCATCAACGCCGCCGTCATGCAAATCTATCAACTCGCATTGCATCGCACGCCAAGCAAGGACGAGTGCGCTATCTGGTCAAGCCAAGTCACAGCAGGCTATCTTCGATTGGAGGCGGTGATCGAAGCCATCGTGACCTCGCCCGAGGCGCAACTGATGCGAGTCGCCAACGAATCTGACACCGGGCGGTCGGTCAAAGAGACCGAGGCCGCTATAGTCAAGATTTACCAGATGGCATTGCATCGCACGCCCGGCGAGGACGAGTGCGCGATATGGTCAAGCCAAGTCACAACAGGCAGCCTTCAAATGGAGGCGGTGATCGAAGCCATCGTGACCTCGCCCGAGGCACAACTGGTGCGAGCCACCGACGAACTGGTGCCGGAGGTGCCCAACGGCAAGTTCATCCAGTACACCTTCGAAGAATTACTGGGCCGGGGCCCACTGGTAGAAGAAATCGCCCATTGGGACCATCGGATCTCGCAGGGCATTCTGGGCCGAGGGCATCTGGTGACCAATCTGTTTGCGCAACGCGCAAACCAGATGCTGGTACGAGACGGCGAACCGGATCTTCACGACCCGACCAGCGCGTGGATCATGGGAACTGATCGATTCATCAGCGTGCGGGAATGGCAAGAACGCGCCGCAGCCATCCCGCAGAACCCGGCAGAACCAGAGATCAAGCCTTACCCCAGCTTGGCGATCGCCCCAGGCTCTGACGTACTGGTGTCGGTCATCGCCAGCCTCTATTGCGGCGGCGACTACATCGAGCAGTTCCTGGAGAACATGACCTCTCAGACCCTCTTCCCGCGCTGTGAGCTGATCATCGTCGATGCAAACTCGCCCGAGAACGAGTTCGAGGTCATCGCTTCCTACATGAAGCGCTTTCCGAACATCGTCTATCACCGAGCAGCCACGCGCATCGGCATCTACGAGGCTTGGAACGTGGGTGTCGAGATGTCGCGCGGGCGCTATCTCACGAATGCAAATCTCGACGATCTGCGTCGGCGAGACTCTTTCGAGCGGCAGGCGGAAATCCTCGAAAAATTCCCGTTCGTGGATGTGACTTACCAAGACTTCTATTATTCCTTCGATGGCAACGCAAGCGTCGCGAAGACGGCCACAGTGGGCGTCAAGAGCGAACTGCCGATCGTCACGCCCTACAACCTGGTGCGTTCGAACTCTCCACATAATGCGCCCATGTGGCGACGCGAAATCCACAACGACGTGGGCCTGTTCGACGCGTCCTACCGCTCTGCGGGTGACCACGACTTCTGGCTGCGCTGCATGGAGGCGGGCAAGGTGTTCTACAAGGTCAACGACCCCCATGTCGTCTACTTCGTCAACCCAGAAGGGTTGTCAACCCGACCCAACTCCCGCGGCGTGGAAGAAGGTCGGCGAACGACGAAGGAGCACGGCCGGAAGCTCATGTCGCCAAGACTACTCTCTTCCGACGAAGCCTTCATGGATGGCCTTCGCGAAGCACTCGGGGAAGACCTGGCGATCACGGAGCGGGAGGCCGCCACCGCGGAATGGCGCTACATGGCCGCGCAGAAGGCCTTGCGTCGGGCATCCATCGCAGACCGCGCAACGCACACATTGAAAGACTAGGCCTTGACCCTCATAATCGACGGTGTCTTTCTGCAACTGCAACGCCCAGAATCGACCCAGTTGTGGCGCCCGCTGCTGCCGCTCCTGGCGAGCCATCTCGACATTCCCATCGTATTGCTCGATCGGGGCGGCCAACGCGAGCAAATCGCTGGCATCGAGGTGATCCCCTATCCGAGCTACAAGCCGAAATTCAACACACACGATTCGGCCTTGCTTGAGCGCGTCTGTCGGCACTATGGCGCGAGCGCCTTCGTGTCTACGCATTTCACTACACCCTTGCAGACGCCCTCGGCGCTCCTCGTCCACGACATGCAACCGGAGCGGGCAGGCATCGAACTCGCAACACGCGAACAACAGGAAAAGGAAGTGGCCGTCGCACACGCTCGCAGGTTCGTTTGCACATCGCGCGACACACGTGACGATCTGCTGGCGTTCTATCCAGAGTTGAACCCGCGCACTATTCGGCAGGCCCACTACCCAACCAAGGCCGATCCCGGCCAGCCCATCCCGCCCACGCAGCCGGCAATCGCGGCCTTCAGAGCTCAGTACGACCTGAAGCGGCCCTACTTCGTGGCATCCGCAACGGCCCACCAGCCTCACATGGCGCTGCTGTCGGACGCATTGACCGCCACAGATAGCGACGCGTTCGACCTGCTCTGCATCGATGCAAGCGGCGGTGAGCCTACACAGACCTTGCTCGCCAATGGCAGCCGAATCGTCCGAGTGATACTCGATGACGCCAGTCTGGCGCCAGCCTACGCAGGTGCGGCCGCACTGCTCCATCCATGGAGCGACGGGTTGCTCCAATCTGCTGTCGAGGCCATGGCATACGGCTGCCCCATCATCACGACATCGAGCGGCCGTCTGGCCGCGGACGTTGGGCGGGATGCGGTCCTAACAATCGGCGATCCCTCGTCAGCCTCGCTCGTTGAAGCAATGCGTGCCGTTCGCGACCCCGCCAATCGAAACCGGCTTTCGGCAGCGGGTTTTCAAGAGGCGGCGCGTCTACGCTGCGCGCCGCTGGCCGACGCGCTGAGGCAAGCGGTCCACGAGATCTCCACCGAGCATCGCGCCGGCGTTCACAAGACCTTCTACGACACCTGGACACGTTTACGAACTATTCAGGGTGACGTCGACGTCGTACCCTGACGTACGAACGCGATCCACAGCCACCGCAGAACGACATACGCCGTTTCGGGTTGCTGGTTAATTCAACGTTTAACCGGCGCCGACAGATCAATCGGTCCCAGCCGTCGTCTACGGAAGCCATTCACACAGGCAAGAAATCTCGCCACTTGCGGGATGGAATTTCCTTCCTTATTTTTGATGACTAGAGAAACGCTGCGCAGAGAGAGATCATTGCGGCTTATATTGGAATAACTAAATTGAACAGGTGGCGAAATTTTTGCGCTTATATGTTAACGGCGATTTTGTGCGTACTCGCCGCTCAGAACATCATCAACTACACCCGACAGCTCGCCACCAAGCGAATTCAAGCAAAAAACAAAGCCGACTCAATTCTAGCAGCGGCGACCCCAAAAAATTTCGACAACCCTCAGGAGTCGCGCCGACTCACGACACGCCTGAAATTTTACTCCCTACTCAATTCACTGGGGAACGATAAAACGTTGCATTCCGAAATTCGGTTTGGCATCATCCTGTTAGATCCGGATTTTTACCGCGGCACCTACACCGAAAAATTTGGAGATTCAATTCTCGAGGCTTGCGCAATCCAGCCTTTCAGTGTGCCTGCACTAACGCGTTTGCCACTATTGAGTCCTTTCGCATCCGATTCCGGAACCTGCAGCTACGAGTCATACGGCTATCAGTACCTCCCCACAAGACATGCTGCCGGAAACGACGAAAAATCCAATCCCTGCGAGTTGGCTAGAGCGAGAAGCTTCACCCATGTTGTCGTAATTAGCAGGACGGGCGATGCGTTTATGGAGAGCAGGCTGAACTGTGAAAAACAATAGCATGGCGTTGGAAGAAGAGAATATATTTGCGCGCACGGGTTATCTTGGCTGTTTAGTGGCGACCTTGAGCTTGGCAGTCGCGATGTTCCTGACGCTACGCTCGCCACTGCTATTTACCGGTCAAGACAGCGAAATCATAAACGCGGCGCTGGTGTCAGTTACGGCGAGCCTGTGTGCTATATGCATGTCGTTTGAGGTCTATATTTCCCGGGCAACACGCTCGCCCTTCATCAGCTTGATAGTTGGAATTGTCGCCACGCCAGCATTCGTCTGGATTTTTGCGTTTCATAGCATTCTCCCTTGGGCGGCGACTGCTATGGTTCTGATTCGACAAATCGTCATCTCTCGGGGAATTCGAAGCCGGAGCCTTTTGGCCGTCGTTCTTCCTAGTGCCATGATCGGATACTGGGTGTTTTTGCTGACCTATGTGGACGGCTACAAAACACCCTGGATTAATGAGGCAGTAGCGACGGGGACAGTGCATGTGGACATGCTATTCCACGCAGCCATCGTCAATATGATATCCGAATTCAATGCACCGTCTCTTGGAATTGATGGAACGACACCCTTTCCATACCACTTTGGAAGCCATAAAATTGCCGCGCTTTTTTGCCACCTCCTCGGGATTGGCGCAATAAAATTTTATGCAATAGCATTCACCTTACTTTTCGGCCCTCTTTTTATTTTGTCTTTTTTCTTTTTTTCAACTTCATTTCTATTATTTCTATCGCGAACAGAATACACAACCGCAAGAGAACGGAAAATTATTTATTCCAAATGGTTCTGGATATCCTTTTTTTTAGTGTTTGTCGGACTTATTCCGGCTACCGATCGGAGGAATCTCGGCGTGTGGGACAACGCTTTTCATAGTGAATCTTTCGGCGTTGCAATCCTTGCCTCCTATCTTGCGGGCATATGGATTCTTGATCAACTGGGCCACAAAATTTCGGTCGGGCTTCGCTGGTACTCCTACCCCGCGATTGGGGTATACCTTATTGCACTTTGTTCTTTGAAAATTAGCGTTGGTGCCGTCGTCGGTTGCCTACTTGCTTACATCACTCTACGGCTGCCACTGACCTTGATACAACGCAGCCTGGCTTGGCTGGCCATGTCATCCGCTTTGGTCTACGGATATTTCGCTACCCAAGTGGCTGCCCAGGGAGCGAATGCCGGGCCTGGCCTTATGCAGATGATCAAGCCGTTTGCTTTTATTAAAGACGTCCTTCCGCCAGAACGCTGGCTGCCATCTTTCTTCGCTTTTTTTGGGCCGATGATCGTCTTTTCCATCTTAAGATTGCACCGATTCTCTTTACCGAACGCGCCAGGGGCCATAGCAATTCTGAACGCGGTACCACGCGACGTTGAATTGATTATTATCATCACATTGATATCGATCGCGCCTGGTCTTATACTCTCGGTCCCACAGGGATCAACGAATTTCTTTGCCGAAGTTTCCTATTGGTGGGTCCAACCGATGCTATCAGTTATGTTGGCATCAACTTTCGCTGCATTTGCTGGGCTGCGCCGCAAATAAAATCTGCCGAAGGGCGATTACCTGCAAAATTTGTATTTTCCTCATGCCGGCGTCAAGGCAACCCACTGATTCATGCGATCACATATCAGCCTACAGACCACGCTGGCCGACGAAGAGGCATTGGCGTTTGAAATTTACTGCCGAAACTGAAAACTTCGTCCACTTTCTCAATTCTTCTGGGTGGCAAATTCATATGAAATCTTGGAAACACCCCATCTCTCGAAAAGATCCCGAAGGTTGGCCGCGTGCTTGATCGAGCTTATTTTGGATGTCTGCGAAAGTGTCGTCCGGACGATCAGTGATTGCTCGCTGTTTGAAGCGACGTGCACAGTTACGCTCCCTCGCAATAGAAGTCGGCTTTCAGCAGCAGATCTTTAGGAGGCGCGGCATCTTCACTGGCGCCGATGGTCGATGCGCTGACGCGAACTATCTACAAGATCACCTCGAGCATGAGGTGGTATGCACAAGACCTTCTCCGACATATGAACGTTTGGGAGTGATTTAAAGCGAGATCAACGTCGACCTCGCCATCTGAGGCAAACGCATAAATCATATGCATCCGCGGAAAGACCTCGTAAGCGTGCCTGAGTGCTAGCGCCGCCACCATCGCCTGGCATCCAGCTCGGCAACACGTGTGCTGAGTTCATCGATCGTCTGCTGCTTGGCCGCTAGTTCGGTAACCAGGCGATCGATTTCCACCTGCTTCGCTTCGCGATCTGCATTGGCCGCGGTGAGGTCGGGAATAAGCCGATCCAGCGCTTCCTGCTTGGCAATGCGATCGGCATCGATGCGCTTAACTGTGGCGGACAAATCTTCCCATCCGTTGCCCTGAAAATCGAGATGGGCCAACTCGATTGCGTCGAATACATTCGGCGGCAGCCGGAAGTGCTCCCGCAAGTGAAGACTTTCTTGGCGCAAGTAGTAATTATTCAGCCCGTCGAACCATACCTTGGCATAGCCTTGTTCAGTGACCATGTGCTCCCATTGCGCCCAGGTTTCCTCTCGCCCGTTCACCACCACCGCTTCGATCACCAGCAGGACAGGACGGAAACGCTGCCAATCGGCGCTTTCCAGGACGGCGAGTTCGCCCCCTTCGACATCGATCTTCATGAAGTCGATCTCACGACCCGTCGCATACTTTTCGCAGAGCGCCTTCAGGCTGATTACCTGAACCTCGTGATCTCGAACGGTGCGCCCTTGCTCCTTCAATTGCGCCATCACCTGCTCGTCGCTTGTCGAGTTCTCCGGCAGCTCCTCAATTTCGAAGAAGTGATGCATCCCTTCGCCATTACCGATGATGGCGTTGAGATTGATATCGCGAGGGCGTGCAGTTTCTATGCGTGCGAAGAAACGCGGCAGCGGCTCGACATTGATGCCTTGCCAGCCAGCATCGTAAAAATGCTTGGTCACCGACAGATACACGGGGTCCGCTGCGCCGATGTCGATGTAGAAGCCCTGATGGCCGGGTGGAAAGAGCCGGGCGATCATGACGTCTTCAAAATTTTGAGCAAAAGATATCACCAACAATCTCCCAAAAAAATACTTCTTCGATTTCGGGGAACCATGGTTACGTTCAATTCCGCGAATCGTTTCGCCCCCCGCCTGCAAAGACGAAGTACTTGCTGATGATGAAGAACACGACGAAATAAGCTATGCCGGCAACGATCTGAGAGGTGCCACTACGGACCCCCAGATACCGGGTCAACCAGATCAGGATGCCAAGGTTTACCAGATAGGCGAGAATAAAGAATGCGGCGAAACGCAAAGCTTGCGGAGCAACAGCCGCCGTACTGCGAAATGTATAGGAGCGATTAAGAACGAATGAGACAATCAACCCGACAGCATAGCCAATGACATTGCTCAGCACCGGACTCTGGCTGAGCCCGTACATGCAAAAGAAGATCACCGCATAGCCGATCACCGTGTTAATAACGCCGACCGTCGCAAAGCGAAGTAAGTAATCGATCAAGAACCTGTTCCCCGAACCCAGTACTGCCCACCAAGAGGAAACCAACGCAAATACTTTTCGAGCGGAATAAGCCATGACAGGCGAGGCGGGACGAACAGGCAATACGACACCCGGTCGAGTCGGATCGCGGCATGGCGAAAGAGTCCTCGCAACTCTTCCGGCTTGAGAAGAACCGCATCTGCATCAAAAGGGCAATCGTTAACGATTTTTCGGGTTACCGGGTTGAACGGGTTGTGCTCGAAAACATCGATTGTGCCTTGAGGCGCTAGTCGCGCTGCCAACGATTTCATGACCACTTTACGATCGATGGGCAGAATATGGTGGAAGACGCTAGCGATGAAGATCAGGTCAAAACGCCCCATGTCCAGACCCGGCGCCTCCAATTCGAATTCCGCATTCGAATTGTTGGCGCGCGCCATTCGAAGACTTTCCGAAGAGACATCCGTGCCGAATATCTTCGCCTCTGGAAAAGCCGCCTGAAGGTAGCCGATGTTTCGGCCCGTGCCGCAACCGTACTCCAGCACGCGCTTGACCGGCGACCGAATGCTCTGGCGGACTAGGTCCACCTTGTATTTGGCGAAGTACTCAGAATCCTCGGCATAGAGCTTGGTGCTTTCGTGCAGCAGTTCATCGTAGTTGGCCGAGTAGTCGTCGAAGTCGATCTTCTCACCCGCCTGTGGGCCTGCCTGGATAGGCAGCTTTTTTTTCGTATCACCAGACATGCCAAGGTGCCTTTCCCGTTGCCCAAAGGGCTTCGAGCTCACGCTTGTCCCGCAAGGTATCGCAAGGCTGCCAGAAGCCAAGGTGGTTGAACGCGTTCAGCTGCCCGTCCTCGGCGAGCTTCATCAGCGGCTCCTTCTCCCAGGAGGTCGCATCGTCCTTCACATAGTCGATAGCGCCCGGCTCGAGCACGAAGAAGCCACCGTTGATCCATCCGATTTCATCCTTCGGCTTTTCCACGAAGCTGGTGACGTGCTGCGATGCATCGATGTTGAGCACGCCGAAACGCCCAGGTGGCTGGACGGCGAGCACGGTGGCCAACTTGCCATGGCATCGATGGGCAGCGATTTCGGCGCCGATATCGACGTCGGCGAGGCCGTCACCGTAGGTGAGGCAGAAGGTCTCTCCATCAAGGTACTTGGCGGCGCGCTTCAGACGCCCGCCCGTCATGGTGTCGGCGCCCGTGTCAACCAATGTGATGCGCCAATCTTCTGACTGGGAATTCAGGATCTGGTGATCACCGGTGCGAAGGTCGATCTGCATATCCGACATGTGGCGGTAATAGTTGAAGAAAAACTCCTTGATGACATAGCCCTTGTACCCGAGGCATATGACGAAATCTCTCACGCCGTGGCGGGCGTAAGTCTTCATGATGTGCCACAGGAGCGGCCGCCCGCCGACCTCAACCATCGGTTTTGGCTTTGTGTCTGACTCTTCCGCGATGCGTGTACCGAGACCACCGGCAAGAATGACTGCTTTCATATTTATGTCGACTAGAGTTTGAGTTCGCTAGCTTGAATGTTGAGGCTCTTCTCGACGATCGCGATGGGGTCTAAACGGATGACGCGATAGATGCGAAGAAGGTATTCGCCAATGATGCCGAGCAAAAAGGCATTCAGGCCAAAGCCGAAAAGAATCATGACCTGGATGCTCACGAAACCGCGCGGCAGGTCGGGCTGAGTGAAGCGCAGCACGACGTAATACAGCGCCGCCACCAGACTGAAGAAAAGCATGACGATGCCAAAGAACGAGGCCATCCGCAACGGCACGGTCGAGTGGTTCAGCACCGCCGTGAGGCCCAAGCGCATCAGGCGCGCCACATTGAACTTGCTGATGCCACCCGTTCGCGGGTCTCGATCGTATGCGATGCCCGTTTGGTTGAAACCGAGGCCCGCGATCATCCCGCGCAGGTAGGGATTGGGGTTGCGCATCTTGCTCAGCACCTCGATCACAGCGCGGTCCACCAGTCGGAAGTCACCGACATCGCGTGGGATCGGAAACTCGCTGACCTTGTCGATTGCCCAGTAGCCGACCTTGCGGAAAGTATTGACCGCCCACCCCTCGGGGCGCTTGCGGCGGATACCGTAAACCACGTGATGCCCCTGCTGCCACTCGTCGAAGAACTGCTCCAGCAGCTCCGGGGGGTCCTGCAGATCAGCATCGATCTGAAGCACAGCATCGCCGCGTGTGTGCAGGTAGTTGGTCAGGATCGAATTCTGGAATCCGAAGTTACGCGAGAAGCGCAGCGCCCGCACGCGCGGATCGGCAGCCGCGAGCCTTTCCAGCATCATCCAAGTGGCGTCGTCGGAATGATTGTCGGTGAAGACGAACTCTAGGTCGCAGCGATCCGCCATGCGCTCGCCCAAAGCAACCAGGCGTGCATACAGCGCCCCCAGGTTGTCGGCCTCGTTCAGAACGGGGATGGAGAGAGAAACCAACGGTCGACGCACGGGGTCGGACGGCAAGGGGCTAGTCATGGGCGATGATGGCATTCGTCAGCAGATTCTTCATGTACAGGGCAACGCCCGGTAGCGCGGGACGAAACTCGACGTGCGACAGGAAAGCAGGCCGAGGCAGCACGGTGGCGAAATTGTCGTCCGGCGGCTCGGGACGCGCACCCAGTCTTAGGAGATGCATAGCGCCGAGCTCCTCGAAAACGTACGAGGCCAAGTCGCGTAGCGTGCACGGCTCGCCGTGGCTCAATGCCAGCACGCCGGTCAGAGGCGTGGCAAACAGAGTGCGCATGGCAGCGACGTCGTCGTCGACGTGGTGGTACTCGCGCAACTGCTGGCCTGGCGACATCTCGAAAGATTGCCCGCTCTTGAGCGCCGCCAACATTTGGCCCAGAAACATGTGCGGCGAGGGCGCTCCGCCGCCGTAGAGGGTATGCACCTGCGCATGAACCACGGGTAGCCCGCTGGCTGCGCGCTGTGCAACGGCCTGGGCTAGTTTCACCTTGGCCGCGACATAACGGTTGGAATGGCTCGCGAGCCGCTCCATCACCGTGCCCACGGTGACAACACGCAACCCGGCACTGCATGCGCCGTCGATCACGCGCAGGGGCAGGTCGACATTCACACGCTGGTGCTCCGACTCGGACAACACAGGGTCGAGCACACCTGCGGCGACCAGGACGATCGAACCGGATGGCGCGGATGCGAAGAAGCGACGGACATCCTGCTCCGCACCAGGCGGCCACCACGCCTCGTAGACGGATCGTTCTGGCAGCGTGACTTCGTTCGGTGCGTAAGCAGCGGCGATGGCCTGCCCCAGCCGTCCCCGGCCACCCAGTACGTAGATCATGCGCGTGCCATGGCCTCTCGGTAGGCGTCGATCTGCGCCAGCGTCGCCGACCTGGCGCTCGACGGGTCTTCAGCAAATTGCCTGTACCAACCGGCCGTCTCTCGAATCACGCGAGGCGTGTCCCAGGGGGGAGTCCAACCGAGCAGATTGCGCGCGATCGAACTGTCCAAAGCCAGAGCGCCGGCCTCGGGCAACGGGTCGTTCATGTACTCGATGGAAGGGCGCTGCCATTCCTCGCCCATCAGTTCAAAAACCTCGCGCACGGAGTAGTGCCGCGGATCCTGCGGCCCGAGGTTCCACGCCCGCGCGAAGTCCTTGGCCTGCGGGCCGAGCAATTTGGCCATCAGCATCAGGTAGCCATGCACCAGGCTCAACACGTGCTGCCAGGGCCGCGTCGCATCCGGATAGCGCAGAGTGAGGGTGCGGCCTGTGACCAGGCTGCGCACGAAGTCGGGAATCAATCGGTCTTCTGACCAGTCACCGCCGCCCACGATATTGCCGCCGCGGGCGGTGGCGATTGCGGGCCCCTCACCACGTTCGAACGAGAAAGACGCGGCATAGCTCTGGATCACCATCTCGGCCGCAGCCTTCGATGCGCTGTAAGGGTCCTTCCCGCCGAGCGGGTCGTTCTCGCGGTAGGGCCAGAGCCATTCGCGGTTCGCGTACACCTTGTCGGTCGTCACGCAGACCACGCCGCGTACGCCGGTATGCCGTGCCGCCTCGAGCACGTGCGCCGTCCCCTGCGCGTTGATCTCGAAGGTGCGCAACGGCTCGCGGTACGAGCGTCGCACCAGCGGCTGGGCCGCCAGATGCAGCACGACATCGGGTCGAAACGCAGCCATCGCATCCTGCAGGCGCGCGAAATCGCAGATGTCGGCAATGGTGCCCTGAATGGATTGATCGGCCTGCGTCGCATGGAAGATTGTGGGCTCGGTTTCTGGTGCGAGTGCGTATCCGCCGACCTCGGCACCGATCTGCTGCAACCACAAGCAGGCCCACGTGCCAGTAAAACCGGTATGTCCCGTGACGAACACGCGCTTGCTGCGCAGGGCTTGTTCGAAATCAAAGCTTCCACTCATGGCGTTTCCTTCGGGATTCATTGATCGCTGGAGCTCGTGAACTGTGTTCGCGTCAGTCGAATGTCTGTGCCGTCGCCAAAGGGCTCGCACTCACGTCCTTGAGCGATAGCGTCGGCGCCACGCCAAGATCCGGCCAGACGATGCCAATCAACGGCTCATCCCAGCGTATCGCGCGCTCATGCGCCGGTGCGTAATAGTCGGTCGTCTTGTAGAGAAAGTCCGCCGACTCGCTCAGCACCAGAAAGCCGTGGGCGAAGCCCTGCGGCACCCACATCTGCTTGCCGTTCTCTTCGCTCAATTCGACACCCACCCATTGCCCGAAGGTGAGCGACGACTTGCGGATGTCCACCGCCACGTCGAACACGGCGCCACGCACCACGCGCACCAGCTTTTCCTGCGGCTGCTCAATCTGGTAGTGCAGACCGCGCAGCACGCCGCGTCCCGACCGGGAATGGTTGTCCTGCACGAACGCGACGTGGCGCCCGATGGCCGCGTCGAACGCCCGCTGGTTGAAGCTCTCGTAGAAGAAGCCGCGCGCATCGCCGAAAACACGCGGCTCGATGACGAGCACCTCGGGGATGGCGGTGGGCGTCACCTTCACGAACGCACCCCTTCGTTCAGCAAATGCCGCAGGTACCTGCCGTAGCCACTCTTCTCCAGCGGCACCGCAAGCTTCTCCAGCTGTTCGCGGTCGATGAAGCCATTGCGCCAGGCCACCTCTTCGGGGCAGGCAATCTTGAGGCCTTGGCGATGTTCGAGCGTCGCGATGAACTGGCTGGCCTCGAGCAGGCTCTCGTGCGTGCCGGTGTCAAGCCATGCGTAACCACGCTGCATGATCTCCACACGCAGCCGGCCAGCGTCCAGGTAGGCCTGGTTGACGGCGGTGATCTCCAACTCGCCGCGCGCGCTCGGCCGTGTGGCCTTGGCGATGTCGACGACCTGGTGGTCGTAGAAGTACAGACCGGTGACCGCGTAGCTGCTTTTGGGTTGGGCCGGCTTTTCTTCGATGCTGCTGGCCTTGCCCTGCCTGTCGAAGGCCACCACGCCATAGCGTTCGGGGTCATGCACGTGGTACGCGAAGACGGTGGCGCCTTCGGGGTTGGCGTCCGCGCTGGCCAACAGCGTGACGAGGTCGTGGCCATAGAAGATGTTGTCGCCCAGCACCAGCGCGCTGGGCGCACCGCCGAGAAATGTTTCGCCGATGATGAAGGCCTGCGCCAGGCCGTCGGGGCTCGGTTGCACGGCATATTGCAGGCTGATGCCCCACTGGCTACCGTCCCCAAGCAGCTGCTGGAAACGCGGCGTGTCCTGCGGCGTGCTGATGATCAGGATGTCCCGCATGCCGCCGAGCATCAGCGTGGTCAGCGGGTAATAGATCATGGGCTTGTCGTACACCGGCAGCAGCTGCTTGCTCATGGCCAGCGTGGCCGGGTGCAAACGCGTGCCGGCGCCGCCGGCCAGGATGATTCCCTTGCGTGGGGTCATTGTGTTTATCTCGGGTTCAAAAGGTTTCGCGCAGCATGCGTGCCACGCCAGCTTGCCACGGCGGCAGCACCAGACCGAACGTGGATTGCAGTTTCGACGTGTTCAACCGCGAGTTGTGGGGGCGTGCCGCAGGCGTGGGAAACGCGCTGGTCGCGACGGCATCCACCGTGTCCGCCCGCGCCTTCAGTTCGACACCGGCGGCCAGCGCCTGCGCCAGCACGAACCGGGCGTAACCGTGCCAGGTGGTTTCGCCACCGGCCACGAGGTGATAGAGCCCGGCCTTGGCGGGGTCCGCAAGCGTCGCACGGATGGCATGGGCAGTGACATCCGCCAGCAGCTCCGCACCCGTGGGCGCGCCGACCTGGTCGTCGATCACGGTGAGGCGTTCGCGTTCCTTCGCCAAGCGCAGCATGGTCTTGGCGAAGTTTCCGCCCCGCGCCGCGTAGACCCAGCTGGTGCGAAAGATCAGGTGCCGGGCGCAATGCTGCGCGACGAGCTGCTCACCCTCGAGCTTGGTTCGGCCGTACACGCTGAGCGGGCCGGGCGCGTCGTCTTCTTGCCAAGGCTGGGTGCCACTGCCGTCGAACACATAGTCGGTGGAGTAGTGGACCATCAGGGCCCCGACCTGCTGCGCGGCTTGCGCCACGACGCCAGGCGAGGTCGCATTGAGCTTGCGCGCGAACGCCGGTTCGCTCTCCGCCTTGTCGACGGCGGTGTGGGCAGCCGCGTTGACGATGACGTCGGGTCGCACCTTCAGCACCGTCTCTGCAAGGTGCTCGGGTCGGCTGAAGTCGGCATGGAAGTCGGTACTGTCGGAGCCCAGCGCCACCACCTCGCCCAACGGCGCCAGGCTGCGCTGCAGCTCCCAGCCCACCTGCCCCTCCTTGCCCAGCAGCAGCAGCTTCATGTCGCGGCCTTCGCGGCGACGTCGTCGTACTGCTTCTCGACCCACGCCCGGTAGGCGCCACTCTGCACGTTGCGCACCCATTCGCCGTTGGCCAGATACCAGGCAACGGTCTTGCGGATGCCGGTATCGAAGGTTTCGGCGGGTTTCCAGCCCAGTTCGCGCTCGAGCTTGCGGGCATCGATCGCATAGCGGCGATCGTGGCCGGGCCGGTCGGTCACGTAGCGGATCTGCGCGCGGTAGGGCGGGCCGTCGGCGCGCGGGCTGAGTTCGTCGAGCAGTGCGCAGACCGTGTTCACGATCTCGATGTTCGGCTTCTCGTTCCACCCGCCGACGTTGTAGGTCTCGCCCAGGCGGCCGGCGTCGAGCACGCGGCGGATGGCGCTGCAATGGTCCTTGACGTAGAGCCAGTCGCGCACCTGCATGCCGTCGCCGTAGACCGGCAGCGGCTTGCCGGCCAGGGCGTTGACGATCATCAGGGGGATGAGCTTCTCGGGGAAATGGAACGGCCCGTAGTTGTTGGAGCAGTTGGTGGTGAGCACCGGCAGGCCGTAGGTGTGGTGCCAGGCACGCACCAGGTGGTCGCTGGCCGCCTTGCTCGCCGAATACGGGCTGTTGGGCTCGTACTTGTTGTCCTCGGTGAAGGCCGGATCGGTAGCCGACAGCGAGCCGTAGACCTCGTCCGTCGAGACATGCAGGAAGCGGAAGGCTGTTTTCTCCTGTGCCGGGAGCGCGGCCCAGTAGCCCCGGACCGACTCGAGCAGACGGAAGGTGCCCAGCACGTTGGTCTGCACGAAATCCTCGGGGCCGTGGATCGAGCGGTCGACATGCGATTCGGCGGCGAAGTTGACGATGGCGCGCGGCCGGTACTCGGCCAGCAGGCGGTCGACCAGCGCGCTGTCGCCGATGTCGCCCCGCACGAAGACGTGGCGGGGGTCGCCCGCCAGCGAGGCGAGCGTTTCCAGATTGCCGGCGTAGGTCAGCTTATCGAGGTTCACGACCGCTTCATCGCTTTGCGCCAGCCAGTCGAGGACGAAATTTGCGCCGATGAAGCCGGCGCCGCCGGTGACCAGGATCATTGGGAGCCCCATTTGTTAAGCGTCGCCAATGCGGATCCGCTGAACATTCGATTATCCATCGCGTCCGGAGGGTGTCCGAAGCCGCCGCTGACGCATGGCCGCCATGCGCACAAAGGCACATTTACCCCGAACATCAGGCATGCTTCATGCCTATCGCCGGATTACATTTACGCATCCTTTAGTTTTCGTTTTTGACAATTCCGCCTGTGGCAGGCGGCAATCCATTCACCGGCCCGACCACCCGACCTGATCTCGATGACCCCTTCCATCCACCCGATCGTCCTCTGCGGCGGCAGCGGCACCCGACTGTGGCCCCTGTCGCGCAAAGCCCTGCCGAAGCAATTCGCGCCGCTGATCGACGGCAAGAGCCTGCTTCAGCTCACGCTGGAACGCCTGCGCGCCCTGAACACCGAGGTGACCTGCATCGCATCGGAAGACCATCGCTTCCTGGCCCAGGAAGCCATGGACAGCGCCCAGGTGACCGGGCGCCAGATCCTGGAGCCGATGGGCCGGAACACGGCGGCGGCCATGGCGACGGCCGTGCTGCTGGCCGACCCCGACGAACTGCTGCTGTTCGCGCCGGCCGACCACCACATCCCCGATGCGGCCCTGTTCGCCGAGACGGTGCGCTCGGGCGTCGAAGCCGCGCTCGCAGGCAACATCGTCACCTTCGGCGTGGTGCCGACGCTGCCCAGCACCGCCTATGGCTACATCGAGTCCGGCGCCCCCCTGCCGCTGCCGACCCAGGTGGCACGCACGGTGCTGCGCTTCGTCGAGAAACCGAATGCCGAGGTGGCCCAGTCGCTGCTGCTCAAGGGCGGCTACTTCTGGAACGCGGGGATCTTCCTGGTGCAGGCCAAGGTCCTGCTCGACGCGTTGCGCACCCACGCGCTCGACATCCTGGAATCGTGCCAGCAGGCGGTCGACCACCGCACCACCGACGGCAGCTTCCTGCGGCTCGAACGCCAGGCCTTCGAGAACTGCCGCAGCGAGAGCATCGACTACGCGGTGCTCGAGAAGCACCAACAGATCGCGGTCGTCAAGTTCGACGGTGCCTGGAGCGACGTGGGCAGCTGGAATGCGGTGGCCGACCTCTATCCGGCCGACGACGCCGGCAATCGGCTCAACGGCAAGGCGAGCACCATGGACGCGCGCAACACCTTCATCCATGCGCCTTTCCGGCCAGTCGTCGCACTCGGGACCGACGACCTGATCATCATCGACACGCAGGACGCGGTGCTGGTCGCCCGCCGGTCGTCCGTCGAGCAGGTCAAGCAGGTCGTCAGCATGCTCAGCGACGACGGATGCCCGGAAGCGACCGAACACCGGCGCGTCGTACGGCCCTGGGGCGCCTACGACGGGCTCGACTTCGGCGACCGGTTCCAGGTCAAGCGGCTCACGCTCAAGCCGGGCGCCAAGCTGTCCTTCCGGATGCACCACCACCGCGCCGAACACTGGGTGGTGGTCCGCGGAACGGCCCAGGTCATCCGCGACCAGGAGAACACCCTGGTCCGCGAGAACGAATCGATCTACATTCCGCAGGGCGTGATCCACCGCCTCGAAAACCCCGGGAAGATCGCGCTGGAGATCATCGAGGTTCAATCGGGCAGCTACCTCGACGCCGACGACATCGTCCGCTTCGACGACGCGGCCGGTACCGTGCAGATCTCCGCCGACGGCGACCACTGACCCCGCAAAACCCACCATGGCCACCCACGACGACGACAAGCCGCGCGACCCCATCAAGGACTCGGCCCAGCAGATCTGGCTGGCCGGGCTGGGCGCCTTCGCCAAGATGCAGCAAGAGGGCAGCAAGGCCTTCGAGGCGCTGGTGAAGGACGGCGCCGGTCTTCAGAAGAAGACGCAGCAGGCGGCCGAAGAAACGCTGAGCCAGGCCCAGACCCGTATGGCCGGGCTGGCCAGCGAGTTCGGCGCCAAGACCAGCGCCGGCTGGGGCAAGCTCGAGAACATCTTCGAGGAACGGGTGGCACGGGCGCTGGAACACCTGGGCGTTCCGTCCGCCGACGAGGTCGCAGCGCTGCGTGCACGTGTGGAAGCGCTCGAAGCGCAGCTGAAGGCCCGGCAAGCGCCCGCGCCGCGCAAGACCGCGTCGCGCACCGCCCCGGCCGCCGAAGCACCCAAGCGGCCACGCCGGCGCAGCGAGCGCTGAAAGCTCCGCGCCGCGCCAGGAGCGGCATGCGCGGGTGCCCCGTCGCATGCCGGTGGCCGCTGCGCAAGGGCGAAAGAAATCCAGGCGAGAATTCCCGTCCTTGATTCAGTCCCCTCCATGAGCGCCATTCCCCCCGCCTTCGTTGTCGTCACGCCTGTCTTCGAGGACGTGCAAGCCGCGACCCGCCTGTTCCAGGAACTCGCTACCACCTTCGGTCACCAGGTCCATGTGGTCGCCGTCGACGACGGCTCGGTCCGTCAGCCCATGGACGCCCAGGTGATGAAGACGGCCGGACTCATGGGCACGGTCATCCGCCTGCGCCGCAACATCGGCCACCAGCGCGCCATCGCGGTCGGGCTGAGCTACGTCGCCGAGCACATGCAGACGACGCCGCGTGTTGTGGTGATGGATTCCGACGGCGAAGACCTCCCCGGCTCCATCCCCGATCTGCTCGAACAACTGACGGCAGACGATGTGGACCTGGTCGTCGCGCAGCGCAAGACGCGGGTCGAAACGCTCCGCTTCAAGACCTTCTACGCGATCTACAAGCGCCTGTTCAAACTGCTCACGGGGCGCGACATCAGCTTCGGGAACTTCATGGCCCTGAAGCCGGCCGCTGTGAAGCGGCTGACGGCGATGCACGAACTCTGGACGCACGTGGCCAGCTGCGTGCTCGCATCGCGGCTTCGCATCGCCACCTGTGCGCTCGACCGCGGCCCGCGCTACGCGGGCAAGAGCAAGATGAATTTCGTCGGCCTGGCGTTGCACGGGTTTCGCGGCGTCATGGTCTTTGCCGAAGACGTTCTCGTGCGGGTGGGCATTGCGTCTGCACTGATCGGCAGTCTGGCCATCGTCGGCAGCCTGGCCTCCATCGTGCTCAAGATCTCAGGCTTCGCGACGCCAGGCTGGTTCTCGGTGGCGCTGGGCGTATTGCTCATCGTTTTCCTACAGACCGGGACGCTGGCACTGATGAGCCTCATGCTGACCGGCGTCAGCAAAGCCGGCGCGCCCGCCCCTGCGGACTACGCGCATGCCATCGATTTCATCGAGCACAGCAACGGCCAGTCGGCATGATGCGGCGGCTTCGACTCGATGACCCACGCGTCGCGGAAATCGGTCGTTTCATCGCGAACGGCTTGGTCGCCACCGCCGTTCACTACGCCGTCCTGACGTTCAACCTGCGGGTGCTGGGCATGCCTTCGGCGGGCGTCGCGAATTTCGTCGCCGCCTGGTTCGGTATCGGCGCCTCGTTCATCGGCAACCGGTTCTTCGTGTTTCCGCACCGGACCGCCCCCGTCGCCCGTCAGGCCGTCCGCTTCCTGGCCCTCTACGCCGCCATGGCCGGCCTTCACGGCCTGCTGCTGTTCGCGTGGACCGACGTCCTTCACCTGGACTACACCGCAGGCTTCGTGCTGGCCACCGCGCTACAGACGGTGCTGAGCTACCTCGGAAACAAGCTGTTCGTCTTCACCGCCTCATGAAACTCGCCAAATTCGTCTCGGCCTCCGGGCTCTTCGTCGTGCTGACCTGCGCCATCTATTGGACGCACATCACCTTCTTTCCCGTCAACGTCGTTTTCTACAGCGCCATCTTCGACGGCGTGCTCGCGGCCTTGCTCACCGGCCTGTTCGCCTGGCGCCTTCGCCCCTTTGCCGTGTTCACCGCCTTCGAGAAGTGGCAGATGCTGCTGATCTGGCTGTTGACCGCCTATGCGCTGGCCATTTCGGTGCCCACCGTGCTGGACCGGTCGCTGTCCTTCTACATCCTCGAGAAGTTGCAGCAGCGCGGCGGCGGCATTCAGGAAAACCGCTTCTCCGAAGTCTTCACGCAGGAATACCTGAAGGAGCATCGGCTGGTCGACGTGCGGCTGACCGAGCAGTTGGAGTCCGGCACCATCCGGATCGAGAACGGCTGCGTCCGCCTGACGGAGAAGGGCCGCGAACTCACCACCTTCAGCCGCTTCTTCCGCCAGCATCTGCTGCCAAAGAAGCGGCTGCTCCGGGGTCAGTACAGCGACGACCTGACCGACCCGTTCCGGCACAGCACCGCACAGATCGACTACACGTGCTGACGGCAGGCGCATCGATGAAGGCCACCACGCGCGGACTCGGATCGGTCCTGGCACCCGCGCTGCTGCTGCTCGCGGGGCTGGTCTTCTATGTTCTCCGGGCCACCGCCGGATTCACGTCCGTGCCGGGCGACCTCGGTGACCCGCGCTTCAACAGCGTGATCCTCGAACACCTGTTTCAGTGGGTGCGCGGTGACGCGGCTTCGCTCTGGACGCCGAGCTTCTTCTACCCCACCACCGGCACGCTCGCGTTCAGCGACAACCATTTCGGCTCGGGACCGATCTACGTGCTCCTGCGCTTCCTCGGACTGAGCCGGGAGCTGGCATTCGACGGCTGGTTCGCCATCGGCTTCGCCCTCAACTTCGCGGCGATGTACTTCGTGATGCGTCGGCTGGCGTTCTCCGCCTTGCCGGCCTCGGTGGCGGCCTTCATCTACACCTTCGGCTTGCCGGCACTCGCACAAGAGGCTCACGCGCAACTCGGGTACCGCTTCGCCATCCCGATGGCGTATCTGTACCTCGTGCAGTTCATGCGGGAACGGCGCATGGACCAATTGGCGCGGGTGGCTGCGTGGGGCGCGCTTCAGTTCTTCTGCTCGATCTATCTGGGCGTGTTCATGGCCTACCTGCTGGCTGCGACCGCCTTGGCGATGCGCCTGCCGAGCCTGCGGCCGCTTCGATCGACGACGACGACGGCTCCTGAGACAACGCGCGCCAGAAAGGTGGCCTTGTTCATCGCACTGGCGTGCGCGCTCGCCACGGCCGCCTTGCTGCTGCAGTACCACCTGATCAGCCGTTCCTACGGGTTTCGCCCTTCGGTGTCGGACCTGATCAGCATGCTGCCCCGGCCGCAGAGCTACCTCGTTGCCGATGCCGTCCGTGCGTATGGGTGGATGACGAACATGGTGCAGGGCGTTCCTGCACGAAACGAGCACCAACTGTTCCTGGGGTTCGCGCCCTTGCTGCTGAGCTTGTGGGCGATCCTGATGGTGCGCAGCCCGGACCTCGCGCCGCGCCGACAGTTGCTGCTGCAGTGTCTCGCCACGCTCGCGATGCTGGTTCTCGTCACGCTGTGCATCGGCAACCTGTCGCTCTACAGGATCGCGGCAGCCCTGCCCGGCGTGTCGTCGATTCGCGCCGTCACGCGCATCGTGTTGGTCATGCTGCTGCCCGTTGCCGTCATGGCGGCGATCGGGGTCGAGCACCTGATGCGCCTTCGGGGCGTACGGTGGGCCGTCCTCGGGCTGATCGTCCTTGCGCTCTGTCTGGAAACGCTCGCCTTCAAGCCAACTCACACGCCCATCACGCAGTGGCACGACCGATTGACGCCGCTGTCCAAGGAGTTGGCCGACTCGACAGTGCCCAGCGATGCGGTGCTGTACCTCAGTGGACGCGCCGCAGAGCCCTTCTACCTGCCCGAACTGGACGCCATGATGTTTGCGCAGGAACGGGAGATGGCAACGCTGAACGGCTATTCGGGCAATGCCCCGCCAGGCTACGTGCCGTCGGCCCCTTGCACCACCCCGGCTCTGAGGATCTATGCGCTGAAGCCCACCATCCTCGCCAAACAGGGCATCACGCCCGAGTCGCTTCTCGCCAGGACACGATGGATCAGCTTCGACAAGTGCCCGTCGTCTTACCCCCCCGTGGACGCGGCACCGCTGCCGAGCAAAGAGGTCGCCACGCATGTACAGCTCGGGGCCACGGTCACCGGCGACGGGCCGACCGGTCTGCAGGTTTCCGTGCATGTTCGAAACGATGGCGTGGCGGCCTTGCACACCCTCTCGCGCGTCGGCTCGCCGCTCCGCTTTTCCTGGCGATTCGCGCCGGCGGCCGGCGATGGTCCGGCACCGGACTGGACGAACCGCGCAGATTCGCATTTCTCGCTGCCACCGGGCGAGCAGACAGACATCGCCCTGACCATTCCGAAGCCGACGCAAGCGGGCCGCTACGACCTGCAGTTCTCGATCGTCGCCGAGGGATACGAGTGGTTTCACACGCTGGGAATGCCGGTGTCGCACACACCTGTCGTCTTGCCTTGAGTTGTGGCGGGCAACGCGCCCGAAGGAAAACCCTGACACGCCGCTGCCCATCGAGAGCGACAACATGATCCGCGCGGCGCCCCTTTGCGCTAGAGTGACCCCCAAGAGACAACCGGGGCTTCCACATGGCCAAGAAGGCGCCGCGCCGCACTGCAGAGCGCATCCTCGAAGCAGCGCTCGACCTGTTCAATCGTTTCGGCGAGCCGAACGTGTCGACCACGCTCGTGGCCGGTGAACTGAACATCAGCCCCGGCAACCTCTACTACCACTACCCCGCCAAGGACGAGCTGATCAACCGGCTCTACAGCCAGTACGAGACGGAGCTGGAAGAACTGCTGCACGCGAGCGAAGGCGTGCACGACGTGGAAGACGCCTGGTTCTTCATGCACAGCCTGTTCGAATTGCTGTGGCGCTACCGCTTCCTCTACCGCGACCTCAACGACCTGCTGAGCAACAACCGCCACCTCGAGACGCAGTTCCAGCTGGTGCTGCAGAAGAAGGCCGCGGCCATCCGGACGCTGCTGGCCAGCCTGGGCGCAGCGGGCCATCTGGACATCGACCCGCGCGAGGTCGACATGCTCGCGCAGAGCATGGTGGTGGTGCTGACCTACTGGCTGAGCTACGAGTACGTCCGCAATCCGCGCGAGGCGCTCGAGCCGGCCCATGCGCAGAGCGCGCTGATGCGCGGTGCGCACCACACGCTGCACCTGATGGCGCCCTACCTCGCCCCCGACCAGCGGCGGCACCTGCTGTCGCTGAGCAGCGCCTACGAGCGCGACGATCTGGCGATGGCCGCCTGATCGATTCCGATCCACCCGCCCCCACCAGGAGCAAGACGCCATGACTCCCGATCTGCGTCCCGTGTCGCTGCTCCCACCCGGCTGCCACGCGCCGACTGCACAGGCCGGCCGGTGGGCGCCGCTGCCCTATGCCGACATGCCGCGCTTCGACACGCAACGGTTGCTGGCCGCCTGGCCGCGCCTGCATGCCGGCAACCCGCTGCCGCCACCCGCGCCGGGGCCGCTGGCCGACGGCTGGGTCTGTTACCACAACGGCGAGTTCGAGCGTGCTGCCGCCATCGGGCTGCAGCACGGCACCGACGGCCTGATGCTGGCCAACCAGGCCACCGCGATCTATGCCAACTACCTCGAGCCCCGCGAAACGGTGCGCCTGGCGCTTTTCCTGCAGGTGGCCGAGCGCGCCGCGGGGCACGCCGCCGTCGAACCGGGCAACGCCCACGCGCTTTTCTGGGAAGCCTATGCCCTGGGCCGCTATGCCCAGGGCATCAGCGTGGCCCGCGCGCTGGCGCAGGGGCTGGGCACCAAGGTGAAGACGGTGCTGGAGCGCGTGATCGCCCTGGAGCCGCACCACGCCGATGCCCACATCGCGCTGGGCGCCTTCCATGCCGAGGTGATCGACAAGGTCGGCCCCCTGGTCGGCTGCATGACCTATGGCGTGCGCGCGGAATTCGCCGTCGCGCTGTTCGAGCGCGGTCTGGCCCTCAACCCGTCGTCGGCCAGCGGATGGATGGAATACGCGCGCGGCCTGCTGATGCTCGAAGGCGACAGCCGCCTGCCCGAAGCCACCCGGCTCTACGAGAAGGCGGCGGCCGTGGTACCGGCCGATGCGCGCGAGCGCCTGGACGTCGAACTCGCGCGGGCGGGCCTGGCGGATTGAAGGCCCAGGGCGGGCTCCCTTAAGATGCCCAGCCCTTGTGCCAGCCCTTCTTGCGAGTGCCGTTCCATGTCCGACCTGTCATCCCTTTTCGAGGCCGCCCAGGCCAACGCCCAGCTGCTGCCCGAGCGCCCGGACAATCCGACGCTGCTGAAGATCTACGGCCTGTTCAAGCAGGCCACCGAAGGCGACAACGCCGCCAAGCGCCCGAGCTTCAGCGACGTGGTCGCGCGCGCCAAGTGGGACGCCTGGACCGCGCAGAAGGGCCTGTCGGCGGACGAGGCGAAGCAGAAGTACGTCGAGCTGATCGACTCACTGCGCGGCTGAAGGCTGCGCCGTGCCAGCGGTACGCGCCGGCGGGGCCACGCCCTGCAGCGCGGCATGGCGCTCGTCCTTGGGCAGTGCTGCCATCGCCTTGACGGCCGCATAGAAGCGCGGCCAGTCGCGGCCCTCGCGCTCGAACAGCGCCTCGAAGCCCGGCACCAGGTCGTCGTAGGCGGCCTGGGCGCCGAAGGTGGCGTTGTTCGCGCGTGCGGCCCACGCGTCGTAGGCGGCCTGCCGCTGCGGCGGCCAGCCGTTGCGCAATGCCGCGAAGTCGGCGCGGAAGGCCGCCATCGCCTCGCGCTTCATCGCCTCGACCGCTGCCCAGTCCTTCGCCTCGGCCTGCGGCGAGTTGTAGACCGCCTGCAGCCGCCGCCGCGTGGCGAAGGTGAGCGCGCGGAACTGCTGGCGCCGCGCGTCGTACTGCGCGTACTCGGCGCGTGCAGCGTCGCCGGCCTCGGTCGCCAGCCAGCGTGCACCGCCGATGCGTTCGACCGCGGTGGCGAAGGACTCGTTGAAGAGCGTGTCGCCCGACACGTACAGCAGCTGGTGCGACAGCTCGTGAAAGATCAACCGCGCCAGCTCGCCTTCGGGGTAGCCGATGAAGGTGCTCAGCAGCGGGTCACCGCCAGCCCAGTTGAGCCAGCCGAGGGTGGAATATGCCGGCACCGGGTAGACGGCCGCCTCCAGCCCCTGCGCGCGCTGCGCGTCGGCCTCGGCCTTCGCCTGCGCTTCGTCGTAATAGCCGCGATAGCCGACGCAGCCGGCCACGGGGAAGCACCAGGTCTTGAGCGTGAGCGAATACGGCGGCGCGGCCACCACGTTCCACACCGCCGCGCTGCGGTGCAGGTCGGCGTAGCCGGTGTAGCTGGGGTTGTCCGGCAGGTGCAGCTCCGTCACGGCGAAGCGGCGGATGCGCTGGGTGAGTTCGAGCTTGGCCTTGAGCGCGGCGGGCGTGGCAGGGTCGTCGAGCCATTGCGGCACCGGCCGCGCCGCGCGCATCACGCCGAGGTGGCCGCTGGCCGACTGCCAGTAGTAGCCGAGGTCGGCGCAGCCGGCGAGCACAAAGCCGGCCAACGCCACCACGCCAACGCGAGATACACAGCGCACGAAACTGGTACGACTCCATACCAGGGATACCGCGGAACCGGCTTTGCCGGGCCGCTGGTATCGCCCCCTCGAGGGGGTGGCGCCGCAGGCGCTTCGGGGGTGTTTCACGCCAGCTCGACTTCGACCAGGCAGTCGTAGAAGGTCGGCCCGCGACCGATGTCGGTCAGGCGCTGGCTCGTCAACTGGTTGACGTTGGTGCCGTCGAAGCCGAGCTTGCGCCACCAGATGCCCATGCCGTGCACGACGCCCGGCCGTGCGCGGCGCGACACCTCGGCGCGGCAGCGGTGCTCGCCGCGCTGGTTGAACACCCGCACCATCGCGCCGTCGGCAATGCCGCGGGCGGCTGCGTCGTCGGCGTGGATTTCCAGCAGCGGCTCGCCCTCGATGGCGCGCAGGCTGGTCACGTTGACGAAGGTCGAGTTGAGGAAGTTGCGCGCCGGCGGCGAGATCATCGCGAGCGGAAACTGCGTCGAGCTGCCCACCGCCTCGTGGTTCGGCACGTGGTTGGGCAGCCCGTCCATGCCCTGCGCGGCCAGGCGTTCGCTGAAGAACTCGCAGCGGCCCGTGGGCGTGGGGAAGTTGCCCTCGGCGTAGGGCGCGTCGGGCAGGCGCAGCGTGGTGAAGCCTTGCGCGTGCAGCTGCGCGACATCGATCGCGCCGGGCGCGAAGGCGGCGGCGCACAGCGCCTCGTCGTCGTCCCGAAAGCAGGGCTCGTCGAAGCCCATGCGGCGCGCCAGCTCACGGAACACCCAGGCGTTGCTGCGCGCCTCGCCGCGCGGCCCCACGGCCGGGCGGTTGAGCAGCACGTCGGTGTGGCCGTAGCTGGTGTGGATGTCCCAGTGCTCGATCTGCACCGTGGCCGGCAGCAGGTAGTCGGCGTAGTCGGCGGTGTCGGTGCGGAACTGCTCGAGCACCACGGTGAACAGGTCCTCGCGCGCAAAGCCGGCGGCGACCTTGCCCGACTCCGGCGCCACCGAAACCGGGTTGCTGTTGTAGACCACCACCGCCTTCACCGGTGGCCCGTTCGACAGCGCAGGCGCGTCGCCGGTGAGCGCATCGCCGATGCAGCTCATGTTGATGGTGCGCGGCCGGCGCCCGGCCAGCAGGTCGGGCCGCTGCAGCGCGGCGCGGTCGACCGGGTACGCCCCCGAGCTGCTCAGCAGCAGGCCGCCCGCACGATGCCGCCAGGCACCGACCAGCGCCGGCAGGCAGGCGATGGCGCGCGCCGCGTTGCCGCCGCCGTGCACCCGCTGCATGCCGTAGTTCAGCCGGATGGCGGCGGGCTTCGTCTGCCCGTAGTCACGTGCCAGCGCCACGATCTGCGCCTCGGGCACGCCGCACACCGCGGCGGCGCGGGCCGGCGGCCATTGCAGGGCGCGCGCGCGCAGTGCGTCCCAGCCGACGGTGTGGCGCGCGATGTAGTCGTGGTCGAGCCAGTCGTGGACGATCAGCTCGTGCATCAGGGCCAGCGCCAGCGCGCCGTCGGTGCCCGGCAGCAGCGCGATGTGTTCGTCGCATTTGTCGGCGGTCTCGGTCTTGCGCGGGTCGATGCACACCAGCTTCGCCCCGGCGCGCTTCGCCGCCTGCGCGTGGCGCCAGAAGTGCAGGTTGCTGGCGATCGAGTTGCTGCCCCAGATGAGGATCAGTTTCGACTCGGCGAAGAATTCGACCCGCATGCCCACCTTGCCGCCCAAGGTAAGACTTAGGGCCTCACCCCCGGCGGTGGAGCAGATCGTGCGGTCCAGCAGCGAGGCGCCGAGCTTGTGGAAAAAACGACGGTCCATCGATTCGCCCTGCACCAAACCCATGGTGCCGGCGTAGCTGTAAGGCAAAATAGTTTCAGAACTGTTACCTTCGGTTAGATTCTGCAACCGGTGCGCGATGTCGTCGAGCGCGGTGTCCCAGCTGACGCGCTCGAACTGGCCGGCGCCCTTGGGGCCGACGCGTTTCATCGGGTAGAGCAGCCGATCGGGGTGCGCGGTGCGCTCGAGGTAGCGCGACACCTTGGTGCACAGCACGCCGCCCGTATGCCGATGGTCCGGGTTGCCCTGCAGCTTGACGGCCTGCCCGTCCTGCACGGTGGTGACCAGTGCGCAGGTGTCGGGGCAGTCGTGCGGACAGGCCCCGAGCACGGTGACCGAGGGGGTGGGAGACATCGAAGAAGAAGCGGTGGCAGCGACCATCGGCCGAGTCTAGTTCCAGTCCTTGTTGTTGGCGCGAGCACGCGCGGAGGTTCGACCCATGATCAATCGCAGGCATTTCTCGATGGCGGCCGGTGCGGCCGCACTCGGTGGTTTTCAGCTGGCGCGCGCGCAGAGCGAGACGCCGATCGTGCTGGGCCAGTCGGCCCCGTTCAGCGGACCGGCCGCGCAACTGGGCATCCAGTTCTACCAAGGCGCCAAGCTGTACCTGGACCAGTACAACGCCGTGCCGGGCCACCGCGACGTCGAGATCAAGTTCCTGGATGACGGCTACGAGCCCGACCGCACCGTCGCCAACACGCAGAAGCTGATCACCGAGGACGCCTTCGCGCTGTTCGGCTACATCGGCACGCCGACCAGCCTGGCGGCACTGCCGCTGGCCGTGAAGGACCGGGTGCCCTTCATCGCGCCCTTCACCGGCGCCATGGCACTGCGCGAGCCCTTCAACCGCAACGTGTTCCACCTGCGCGCGTCGTACAACGACGAGACCGCGCTGATCGTCAAGCAGCTCACCAACCTGGGCCTGAAGAAGATCGCGGTCTTCTACCAGAACGACGCCTACGGCAAGGCCGGCCTGGACGGCGCCACGCTGGCGCTGGCGCAGCTCGACCTCAAGCCCGCCGCCCTGGCGACCGTAGAGCGCAACTCGGTCGACGTGGCCGCCGCCGTGAAGACGATCACCGCCGCCAAGCCCGACGCGGTGATCCAGGTCAGCGCCTACAACTCCTGCGCCGCCTTCATCCGCGAGGCGCGCAAGGTCGGCTTCGGCGGCACCTTCTACAACGTGTCCTTCGTCGGCACGCAGGCGCTGGCGGACGCGCTCGGCAAGGACGGCGCCGGCGTGGTCGTCACGCAGGTGGTGCCCTCGCCCTACAGCCCGGCCAACGCGATCACGCGCGAATTCAGCGACGCCGCGAAAAAGTCCGGCGGCGCCACCAAGCCGAACTTCTCGAGCATGGAAGGCTATCTCGCGGCCAAGGTGCTGACCGAAGGCCTGCGCCGCGCGCCGGGCAAGCTCACGCGCGACGGGCTGATCCAGGGCCTGGAGAGCATCGACCGCCAGCAGTTCGGCGGCTTCGAGGTGTCGTTCTCGCCGAAGAACCATGTGGCGTCGAAGTTCGTCGAGCTGTCGATGATCACGGGCGACGGGCGCATCCGCACCTGATCGGCCCTGCGCGGCTCAGCCCCGCACCTTCGCGAACACCTTCCAGAAGGCGGCGTCCTGCGCCGTCGCGAAGTTGATGCGCATCAGCGTGCTCGGCGGCCGGCGCGCATGGAACAGCGAACCGGGCGCCAGCAGGTAGCCCTCGTCGAGCATGCGCTGGGTCAGCGCGTCGGTGTCGACGCCGGTGTCGACCCAGCCGAACAGCCCCGCCGGTTCCGACTCGAAGCGGCAGCCGTGCGCCAGCGCCAGCTTCACCGTGCGCGCGCGCGCCCCGTCGAGCCGCACGCGCACGCGCTCGGCATGCCGCCGCAGCTGGCCCTGGTCGATGCACCAGGCCAGCGCCCGCTCGAAGAGCGCCGGCGTGGTGAGCGTGGCCAGCAGCTTGGTTTCCAGCAGCCGGCCGAACAGCGCCGGCGCCGCCGCCAGAAAACCGATGCGCCAGTTGGGCGCGAGGATCTTCGCGAAGCCGCTCACGTAGATCGTGCGCTGCAGCCCGTCGAGCGCGCACAGGCGCGTGGCGTGTTCGGGCGCGAGGTGGCTGTAGGTGTCGTCCTCGACGATGTGGAAGTCGTGCTGGTTGGCCAGTTGCAGCACCCGGTGCGCGCTGCCGGGCGACAGGCTGTAGCCGGTCGGGTTGTGCAGCACGCTCACGCTGACGAAGAGCTTGGGTTGGTGCGTCTCGCAGTACTGCGCCATCACCGCCAGGTCGGGCCCGTCGGCCCGCCGCGGCACCGGCAGGATGCGCATGCCCAGCGCTTCGAGCCGTGCGAACTCGATGGCCCAGCCCGGCTCCTCGACCATCACCGGGTCGCCGGCGCGCAGCAGCGTGCGGCTCACGATGTCGAGCGCGTGCGTGGCACCGATGGTGGTGAGGATCTGCTCCGGTGCCGCCGGGATGTTGATGCCCATCAGCTTCTGCGACAGGCTGCGGCGCAGCGCGCTGTCGCCGGCCGGCTCGCCGTACTGCAGCGAGATCTCCTGCAGCGCGCGGGTGCCGGTCAGCCGCCGCAGCGAGGTCGGCATGAAGGTCGAATCCATCCAGTCGGGCGGGAACACGCCCATGCCGGGCTGCGGCTTGTCGCTCTGGCGGTGGAACATGCCGCGGATGAGCGAGCTGGCATCCGCCGGCACGCCTCCCACCCGGACGGTGCTGGCCGGCACGCCGTCGCGCGCGGGCCGGGGCGCCATCGCGGAAGCCGATGTCGAGGGCGTCGGTGCCGCGTCGCGCACGAAGAAGCCGCGCTGGCGCCGCGCCTCCACCAGGCCCTGCGCCAGCAACTGGTCGTAGGCGGCCACCACGGTGTGCGGGCTCACGCCCTGCTGCCGCGCGCATTCGCGCACCGACGGCAGGCGCGCGCCGGGCGGCAGCAGCCGGGTGCGGATGCGCTCGGCGAAGCGGTCAGCCAACTGGCTGGTCAGGGACTGGGTGGAGGTTCGTGTCAGCATCGGGGGCTCTGTGTCGTGCAGTCGGCCGATACAGTCGACGTCCATGTCCGACTAACTGTATTGGCACTGTAATGGTCATCAGTCTAGAGTGTGTGCCATGACCTGGCAAGAATTCATGGCGCTGCTGGTGTTGGCCACGGCGATGAGTTTTTCGCCCGGACCGAACACCACGCTCTCCACCGCCCTCGCCGCCAACGGCGGCCTGCCGCGCGCGATGCGCTTCGTGCTGGCCGTGCCGATCGGCTGGACCGTGCTGCTCGCGCTGTGCACGGCCGGCATCGGCGCGCTGGTGGTGGCGGTGCCCGCGCTGCGCTGGGTCATCAAGGCGCTCGGCATCGCCTACCTGCTGTGGCTCGCCTTCAAGCTCAGCGGCAGCGCCACGCTCGGCAAAGCCGGCGACGCCGCCGTCCGCGTGGGCTTCGTGCAGGGTGTGATGCTGCAGTTCCTCAACATCAAGGCGTGGCTGCTGGCGCTGACGCTGGTGGCGGGATGGATCGCCGGCCACGCCGATGCGCTGCAACGCTTCGCCATCGTCGCCTCGGTGATGCTCGTCTACGCCTTCGCCAGCAACTTCACCTACGCACTGGTCGGCGCGCTGCTGCGCGGCTGGCTGGCCACCGGACGCCGGCTGCTGTGGTTCAACCGCGCGATGGCCGCCGTATTGGTGCTGACCGCCGCCTGGATGGTGAAGGTATGAGCGCCTTGCCGGTCGATCAAGACCGCCCCCTCGGCATGCGCCGCGAGACGCTGGGCATGTGGCTGGGCGTGCTCGGCGTCGCGCTGTTCGCGGTCACGCTGCCGATGACACGGCTGGCCACCGGCACGCAGGCTGCGCCGCAGCTCTCGCCCTGGTTCATGACCCTCGGCCGCGCGGCGCTGGCCGGGGCGCTGTCGATCCTGTTCCTGCTCGCCACGCGCGCGCCGCGGCCCGAACGCCACCAGTGGAAGCCGCTGGGCATGGCGGTGCTCGGCAACGTGATCGGCTACCCGTTGCTGCTCGGCTTTGCCTTGCGCGCCGTCACCGCCAGCCATGCGGCCGTGGTGACCGCCCTGCTGCCGCTGGCCACCGCCGCCATCGCGGCCTGGGTGCTGCACCAGCGCGCGCGGCTGGGCTTCTGGGTCTGCGCCGTGGTCGGCAGCGGGCTGGTGGTGGCCTTCTCGCTGCTGCGGGCCGGGCAGCAGGGCCACGGTTTCGGCTTCGAGTGGGCCGACCTGCTGCTGGTGGGCGCGGTGCTCGCCGCATCGTTCGGCTACATCTACGGCGCCCAGGTCACGCCCGCGCTCGGTGCCGAACGGGTGATCTGCTGGGTCTGCGTGATGGCACTGCCGGTGACGCTGCCCGGGGCACTCCTGACCTGGCCGTCGCAGCCGGTCGCGTGGACAGCCTGGGCCGGCCTGGCCTACGTCGGCGTGTTCTCGATGTGGATCGCCTTCTTCGCCTGGTACCGCGGCCTCGCCATGGGCGGTGCGCTGCGAGTGAGCCAGGCCCAGTTGCTGCAACCCTTTCTCTCGATCCTCGCGGCGGTGCCGCTGCTGGGCGAGCCGCTCGATGCAGTCACACTGGGTTTCGCACTCGCGGTGGTCGCCACGGTGCTCATCGGCAAGAAACTCTCGCAAGGCCCGCGCTGACGCGGCACACTTTTCGATTCCCCTCCGACCACGACAACCCTCCCCCCTCGCCTCCAGGAAAAATCATGACGACATGGAAGATGGCCGCACGCGCCGAGAAGATGAACCCCTCGGTGCTGCGCGAGATCCTCAAGGTGACCGATCTGCCCGGCATCATCAGCCTGGCCGGCGGCCTGCCCTCGCCCAAGACCTTCCCGATCAGCGCCTTCGCCGACGCCTGCGCCCACGTGCTGGCCAACGACGGCGCGGCCGCGCTGCAGTACGCCGCGAGCGAAGGCTACGGCCCGCTGCGCCAGGCGGTGGCCGACATGCTGCCCTGGGACGTCGACCCGGCGCAGGTACTGATCACCACCGGCTCGCAGCAGGGCCTCGACCTGGTCGCCAAGGTGCTGATCGACCCCGGCAGCCGCGTGCTGGTCGAGACGCCGACCTACCTCGGCGCGCTGCAGGCCTTCTCGCCGATGGAGCCGACCCCGGTGAGCGTGGCGAGCGATGACGAGGGCGTGATCGTCGAGGACCTGGTGGCGAAGGCACGCGGCACCGCAGGGGCTGCTTCCGAAGACGCGGCGCGCTTCATCTACCTGCTCCCCAACTTCCAGAACCCCACCGGCCGCACGATGAGCGAGGCGCGCCGCGCTGCCGTGTCGGCCGCCGCGAAAGCCGCCAACCTGCCGATCATCGAGGACAACCCCTACGGCGACCTGTGGTTCGACGAAGCGCCGCCGCTGCCGCTGACCGCGCGCAACCCCGAAGGCTGCATCTACCTCGGCTCCTTCTCGAAGGTGCTGGCGCCCGGCCTGCGCCTGGGCTTCCTGGTGGCGCCGAAGGCGATCTACCCGAAGCTGCTGCAGGCCAAGCAGGCGGTCGACCTGCACACGCCGATCTTCACGCAGCGCATGGTGGTCGAAGTGATGAAGGACGGCTTCCTGGCGCGCCACGTGCCGACCATCCGCGCGCTGTACAAGCGCCAGCGCGACGCCATGGCCGCCGCCCTCACGCGCGAGATGAAGGGCCTGGACGTGACGTTCAACGCGCCCATCGGCGGCATGTTCATGTGGGCACGGCTGCCCGAGGGCATCGACACCGTGAAGCTGCTGCCCAAGGCGGTCGCGCGCGGCGTGGCTTTCGTGCCCGGCGCGCCCTTCTATGCCGACGGCCAGGGCGACCCGCGCACGCTGCGCCTGTCCTTCGTGACCGCCAGCGTCGAGGAGATCGACACCGCCATCGCCGCGCTGGCCGCGACCCTGCGCGAGCAGCTGGCGCACGACGCGGCTGCCCGCGTGCAGCGCGAGCTGGCCGCGACCTGAGCACCACGGAACGGGGCGCCACGCGAGCACCATGATCGACCTCACCACCCTGGGGCTGTTCCTGCTCGCCGTCCTGGCCCTGTTTCTCTCGCCCGGGCCGAACATGGCCTTCGTGCTCGCGCACGGCGTGGCGCGGGGACCGCGCGGCGGTTTCGCGGCGGCGATCGGCATCTCGGCGGCCGACCTGGTGCACACGCTGTGCGCCGCCACCGGCATCACCGCGCTGGTCGCGGCCTGGGCGCCGGCCTTCGATCTGCTGCGCTACGCCGGCGCGGCGTACCTGTTCTGGCTCGCGGCCAAGGCCTGGCGCGACGGCGGCGCGGCCGTGGTCGGCGCGGCATCGCCCGCGCCGTTCGCGCGCATCGTGCGGCAGGCCTGGCTTAACAACCTGGTGAATCCGAAGGCGCTGCTGTTCTTCATGCTGTTCCTGCCGCAGTTCGTCGACCCCGCGCTCGGCCACGTCACACTGCAGCTGGTGCTGCTGGGCGGCATGCTCTCGCTCGCGGCGCTGGCCTTCAACACGCTGCTGGGCGCCTTCAGCGGCCAGGTGGGCCGATGGCTGCAGCGCCGCCCCGGTGCCGCGCGCCTGCAACACCGGCTGCTGGCCGTGGCGATGCTCGGCCTGGCGCTGCGGCTGCTGATGCTGGACCGCCCGGCGCCGCGCTGAGCCACCGTCAGCTCACACGACAACGAATCAAGAAAGAGAAAAGACATGCTCAACATCTGGGGCCGCATCAGTTCGATCAACGTGCGCAAGGTCGTCTGGTGCGCGCAGGAGCTCGGGCTCGACTTCCAGCGCACCGAGGCCGGCGGAAAGTTCGGCGTGGTGCAGACACTCGACTACCTGGCGCTCAATCCGAACGCGCTGGTGCCCTGCATCGACGACGGCGAAGGCGAGGCGCGCCTGGTGCTGTGGGAGTCGAACGTGATCGTGCGCTACCTCTGCGCCAAGCATTCGCCGGGCACGCTCTACCCCGAGACGCTGCACGGGCGCTTCGACGCCGAGCGCTGGATGGACTGGCAGCAGACCGCCCTGAACCCGGCGAGCGGTGGCGCCTTCAAGCAGTGGATCCGCACGCCGGCGGCCGAGCGCGACAGCGCGGTCATCGAGCGCTCGGTGCAGGCCACCGAGCCGCTGTTCGCGCTGCTCGACGCGCACCTGGCCACGCGCGCCTTCATGATGGGCGACGCCTTCACCATGGCCGACATCCCGGTCGGTTGCGAGGCGCACCGCTGGTTCGGCCTGCCGCCCACCGACTACACCCGGCCGGCCTGGCCGAACGTCGAGCGCTGGTTCGCCGACCTGAAGGCACGCTCCGCCGCGCGCGGCGTGCTCGACCTCCCTTTGGAATGATGCAGAGAAGATGATGAAGACCCGCCCCTTCCAGCAAGTCGACGTGTTCACCGCCGTCCCCTACCGCGGCAACCCGCTCGCGGTGGTGCTCGACGGCACGGACCTGGACGACGCCGAGCTGCAGCGCTTCGCGCAGTGGACCAACCTGTCGGAAACGACCTTCCTGCTGCCGCCGACCGACCCGGCCGCGGACTACCGCGTGCGCATCTTCACGCCCGGCAGCGAGCTGCCCTTCGCCGGCCACCCGACCATCGGCAGCTGCCATGCCTGGCTGCGCGCCGGCGGCACGCCAAAGTCGCCCGCCCGCATCGTGCAGCAGAGCGCCGTCGGCCTGGTGCCGATCCGCCGCGATGGCGAACGCCTCGCCTTCGCGGCGCCGCCGGTGACGCGCAGCGCGCCGAGCCCGAGCGTGCTGGCACGCGTGGCCGCCGCGCTCGGCCTGAAGGCGGCACAGATCCGCGGGGCGCAGATGCTCGACAACGGGCCGGTGTGGATGGGGCTGCTGCTCGACGACGTCGACACGGTGCTGGCGCTCAAGCCGGACCACCGTGCGCTCAAGGAGCTGCGGCAGAAGGTCGGCGTGGCGGCGGTGCCGAACGTGGCGAACGAGGCGCCCGCGCTCATCGGCCGCTCGAACCGCGAAGCGCGTGCCTTCGGCGCCCGCGCGCAGCCCGCGCCGGTCGGCCTCGAGGTGCGCGCCTTCGCGGCGCCCATCGGCGTCGAGGAAGACCCGGTCACCGGCAGCTTCAATGCCAGCGTCGCGCAATGGCTCATCGCCGACGGCCACGTGCCCGAGCGCTACGTCGCCGGTCAGGGCCAGTGCATGGGCCGCGACGGGCGGGTGCACATCGAACGCGACGCCGACGGCCAGGTGTGGGTCGGCGGCGATGCCGTGACCTGCATCGAAGGCAGCGTGCACCTCTGAGACATCGCCCATGCCCGCACAGATCGACCACCTCGTCATCGCCGCCCGCACGCTCGACGAGGGCGTGGCCTGGTGCGAAGCCACGCTGGGCGTGACGCCCGGGCCGGGCGGCGCGCATCCGCTGATGGGCACGCACAACCGGCTGATCTCGATCGCGACCACGGCGTTTCCACAGGCCTACCTCGAAGTCATCGCGATCGATCCCGCGAAGCAGCCCACGCGTGCCGCGGGCCTGCACCGCTGGTTCGACCTCGACGACGCCGCACTGCAGGCCGAGCTGGCGCAGCACGGGCCGCGGCTGATCCACTTCGTCGCCCGCGTGCCCGACGCGGCGGCAGCGCTGCACGCGCTCGCCGCGGGCCCCACGCCCATCGACCGCGGCCCGCTCGTCGAAGCGTCGCGCGACACGGCGGCTGGCCGGCTCGACTGGAAGATCAGCGTGCGCGACGACGGCCAGCGCCTGCTCTACGGCGCGCTGCCCACGGTGATCGAGTGGGGGGCCGTGCATCCGACCGACACGATGCCGTCGTCGGGCGTCGCGTTGAGCGCGCTGCACGCCAGCCACCCGCGGCCCGCGGTGCTGCAGGACGCGCTCGCCGCGCTGGGCCTCGCCTCGATGGAGGTACGGGCCGGCCCGCCCAACCTGGTGGCCCTGCTGCAGACGCCGCGCGGGCCGGTCACGCTCGAATCGAAAGGGATCTGACCCGTGCTCACAACCGCCGAACTCGCCTGGTTCTCGCTCGCCTCGCTGCTGCTGGTGCTGACGCCCGGGCCGAACATGATCTATTGCGTGTCACGCGCGCTGTGCCAGGGGCGCGGCGCCGGCATCGTGTCGCTGGCCGGCGTGCTGGTCGGCTTCCTGGTGCACCTGGTCGCCGCGACGCTTGGCCTGACGGCGCTGCTCGCGGCCGTGCCCTTCGCCTTCGACGCGGTGCGCCTGGCCGGTGCGGCCTACCTGCTGTGGATGGCATGGCAGGCCGTCAAGCCTGGTGGCCAGGCCCCGTTTGCGGCGCGCACGCTGCCGATCGACCCGCCGGCCAGGCTGTTCCGCATGGGCTTTCTCACCAACGTGCTGAACCCGAAGGTCGCGATGTTCTATCTCTCCTTCTTCCCGCAGTTCATCCACCCCGAGCGCGGCTCGGTGCTGTGGCAGAGCGCGGCGCTCGGTGCCATCCAGATCTCGGTCAGTGGCCTGGTCAACCTGATGCTGGTGCTCGGCGCCGCGTCGATCACCGCGGTGCTCTCGCGCAGCGAAGGCTGGCTGCGCGCGCAGCGCTACGTGATGGGCAGCGTGCTCGCGCTGCTGGCGGTGCGCATCGCGGTCGACACGCGCAAGGCGAGCGCATGAACTTCACGCGCGAGGACATCGAAGCCGCGCAACGCACCGTCTATGCGGCCATGCCGCCGACGCCACAGTACGCCTGGCCGCAGCTCGGCGCGCGGCTGGGCTGCCGGCTGTGGGCCAAGCATGAGAACCACACGCCGCTGGGCGCCTTCAAGGTGCGCGGCGGGCTGACCTACATGGAGGCGCTGGTGCACGAAAAGCCCGGCGTGCGCCATGTGGTGAGCGCCACGCGCGGCAACCATGGACAGTCGATCGGCTTCGCCGCGGCGCGCCATGGGCTGACCGCGACCATCGTCGTTCCGCACGGCAACTCGGTCGAGAAGAATGCTGCGATGCGTGCGCTGGGCGTGCAGCTCGTCGAGCACGGCGACGATTTCCAGGCAGCCAGCGAGCATGCCGTGATGCTGGCCGCGGAACAGGGGCTGCACCGCGTGCCCTCGTTCGCGCGCGACCTGGTGCGCGGCGTCGCGACCGCGTACGTCGAATTCTTCGAGGCGCTGCAGCGCGCGGGCGAGGTGCCCGACGTGCTCTTCGTGCCCGTCGGACTGGGGTCGGGGTTTGCAGCGGCTGCGGTCGCACGGCGGCATTGCGGTGTGCGCACGAAGCTGGTCGGCGTGGTGTCCTCGCACGCCACCGCCTATCGCGACTCTTTCCGTGCAGGTCGCCCCATCGAAGCGCCGGTGACGACGCTGCTGGCCGACGGGATGGCCTGCCGCACGCCAGTCCCCGAATCGGTCGAGGTGCTGCTGTGCGAGGCCGACGACGTGGTTGCGGTGAGCGACGACGAAGTGTCCGTCGCGATGCGCATCCTCTTCACCGACACGCACAACGTGGCCGAGGGCGCCGGTGCTGCGGCACTGGCAGCCGCGCTGCAGCAGCGCGACCGCTGGACCGGGCGGACGGTCGGCATCGCCCTGACCGGCGGCAATGTCGATGCCGCCGTCTACGCCCGGGTGCTTACCAGCGCGCCTTGACGCCGATCGAGCCCTGCACGCCGCTCTTGATGCGCGCGCTACCGCCGACGGCGAACATCTGGCCGACTTCGCCGTAGACGCTCCAGGTCGGGTTCAGGGCCAGCGTCAGGCCGCCAGCCACTTCACCCCAGGTGCCGCCGGTGCGCGTGGCGATCGGCGTGACCTTACCGTTCGGGCCGGTAAAGCGAGCGATGTCGGTGCCGTTCGACGCACGATAAAGGTTCACGCGACCATAGGGCTGCAAAGCGCCGAGCGAGGTGCTCATCGCCCCCTTCACGCGCACGCCAGCACGGGCGACCCAGCCGTTGTCGCTGTCCTGCTGCACCCGCCCATTGGAGATCGACACGTCGTCGAGGTCGACGCGCTGGTAGATGAGCTGCAGCTGCGGCTCGATCGTCCAGCCCTGGCCCAGCGCAAGTGACTGCCCGACTTCGATGGAGGCGGTCTGGCTGTCGCCCTTGCCCGACGCGAAGGGGTTGCCCTGCGGCTGGACGGTGTAGCGGTGGTCGCCGGCCTGCAGCACGGCGTCGGCGTAGAAGCCGTTGTCACCGTACCAGGTTGCGTAGGCACCAAGGTAACGCGAGCGCAGATCGTTGCGGCCGACGCTGCGTTGCACACCACTGGCGAAGCCGTTCACGCTGATGTCGCCGTCGAGCTGGCCGACGTAGATGCCGGCATGCCAGTTGCCGTCGGCCCACAGGTCGGTGCCCACCTGGAAGCCGTCGAGGCGGCCCTTGCTGTCCGGCGACGCGTCGCCCTGCTGCTTGACCTCGATGCCGGTGCTGATGACACGGCCCCACGCGTTGCGTGTGCCGGTGCTGGCGGCGCCGGCCACTGGCTCGTCGCCCATGCGTTGGTGCAGGTTGCCGAGCATGGCCCAGTCGGCCTGGCGCAGTTGCTGCGGCAGCGCGGCGAAGAGAGGGACTTCGACGCGGTAGGTCGCGGCGGGGACGGGGTTGGACGGGGTAGCGGCCGCCGGCGCGCCGGGCGTGAGCGCTTGCGACGGCGTCGGCACGGTGGTCTCCGAACGCAGGTACCAGTTGTCGCCAGCACCGCTCGCGTCGGCCGCATGCAGCGTGTACTCGAAGGCACCGGCATCCACGTGGCCGCCGGCCAGCGTGAACGCGCTCTTGGTGCTCTGCGCGGTGGTCGTCGCGCCGTTGAGCGCGCTCACCACTTCGATGCCGCTGCCGGTGGTCTGCGCGCCCAGGCCGCCGAGGTTGGTCACCTGTACCGTGGTGCGGCCGCTGGCGCTGGCACCGGCGCCGTCGAGCACCAGGCGGTCGGTCGCGCTGCTGCTGTCGCCGAGCGCGGTGCCCAGGCGCAGCGTGCCGTTGTTGCCGACGTAGGCGCCGGTGACGGTCAGCCGCGTGCCGGGCGTGCTGCCGACGAGCGACACGGTGCCGCCGTTGGCGAGCGACGCGACCGTCTGGCTCGCGCCGGCCAGGTCGAGCGTGGCGCCTGCGGCCACGCTGTGGGCGGAGGCCGCGCTCAGCGTGTTGACGGCACCGGCCCGCAGCGTGCCGCTGGCCACGGTAGTGGTACCTGTGTAGCTGTTGGGGCCCGAGAGCGTCAGCGTGCCGGTGCCGGTCTTGTTGAGCGCACCGGTGCCGTCGATGGCACCCGAGATGGCATCGTCGAGGTTCAGGCCGCCCAGCGTGAGTGCGTTGGCGCCGAGCGAGACCGAACCGGCACCGCGCAACGAACCGATGGCGACACCGGCGTTGGCGCCTGAAATGTCGACCTTCGAACTGTCGAGATTGGCGACCCGTGCCGTCGCCAGTTGCGCATCGCCGAGGACCCGCAGTTGCGATGCACCCTGGTTGGCGATGCTGGCCGTGCCGCCGTTCGACGCGTCGGTGAACACCAGGTCACCGGCGCCATCGTTGACCAGCGTCGAGGCGCCGGCGGTGCTGCTGTCGGCGAAAGTGACGACGCCGCCGCGGCTGAGAATCTGCGCACCTTCCGCGCTCGACGTGCCCTTGAAATCGATGGTGTTGAGCGAGGTCTGGGCATCGGCGCCGCTCAGGTTGAAGACCGCCGTGCCGGCGCTGGACGCATCGTTGAAGGTGATGCCGTTGTTCGTCTCGGTCGCGCCCAGGCCACCGACCGTGTAGACCTGCGACACGCCCGCACTGGCCGTGCCGTTGAAGTTGAGCCGGTTCCACCCGTTCACCAGGCTCACGTCGCCCGACCCCAGCGCGTTGCTGACGTTGACGTTGACGTTCACGCCGTTGCTGAGCGTCGTCGTACCGGTACGCGTCCCGGCCCCGTTGAGGTTGAGCACGCCGCCGAGGTTCCCGGGCGCGACGGTGTTCGAGGTCACCGTCAAGGCACCCGCACCCGAGAGCGCGCCGTTGAAGGTGGCGCTGTGCTGGTCGAGGTCGAGCGTGCCGCCACCGGCCAGCACCGACACCGCGCGGGAGGTGGTCCAGTCGGCCGGCGCGCCGAACAGGCGGATGGTGCCGCCGTCGAAGGTGACGTTGCCCGCCGGCGCCCCCAGGTTGGCATCGTTGCTGATCTGGAGCACGCCGCCGCGCACCGTCCACGGCGTGAGCGCTGGCGTCGTACCGGTCAGCGTCCAGGTGCTGAGGCCGGTCTTGTCGTACGCCGTGAAGCCCTGAATCGTGGTGCCGATCGCAGCCACATCGAAAGGCGCTGCCGGCGATGTGCCACCGCCCAGCGCCAGCACGTTGCCCGCGCCGCTGGCCACCACGTTGCCGGCGAAGCTGTAGCCGTCGCGAAGTTCGACCGTGTTGGCGGCACCCGTGACCGTCACCGCATCGGCGCGCACGTTGTCGCCCGACAGGCCGCCCGCAATGGCGCCGGCGTTGACCAGCGTGTTGTTGTCACCCGTCAGGCGAACGCCCACGCCGCCGGCCCCCGCGGCGCCGGTCAGGCCGGCGTTGGCCACGCCCCCTGCGCCGCCGGTTCCCCCTGCGATGCTGCCTGCATTGAAGACACGGATGCCGCTGGCCGTCACCCGGACCCCATCGCCGCCGCCGCCGGCGCCACCGGCCACGCCGACCAGGTTCGTCGTGGTGCCGGCATTGCCGCCATTGCCACCGTTACCGCCGACGATGGATGCGCCAGCTTCGTTGCGCAGCGTCCCGCCGGTCATCACCACGCCATTGCCGCCACCGCCGCCGCCGCCACCGCTGGGCCCGTTCATCCAGGCGCCGCCCGCGCCGCCGACGCCGCCGTTCCCGCCCTGGAGGGTGCCCGTGTTGATGACGTCTCCGCTGCCTTGGTAGAGCGCGCTGCCGCCACCGCCGCCGCCGCCGGCCTGTGCAAAGGCGGCGCCACCGGCGCCACCGCTGCCGCCGGCGATCGTGCTGGTGTTCGAGAAGGCCGTGACGGCCGGCGCCAGCACGATGCCGTAGCCGCCTGCACCACCGCCGCCCGCCGCCCAGACGCCGACGCCCCCGGCGCCGCCGTTGCCACCGACCACCGGCGCGCTGTTGGTGCCCGAGGCGCCGGTGCCTCCGAAGTAACCCGCGCCGCCACCGCCGCCATAGCCGTTGCTGGAGGGATCGTTGGCATCGAAGCCGCTGCCGGCCTGCCCATCCCGAGCGACGGCGGTTCCGGCCGCACCGCCCGGCGCACCCGAACCAAAGCCCGGCGGAAAGCCGCCCGGGTCGCCTGCGCCGCCGGCGGTGGCACCGGTCGTGCTGGCAGCACCGCCCGCGCCGCCGAAGCCGTTGTAGACGTTGTCGTTGAAGGCGCCGGCCCCGCCCGCGTTGTCGGCACCGCCATCGCCGGCGTAGAGCTCGGTGGCTGTCGCCGGATTACCGCCTGCGCCGCCCTCGCCGGCCAGCGCGGGGGGCGCCCCCAGACACAGGATCACGGAGGCGATGCCCACCGCACTGGCCGTGGATTTCCCGCGAGCACGCGCGATTTCCGAGACGGCCACCCAGGCGGACAATGCGGGATTCCAGACGCTGCGAAACGAAGTATTCATCTTTGTGCTCTTTGACGAGATTGCGATAACAATGAGTAGCTTAGTGTTACACGCGATCTCATTTTTCCGAGCAGGCGCCGTCAATGGATAAGCATAAAGTGCACATTTCTCCACGAATGGAGAATCTTGTGCGCGCCGATTGTTGTTAAAACAATAGTATTCGTCGCCAGAGGGACAAGCCGGATCCACTCGCTTGGCAACAATCCGCTGCATGGGGTCCCTCTATCTCGTGCGCCATGGGCAAGCCAGCTTCGGTTCGGCCGACTACGACAACCTGAGCGCGCTCGGTCACCGGCAAGCCGAGCGCCTCGGCGAGTACTGGCGCGAGCGCGGCATGCACTTCGACGCGGTGCTCACGGGCACCTTGAAGCGCCATCGCCAGACCTGGGAGGGCATCGCCAAGGGCTTGGGCCTGACGCGGGATGACGTGCTGACCTGGCCAGGTCTGAACGAGTACGACAGCGAGGCGGTGATCGCCACCATCCACCCCGAGAAGCTGCAGAAGCCCGACACGCCCGAGCTCTACCGTCATCATTTCCGGCTGCTGCGGGACGGCCTGGGCGCCTGGATGCAGGGCCGCACCACCCCGGTCGGCATGCCCAGCTACGTGGATTTCCTGGCCGGCGTGACCACCGCGCTCGACCATGTGCGCGCCCGGCACCACGGTGCGAAGGTGCTGGTGGTGTCGAGCGGCGGGCCAATCAGCACCGCGGTCGGCCACGTGCTCGGAACGAGCCCCGAAACCACCATCGAGCTGAACATGCGCATCCGCAACACGGCCGTGACCGAGTTCGTCTTCACGCCCAAGCGGCACGTGCTGCTAACCTTCAACGCCCTGCCGCACCTCGACGGGCCGGCGGACGAGGACCTGGTCAGCTACGCCTGACGCCGCTCGACCGCGACGTCAGGCGGCGTTGCGCTCAGGGCGTGGCGAGCGGCTTGGGCAGGCGAACGCGGATGAACTCGTTGTCGTCCGGCTTGGTCGTCAGGCGCGAGGGCGAGCCGCCCGGGTAGTTGTTGTCGTTGACGAACATGAGCGTCTGCGCGTCGACGATGGTGACGACCTCCACACATTCCATGGGGAAAGTGAAGACGCCATCGATGGTGGCTTCACGGCCGATGCCCGTCGGGTCGAGCAGTTGCATCAGGTCGGCCACCTCTTCCTTGATGAGCACGCCGGACGAATCGACCCGCGTCAGGTCGATCTTGAAGACACGCTTGAACCGCGCCGCGTTGCGCCAGGTGCCCGACGCCGCGAACTTGCCGGTGCGCACGTCGCCCGCGCCGCTGTCCTTCTCCATCACGAGGAACTGGGTGTCGTTGATGGCGACCATGTCGTTGGGCGTGTAGACCTCGGTCTCGAGGTTGCCGTCGCCGTTGATGCGCTGGCCGACGCCGACGCGGTAGATGAAGGTCTTGGCCTCGAAGTTCTGGGTCGCGATGTCGAACACACTGATGGTGCGGTAGCGGTTGTCGTCGCCCGAGATTTCCTTCTCGAACATCACGTAAAGCTTGGTCCGGCTGGCGTTGATCGCCATGCTCTCCAACCCGCCCGAGCCGCCGAGGTTGGCCACCGACGTGTTGCCCTGGATGTAAGGGTTGTTCGGCGTCTGGATCAGTGCATTGCTGCCCAGGCGGCGCAGGTTCGGGATCTGGATCTCGCGCGACAGCAGCCGACCCTGGCGATCGAACTTCAGCAGGAAGGGGCCGAACTCGTCGCCGATCCACAGGTTTCCCTGGGCATCGATCTGCATCGACTCGGGGTCGATGTCGTAACCGGTGAGCAATCGACCCGAGATGATGGCCGGGTCCACCGCGACGGTCTGGCCTGCCGGCGACTGGGTCGTGCCGGGGTAGTTCACCATGTCGGCCACCGCCGGGTAGCCCAGGTTGCGATACGGGTCGCTCAGCCGGATGTAGCTCTCGGACGTGAACGATGCCAGCGCGGCGCCGGTCTGGAAGTTCACCGGGACGACTGCACGGTTGTCCCAGTCGAACTTGATCGCGTAGATGTGCAGCAGGGCATCGGGCGATGCGGCCCGGCCGCCGAAACCGTTGTCCTGCATCACGTAGAAGGTGCCGACCACCGGCCCCGGCACCATCGCCGAAAAGCCCTGCATCGGTTGCTTGGACGTGAACGGCAGGGTGTAGCCGTAGGTGTTCTTGGCACGGTCGAGGTCGCCGCCCGAGACGAACTGCCCGGAGGTCGGCCCGGCGACGAAACTGTCGGCCGGCAAGACGGCATGGCCAGTGAGCGTGGGCGCGCTGACCTCCGGTGCGGGCACCGGCGCGGGGGGCTGCGGCGCCGGTGCAGGCGGTGCCGGTGCGGGGGACGGCGCAGGCGCCGGGGTGCCGCCGTCGCCGCCACCCCCGCAGGCGCTCAGCAAGGCGCTGCTCGCGCCCAGCAGCGAGAACGCCGTCATGCCCACGCCGCTGCGCAGCACACCGCGCCGCCCGGCGTCGGGAGGACGCGTGACGGGACCGAAAGGCACGAGGCCCGAATCTTGGTTCTTGTCGTTCATGTCGAAACTCTTCAGAAAGGCGCTGCAGTGGTGGTCAGGTCGGTCAGGGTGTTGGCCTTGAGGTCGATCACGAAATGCTGGGTGGGCGCACCCTTGGCCAGCTTGAGCAAGATCTCCATCAGCGGCTTGAAGCGCGCCTGGAACACGGCGCCCACCACGTTGTCGTTGCGCACCTGGGTGCCGTCCAGGCCGAGCGTGGCGTTGGTGGCTTCCAGTGCCTGGGCGAGCAGCTTGTATTGCGCGGCACGAGCGGCCGGGATGTCGCTGAAGGCCAGGTCGCCAGCGTTGGCCAGGCGTACGAAATCGCCGGCGAGGTCGATCGCCTTCCAGTCGTTGAAGTCCTCCAGGCGCAGGCCTGCCGCGTTCGCCAGGGCCCGTGCCTTGGCTTGCGCCGCCGCCAGGTCGGTCGCATAGACGGCCTGCGCGCTGCCGTCGCCACCCCCCTCGGAAAGACAGCCGAAGAAGGCGGTGCTGAACAGGCTGCGGTTGCCGGTGTTGGCCAGTTGCTTGAGCGTGACGGCCGTCTTCAATTGCGAGAGCACCAGCAGGTCGGAGCCGTACAGCGGGCTCTTCACCAGCTCGCGCATCTCGCAGCGCCAGTCGTCGTTCAGCAGCCGCAGGCGCACGAGCTCCGACATGTAGCGCGTGCTGAACTCGCCGTAGCTCTTGGCATCGAGGATGCTCTTGTCCCACAGCACGCCGTTGCTGCCGCCGGGCAGCATGAAGCCGTAGTCGCTGAAGTAGCTGTGCTCCTGGCGGTACAGGTCGAACATCTCGTCGTAGCGCGGCACGTCGTCGAGCCGCACGGTCTGCACGTCGATGTGGGTCGCGTCCTGGAGCGTCAGCAGCTTGTAGGCCGGCACGTAGGCGGCCATCGACGGCGCCTGGATGTTCACCAGCCCGTGGCCATCGTCGTACTTGCGGATCGCCGTGTCGTTGAAGTGCATGTGTCCGCCCACATGGACCTGCAGGCCCGTGTCGGCGAGTGCCTTGGTCACGTCTTCCGTGGGCCGGCGCGCCATCTGCATCTTGCCGGCGCCCAGCAGGGCCACGATGTCGTCGGAGGCACCGTTGAAGAACTCGCTCATCGGGAAGTGGCTGAAGGCGATGACCTGCTTACCCTGCGCCTTGCCGCGCGCGACGACGTCCTTGAGCCAGGCGATCACGTGCGGCTTGTACGTCAGCATCTTGTTGTAGCCGGCATCGCCCGATCCGTTGAAATCGTTCGCGCCCGCACCGGTCGGTACATACACGTTCGCGTCGATGCCCACCAGCCAGACGCCCTCGACCGGCTCCACCAGGTAGCTGGTGTCGGGCGTGTTGCGGCAGAAGGTGTAGCCGCTCTGCTTGTAGGTGCCGCCGGCGCCCTGCGCGCAGATCTCGAATTCGCGCCGGCTCCAGACGGCCTGGGCCTTCGCCTGGTCGAGCGTGTAGTTCTGGTAGCTGTAGGTGCTGTACGGCGTCTCGAAATACTTGTAGGCCGCCTTCGGCATCAAGCCATGCTGGTCGAGTGCCTCGGTGATGCCGGCGTAGCCCATCTCCTTGACTTCCTCGGTGCAGTACGAGTAGTTGACCTTTGCCCAGGCGCCGGTGTAATTGCCCGCCGCACAGTCGCCGTTGCCACCTTTGCTGTAGATGGGCTGCGGGAAGCCGACGCGCCCCGAGTTCGGGTCGAGGCCGAGGTAATCGGACTTCCCGCCGGCACGCTCCAGCGGCCGGTTCGGGTCGTGGTTCCCGGGCGCGGCGAAGAACTGCAGGCCATGTTTGGCCGCGTAGTCGTCCAGCACCTTCTTCAGTCCGCGCATATGCACTGGTTGGCCGTCGTCGGAGAAGTCGCCGGGCAGGGCGATGAGCTTCACACCGCGCGCCACGGCATCGTCGAGCGCAGCCAGGAACGCGAAGTAGTTCTCGTTGAACAGGCGCGTCGACGTCATCTGCGCGTGCATCAGGCGGATGGTCGCCTGCAGCCCCGTCTTGGGGTTGAACACGCCGGGAAACGAGCCATCCTTGAAGGTCGCATAGACATCGTGAAAATGGATGTCGGGCATGAAGGCGATCTGCACGCCAGGCTTGGCTTCGACAGGTGGCGTGGCGGGCGGGGTCGCGGGCGGCGTCTGGGCCGGAGGGGTGGCAGGCGCTTGCGCGACCGTCGAATCGCTTCCGCCGCCACAGGCGACGAGCATGGAAACGGCGGCGGCGGTCACGAGCAGTGCACGCCCGCCCAGCGTGGTGGGAGAGAGAAAGTTCATACCGAGGAGTAGGTCAATCGGGAATCGCAGGCGGTACGCGCGGCGGCGCGCCTGCAGGGCAGAGCCCGAATGATGTTCACGCCTCGTTACCGCGCCATGGCAACCATGCCTCTCTCTGGAGAGAGGCGATCGGAACGCTCCGCCGCTAAGCCTGCCAGACTCCGTAGCCGAGCGCGCGCAGGCGAATGCCGAGTTCGACTTCCATCGACCTCGCCTCGTCGTAGCGCATCGGGTTGTAGCGTTCGTAGATCGCGGGCAGCAGATGCAGCCCGTAGTCGGTCACGAAGCGGTTGGCCTGCAGCCCGGCCTTGTGCTTGTCGAAGCGCACGTCCGGGTCGAGCCCGGTCATGCCGACATAGACGAAGGGCTTGCCCAGCACGTAGTCAGGATTGGCCCGCCGGAAGCGGGCGTTGTTCCACACGCGGTCGTCGAGTGCGACGACATAGACGTGGTAGTGCGGGCGCTTCATGGGACATAGTGTCCACGCTAAGCAGCACCAGGTCTTCTCGAGAGATACCGCGGAACCGGCTTCGCCGGGCCGCTGGTATCGCCCCCTTGAGGGGGAGGCGCCGCAGGCGCTTCGGGGGTGGGGCTACTTCCTCTTCAGCATGCCCCAGATGAACAGCAGCACGATGGCGCCGACGACCGAGGCAATGAAGCCCGCGCCCTGCCCGGCCGTGTACCAGCCCATCGCCTGCCCCAAGTACGTGGCGATCAGGGAACCGGCGATGCCGATCAGCGTGGTGACGATGAAGCCGGCCGAGTCGTTGCCCGGCTTGATGGCGCGCGCCACGAGCCCTGCGATGAAGCCGATCAGAATGGTCCAGACGATGCTCATGGTGATTCCCTTGAAGTGAAAAACGGTGGGCTTGAAAGAAAGTGGTTGTTGCCGCACCGCCGGCTCATGATATCGGCGCCGGCTGCGGCAGGGCCTTCGAGACCGCGCTCGCCAGCGTCGAGATGTCGAAGGGCTTGATGAGGATGGACTGGGTGCCGAGCACGCGCCCCACCTCGGCCATGTCGGCGTAGCCGGTGGCGAGGATGACCGGAATGTCGCCGACCATCTCGCGGGCCTTGGCGATCACCTCGGCGCCGTTCAGGCCCGGCATCGCGTAGTCGACCACCAGCAGGTCGTGCGACGCCGCACTCAGCGCGCTCAGGCCGGCGGCACCGTCGGCCGCTTCGCTGACCACGTAGCCCAGCATCGACAGACTCTCGACGATGGCGCGGCGCACCTCGGCGTCGTCCTCGATCACCAGCACCCGCTGCCGCCGCGAGGCATGGTCCTGCGGCGCACTCGCGACCGGCGTGCTGACGGCCGACGCCCGCTCGCGCGACGCCGGGAACACCATCTCGACCTGCGTGCCGTGGCCTTCCTCGCTGCGCACCAGCGCCAGGCCGCCCGACTGGCGCGCGAAGCCATACACCTGGCTCAGGCCCAGCCCGGTTCCACTCCCCACCGGCTTGGTGGTGAAGAAGGGATCGAACACCTTGGAGAGCAGGTGGGGCGGAATGCCCATGCCGTTGTCGTGGATCGACACGGCGACATAGTCGCCAGGGGGCAGTTCGCCGACGCTGCCACACAGCCGCGTCGAGATCGACAGAACACCGCCGTTGGGCATGGCGTCGCGCGCATTCACGGCCAGATTGAGCACCGCCATCTCGAGCTGGTTGGCATCCAGCACGGCCCAGGCCGGCTCCGCACACAGGGCGAGTTCGACCTGCACCGACGGCCCGACCGACACCGCCACCAGTTCGCGCATGCCGTCCAGCAGCCCGTTCACGTCGGTCAGGCGCGGCAGCAGCGACTGGTTGCGCGCAAAGGACAGCAGTTGGCCGGTGAGCTTCGCGCCCCGACCCACCGCGCCCTTGGCGCGCGAGGCGATGCCCAGCACCTTTTCGTCCTTGGCCACGCGCGCCACCAGGTCGAGGTTCATGTTGACCACGTGCAGCAGGTTGTTGAAGTCGTGCGCGATGCCGCCGGTCAGCCGGCCGATGGCCTCCATCTTCTGCACCTGGATCAGCGCCGCCTGGGCGCGCTCGCGCTCGGCGATCTCGGCCATCAACCGGTCGTTGGCGCCGGCCAGCTCGCGCGTGCGCGCGGCGATGCGCACCTCCAGCTCCGTGTTGAGGCGCTCGACCTCGGCGCGGGTGTCCTCGAGCTGCTGCAGGTGCAGCCGCGTGGCGTACTGGCGCCGGCGGGCCCGCACGGCGGCGTCGGCAGCGCGCGCCAGCGTCTCGGTGTGCACCGGTCGCTCCAGCACGAAGGCATTGCCGAGCGTCTGCAGCAGCGCGAGCGCCTGGCGCGAACGGCCGCCGGCGTCGCGCGAGGCCAGCACGATGAAAGGGAAATCGGACCAGCTCGGCTGCGCCATCAGCCACGCACGCAAGGGCGCCTCGGGCACCTGCAGCAGCGACTCTTCGGTCAGGATGGCGGCCGCGGCTCCCCGGTCGAGGTCGGCCAGCATGGCATCGGCCGACGCACAGACAACGGCCACCAGGTCGATGTCCTGCAACACCTGCTGCACCACGGCCGCGTCACGTCCGCGCGGTGCGTGGATGAGAACCCGACGCTCCACCTCAGGTCCTGGCGATGGGCGACTCGTCGCCCAGCAACGGGATGCCGCCACGGTAGGTTGGCACACCGCTGAGCACGCCTTCGAAATCGGTGAGCGCCGGGCCGACCTCCACGCCCCGGCTGCCCAAGCGGAACTCCCGGATGCTGAGCTCGTGCCGGTTGGTGCGACTCTTCACCACCGACACCGCCTTCAGGAGGCTGCCGCGCGCTTCGAAGAAGCGGAACAGCACGATGGCGTCCGACAGGTACGACAGGTCGAGGTCGCTGCGCACGTCGCCGATGATGCCGTGCTGGCCCAGCACCAGCAGGGTGACGACGCCCTGCTGGTTCAGGAAGCTCAGCAGTTCGTGCATCTGCAGCAGCAGGAACTTGGCGCCCGGCATCGCCTGCAGATAGGCGTTGAGGCTGTCGATCACGATGAGGGAGGCCTCGCGCTCCTGCACCGCCAGCCGCACCATGTTCGAGAACTGGCCGGGGGACATTTCCGCCGGGTCGAGGGGCAGCACCTCCAGCTGCCCGTTGGCGATGAATTCCTCCACCGGCAGGCCGAGCGATCGGCAGCGGTGCAGCAGCGTGCCGATGCCCTCGTCGAACAGGTAGTACGACGCCTTCTCGCCACGCTGCAGGGCAGCCACCACCGCGGACATCGCGGTCGTCGTCTTGCCGACGCCCGACGGGCCGATGAACAGGGTGTTGCTTCCGCGGGCGAGGCCGCCGCCCAGCAGCAGATCGAGCGCGGGTGTGCCGGTGGTGGCCGTCGCCGCTTCGAAGTCCGTGCGATGCTCGGCGGCGATCAGCCGCGGAAAGACCTGCAGCCCCCCGGTGTCGAGGTGCACGTCATGCTCGCCGCCGCGGTAGCGCACGCCCCGCATCTTGACGATGCGCAGATGGCGCCGAACCGGCCCGTAGTCACCGGTGGCTTGGTCCAGGCCCAGCACGCCGTGGGCGATGCTGTGCAGCTGCAGGTCGCCGCCCTGTGAACTCATGTCGTCGAGCATCAGCACGGTGCACTCGCGCGACGCGAAGAAATGCTTGAGCGCCAGGATCTGGCGCCGGTAGCGCAACGGGTCCTGCGCCAGCAGGCGCATCTCGGACAGGCTGTCGAACACCACCCGCGTCGGCGACAGGCGGGTGACCGCCGCCATCACGTCGCGCGTCGTCTCGCCGAGCTCGACCTCGGCGGGGTACAGGATCGACTGCTCGGCCGAGGCGCTCAGGCCCTCTTCGGTGACCAGCTCGTACAGCTCGATGCCGTCGAGCGACCAGCCATGCGACTGCGCCACGATGCCCAGTTCGGCGGCCGTCTCGGACAGGGTGACGTAGAGCCCCTTCTCGCCGCGCGCACGCCCCTCGAGCAGGAACTGCAGCCCCAGCGTGGTCTTGCCGGCACCCGGCGTGCCCTCCACCAGGTAGAGATGGCCGCTGGGCAGGCCCCCGCCGAGCACATTGTCGAGGCCGGCGACGCCGGTTCTTGCGCGAGACTGTTGCGCATTCGTCAGGGAGTGAGATGTCGTGGTGGATGGCGCTTCAGGCATGTGCAGGTCGGCGATCAGGCGACCGCAAAGTGAACCTGGATTCTGCCGAGGTCCGGCGGCGTTGGCTGTCCTGCCGCGTCCTACATGCTGACGGACAAGGACGCGCTATACCGTCGGCATGCTGGAGAAACTCCCTGATGTCATCGGCCATGCGCTGCACGGCGTGCGCGCCGGTCTCGACGAAATCGTCTTCAACACGCTCGGCCTGCGCGGGGGCATGGCGTCGATCGTTCTGACGAGCCTCGCCTTTGCCGATCACGCCCCGCTGCCGGCGCGCTACACCGCCGACGGCGAGGGCCTGTCGCCGCCCCTGCAATGGACCGCCCTGCCGGCCGGCGCCGCGTCGCTGGTGCTGCTGGTGGAAGACGCCGATTCACCGACACCCCATCCCCTGGTCCATGCCATCGTCGTCGGCCTGCCGGCCGAGGACGGGGCGCTGACCGAAGGGGCTCTGCCCAGTGCCGACCATGAAGGCGCCGGCCTGCACGTCGGGCGCAACTCCTACCTGCAGGCGGCCTGGCTGCCGCCCGACCCGCCGCCGGGCCACGGCGTTCACCGCTACGCCTTCCAGATCTACGCCCTGCGCGCGGTGCCCGTGTTTTCCGACAACCCCGGCCGTGACGAACTGATCGACGCGCTGCGCGAGCACGCGATGGCCAGCGGCCTGCTGATCGGCACCTGCGAACGACCCGACGGCTCGATCCGCATCGAGGAAGGCGCACCGGCCGGGCCGGTGATCGCCGGCTGAGCCCGACTCAGCCGCCCGCGGGCTGGCCGACCATCGAGAGCGGCAGGCGCGAGATTTCCGCCAGCAGTGCCGCCAGCGATCGGGCCGCGGCATCGACCACTGCCTGGCCCTTCGCCGCGGTCGCGGCGGCTGCATTGCCCGCGGCGCCATCGGCGTTGTAGTCCTCCATGGCCCAGCCCAGCTTGGCGCTGCGGCCGTTGCCGAGGATCGGGTAGTCGGCCGCACGCGCCTGGGACGCCGAGCCGAAGTCCCGCGCGGCCTGCATGGCCACCTGGTCCGGCGCGAGCGCCAGCATCATCGAGGTCTCGATCTCGCCGGCGTGCACGCCGAAGCGGTGTTCGTCGGCGCTGAACTGCGTGCCCGCCTCGCCCAGCGGCAGGTTGAACCAGCTGACGCCGTAGACGATGAGCCCGTGCGCCGCACGCAACTCGCGCGCCACGATGTCCATCGCGCCGACATGCCCGCCGTGCGCATTGAAGAGCACCAGCTTGCGCACGCCGGCGCGCGCCACGCCGGCGCCGATGTCGTGCCACAGGCGAATGAGCGTCTCGGACGACAGCGTGAGCGTGCCGGGGAAGTTCGCATGCTCGGGGCTCAGGCCGATGTGCTGGCTCGGCAGAAAGAACGCGGGCAACCCGGCCGGCAGCAGCGGCAGCGCCGCGGCGACGATGCCGTCGACCAATACCGAATCGACGCCCAGCGGCAGGTGCGGTCCGTGTTGCTCGGTCGCCCCCAGCGGCAGCACCGCGACGGTGGTCGCCGGGTCGAGCGCCGCGAAGTCGCGGGTCGACAGCTGCGACCAGAAGCGGCGCGGCGCGGCGGGGGCGGTGGAGATTTCCGGAAGGGTCATGCGCGGGATCTTAGAACCTGCCCGACATCGCCGCGCACCGGCCGTGGCGCGCCGCGTTCACGCGGATGCACGCCTTTACAATCGCCGCTCCAGCCAGCCAACGTCCCGAAAAGCGACGTGAGCCAGCGTCTTTAAACGTCTGTTCGCTCATCTTTTCGGGACTTCCATGTCGTCTCTGCCCTCGCGCACGACCCTTTCATCGAGCGCCGCGCTCGCACGCCGCCATTCCTGCGTCGCGTCACCCTCACGTTCCTCCGCTCGCAAGGCCGGCTTTTTCGTCCTGACGCCGCTGGCCCTGTGTCTCGCGCAGGCCGCGCTGGCCCAGGCCGATGCCACTGCCCCACCGGCCGGCCCAGGCACCGCCGCCCCGCAACTGGAGGAAGTGCGCATCAACGCCAGCACCGAAAAGGACATGGGCTTTGCCCCCACCGAAGCGCAGACGGCGGGCAAGATGCCCATGCGGCGGCTGGAAACGCCCCAGTCGGTGAGCGTGGTCACGCGCGAGCAGATGGAGTCGCGGCAGGTCACCAACCTGCAGCAGGCGCTGCAGACCGTGGCGGGCGTGAGCCCGGTCAACTTCGGGCGCCGGGGGGTCGACGACATCAACATCCGGGGCTTTCGTTCCACGGAGTCCGTCCTCGTCGATGGCCTGGTGCAAAGCCCCGGCATGTGGACCCGGCTGCAGCCCTATGGGTATGAACGTCTCGAGGTGCTCAAGGGCGCCGCCTCGGTGCTGTATGGGCAGGTGCAGCCCGGCGGCATCGTCAACGCGGTGAGCAAGCGACCCAAGAAGGAGGCGCTGAGCGAAGTGGGCATGGAGGTGGGCAGCTTCGGCCAGCGCACGCTGCAGGCCGACCTGAACCGGCCGCTGTCCGAATCGGGCAAGACGGCGCTGCGCATCAATGCGCAGGTGTCCAACGCCGACGACCCCACGCACTTCGTCTACCGCAAGGACCGCTGGTTCGCGCCGTCGCTGTCCATCGACCTGGGCCCGCAAACCGACCTGGTGCTGTTCGCCACCTACAGCCGCAGCGAATGGATGCGCCAGCAGGGCATCACGCCCTACGGCACGGTGCTGCCCAACCGCAATGGCAGGCTGTCTCGCACCTTGTTCACCGGCGACCCGAGCTTCGGCGAGTACGACATCGAGACCACCACCGTGGGCTATGCGCTGGAGCACCGGCTCTCGCCCGCCATGACTTTCCGTCAGAACGTGCGCTACGAGACCGAGAAGGGCACGGGCAACTTCGTGTCCAACCAGGCGCTGCAAGCCAACCAGCGGCTGCAGAACCGCAGCGCCTCACGCCAGTACATGGACTACGACCTGCTGGCCACCGACACCTCGCTGCTCTCGCGCTTCGAAGCGCTGGGCGTCAGGCACCAGCTGGTCACGGGACTGGACCTGCGCAGCGGCCACAGTCTGATGAGCGGCCGCACCTGCCGCATCGGCGCGTTGGACCTCTTCGCGCCGGTTTACGGCATGCGCGCCACCTGCCCTACGGGCCTGACCAGCGATGCGCCCGACAAGCTGACCGTGGCGGGCCTGTATGCGCAGGACCAGATCAAGTTCGGCCAGGGCTGGACGGCCCTGGTGGGCCTGCGGCGTGACTGGTCCACCGATGAGATCGACGACCGCATCGCCCACAAGCAGACGCGCCAGAAGGACAACGCCACCACGCTGTCGGCCGGGCTGGTGTACGAGTTCAAGCCGGGCTGGTCGACCTACGGCAGCTACGGCGAATCCTTTTTGCCCGTCTCGGGGCTCTCGTTTGGCGGCACGCCCTTTGCGCCCGAAACCGGCAAGCAATGGGAGGCGGGCCTGAAGTACGAAGCGCCGGACCGCCAGGTCACCGGTGCGCTCGCCGTGTTCAATCTGGAGCGGCAGAACGTCGCCACCGCCGACCCGGTGAACACCGGCTTCAGCGTGCAGACCGGCGAGCAGCGCGCCCGCGGGCTGGAGGTGGAGCTCGGCGCCGACCTGAGCAACGGCTGGAAGATCACCAGCGCCTACACCTACACCCAGACCAAGGTCACACGCGACACCAACGCCGCCATCGTGGGTCTGCCGCTCAACCTCACGCCGCGCCACGTGCTCACGGCCTGGGCCACTTACCGGCTGCCGCAGTACCAGCGCGTGACGTTGGGCCTGGGCGGCCGCTATGTGAGCGAGCAGGTCGGCTCGTACCCCTTCACGCTGCCGTCGTACTTCGTGGCCGATGCCTCGATCGTCTATGTGGGAGACAACTACCGCATCACGGCGGGCGTGAAGAACGTGTTCGACAAGGCGTACTACGACGGCGCGATCAACGCCAACGTGGTCTCGCCCGCGCTGCCGCGCAGCTTCAGCGTGGGCATGACGTACTTCTTCTGAGGCCCGGCCGATCCATGACCAGCCAGCGCACATTGAACCGCCTGTTCGTCCTGCATTCCTGGGCGGGCATCGTCACGGGGCTGCTGATGTTCATCGTGTGCTTCTCGGGCGCGGTGGCGGTCTTCAAGAACGAGATCGATCTGTGGGCCAACCCGTCGCTGGCGCAATTGCCGCGCTCGGCCCAGCCGGCACCGCTGGACGTGGTGCTCGGGCAATTGCAGGCGCGCTACCCCGGCGCGACGGTGGAGACCATCGCGCTGCCCGACGCGGTCAACCCCAGCTACTTCGCCTTCGTGCGCGAACGCGGCGCGCCGGCCAGCACACGCACCAAGGTCGCGCTGCGCTCGGACACGGGCGCGGTGGTCGGCCCGGTGGACAGCCAGCTCGGCCAGTACCTGCGCATGCTGCACGTGTTCCTCTTCTTCGGGCCGCGCTGGATCGTGGGCTTTCTGGGCGTGGCCATGCTGGTGCTCATCGGCACCGGCATCGTCATCCACCGCAAGATCCTGGCCGAGCTGTTCACCCAGCGCTGGGGACGCAGCTTTCGCGTGGTGATGTCGGACCTGCACAAGTCGGCCGGCATCTGGGGCCTGGGCTTTCACATCCTGATCGCTGCCACAGGCGCGTGGATGGGCCTGGCGCCGCTGTTCGAGCAGGGCTACAGGTACGTGATGACGCCCACCGGCCGCGCCGAGGCCCAGGCCCCCCGCCCGGCTCCACCGGCCCCTCCCATGCAGTCGCTGGATGCGATGTACGCCACGGCACAGCGGGCCGTGCCCGGGCTGGAAGCACGCTATGTCTCCCTGCGGCGCTGGACCACCGCGGGGGCCGACGTCAGCTTCACCGGCAACCTGCGCGGCCACCTGGCCAGCACGGCGCGCGTGGACATCGACGCCGTCACCGGCGTGCCCAAGAAGGTCCACGACCCGCGCACGCAAGGTTTCTGGTCGATGGTCAACGGTCTCATGGAGCCGCTGCACTTCGGCGACTTCGGCGGGCTGGCGCTCAAGTGGCTGTATTTCGTCCTGGGCATGACGCCCGCGTTCCTGTCGATCTCGGGCACGCTGATCTGGCTGGATGCGCGCCGACAGCGGCGCCGCGACATCCAGGCCACCCCGGCACGCGGCGAGCGCGACGTGGCAGCCGCAGGCTGACGGGGCACGCATGCAACGCTTCTTCCTGGCCCTGCACGCCACCGCGCCGGCCGCGCTCATCGTGAGCCTGTTGGTGCACCTGCGCCCGCCCCCCGGGCTGGCACCGCTGGCGCAGCGACCGGTGTGGACCGTGTGGGCGTTGATCGGTGCGTGGCTGCTGCTGTCGACCCTGGCGGCGTGGGCCCTGCGCACGCTGGCGCTGTGGCGCGTGTCGCTGGGCGGCACGGGCGCGCTGCTGGTGGTGGCGGGTGCCGTGGGCCAGGCGCGAGGCAGCGCGCAGGCACCGGCCATGCTGGCCAGCCTGGCCGCAGTGGGGCTGGTGTGCGTCGGCATGGCAGCCTTCATCGGGCCGCGACGGGTGCAGGCGCCCCGGCGCAAGAACGTGCGCACCGCGGCCGTGGCACCGTCGGACGCGGTCGGTGGCCCCGCCCCCGACCGCGGGTGGCGCCTGCGCCAAAGGGCCGGGCGCATCGTGCCGGCGCACCTGCCGTTCTGGTGGTGCGGCGTGCTGGCGCTGGAGTCGTTTCGTCTGGCCCACATCGTCGCGACCGAACCTGCGCGGTCGTCGGGCATGCTGGGGCTGCTGCTGGCCTTCTGGGTGGCGCTGCCCGCCGCCACGCTGCGCCACTGGGCGCCACGCACCGCCGCGCTGCTGTGGGTGCTGGCCGCGCTGGGCTATGGCGGCCTGGCGGCCAAGGCGGGGCTGCTGCAGTGGGTCGTGGCCTCGGCGCTGTGCGCGGTGACGGCCTGCGCCACGGCATATCGGCCGCCGAACGCCGCATGAACGAACTCTTCAGCGCCAGCGCCGCACTGGCCTCGCTGCTGGGCCTCGCCTTCTGGGCAGGCGCGGTGCCCACCCGCGCCTGGGGCGACGGCGCGCCGGCGAACCATCGGCGCGCGGGGGTCGTGGCGCTGGGCACCCTGGTGCTGCAGAGCGCGACGGCCGTGGCAGCAGACGGGCTGGCGGCAGGCCTGGCGCTGGTGCTCGCCGCGTGGATGGTGCTGGGCTGGCTGCTGGTGCTGGCGATGAACCAGTGGCCCGTCGCCAGTCGGCGCTGGGCCCGGCGGCTGGGTGCCGCGGGGTGCGTGGGCTGCGTGCTGGCCTTGGCCTGGCCGTTTCTCCGGATGGGGGTGTCCTGAACGACCGCGGCGTGGTGTGACGGGTTCTCAGGGCGAGTCCATCGACGACAGCGCGGGGTTGGGCACGTCGTCGGGCGGCGCGAGCATGGTGCCGCGGCAGCTGGCGGCCCCGCAGTGGCAGACGTAGTCGCTGGCGAGCGAACCGTCGTCGGCGGTCAGGCCGTAGTCGATGAACAGCTCGTCGCCGGCATCGACCGCCACCAGCGTCTGGAACTTGAGCACCAGTTCGCCGCCCTCGTCGTAGTCTTCCACGGCCTCGCAATTCGGGTCGCACGAATGGTTGAGGTGCCGCGTCGCGTTGCCACCCTTGGCGCCATCGATGGTTTCGTCATTCGACAGCTTGAAGAGGTAGGTGAGCTGGTCGTTCCAGTCTTTGGCGGCGATCTGCGCGGGCGTGTAGCGGCGCCCGTCGTAGAGGCCGAGAAAGGCTTCGGCCGGCAGGTCGCGGGTCGCGAAGGCGCCGAGGCCGTGCACGCCGCTTTGCGAGACGCGGATGCACGGGGTGGCTGATGAAGACGTGGGGGACGATGGCTTGCGCTTTTTCATGGGGTGCTCTGCACGCAATTTTCGCGCGCGCCCATGACAGCGAATCGCTCCGCCAGAAAATCGACCAGCGCCCGCACCCGCGCCGGCACGAAGCGCCCGCTGGGCAGCAGCGCGTGCAGCGGGTACGGCTCGGTGTCCCAGTCGGGCAGCAGGCAGACCAGCGTGCCGGCCGCCTCGTCCTGCCGCACGTCCAGTTCCGACTTGAAGGTGATGCCGCGGCCGGCCAGCGCCCATTGGCGCGCGAGCGACGCGTCATCGGCGAATCGGTCGCCGTCGACCCGCACTTCGGTCCACTGGCCCTGCTTCGCAAAGCGCCAGACGCGCTGGCGCCGGCCGCCGCGGTGGAAGGTCAGGCAGTTGTGCTGCGGCAGGTCCTGCGGTTTTTGCGGCGAACCATGTTGCTTCAGGTAGGCGGGCGAGGCCCACAACCGCGGGCGGCTCATCGCGAGCTGGCGTGCCACCAGCCGCGAGTCGGCCAGCGGGCCGTAGCGCAGGGCGACGTCGACCTCGTCGCGCATCACATCGAGCGGCCGGTCGCCGACCGACAGTGCGAGTTGCACGCCCGGGTGGGCGTCGAGGAAGTCGTCGAACCACGGCAGCAGCGTGCCGCGCGTGAGGTCGGACGGCGAGGCCACGCGCACCGTGCCGACCAGCGCGCCGCCCTCGGCCGCCACCAGCGATTCGCCTTCGGCCAGCAGGTCGAGCGCACGGGTGGCGTAGTCGAGCAGCGTCTGGCCCTGGGGCGTGAGGCGCATGGCACGGGTCGAGCGCTCGAACAGCCGCGCGCCGAGCTGCGCCTCCAGCCGCTTGAGCGCCGCGCTCGCCGCGGCGGGCGTGAGGCCGAGCGCCCGGCCCGCCGCACTCAGCGTGCCGCCCTGGGCGGTAAGCACCAGCACGCGCAGGTCGGCTAAATTTTCAATCTTCATTTGAAACTGATAGAGGTTTTTGGCAGCTTATCAAACGGAGAGAAGCCAAATACAGTGACTGCATCGTTCACTGAAAGGTTTGCCATGAAAGCCATCGGCTACTACAACGCGCTCCCCATCGACGACCCCGCCGCGCTGCAGGACCTCACGCTGCCCGAGCCGGTGGCCGGTCCGCGCGACCTGCTGGTGCGCGTGTCCGCGATCTCAGTCAATCCGGTCGACACCAAGGTGCGCCGCAACGCCGCGCCCGACGCCGGCCAGGCCAAGGTGCTGGGCTGGGACGCGGTGGGCACGGTCGAAGCCGTCGGTGCGCAGGTGAAAGGTTTCGCGGTGGGCGACCGCGTGTACTACGCCGGTTCGATCACCCGCCCCGGCGCCAACGCCGAACTGCACGTGGTCGACGAGCGCATCGCCGCGCGCGCACCCACGAGCCTCGACGACGCCCAGGCCGCCGCGCTGCCGCTGACCACCATCACCGCCTGGGAACTCCTGTTCGACCGCTTCGGCGTGCCGCAGGGCGGCGGGGCCGGCCAGACGCTGCTGATCACCGGCGGCGCGGGCGGTGTCGGTTCGATCCTGATCCAGCTCGCGCGCGAGCTGACGCAGTTGCGCGTGGTCGCCACGGCCTCGCGCGCCGAGACACGGCAGTGGTGCCTCGCCCTCGGCGCCCACGCCGTGATCGACCATTCGAAGCCGCTCGCTGCCGAGCTCAAGGCCGCGGGCATCGGCGAGGTCGACCTGGTCGCCAGCCTCACACAGACCCAGCAGCACTACGCGCAGATCATCGAGAGCCTCAAGCCACAAGGCAAGATCGGCGTGATCGACGACATGGCGGTGCTCGACGCGATGCCGCTCAAGACCAAGAGCCTGTCGCTGCACTGGGAAATGATGTTCGCGCGCTCGCGCTTCGAAACGCCCGACATGGCCGAGCAGGGCAAGCTGCTGGCAGAGGTCGCGGCGCTGGTGGACGCCGGCCGCATCCGCACCACCGCGAACGCGAGCTTCGGCACCATCAACGCCGCCAACCTGCGCCGTGCCCATGCACTCATCGAGAGCGGCAAGGCGCAGGGCAAGGTGGTGCTGCAGGGCTTCTGAGCCTGTCCCGCACCGGCCGATCAGCTGCCCGGTGCCTTCGCCACCCGCCAGACGGTGTTGCCGACGTCGTCGGCCACCAGCAGTGCGCCGGCCTTGTCGAGCGCCACGCCGACCGGCCGGCCCTGCGCCTCGCCCTCGGCGTTCAGGAAGCCGGTGAGGAAGTCCTTCGGCTGCCCTGTCGGCTTGCCGCCGATGAAGGGCACGAAGACGACCTTGTAGCCCGACTGTGGTTGGCGGTTCCACGAGCCGTGCTCGCCGACGAAGGCGCCGGTCGCGTATTCCGCCGGCATGCCGCGCGGGCTCGAGAAGGCCAGGCCCAGCGGTGCGACGTGCGTGCCAAGCGCGTAGTCCGGTGCGATGGCCTTGGCCACCTTGTCGGGCTGCTGCGGCTGCACGCGGATGTCGACGTTGCCGCCGAAGTAGCTCCACGGCCAGCCGTAGAAGGCGCCGTCCTTCACCGAGGTCAGGTAGTCGGGCACCAGGTCGCTGCCGATCTCGTCGCGCTCGTTCACCACGGTCCACAGCGTCTTGGTGTCGGGCTCCCAGCCCATGCCGTTCGGGTTGCGCAGGCCGCTCGCGAACAGGCGCTTCTCGCCGCTCTTGGTGTCGACCTCCCAGATGGCGGCACGGCCCTCTTCGGCCTCCAGGCCGTTCTCGCCGACGTTGCTGTTGGAGCCGACCGTCACGTAGAGCTTGCTGCCGTCCTCGCTCGCAATGACGTTCTTGGTCCAGTGGTGGTTGATGCCGGCGGGCAGATCGGTCACCTTCACCGGCGCGCCCGCGGCGGCCGTCTGGCCCTCGGTGTACGGCACCTTCACCAGCGCATTGGCGTTGGCGATGAACAGTTCGTTGCCGACCAGCACCATGCCAAAGGGCGACTGCAGGCCCTGGATGAAGACGTTGCGCGTCTCGGCCACGCCGTCGCCATCGGTGTCGCGCAGCAGCGTGATGCGGTTGGCGCTGGGCACCTCGGCGCCGGCGCGCTTCATGACCTTGCCCTGCACGAAGTCCTTGATCATGCCGATCGGGCCCTTCTTGGCTTCGGGCGCGCCCGGCTCCTTGGGCGGTTTGTTGCTCTCGGCCACCAGCACGTCGCCGTTGGGCAGGGTGTAGACCCAGCGCGGGTGGTCGAGCTGGCGGGCCAGCGCCGTAACCTTGAAGCCGGCCGGCGCGCTGGGGCCAGCCGTTTCGGTCCAGCCGACGGCCTCGGACACCTTCACCGTGGGAATGAAGGTCTTGTTGGGCGCGGGCAGCTGCGGTGTCGGGCCGACGCCGGCCTCGAAGGGCAGGCGCGCCGTCTCGCCGCAGGCGACGATGGCGGCGGCGGCCACGGGGATCAGGCAGAGGCGGGTCCAGCGGTTCATGAGGTCTCCTTGGGGTGCGATTCGTTGGCACGGATGTTGGGCGACAGTCTTTCCACCGACTGTCGGCTGTGGGCGCTTTCGGGCGTGGTCCGGCTCGAAAACCGAGGCGCCGCTACCATCGGCGGCATGACCGACGACCTGTTCCGCGCCGACGCCTACCTGCGCACCTGCGAATCGCGCATCGTGCGCCTCGACGAGGCAGGCATCGTGCTCGACCGCACGGTGTTCTACCCGCTGGGTGGCGGGCAGGCCGGCGACACGGGCACGCTGGCGCTGGCCGATGGCCGCACACTGGCGATCGCCGACACGCGCAAGGCCAAGGACGCCGAGGGCCGGCCGACCGACGAGATCCTCCACGTGCCGGCGCCCGGCCAGGAAACGCTGCTGGCCACGCTGTCGCCGGGCGACGCCGTGACGGCCCGCATCGACTGGGAGCGCCGGCACCGGCTGATGCGCTTCCACACCGCCACGCACCTGCTGTGCCACCTGGTGGCCCAGCCGGTCAACGGCTGCTCGATCACGCCGGACTACGCGCGGCTCGACTTCCACATGACCGACCCGCTGGACAAGGACGCGCTCACGGCCGGTCTGGCGCGGCTGGTCGGCGCGGCGCATCCGCTGGCGGTCGGGGCCATCACCGACGCCGAACTCGACGCCAACCCGTCGCTGGTCAAGAGCATGAGCGTGCAGCCGCCGCGCGGCACGGGCACGGTGCGCACGATCCGCATCGGCGGCGAGGCCGAGGCGCAGATCGACTTCCAGCCCTGCGGGGGCACGCACGTGGCGAACACAGCGGAGATCGGCGCGGTGGTCGTCACCAAGATCGAAAAAAAGAGTGCCAACAGCCGCAGGGTGGTGCTGGGCTGGGCGGCCTGAGCCGCCGTCAGGAACCTTCCCACCGACTCCCGCTCCGACTCCCGGCATGCTTCGCACCCTCCTCTCCAGACTCTCCGTCGCCGCGCTCGCCCTGGCGGCCGTGCTGCCAGCCGTCGCGCAGCTGCCGCCCAAAGCCTCGCCGGTCGTCACCACGCCGCATGTGCGGGCCGAACTGATCGCGCATGCGCCGGACGGTGTGGCGCCTGGCGCCCCCGTCTGGGTCGGCCTGCAGATCACGCACCAGCCCGAGTGGCACACCTATTGGAAGAACGCCGGCGACTCCGGCCTGCCCACCGAGCTGACGTGGACCCTGCCCGCCGGGCTGGCCGCCGGCGATATCGCCTGGCCGGTGCCCAAGAAGATCCCGATCGGCAATCTGGCGAACTACGGCTACGAGCACACCGTGCTGCTGCCGGTGCCGGTCACGGTCGCGCCCGACTTCAAGCCGGCGCCCGCCCTGGTGGGCGCGGGCGGCATCGACATCCGGCTGAAGGCCTCGTGGCTGGTCTGCCGCAAGGAATGCATTCCCGAGGACGGCGAGTTCGCGCTGACCTTGCCGGCGCAAGGTTCGACCGCGCTGCACAAGGCCGACTTCGACGCGGCCCTCGCGGCGCAGCCGGCGCCGCTCGCGCAGCCGGGCACCATCGCGGTGGCCGACCAGGTGCTGAACGTGCGCGTCGACGGCCTGCCGCCGGCGGCACGCGGCAAGACGCTCGAGTTCTTCCCCGAGACCGCGGAGGTGATCCGCACCGCCGCCGTCTCCGGCAAGGACTGGACCCAGGCCTGGCAAGGCGACAGCTGGACGGCGACGATCCCGCTGGCCGAGCAGCGCAGCGCCAGCCCGACCACCATGCCGGTGGTGCTCGCACTGGCCGAGGCCGACCGCCGTGACGGCGCCCCGATTGCCTGGCGCGCCGAGGCGCCTGTCAGCGGCACCTGGCCGGCGACCGCCGCGGCCGCGCAAGTGTCGCCGGCGCTGCAGGCGGCGCTCGAAGCGAACACGGCGGTGTCGCTGCCGCAACCGGCGGGCAGCTTCGCGATGGCCTTGCTTGGCGCGCTGTTGGGCGGACTCCTGCTGAACCTCATGCCCTGCGTGTTCCCGGTGCTGGCGATCAAGGTGCTGGGCTTCGCCAACCACGCGAGCGACCGGCGCGGCCACCGCAGCGCCGGCCTGGCCTACACGGCCGGCGTGATGGTGACCTTCCTCGCGCTGGGCGCGGCCATGCTGGCACTGCGCGCGGCCGGCGAGCAATTGGGCTGGGGCTTCCAGCTGCAATCGCCGGTGGTGGTCGCGGTGCTGGCGGCGCTGTTCACGCTCATCGGCCTGAACCTGGCCGGCATGTTCGAGTTCGGCTTCCTGGTGCCGCGCTCGCTCTGTGCCGCGCAGGTGAAGCATCCGGTGGCGAACGACTTTCTCTCCGGCGTGCTGGCGGTGGTCATCGCCTCGCCCTGCACCGCGCCCTTCATGGGCGCGTCGCTCGGCTTCGCGATCGGCCTACCGGCTGCCCAGGCGCTGATGCTGTTCGCGGTGCTGGGCTTCGGCCTGGCGCTGCCCTATCTGGTGGCAGGCTTCGTGCCGGCCGTCGCGCACCTGCTGCCCCGACCGGGCGCCTGGATGGACACGCTGCGCCGCGTGCTCGCGTTCCCGATGTTCGCCACCGTCGCCTGGCTGGTCTGGGTGCTGGGGCAGCAGAGCGGCATCGACGGTGCCGGCGCGCTGCTCGGCCTGCTGGTGTGCCTGGCCGCGGTGGTGTGGTCGTTCACGCTGCGCGGGCGCACCCGCATCGTCCTCGCCAGCGCGCTGCTGGCAGGCACTGCGGCGCTGGCGCTCGCGATCGGCGGCAACATCGTGCGACCTGCCGAGCCGGCAGTGGCGGCGAGCGGCGCGCGCTGGCAGTCGTGGTCGGCCGCACGCGTGGCCGAGCTGCACGCGGCCGGCCGGCCGGTCTTCGTCGATTTCACCGCCGCCTGGTGCGTGACCTGCCAGTACAACAAGAAGGCCACGCTGAGCGACGCCGACCTGCTGGCCGACTTCGACGCCCGCCAGGTCGCGTTGCTGCGCGCCGACTGGACGCGGCAGGACCCGGCCATCACCGCCGCGATCAACGCGCTGGGGCGCAGCGGCGTCCCCGTGTACGTGCTGCAGGCACCGGGCAAGGCGCCGGTGGTACTGACCGAGATTCTCAGCAAGAGCGACCTGAAGGCGGCGCTGGCCCAGCTCTGAGACACCTGCCCGAGACGATGCCCATGACGGCACTACGGCTTGTCACAAGCGGGTGAGGAAATCGGCCTAAGCTGCGGCCGTCATTCGATTTTTTCCAGGAGTCTGCAGACCATGCCATCCCTGTCATCGTCCGCCTCACGCTCGGCCCGAGCCGCCCGCGATGCCGGTGCCGCCCTCAGCCGCGCCTCCCGCCGTGCCGTGATGGCCGCCGCGGTCGCCCTGGGCAGCACGCTGCTCATCGGCGCCCCGGCGCATGCCGCGCCCGCCGTCGGCCAGAAGGCCCCCGATTTCGTCGCCATGGACACCCGCGGCAAGCAGCACCAGCTCTCCGACTTCGCCGGCAAATACGTCGTGCTGGAGTGGACCAACCCCGGCTGCCCCTTCGTGCGCAAGCACTACGGCAGCGGCAACATGCCGGCGACGCAGAAGGCCGCGACGGCCAAGGGCGTGGTCTGGCTCGCCATCAATTCCACGGAACGCGCCGCCAGCGACTACCTGCAGCCGGCCGCGCTCGACAGCTGGATGAAGACGCAGTCGGCCGCGCCGACCGCCGTGCTGATGGACGAGGACGGCACCATCGGCCAGGCCTACGGCGCGCGCACCACGCCGCACATCTTCATCATCGATCCCAAGGGCACGCTGGTGTATGCCGGCGGCATCGACAGCATCCCGTCGGCACGGCCGGACGACATCAAGACCGCCACCAACTACGTGAACCAGGCGCTGGGCGAGGCCTTCGGCGGCCGGCCGGTCAGCGCAGCGGCGACGCGGCCGTACGGCTGCTCGATCAAGTACAAGAGCTAGCGAGTCGTCACGGCCGGCGGGCGAGCAGGCACTCCGTCACCTCGTCGGAGAACCACTTGAGCCGCCCCTCGACGATCACGCCGTCGGAGCCGCCCGGGTCGGGCTGCGCGTCGGGAAAGCCGTTCGCGACCAGCGCCTCGGCACAGCCCACCCAGTCGCCGTCCTCCGTGGGCCGGTTGAGCGAGGCCCACGACAGCGAGCCGCTCACGTCGTCGCCGAAGCCGTGCCGCTCGGTCCAGGTGGCCCCGTGTTCGAGCAGGAAGCGCGTGAGCGCAGCGTCGCCGCGGAACACGGCCTGGTTCAGCGCCGAGGCCTCCCAGTCGCCACCGGTCACGGTGATCGGCCAGCCGAGTTCGACCATGAGCCGCACGGCCGCGCCGCAGCCCGGCTGCGCGGCCAGCTCGGGCAACAGGCGCAGCTGCACGGGCGACAAACTGGAAAGCAACTGCGGATGCGCTTGCTGCAGGCGCCGGGCCGCAGGCCCGTCGCCGCACGCGCAGGCGGCTGCGAACTGCTCGCCGGGTGGCAGTGGCGCATTGCTGCCGAGCCGCCGCGCGAGCAGCCCGGCGACGTCCGTCAGGCCGAAGCGCAGCGCCAGGGTGTGGGCATCGATGCCTTCGGGTGTGCGCGCCGATGCATCGGCGCCCGCGTCCAGCAGCGCCTCCACGTGGGCAGGCGAACGCCGTCGCCGAATGGCCCACAGCAGCGGGCGTCCCCAGTCGCTCGCGACCCCGTCGGGCGCAGCTTCGTTCGGATCGCCGCCATGGGCGAGCAGCAGCTGCAGCGACGCGAGCTGGTCGAAGTCGAGCACACGGTAGAGCGCGTTCGTGCCGCCGACGCGGGCGCCGGCCGCCAGCAGCAGGCGCGTGCAGGCGGGGTCATCGAGCGAGTGGTAGAGCGATTCGCCGTCGTTCGGGTCGGCCCCGGCTTCCAGCAGCAGCCGCGTGAGCTCCACATCGCGGTTCAGTCCCGCCGCGCCGTACAGCACGGGCAAGCGGACCCCCTCGGACGGTGCGGCGAGCGATGCAGGCGGCCATCGGCTACCGATGGCTTGGTTCGGATCGGCGCCAGCTTCGAGCAGCAGCTTGGCGCAAGCGTGCAGGCGATCCCGAAAGGCCGGCAGCTTCACCAGGCTGGAATGAACCACCGCATGGAGCGGCGGCACCAGGAGCGGCCCACCCGCGCGGTGGACCCAGCCCGGGTCGCGCGCCATCGCCTGGCGCAGCAGGTCGACGTCGCCGATGGCACACGCCAGGTGCGGGTCATCGCCCAACAGCCCCGGGGTTTCCTCGAGCAGGCGCGCGGCCACCGCGGGCCGGGCCAGGTTGTTGCCGCCCGCGATCTCGCCGGCATAGGCGGCGCGCAGCCACAGCAGCACCGCGCGGGCCGGGTCGTTCGCCTGCGCGATACGGGCCAGGACGAAGCCGTGCAGATCGACCCACGACAGGAAGCCGTACTCGCGCGCCACGCACGATTGCGCATCGTGCAGGCGCAGGCCGAGCCCGGCGATGGCCGCCATGTCCTGACCCGCGGCCAGGGGCAGCGATTGGCAGAACCGGGCCAGCGCGGCGGGATCGCCGCGTCGATGGCCGGCAAGCAACTCTTTGGCTTGCTTCTTGAGATGCCCGAGATCGGGCCGTGCGGGAATGCGTTTCACAGAACCTCCGTGCATGAAGCGCCGACGACCCGCAAATCCGGCTGCACAAAGGAGCTGGTGGATGGCGCCGCGCGACAGCGCAGCAGCGTGTGAAAGCAAGTGGGTTCAACCCTTCCCGCGGGCCCGGGCGCGGCTTGCACCGCGCCCGGATGGTAGGTGCAACGCCTCCGCGTGGTCAATGCGCCAAGGGGGCTCGGCGCCAGGGCCGGCTGCGACAATCGGGTGATGCCCTTCGCCCCCCTGCAAAACGACACCTTCCTGCGCGCCTGCTGGCGCCAGGCGACCGACCACACCCCCGTCTGGCTGATGCGCCAGGCTGGCCGCTACCTGCCGGAGTACGTCGCGACGCGTGCCAAGGCGGGGAGCTTCATGGGGCTGGCCACCAACGTGGACTACGCGACCGAGGTCACGCTGCAGCCGCTGGAGCGTTTTCCGCTCGACGCGGCCATCCTGTTCTCCGACATCCTGACCGTGCCCGACGCCATGGGCCTCGGCCTGTCTTTCGAGGCGGGCGAAGGCCCGCGATTCGCCTGCCCGGTGCGCGACGAGGCGGCCATCGCCGCGCTCGCGGTGCCCGACCTCGACAAGCTGCGCTACGTGTTCGACGCGGTCGCGTCCATTCGCCGCGCGCTGAACGGCCGCGTGCCACTGATCGGCTTTTCCGGCAGCCCGTGGACGCTGGCCTGCTACATGGTCGAAGGCGCCGGCTCGAGCGACTACCGGCTGGTGAAGTCGCTGATGTACAGCCGCCCCGACCTGATGCATCGGCTGCTGGCGGTGAACGCCGACGCCGTGGCCGCCTACCTGAACGCGCAGATCGACGCCGGCGCCCAGGCCGTGATGCTGTTCGACAGCTGGGGCGGCGTGCTGGCCGACGGCGCCTTCCAGGAATTCAGCCTGGCCTACACGGCGCGGGTGCTGGGGCAGCTCAAGCGCGACGGCGCGGACGGCACGCCGGTGCCGCGCATCGTCTTCACCAAGGGCGGCGGCCTGTGGCTCGATGCCATGCGCGCGCTGGACTGCGAAGTGCTGGGGCTCGACTGGACGGTCAACCTGGGCGCCGCGCGCGCGAAGGTGGGCGAAGGCGCGCAGGGCAAGGCGCTGCAGGGCAACATCGACCCCAACGTGCTGTTCGCGCCGCCGGACCGGATCGAGGCCGAGGTGGCCAAGGTGCTGCAGAGCTTCGGCACGCCGCACGCGGACCGCAGCCAGCCCGGCCCGACGCACATTTTCAACCTCGGGCATGGCATCAGCCAGTTCACGCCGCCGGACCACGTGGCCGCGCTGGTCAGCGCCGTCCACGCCCAGTCGAGGCTGTTACGAGCATGAGCGCTCGCTTGCACTTTTTCACGATTCGAGCGCATGTAAGCTGAAAGTATCGTTTCGAGATTTGTCAAGCTAAACGGCCCTGCGCGGTTGACTTATGCACAAAACCTTTGCTGCGGTGCGCCAAATGATCCGAGGGATCACGCCCCCCGCTCCCAAAGCGATAGCGCCGCTAAGTCGTTGATTCATAACGAATCGCCCCGCTGCTTTTTTTACGGGCAGTCTAGTCGGAGCCTTGATTTTCAAGGGCTGGCGGCGTGTGGAGCATAGATATCAACAAAGTTATCCACACAATCTCTGGACGAATTGCAAACCGCAAGCAAATCAACAACTTAAGGCATTTTGCTCAAAGTCGCTTTAACTGAGAAAGGTTTCCCGGCCACCACGCCGGGCGCCTGGCGGGTCGAAGTCGCGCTCCACACGCCCGCGCATGCGGCGCTGGACGACCGGCTGAGCTACACCGCCCCAGCCGCCCTGCCGCCCGGCACGCTGGTGCGCGTGCCGCTGGGGCGGCGCGAGGTGCTGGGCGTGGTGTGGGATGCCGTGCCGCTGGAGGCCGGCTCGTCGGAGCAGGGTGCCGTGGCGCTCAAACTGGTCGCTGCCGCGCTCGACGACCTGCCACCGCTGGGCAGCGCCTGGCGCGAACTGGTCGCCTTCGCCGCCCGCTACTACCAGCGCTCGCTGGGCGAGATCGCCCTCGCCGCGCTGCCGCCCCAGTTGCGCGACCTGAGCGGCGTGCAGCTGGCGCGACGGTTGAAGCGGCGGCGCACTGGCAGCGAGGATGCGGCGGCCACCGCCGCACCGGCCGCCGACGCCACACCGGAGCAGGCCGAGGCGCTGCGCCGCATCGAGGCCGAGGCCGGCCCCTTTCTGCTCTTCGGCAGCACCGGCAGCGGCAAGACCGAGGTCTACCTGCAGGCCGTCGGCCGCCTGCTGGCCCGCGCGCCGGACGCCCAGGCGCTGGTGATGGTGCCCGAAATCAACCTCACGCCGCAGCTGGAGGCGCGCTTTCGCGCCCGTTTCGGCAGCGAGGCGGTGGTGTCGCTGCACAGCGGCATGACCAACCCGCAGCGCCTGGCGAGCTGGCTGGCGGCGCATGCCGGCCAGGCGCGCATCGTGCTGGGCACCCGCATGGCGGTGTTCGCGTCGATGCCGACGCTGCAGCTCATCGTGGTCGACGAGGAGCACGACCCCAGCTACAAGCAGCAGGAGGGCGCGCGCTACTCGGCCCGTGACCTGGCGGTGTGGCGCGGCCGGAACGAGGGTGCCAAGGTGATCCTCGGCTCCGCCACGCCCTCGCTGGAGAGCTGGCACCAGAGCCGCCCCGCCGAAGGCGACGACCCGGGCGGCCGCTACGTGCGGCTGGCGATGCCTTCCCGTGTCGGCGCCGGCGCCCTGCCCGCGGTGCGCCTGGTCGACATGGCGCTGCAGCCGCCGAAGACGGTGCTGTCGGCCGGGCTGCTCGACGCCATCGGCCAGCGCATCGCCCGCGGCGAGCAGAGCATGGTCTTTCTGAACCGCCGCGGCTATGCGCCGGTGCTGGCCTGCGGCGACTGCGGCTGGAAGAGCGAGTGCCCGCACTGCAGCGCCTACCGCGTCTTCCACAAGATCGACCGCACGCTGCGCTGCCACCACTGCGGCTTCGCCGAGCGCGTGCCACGGGCCTGCCCGGCCTGCGGCAACCCGGACATCGCGCCGGTCGGCCGCGGCACGGAACAGTTGGAGGAGCACCTGGCCGAACTGCTCGCGCCGGTGCATCGGCCCGACGGCAGCCCGGTGCGCGTCGCCCGGATCGACGCCGACAGCACGCGCAAGCAGGGCGCGCTCGAATCGCAGCTGGCCGCTGTGCATGCCGGCGACGTCGACGTGCTGGTCGGCACGCAGATGATCGCCAAGGGGCACGACTTCCGGCGGATCACGCTGGTGGCGGCGGTGAACCCCGACGGGGCGCTGTTCTCGAGCGACTTCCGCGCGCCGGAGCGGCTCTTCAGCCTGCTGATGCAGTCGGCCGGCCGGGCCGGGCGCGATGCGGCCTACCTGGCCGCGCAGGGCGCGACCGCCGAGATGTGGATCCAGACCAGCCATCGCGACCACCCGCTGTTCGCCGCGCTGCGGCGCCACGACTATCCGGCCTTCGCCCAGGGCGAACTGACCGAGCGCCGCGCGGCGGCGATGCCACCCTTTGCCTACCAGGCGCTGCTGCGCGCCGACGCCAAGACCCAGGAGGCGGCGCAGGCCTTTCTGAATGCCGCAAGCGTCGCAGCCGACGCGTTGGAAGGCGCAGACCGCGTAACGCGCTACCCGGCCGTGCCGCTCGCCATCCAGCGCGTGGCCAACGTCGAGCGGGCGCAGATGCTGGTGGAGAGCGACTCGCGGGCCGCGCTGCAGCGCCTGCTGGCGCAGTGGCAGCCGCTGCTGCACGGCTTGCGCCGCACGCCCGAGGGCAAGGGCGTGATCCGCTGGCTGATCGACGTCGATCCGCAGCAGATCTGAGGCCGGCAGACGCGGGCGCGGGTCCGGTCAGGCGCCGCAGCCGACGATCTTGAACTCGACGCGCCGGTCGAGCGCATCGACGGCATCGTCGGAGCCGCTGCCGATGATGTTCTCGCGGAAGCCCCTGCCGCTGGCCCGCGTGCGGTCGGCCAGGACCGCCGATTCGGCCACCAGCTTCTGGCGGATCGCGTTCGCGCGCTGGAGCGACAGGGCATCATTCACCGGCTCGCTGCCGGTGCGGCTGGTGTGGCCGACCACGTCGAGGCAGACGGCGGCCTGCGTGCTGAGACGGGCGATCTGCTGCAGCCACATGCCGTACGGACCGCTGACCTTCGCGTCGGACCAGAACACCGTCGAGCCCGGGTTGAACAGGAACTTGACGCCGAGTTGCTTGTTGCGGATGCCGTAGTCGACGATCTTGGCGAACGCCTGTTCGGCGTCGGCGGGTCGGTCGAGTTTCACCGAACTCAGGTAGATGCCGCTCAGCACGCGCAACTGGTCGCCCGCCGGTACAGCCGCCGCGGCGTTGTACTGCGCCAGCGCTTCCTGGTACCGAGCCGCGTTGTACAGAGAGGCCGCCTCGGTAATGACCGGGGCGATGGCCAGCCGCTCGAGGTAGTAGGCGTCGGCACGCTGACCCGCCGGCGTGGCGGTGGTGCGCACATAGCCTTCGACGACGCGGTCCTGCGCCAGCACGGGGCTGTCCTGGTCGTAGACCAGCGGGGTGTAGTCGACGCCTTGGTCACGCGCCAGACCGGAGGACTGAGCCGCCACCGTGCCGCTGCGCAGGTCGGTGAGTGCCAGTTGAATCTTCAACGGCCCCGACGCGGTGCCCACGGGTCGGCGGGTGAGCGTGCCGGTCAGCAGGTAGGTCGCCTTGGCCAGGTTGTCCTTCTGGAACGGCAGGATCTCCACGGCCTCATGCTTGGTGCTCATGCGGTCGGCGACGCGCCGCTGCAGGGTCTGCGTGGCGACGTTCTGCTGCCCGGTGCCGGCCTGGATCATCGGATCGAGGACGACGCTGCGCTTCGAGAGGAAGCCGCCCATGCCGCCGGTCTGGGCCATCAGCGCATCGGTCGCTTGCAGCACCGCTTCATCGAACGGCAGTTCTGTGGCACTCGGCGCCGGTGGCGTCGCACAGCCCGCGACGGCCAGCGTGAGCAGCAGGGCTGCAGAGGACAGCGCGGCCTGGAACCGGCGCTTTGTCAGGTGGATCGTTGTCATCATCATCGGCACTCCCTTTTGAGAAAAGCTAGCTCCGCGGGCCGGAGCGGTTCGATCGAGGCCCGCTGAAGAATGTCGGTACACCGGCGGCGCGTCTCCGCCGTGGCGGCCGGCACCGGGGCGGGCACCTCGCGCACCGCGGGCACGGGCACTGGGACAGGCACGGCGGCGGTCGGTCTGGGCGGCGCAAGCGGCGCCTTCGGCACGGCGGCGGTCCGCGGCACGTCGGCGGCGGGCGCCGGATTCGCTGCGGGCTTGGCTGTGATCGGCGGCGACTGCGGCGGTGGCGGTGGCAGTGCCACAGGAGGCGTCGCTGCGACAGCAGCAGGGGCGGCGCCCACTTTGGGCGCTTCGGGTGCGGCGCGCGGCGTTGAGGACGGTACGGCCGCGGGCGCCGGCTTTGGCAGGGCCTCGCGCGGCGGCGGCAGCACGGCCGGTGGCGGTGCGGTCACGGGCGGTATCGAGCCGGAGCGCAGGGCATTGAAGGCCCAGCCACCCGCCAGAAGCGCCGCAAGGAGCAGGGCGAGCAGCACATAGCGCCACCGCCGCCTGCGCGTCTCCCAGGGCTGTGCCACCGTGCCCAGGGACGGCGGCGCTGCCCATGACGGCACGGACGGCGGCAGCGGCGGTGGCACCGCCGGCGCGATGCCCTCCTCCGTGCGCGCTTCCGGCAGGTCGGCGACCGCGCCGGTGTGAAGCGAGAGCGGCGGGTCGGGCGGCACGTCGAGGGTCGCGTCCGGCGCAGGTGCTGCGTCATGGACGGGCGCGAGCTTGGAGAGCAGGTCCACGTCACGCGCGGGTGTCGCCTCGAGGCCTTCGTACGGCAGGAGTTCGGTCTCGCCCCAGACTTCGGCTTCAGCGTCGGTCGGGGAAGCGAAGACGACCGAAGAGGCGACCACCACCGCGGGGTCGCCCTCGGCGGCGCCCTGTTGCGCAGCCTCGGACATGTCGACGTCGGGCGGCAGGGCGAACGCTGCCGGGGCGGCCCCAGCCAGCGGCATCGCCTTGCCGGCCGGGCCGCTGAGCTGCGCCCAGAACGCGGCGGCACTCTCAGGACGATCCCCCGGCCGCAAGGCCAGCGCCGAATCGACGGCCGCCAGGAAGTGCTCGCTGTATTGGCCGCGCGCGATCTGGGACAACGGCGTCAGGTGGTCGTCGATCCAGCGCTCGACGGCAGGCACCGGCGGCTGACCGGCAATGGCGGCGTAGACGACGCCAGCGAGCGCATAGACGTCGGTCCACGGTCCCTGCTTGAGCGTCGGCGCCTCGCCGTACTGCTCGATCGGCGCATAGCCCGGTTTGATCACCACCGTCGGCGTCGCCACCGACTGTCCGACGACGCGACGCGCAGCGCCGAAGTCCAGCAGCAGCGGGCCGGTCGGCGTCAGCAGGATGTTGTCCGGCGCGATGTCGCGGTGATAGCAGCGCACCGCATGCAAGGTGCTCAGCGCATGCAGCAGTGGTCGCAGCCAGCCGAGCAGTTCCTGTTCGGTCGGTGCACGGCCGAGGCTCTGGAGCGCATGGGCGAGTGTCGGCCCCTCGTAGAAAGGCATGACCATGTAGGCGGTGCCGTTGCCTTCCCAGAAGCGCAGCACCTTGACCAGCGACGGGTGGTCGAAGCGCGCCAGCAACCGGGCCTCGTTGACGAAGCTGCGCAGGCCGGTGCGAAACGCGTCGGCATGGCGCTCCGACTTCACCATCACGGCCCGCGAGCTGGCGCGCGAGGCGAGCACCGCGGGCAGGTACTCCTTGATGGCCACGTGGCGCTCGAGCGAGGCGTCGTAGGCGAGGTAGACGATACCGAAACCGCCTTCCCCGATCAGACCGACGATCTCGTAGTCAAGCAGTCGTGCACCTTCAGGCAGGACGTGCAAGCTGCCGAGCATCGGCCCGTCGTGGGTCGTCGATGGTGCGGTGCTCGGCAGATCGACCATGTTGCCCAGCACCGTGGGCGGATCGATCCATCGGGGCGCGCCGGCGGCGGCCGGCGTGACGCCCGGCGGGCTCGGTGCACGTGCCACGCGCTTCATGTGGCCCGCCGCTGCGTTGCGGGCCAGGCGGGCGTGCGCCGGCCGATAGCGGTGCGGCCGAGCGGCTCCGGCCGGCACGCGTGCCTGCCGAACGCCCGGCATCCGTCGATGCGAACTTGCGTCGCTGTCATGTGACCCCCTGTTTTGCGGGCGACTCTAGCAGCGACTGAGTACCAAAGCACTCAAACTAGTTCACGCTTGGCGCCATTCATCGGCCTCTTCATGGAAGAGCGCCTCACACGACACGGCATTGCGTGATGTCTTTCCGCTTTCACGACCTTGTCGCGCGATCGGACCGTCGAAGCCAGCGCGATGCGCGGCCGTTCAGACCAGCCAGCGCACGGCCAGCGGAAAGGTCACGAAGGCCGCCACGGTCGTCCAGAGGATGATGCGCGCGATGCGCCCGCTGTCGGCACCGAAGCGCTCGGCCAGCATCGACACATTGCTGGCGCTCGGCAGCGCCGCCACCAGCACGATCACCGTCAGCGCGGCGTCGGTCAGCGGCAGCCCCAGCGCGATCGCGGCGCGCCCCAGCGCATAGACCAGCAGCGGATGCAGCAGCAGCTTGGCGGCCACGATCGGCAGCACGTCGCCCGCAGGAGCGCGTCGCCCCTTCGACAGCAGGGCCGACCGCGCCAGCACCGCGCCGATCGTGAACAGCGCGGCCGGTGACGCGGCATCCGCCAGCAGGCCGACCGTGACATCGAGCGGCCCCGGCAGGGTGAACTGCAGCGCGGAGGCCAACGCGCCGAAAAGAATCGACCACGGCAGCGGGTTGATCACCATGCCGCGAAAGGCCTGGCCCAGCGCATGCCGCGCGCCGGACTCCCCCGCCGCATCGAGCCGCGAGAGCGCGATGCACAGCGACGAGGTCACGACCATGTCGAGGATCATGCTGATGATCGCGGGCGCCACAGCCTGGCTGCCCAGCAGCGTCGCGAGCAGCGGCACCCCCATGAAGCCGGTGTTGGGGAAGGCCGCGACCAACGCACCGAAGGCGCCGTCGTTCCAGCCGATGCGGCCGCGCCGCGTGGCCCACAGCGTCAGCGCCACCACGAGCAACGCGCCGACGCCCCAGACCAGCGCCACGCTGCCGTCGAGCAGCTTGTCGATCGGCGTGCGCGCGCCGAAGCGGTAGAGCATGCACGGCAGCGCGAAGTACAGGACGAAGACGTTGAGCCCGGGAATCGCGTCGATCGGCAGGATGCGCCGGCGCGCCGCCAGATAGCCGGCCGCGATGAGCGCGAAGAAGGGAAAGGTGACGGCGAAGATCTGGAGCACGGCCGCGATTGTCGCCAGACCGTGGTGGGGCCGCTGCAAAAGGCCGGCCGGTATCATTGCGCGCTTCCCGTCTCCCACCCCGCGCCCTCCCCCGCTTCTTGTGCGCCGCGTCTGCGCCACCCCGATCACCGAATGTCTTCCGGTCTGAACATCGCCCAGCAGGACGCCGTGAATTACCTGCACGGCCCGTGCCTCGTGCTCGCCGGCGCGGGCTCGGGCAAGACGCGCGTGATCACGCACAAGATCGCGCGGCTGATCCAGGCCGGCATGGCGCCCAAGCGCATCGCCGCCATCACCTTCACGAACAAGGCCGCCGCCGAAATGCGCGAGCGTGCCAAGGGGCTGATCGGCCGCGACGCCAAGCACGTGGTGGTGTGCACCTTCCATGCGCTGGGCGTGCGCATGATGCGGGAAGACGGCGCCGTGCTCGGCCTGAAGCCGGCCTTCAGCATCCTCGACAGCGACGACGTGACGAAGATCCTGAAGGACGCGGGCGGCACCACCGACGCGGCGACGGCGCGCATCTGGCAGTGGACCATCAGCAAGTGGAAGAACATGGGGCTCAACGCGGCCCAGGCCGAAGCCGCCGCAGCCGACGACAACGAACGCATCACGGCGCAGATCATGGCGCGCTACGAAGAGCGTCTGACGGCCTACCAGAGCGTAGATTTCGACGACTTGATCGGCATGCCGCTCAAGCTCTTGCGCGAGCACGACGAGGTGCGCGCCAAGTGGCAGGCCGCGCTCGGCCACGTGCTGGTCGACGAGTACCAGGACACCAACGCCACGCAGTACGAGGTGCTCAAGGCGCTGGTCGGCACGCGCGGCCATTTCACCGCGGTGGGCGACGACGACCAGTCGATCTACGGCTGGCGCGGCGCCACGCTCGACAACCTCAAGAAGCTGCCGGTCGACTACCCGTCGTTGCAGGTCATCAAGCTGGAGCAGAACTACCGCTCGACCAGCGCCATCCTGCGCGCGGCCAACAACGTGATCGGCCCCAACCCGAAGCTGTTCCCGAAGACGCTGTTCAGCGAACTGGGCGAAGGCGAGCCGGTGCGCATCGTCGACGCCGACAACGAGGCGCACGAGGCCGAGCGCGCCGTCGCGCGCATCCAGAGCCTGCGGCAGGACTCGCCGCACAAGGAGTTCCGCGACTTCGCGATCCTCTACCGCGCCAACCACATGGCGCGCGTGTTCGAACAGGCGCTGCGCAAGGCGCAGATCCCGTACAAGGTCTCGGGCGGCCAGAGCTTCTTCGACCGCGCCGAGATCAAAGACCTGTGCGGCTGGTTTCGCCTGTGGACCAACAACGACGACGACCCGGCCTTCCTGCGCGCCGTGACCACGCCCAAGCGCGGCATCGGCCACACCACGCTGGCCGCGCTGGGCACCTTCGCGAGCCAGTACAAGCTGAGCCTGTTCGAAGCACTCTTCAGTGCGTCGCTGCCCGCCGTGATGCCCAAGCGCACGCTCGAAGGCCTGCACGAGTTCGGCCGCTACATCAACGACCTGCAGTACCGCGCCAAGCAGACGGTCGGCGCCGAGGCCGCGCGCGCCTTCCTGGCCGAGTGGCTCAAGGAAATCGACTACGAGAAGCACCTGTACGACGGCGAGGACAGCGAGCAGGCCGCGGCCAGCCGCTGGACCAACGTGCTGGAGTTCTGCGACTGGATGGCCGCACGCTGTGGCGGCGAGATCGACGACGCCTCGGGCGCCAACGTCGAGAGCGAGCGCAAGAACCTGCTCGAAGTCGCACAGACCATCTCGCTGCTGTCGACCATCAGCGAGCGCGAGCAGGACCAGAACGTCGTGACGCTGTCCACGCTGCATGCATCGAAGGGCCTCGAGTGGCCACACGTGATGCTGGTCGGCGTGAACGAAGGCCTGCTGCCCTTCAAGCTCGACGACGACGACGGCCGCCAGCAGAAGGTGAGCGACGACACGCTCACGCGCCTGCAGGAAGAGCGCCGCCTGATGTACGTGGGCATCACGCGCGCGCAACGCAGCCTGGCCGTGAGCTGGACCAAGCGCCGCAAGAAGGGCCGCGAGATGATCGCCGCCCAGCCCAGCCGCTTCATCGCCGAGATGGCGCTGGACAAGAAGACGACCCGAGAAGACCCGCGCGAGAAACTCAAGGCGCTGCGCGCGGAGTTCGCACGGAAGGTGCAGGACGGCGCAGCGGCGGCGGCCGCCGCCGGCGCGGCCGACACATGAGCGCGCGGCCCTGGCTGCTTGCGCTGCTGCTGTGCGGCGCCCTGCCTGCGGTGGCCGTGTCCGCCGAGCCGGCCACGGCGTGCGCGACGGACGCCACCGACCTGCCTGTCGAAGCGCTGTACGGCCGCTGGGAGGCGCGCTTCGGCGATCTTCCGGCGCTGGCTGACGTGCGAATGAGCCAACATCCCGAGTACCCGGGCAGCGTGCGTGGCACCATCGTTCGCGACGGCCGAAGCGCCCAGCTCTCGGGCGACATCGACGACGCGGGTTTTCTCATCCTCGACGAGTCCCAAGACGGCCTGAGCATCAGCGCCGTGTGGGCCGGTGAACTGCAGCCCGGCTCGTGTGGCCGCGAGTTCCGAGGCACGTGGCGAAACTCGGGCGACGACCGCACCCAACCCTTCGTTCTTCGAAAGACCGGACCATGACTTTGCACCGCACGATCCTTGCGGCCTTGCTCGCCGCGCTCGGCGTCTGCGCGCAGGCGCAGCCGGCCGACAAGCCCGCGAGCCCGCTGGCCACTTCCGATCTCACTTGGCAGCAATGCCAGAAGCTGGCCGGCAACAACGAGGCGCGCCTGGCGTGCTTCGACCGGTGGTCGCAGCAGCAGTCGCTGCCTGCGGCCGTCATCCCCAGCGCGCCGCCGGTGCTTGCCACCACGCCGGCGCCGCCGGTCGATGCCGCCATGCCAGCGACCCGCGTGGTCGCCGTCGCCACCGAGCAAGGCTGCCGCGACCGCCAGTATTCGACGCTCTCCCGTTTCTGGGAACTCGAGAACGGCACCGACTGCGGCACCTTCGGCTTCCGCGGTTACCGACCCCTGTTCGTCGGCGCCTCGGCGGCCACGCACAAACCCGACACCCCCACCTCGCCCGCCGCCGGACACGACGGCGTGGCGACCGACTACCAGGCCAACGAGATGCGCATCGGCCTGTCGGTGCGCACGAAGATCGCGCAGGGCATGCTGACGCAGAGCGACCCGCAGAAGAAGGATTCGCTCTGGTTCGGCTACACCCAGCAGTCGACGTGGCAGCTGTTCAACGGCGACCTCTCCCGCCCCTTCCGCACCACCGACCACGAGCCGGAGCTGATGTACGTCTACCCGACGGACTTCAAGCTGCCCGGCGGCTGGCGCTGGCGCTACGCGGGCATCGGCATCGTCCACCAGTCCAACGGACAGGCCCTGCCCTTGTCGCGCAGCTGGAACCGCACCTACCTGATGGCCGGCGCCGAACTGGACGACCGCTTCCAGGTCACCGCGCGTGTCTGGCAGCGTTGGAAGGAAAGCGCCGAGGACGATGACAACCCGGACATCGCCAACTACATCGGACGCGCCGAAGTCGCGGGCCGTTGGAACTACAACCGCGACAACACCCTCGGCGTGACCGTGCGCAACAACCTGCGCGACAGCGGCAAGGGCTCGGTACGCCTCGAATGGCTCAAGGCCATCGGCGACCCGGTCACGAGCAATCTGCGCTTCCACACGCAACTCTTCTATGGTTACGGTGACACGCTGATCGACTACAACCGCAAGCGCACGGTGCTGAGCATCGGGTTGAGCCTGGTGGACTTCTGATATCGGCAGTCACCACCGGCGCCGTCTGGTGCATCTTCGCGATGCAGATCGCGCACGGGCGGGCGGGGTGATGATTGCCCCGGATCCCTGCGAGCGGGCCGTGTCGATTCTGAGGATCAACCCGTGGCGCTACAGGCCAACCTCGCCAGCCTCGGTGCACGAGCGCGCGTACTCGTAGGCCGCGTCCAAGGCGTCGGCGTGCGACTTGAACTCGCCTGGCACCTTGTGCCGCATGGCAGCGACGTGCACTTTTCCTTCGGTGAAGTCGTTCACCCGCTCGAAAGTCACCCAGGCAGTCCATTTCGCCCCGGAACCGCCGATGTTGATCGTGCTGAAGTAACCGTTGATTTCAATGAAACCAGCGCTCGATCCAGCCATGGTTTGTCCTTTCCTCCAATCTGCAGCACGAGACGCAGAGCGCGTCACTCCCCCTTCGGAAAACGCTGGTTCGCCCCGACAACGCCGAAGCAAGCGTCAGACTCGGTCAATCTCCGCGTCGATCCAACACACAGCTGCAGCATCAGCGGCTTCCTCGGCGGCCTCCCGCGTCGGATAGGTGTCGGCCGTCACTTCGTTGATCACTCCATCCGAAACCTCCGGGCTGGAGCTGTCGATATCGAAAACGCCGCGGTACACGTCTGGCGATTCGACCTTGGAACTAGCATCGTAAAAACGACCGCGATGTGTCTTGGCTCTCATGGGATTTTTCCTTTTAGAAGCTTCAGGTCCACAGCCGTGCAGGGGGCCCAGCGGGGTCAATTTCGCTCAGACAGAGTTATGGCCTGCGGCTTCCAGTTCAATCACCCATGCCACAGCGCGCTCTTTCGCAGCCAGAATCGCCTCCGATGGGCTGCAGTACCTGCCACGTTCGAACGACAGCGTGCGAAGTGCGTCACTCGGCGGACATCGATACCTCACCACGGGGTGATAGAGGCCGTCTGGAAGTTGCTCGGCGCTGCAGACGAACGTCAAGCCGCTGCGGTGAAACTCCTCCATCGAATCCAACGGGGTGCCGAAGGCCGTGGCCATGGTCAGACGGCCCTTTCATCACGCCGCATGACCATTTCCATCCAAGTGGCATGCAGGGTGTCGATCTCGCCGACCTTCTGCGTCATCGCCTCGGCGTCAATGGGCTGGCCAGCGGTAACGCTACGCATCATGTCGATGTGTTCGTCGACGGCGCGGTGCCAGGCTTCGAAGGCTTCTTTCAGTTTGTCCGGGGTGGGCATGTTGCTCTTCCTTTCTCCGCTATGGGTTTACGTTGTCGCCTACCGGGTCGGCGTCTTCGTCCTCCTGCCGCATGTACAGTTCCCAGCGCACCGCGCCGGCCTCGAATGCCTCCGCAGCTGACGGGAAGTCTTCTTCGGATGCCGAGTGCTCCCGCACGCCGTCATCACCGTGCGCTTCGAGCAGTAGCCAGTGGTACGCGCCCTCATGATCCGGGTCTTCCATCACGGTCAGCGCCAGGTGAGAGAGTCGCATCGCGCTACTCCTTGGCCGGCTTGTCGATCGCGTTCTTGAGGAAGCCGGCGGCGTTCTCGTCCTCGCCTGGTTTGCCGTCGTCGAGCTCCGGCTCTTCGGCGTCCTTTCGGGCGTTGGGATCAGTCACCAGCGCAGGCTTCGAAGTTGGTCGAATCAGATCGTTCATGGCATTCCTTCGGGGTGGTGTGTCTGAATACCGTACTGCGCATGCACCAGGTCGGGATGTAGGAAAGGCGCGCAGCATGGCCGACACCGCCGGGCAGGTAGCGCCGTGACGGCCGTCGTCAGCACCGCCTTCCTGTCGACGGCTGAGATCGACGAGCTCTGCGCCCCGCTCACCCAGCGTCACGCCCAGGCACGGCACCTGTGCGCCCTGCTCGGCGTGAAGGACCTGCCGCGGCGCCCGGGTGGCCTGCCGCTGGTCGGCCGCCGCCTGGTCGAGGGGCGCCTCAACGGCGAGCACACTCCCGCCGCTGGATTCAACTGGAGCAGGTGATGGGGAGCGAGGCGTGGCGGTGGCGCAGGCTGCACGAGACCGAGGCCGTCACGACACGCCTCAAAGCGGTCAACGGCAGCCCGCTCGGCAAGTTCGTGAGCAGCAGGCTTGGCGAGGAACTGCGACGGCTCCACAACCCGACGGCCGAGAAGACACGCAAGCTGTTCCTGGACTACCTCGAAGTTGACGTCACGGCCGGCTGGAAGTGGCTATACCACGACCCCGCCAGCGCCCGCAAGACGCTCGACGACCTGCTCGGCAAGCGCGGCGACGCCGTACACCGCTCGAGACCGGTGATCCCCGGAACGCCCCCGGCCCCTCACCTCCTGAAGCGGGATGACCTCGAGAAGGCCATCCGTTTTCTCAAGGGCCTGGTGGAAGCCACCGACCGCGCACTCGACGACCATTGAACTGGAGCGACCATGGCACGACTCTTCTTCTCGCACTCGCGCGACGACGAGGCCTGCCGCGACAGGCTCGAGAAGCATCTGGCCATGCTGAAGAACCAGGGCCTGATCGAGCTCTGGCACGACCGGCGGATCGCTGCCGGCAGCGTCATCGACCGACGTTGTCAATGTGCGCAAGACAAAAGGAAACCATGAGGCCGATCCGCCGTCCTAAGACGGCATCGATTAGGCCCATAACATTCTTGCGTGAGATTCGACGATTGGGCGCTCAGAGTGCCTCACGCACCCTATTCGCCGATCATTCAGCGTCCGTCGAGCTGCTGTTCGTAGGCGATCTATTGTTGCTGCGGGGAGAGCCACATCTTGAAGACGAGCACGCGTCGAGGATGCGGACAAATACGCGCGATGCCCCTTGCAGCATGCAATGGGTCGCCAAAAATAAGACAAATTCGACCAGGCTTGGGAATGACGGCACGGTGTATATCTTGACGATCGTCGAATACAGCCGTCTCGCCCGCCCATTCAGGCCTCCACTCTTCGTTGCAGTAGACGATCGCGGTCACATGCGTGCTCCGGAGCGTCTCTCGAGGAGAGTCGTAGTGAGGGTGCCCCTCGGTACCGAACGCATTGGCCGTGTATTCGATCTCGTAGAGCCGAACAGCGCTTCCTACAAGTCCGCGCACGACGCCCCACAATTCGCGCACCGGAAACATGTTCTCAGGTAGTTCTTCGAGGCTGGGCTCGGCGTCGTCGATGTAACGATCGTTGACCGTAAGTACCGGGTAATACCAATAGAGATCCAGGGGATGGGCTGCGGCATCGCGCTCCGTCCGCTTGAGACAATACATCGGCACCCAGGCAAGTAGCCCTACAAGCCGGCTAAAGAGCCCGTGGGGAACCAAGTCATCGTAGATGCGCACCGAGACGTTGGCACAGGCGAAGGCCCCGCCAACATCGCAGATGCGCTTCTCCGGCGCCGTCACGGCGCCAGAGAGTTCCTGGGAAGTAACGCCCATGTGTGCGGCTGATCAGTCAGCCGCCGCCACAGCCGTCGCCACCGCCGCTACTCGAGAGTGGCTCGCCAATGCGATGCGGCAGACGCTTGCTGAACACCGCCTGCCATGCAGGTGCGGTCTGCTTGTTCTGAGGCGCCGGAAGATCCTTCGTTCTTTCGGATTTCTCAAGTTTCTTGTCAGTCGACGATTTCATAACTCATCCTTTTCAGGGGAAGGGGTGGGGGAAGAAGGAGCGAGGATGGACATGGTCCACCATCGCTCGGGGCTCTTTCGCATAACCGAAAGAGATCGGGATCAGCGTCGGGATGAATGCCCGTATCACCGAAAGTGGTTGACGTCCCTGGTCAAGACAGTTGCGTTGTGGTGTGACGTCGACGAAGCATGGCCGCAACTGCTGCGCGGCGAGGACATCCAGCAGGCTTTCAAGGTCAGACGCCTGTGCCTGCGGGTAACCGTCCAGTGTGCGAGATGGCTGCAGAACATCACGAGCACGTTCGAAGAAGCGCCGCTGTGCGTAGAGCATGGTGTGGCCCTCGGGATCGGAGACCTCTTCCGGCCTCTGGGGCGCGTAGTTCATGCCTGTCAGCCTCGTGTACACGGACGTCTGAAGCTCGTCCAACGCTGAATCGACTGCCTCGTTCAGATCGAAGCGTGCCGCCGCAGCCACGCACGTGAAATGCTTCTGGGCATGGGTCGCCGATACGAGAACCGCATTGGCCGCGACCGAGTCCATTCGCTGAACCCACACGTCACACCCGAGGGACGTCATCCCCTGGACACGCAAATTGACTGCGCGCGATAGCAGCTTCGGGTCCACTCGGCGTCCCGCCGTCTGAGTCAACCAATGCCGCATAAATGCGTCGCGTTCGATCAGTTCCAGCAAGGCAGCTTCCAGGGCGAACTCGCGAGAGGGCCCGGCAGCGCAACCGGACGAATTCATCTCTGTGTACTGATCCGCCGGCACCGCAAAGTGAGTGTCCAGATATTTTCGAAGATAGACCATATCCGCCAGGACGCTCACGCTCTCTCCGGACAGCAGATCCGTTCCTGAAACCCATCGCTGAACAACGTCACGCTGGAAGCGCTGGAATGGAAAGCCTCTTTGGGCGTACTGGTGATCCGCGTAGGCGACGAGTGATTCAGGCGAAACTGCATCCGAAACATCGTCGATGCGCCCCAGCCGCACGCCCTTCGGCTCACGTGCCGCCTGTCTCTCGATGGTCTCCGCATGGGCTTTGATGTAGGCCAGCCGGGGGTCCCGATCTTTCCCGAAAGTATTGAACAGTCTGTCCGTCTTTCCTCTGACGCGCGCACGTGCAACGTGGAAAGGAAGCTGGGTCTCATCTTTAAGTGAGTTGCCCCACACGAAGTCGATGGGCTGGCTGTGCGCGACGGCACGCTGCTGCTCGACCGTCGCCTGGGCCCCGAAGATCGCGCTGCCGAGCACCATTTCACGCTCGAGCTGGCAGAGCTGGCTCACATGGTCCTCACAGTAGCCTCCGACCGTGGCCGTGCCCAGCCCGAGTCCCGGTCCCGTCAGCGCCAGATTCTGGAGGGATGCCCCCGCCTCCAGTAAAACGTACTGCAGGGCTCTATTTCGGTAACGCAGTGCTGCAGTCTCCACGTCGGCGACAGCGAATACCGCGCCGCAGGCAAACGTCAACTGCCAGGGCTTGAAGAAGCAGCGATAGAACAAGGCAACATCGCTGGAGACCAAGCTCAGCCGTACGGTACGTTCCGACGGATACTCGACGACGTAAACGCCAGGCGAGTAGGCGCCGACCTGACGGACCAGAGCCACGAAGAAGCGAACCAAGTACATACCACCAGCAGAGCCCGTGGTGCGATGCTGCTGTCCCTCGCCGATCTGAGGGTGTACCGCCGATACGATACCTGCCGCACTCCAGAGCCAAGCGTGCAGCATTTCGGCCGACACAGCGGCATCATCGAACGTATAGGCGGATGTGCGCTGCGAAAAGCAGTTGTCGAGGGCAGTCTCGCGGACCGAACATGTGTGCGTACTGCCGAATCGGTCAGCCCCTGTCGCACGCTTGCGCAAGCGCTCCGTCAGTTCCTCGGAGGCCGACTCGCCGATCGGACTGCTCTGAAAGCCGAAGCCGGCCGCCTTCTGCGTGAGGTGAATCGAGTCGATCAACGCGCCCTGAGCGAAGAGGAACTCCAGGAATGAAGCGAACTCATCGCGCTTTTCCGGAGTGGTCTGCCGCACCAGTTCATCGAACGTGGTTTGACCGTCACACACGTCAAGCACGCGCTTGAGAAGACGGTGAGGCGCCACGACCTCCAGGTCGCCACCGGCCAACCGCAGCCGCAGACGTCCCCCGGACAGCCACCCGACGCCTGCTAACACCGGACAGATCCGTGCGCGGTCGGCCAAGCTGGCGGCAACCTCGGCTGCCGATGCCTGCGCAAAGCGCTCCCCGCTCTGGTGACTGTCCTGCATGACAGCCTCCGGCTGCTTGATCATTGTCTGCATCAAGGGACCACCATCAATTCGGGCGAAGCGATCGTTGCGGAGGTCTGCCTCGTGGATCGCACGACCGTCGCCGCAGGGGCAAGGGCACTGGACGACGGGAGAAACTCTGCCGGGACAGGAATGCCAAAAAGATCACGGAAGACCCAGGGATAACCTTGCGGCGGCATCACAGGGTTCGAGTTCATCTCCAACCACCACACCTTTCCCTCGTCGTCGACGACCCCGTCAACTGAAAAGAGCACCGGCGCACCAAGCTCATTGAGCATCGCGTCACCAAGTTTCTGTCCGATGCGTGCTACCTGCTCCCGGGCACTGACTGTCAGCCGCGCCAGCGCGTTGTCCTCTTGCGCGGTTGTCGGATCGACCGCGTAGCGGCGGCCATACCGATAGTCGAGCCACACCTTCTGACCTGCAGGAAGAACGTCATCGAGCCCGACCCGCTGGTAGTCGAGTGCCGCACGCATGATCATCATGTCGGCGGACTCATCAAAGCGACGCCGTACGAGTGCCAGGCGGCGGTCGACAAGCGCTCTGACCGTGCTGCCCCCATCTCCTTCAATGAATGGATACGGGTGCAAGTGCGCATAGAAGGCCTCCCCGCCCCAGAACCAAACCTTGAGATTGGTTCCAGGTACGAAGCGCTCAGCGAACAGTGTGCTTTCGGCAGGCCGACTTCCGTTGGCCGCAGCCAGCGTCGCCCGAAGATCGGTCCCGGCGTGATAAGGACCGAAAAGGTCATAGCCGAATGAACCACGCGACCTCTTGAGCAGAAAGTCGGCCGTTGGCGTGTCGTCTGGACCGACCCAGTTTGCAGGCGTGGGCTCGTCGTGAGTTCCGAGGAAGCGCTTGAAAGACAGCTTCTCAGTGGCCATTTCCCAGCGCAGCGGCTTGTAAGGCAACCACCCGATGAAGCCGTCCGCAGCTGCGGAGAGCACCGGCGAGTGCCCGAACGTACCCTCGAAGACAGCGAAGAACTGTGGATAGAGCGTGTAGATGCGATTGCCGGCGCGCACCTCGAGTTCGAACGTCGCGACATCCAAGTTCACGCGGGCCCCCGCGCTCCTTGCCCAAGACTGGACAACCTTGAAATGATTCAACGTGACAAGAAGATAAGCCATAGCTTGGATTCGACTGATTTGTATGCTTCTGCACCGTCGCCGCCTCCGGAGGCGATGCCTGAACGGACGACGGCCCGCATGGCCTGAACACGCCGTCGATCAATCTATCCGCACGACGTCCGATTCGTTTAGCGAACTGCTGACGGCATTGAGCGGCGCTAAACAAAGACCGGCAGACATGGATGTATTTCCAGAACCGTGCGCCAAACCACTGCTGGTGGGTCGGCGGCCGCCAGGGATGGCCCTGGGCTTTGAGATCCGACCGGCAGGTGGGGCACAAGGCAGGCTGAGTCAACGACGGTTCGCTTCAACCGAAGAGACGGACAAGAAAATGGCAGCCATCGTCAGCGGAAACAGCCTTGGTCTGAGCTTGACTTCCTTGAGCACGCTCGGACAGCGTGGCGTCCTAGGGACGGCAGGACAGGGACGCAACGCCGAGCAGTCCTTCGTCAACATCGCCAACGGAAATCTTGTCCTTCAGGACTTCGATGACCGACTCGAGGGACGCGGCCTCGACATCGCGGCCGTCCGCACGTACAACAGCCAGGGCCTGTTCACGGACGACAACGGCGACAACTGGAATGTCGGCGCGTTCGGTCAAAGCATGTTGCTGACCGGCACCATGGGCGCGACAGGCAGCACGGTGACAAGGACCGACCGCGACGGTGCCCAGGCCGTCTACGCCTGGGACAGCAGCCGCAGCAAGTACGTCAGCACAGCGGGTGCTGGCGCTTTCGACACCGTGGCGCACGATGCCGCTACGGGTCGCTGGATCTGGACCGATGGCAGCAGCGGGCTGATCGAGCGATACGAGACCAGTGGTGCAGGCCGCTTGATGTCCGTGGTGGACCCGAGCGGGAACACGGTCAGCTATGCCTACAACGCCAACGGCACGCTGCAAAGCATGAGCAGCGCCAACGGCGAGGTGACCTACTTCGACTACACCGGTACAAACCTCACCCAGATCCGCACGGTCGCTGCGGGCGGCTCCACGCTCACGCGCGTGCGCTACGTCTACGACGCCGCGAACCGGCTCTCCAGCGTGAGTGTCGATCTGAGCCCGGAGGACAACTCGGTTTCCGACGGCAGCCGTTACCTCACGGCCTACACCTACGACGGCACGAGCAAGCGTATTGCCTCGGTCACACAGAGCGACGGTACCAGCCTGCAGTTCACCTACGTGCAGACCGGCGGCCAATACCGGGTGGCCACGGTGACCGACGGTATGGGCGGCGTCACGTACTACAACTACGACACGGTGAATCGCCGAACCAACGTGATCGACCCCATGGGGCTGGTCACCGTGTATACCTACGACCCCGAAGGACGCCTGGTCGAGGTCAAGGCGCCGGCGACCGGCGGCGTCTCGGCGACGACCACCTTCAGCTACAACAGCAACGGGGACGTGCTCCAGGTGATCGACGGCAAGGGCCAGGCCGTCACGATGCAGTACGACGCGAACGGCAACCAGGTGCTGCAGCGGGATGCCGCGGGCAACACCATTTCGCGCACATTCGACACGCACAATCAACTGCTGACGGAAACCGTGTACGCGATCGCGGATCCGGACGGCGCCGGCAGCGCTCAGGCCGGCGCCCCCGAGACCACCCGCTACGTGTACGACGGCAGTGCCAGGAATCTCCTGCGCTTTGTTGTGAGTCCGTCGGGCCGCGTGACGGAGTATCGCTATGACAGCTACGGGCAGAAAACCAGCGCCATCGACTACACCGGCAGTGCCCTGTACGACACCACAGCACTGAACAGCACGACCGTGCCCTCCGAGGCCCAGATGAGCAGTTGGGCCGCGAGCACCTCGCAGCGCACGCAAAGCAGCCGTACCGATTTCGCCTACGACGCCCGAGGCCAGTTGCAGCGCTCCACGACCTACGCCGGGCTGAATGCCGATGGCACCGGTGTCGTCGATGGAACTCAGAGTGTGAACGAGTACGTCTACGACCGCTCGGGCCTGTTGCTGAGCACGGTGAATGCGAACGGCGGCCTCACGCAGTACGCCTACGACGGACTGGGACGGCAAATCGCGGCACGGGATGCCCTGAATAACAGCACGCTCACCAGCTACGACGACGCCGGCGGTCGAACGACGGTGACCTCTGCCAATGGCCTGGCGACCACCAGCGCCTACGACAGCGCGGGTCGCCTGATCGGCGTCTGGCAACGCGACCCGGGCGGCAACTCTCTGGGCGAGACGACTTTTTTGTACGACCCACTGGGACGACCGTACATGCGGGTAGATCCCACCGGCGTGCGCACCGGCATGCTCTACGACGAAGCCGGCCGCCTTGTCGCAGAAATCGATGGGACCTGGCGTCTGACCGAGTACGTCTACGACGCGAACGGCCAGGTCACACAACGAATCGTCTATGCAAATCCCACCGATCCGGTGATGGTCGCCCAGTTGCTCGCCAATCCAGCGGCGGCGCCTGCGAACCTGCTGACGCCGCTCAGACCGGCTGCCAGCGCAGGTGATCAACGGCTCTGGAAGATCTACGACCAGGCCGGCCGGTTGGTGCGTTCCATCGATTCGGCAGGCGCCGTGACCGACACGGTCTACGACGGCGCGTCGCGTGTGGTGGCGGTGATCGAGCGCAGCACGCGCATCAACACCAGCGCGCTGGGCACTGCGCCGACCTTCGCCCAGACAGAGCCCGCCAGCGATGCCGCCAACGACCGGATCAGCCGCAGCTTCTACGACAGTGACGGCCTGCTGCGCGCAACGCTCGATGCCGAGGGCTACCTTGTCGAGTTCACCTACGATGCCGGCGGCCGATTGGTTGAACAGCTGGCCTACGGCGTCGCGACGGCCTCTGCTCAGCGTGCGACGGGTTCCCTGCCCTCTCTGCTGGCAACGCTTGATCGTGCAGACCCGCAAAACCAGCGCTCACGATGGCTGTACGACGCGCAGAACCGGATCGCGGCGGAGATCAATGCCGAGGGGTATCTGACGGAGCGCGTGTACGACGCAGCCGGAAATGTCACCCAAGCAGTGCGCTACGCGACGCGCGTGGATCAGGCTTTCCTGACGACGGCAATCGACTACGCGCTGACCGTTCCCCAGATTCGCCCGGCCTCTCGCCCCGAGGACCGCTCGACCGTGGTCACCTACGACAGTCTGGGCCGAACGGTTCGTTCGGTGAACTACGAGGGAACGGCAACCGAATACAGTTACGACAGCGTCGGCCACCTCGTGCGCACCACCAGCGCGGCGGGCACCGCGGAAGCGCGAACGCTGACCGCTCGCTACGACATCCAGGGCCGGCTTGTTGGGGAACTCACCGGCGAAGGCAGCGCGCTCCTGACCGGCAATCAGACCCAGGCGCAGATCGACGCGATCTGGGCGCAGTACGGGCTGACCCACACCTATGACGCCGCAGGCCGGCGGACAAGCACCGTCGACGGCTACGGCAACAAGACGCGCTTCTACTACGACTACGCCGATCATCTCACCCACACCATCGATGCCCTGGGTGAAGTTCAGGAGCGCACCTACAACACACTGGGACAAGTGATCGCGACGGTCCAGTACGGCACACGTATCAGCGCGTCGGTTCTGGCAGGGCTAGGAGGCGGGGTGATCGATGGAACCATCGGTACCGCATTGAACGACGCAGTCAACACGATCCGCAATCCCGCGGTGGACAGCCATCAGACTTTCACTTACGCCGCCACGGGTCAGCTGTCCGCAAGCACCGACGCGCTCGGCAACGCAACGCAGTTCAACTACAACGCATTCGGCGAAACGGTTGTTCGTTCGCAGGCAGTGGGCGACGGTCGAACCTTGACGGAGACATCCACGCGTGACCGCCGCGGTCTGGTGACCGGCACAGCGCTCGACGCGTCCGGCGTGAATGCCATCAGCAGCGCGGTCTATGACGCCTTCGGGCGCACCACCCGCAGCGTCGATGCCAACGGGAACGTCCGTCAGCAGACCTACGACCGACTCGGCCGTGTGATCACGACGCGCGATCCGCTCAATGCGCTGCGCAGTGCGAGCTATGACGCCTTCGATCAGGTGCTGTCGCAGACCGACGCCCTCGGCAACACGACGTTCTTCGCATACGACAAGGCGTTGCGCAGCGTCGCCATCACCTCGCCCGAGGGAATCACGATCACGACCGTGCATTCCCGCCAGGGCCAGACGCAGCGGGTCGTGGACGGCAATGGCAATACGACCAGCTTCAGCTACGACCGCAACGGCAACCTTCTATCGACGACCACGGCGCTCACGACCACGACCAATACCTACGACCGGTCCAATCGGCTGAGCCAGACTGTAGACGCCAACGGAAACACGGTCGAGTTCACTTACGACGGCGCCAACCGACTTCTGCAGCGCATCGTCGACCCGGGTGGCCTCCGCCTGATCACCACCTACGAATACGATGCCAAGGGCCAGCAAATCGGCGTCACGGATCCGAACGGCACGCTGACTCGGCTCGAGTACGACCGAAAGGGTCAGCTCATTCGTCAGAGCGTCGATCCGAGCGGCCTGAATCTGGTCACGCAGTACACCTACGACGGACGGGGCAAGACGCTCACCGTGGTGAGTCCTGGTGGCACCACGGTTCGCTACAGCTATGACACGTTGGGCCGTCGAACCCAGGAGCAGGTGGATCCCGCCGGCCTGAACCTCACGAGCACCTTCAGCTACGACAAGAACGGCAACGTCACGGGTCAGACCGATCCCAACGGCAATCTCACCCGATTCGTCTACGACGCCGACGACCGTCTGATCTTCACGCTCGACGCGCTGGGCCGACTCCAGCGCGACGACTACGACGCCGAAGGGCGCATCGTGCGAACGCAGGTCTACGCAGCGGCGGTGTCGCTTTCAGGGCTTCCCACCTCGCCAAGCCTGTCGGACATCGAGTCAAGGGCCGTCGCCAACACCGCCGCCGATCATGTCGAACATCGCGTTTTCGACAAGGACGGTCGGCTGGTCGCCACGGTGAGTGGCCTGGGTGAAGTCGTCAAGTTCACCTACGACCCAAATGGCAATGTCATCGAGCGCGTTGCATATGCACAGCGCATCGCGCTTTCGGGCTGGGTCGCCGGCAGCGTGCCCAGTCCTGCGGTCGACGCCATGCACGACCAGCGTGTTCGCGTGGTCTACGACGTGCTCAACCGGGCGACGCATACGATCGACGGAACAGGCGCCGTCGTCCGGCAGTCTTTCGACGGCAACGGCAATGTGGTGGAGCGCACGGCCTACGCCACGGCCGTGTCCGTTTCCGCAACTGCCACGGCCGCCCAGTTGGACGCAGCGCTCGTCGCTGTCGCCAACGTCGCAACGGACGCGCATGATCGCCTTGTCTATGACCGTGCCAATCGGCTCACATGGAGCGCCAACGGCGTCGGTGCCGTTTCGCAGCGGCTCTATGACAAGAATGGCAACCTGACCAAGCGCATCGACTACGCCACGCCAGTGGCGGCGCCGGCTCAGCCTAGCACCGTACCTCCCGCGGCCGGAGACCGGATCACTGACGCGGTGTACGACAGGGCCAACCGTCAAATTTTTGGCATCGATGCCGTTGGTGCGGTCACCAAGACCGGATACGACAAGAACGGAAACATCGTTCTTCGCTATGCATTTGCGGCACGTCTGGCGCCACCTACAAGAACAGGTGCGCTCACGGGAGCGCAGGTCGAATCCGCGCTCACCTACGCACCGCTGGACCAGGACCGCATCAGCATCGCCATGTTCGATGCTGCCAACCGCCAAATCGCGGTCATGGACGGTTCCGGTGCCGTGACGGAGACAGCCTTCGACGCGGTGGGCAACGCCGTCCGGAGCACGGCACGCGCCAACCGCATCAACCTCGCCCATTTGGGCAACAACTGGTCTGCAGACCATTGGGACCTCCGCGCGCTGACCAGCGCGAGCAGTGCGGATCGCATCACCAAGAGGTCCTTCGATGCCGAGAGCCAACTGATCTTCAGCGTCGACGCGCTCGGCTACGTCAAGAAGAACAGCTACGACAGCTTCGGCCAGCTAAGTACGGTGACGGAGTATGCGCTGGCAATCTCCGCGACGAACGCAGGCACCGCCGCATCGATCGCAGGCGCCGTGGTAGCAGACCCGGGCGACCGTACCAACCGCTTCGCCTATGACGCGGCCGGGCGACTCAGCACGAGCACCGACCCGCTGGGCGCTTCCGAGCACTATGGTTACAACGCCTTGGGCCTGAAGACCAGTTTCACCAACAAGCTGGGCGCCGTCTGGAGCTATGACTACGACGCCGCGGGTCGCATGACCCAGGAGACGGCGCCCGCGGTCGACATGACGGCTCTCGTGCTCGACGGCGCAGGCAATCTGGTCGTCGATGCGGCGCACTCCGGCAGCGCGAACCTCGTGACCCGCATGGCTTACGACGCCTTGGGCAACCTGCGGGCCCGCACCGAGGCGCTGGGCCGCCCCGAGCAACGGACCACCACCTACGCGTACGACGCGGTGGGCCATCAGATCAAGGTGATCTATCCCGAGGTCGGCGTCTACAACCCCGCAGGCGACAACCTGGTCACCAACGGTGCGTCTGGCCTGGCTGCACGCACAGAAACCCTGTCGACGCTCTACACGGAGACGCGCTACGACGTCTTCGGCAATGCCGTCAGCAATCGCGACGTGGCAGGCAACTACAGCTACAAGGCGTACGACGTGCGCGGGCAGTTGCGATATGACGTCGACGCATTGGGCTACGTCACCGGCTACCTGCGCAACACCTGGGGCGATGTCATCGAGCTGACACGCTTCGCTGCGGCCACCGCCCTCACGAGCGGCAATCCGTCGAGCTTGAACTCGGCCCAGGTCGAGGCAGCCATCAGTGCGGCGGGCGTTGACCATTCCAAGGACCGACGGCTGCTCACGGACCATGACGCGCTCGGTCGTGTCGTCCGCACCCGGGAGTCCGAAGCCTTCGTCTACGACTCGACCAAGGAAGCCAACCAATACTTCACGGGCGCCCGCACCACCGTGAATACGTACGACGCCTTTGGCGGCGTCACACAGGTGGCGGTGCTCACCAATGCGCTGACGCAGGAATGGGCGCGGACCTCGCAGTACTACAACCTGAAGGGCGAACTTGTCGCCACGGTCGATGCGCTCGGCTATCTGACTACCCAGGGCTTCGATGCTGTCGGGAATCAGGTACTTCACCAGGAATTCGCCACCGCGATCGCCGGCTGGAACCCCCAGTCGCCGGCAGTGGGGGTCCCGAGCACGGCAGCCAGCGCGAGCGACCGCCTCACGCTCTACAGCTTTGACCTCGCTGGCAGAAAGACCAGCGAATCGCGCGTCAACGTCGAACTCGGCGTCGGCGCCTTCAGCACGCTGGTGACCGGTTTCGGCTACGACGCGGTGGGCAACCTCACCCGCACCACGGACGCCACCGGTGCGAGCACCTACAGCTACTTTGACGCGCTCGGCCGCGTGCGGGCGGTAGCGGCTCCGGCCCGATACAGTTCCGCCACCAATACCGTGCTCACACCGCTGACGGAGTTCCGACGGGACGCCTACGGCAACGCACTGGTGATCACAGAGTTCAACCGTGGCGCTGCGAGCGCGAATGAAACGAGCTATGCAGTCGCCGCCGACGCGGCGGATCGAGCCAGCTTTGCGGCCTACGATCGCTTGGGCCATGTGACTCAAACCACGGATGCCGCGCGCTCGAGCAAATACAGCTCCTACGACGCGCAGGGCCATCTCGCCAAGGAATGGCGGATGCTCACAAACGGTGACGGCGCCTCCAGCACGCTGTTCCGAGCCTACCAGTACGACAAGCTCGGTCAGCAAACCCATGTGATCGACCCGGCTTCAACCGCCGTGGTCAGCGGTGGCACGGTGGTCAACGTCAGTCAGGCCCAGGCCGGGCTCGTCGATTCGCTCAGCCAGTTCAATGCCTTCGGCGAGGTGACGAACAGGAGCGTCAACGGACAGGCCGGCGAATACTTCGACTACGACAACGCCGGCAACGTGTGGCGCACCAATGCAGGCGACGGCGTGGACAAGGTGGCGTTCTACAACCTGATGGGGTTGCAGACGTCGCAAATGATCAGCTACGGCGCCACCTATGCAAACCTGAACCTGCGCACCGCGTCCGCACCGGCTGAACTCCTTGGTGCACCGACGCGGCGGACGGACATGGTCTACGACGCCCTGGGGCATCTGGTCCGCACCGTCGGCGTCGAGCATCAGGAAATTTCACAAGGGCCGACCACCGGCCGCACATACAGCCAGGCGTCTATCACCTCCTCGGCGACCCGTGCGAGCGACGAATCGGGCATTTCCGACTGGATGGGCACCAACAGGGTTTCGGTGTCCTGGGCTCCGTTGAGCCAGCTGGGCAGCGGCGACGTCAAGGTCGTCATCGAATATCTCACCGTTGCCGGCCAGCAGCTCGACGAGTCGAACAATCCTATCCCGATCACCGATGAATCGGGCAACGTCGTGGGCACGACGGGCCTAGAGAGCCGCACCCACACGCAGATCTTCGCAGCGGCGCCTGGACTCGAAAGCGCGACGCTGAGCTGGGAAGACCCCGACGCCGTGACGGGGGGCATCAGCAAGATCACCCGCATGGCGGTCTACAAGAAGGATCTCTACGGGAACTGGCAGCAGATCACCAACCAGCAGTCACTCGGCTACGGAGGTCAGGTGATCGACGTCGCTACGCCGACCGATCCAAGCACCACGGTTCAACTGGAAATCCGCCTTGCCGGAACGCCAGGCGACGGCGGCTGGGCGTCTGCAGGGCTGGTGAACTTCGGCGACAAGCTCCGGTTCGATGCCAGCGGTCTCGCGGCCGGCACGTATGAATACCGCGCAACCGAGATCAGCACGACGGGTACCCGCGTTGTGGTCGGGACGGGCAATCTGACGCTCTCGGCACCTGCGCTTCAAGTCATTGGCGGCGCCATCGGTTTTCCGGCGCCCGGAAGCATGGAGGGCGTCCTCTACGGCGGCCAGCTGATGTGGCAGCCGCCAGCACTCGGAGTCGAACAGGTCTTCCGGATGCGCCCCGTGGGCAGCACCGGCGCATGGACTTCCGTTGCCGTGGGTGGCTATGCAAACGGCAAGGACGGCGTCGACGTTGCGAACATCGCCGCCGGCACCTATGACTACGAACTTCTCTGGATTCACCCCGGCGAAGGCGTTCCCTACGCCCACGCGACCGGGCAGATCGCGAGCACCGGCTTCAGGCCGCCGCAGACGGTTCCGCAGCAGAACTATCCGGTCATCTTCGGCGTCTCGGCGGATCTCGCGGTACTTGGCGGCAACGTCACCGGCGTTGACGAATCGGGCTTTCCGATCTATGAGACGGACGAGTCCGGCAACCTGATCGGTGGAGCGGCCTACGTACCGGTCGTTCAATGGCCGCTCGATGGTGTCTTCCCCGTCTCGACGGTCACCTTCCGCTACCGGTTGCAAGGCAGCAGTGACTGGCAGACCTTGCCGGTCCAGACCGTTCTCTTCGGTACCAATGAATCGAGCCTCGGCCTCGGCAAACAGCAGGTTGACCTGCGCGGATTGCCGCCGGGCAACTACGACTACGAGATCGTCGCTCAGAATCACAACGCAGTGCGCACAGGGCAGGCCCTCGGTGTGCTGACCATCAATCCGCCGACACCGGGCCACTACACGCCGACCCAGGTGTTGGTGAATGTGCCTGTCACGATCACGCCCGCGGACCCCTCCGGCTACATCGTCGGCTACACGGGGGGTGGCGTCACCTATGGCCCTCCGGTCGTCGTTGGGCAGGATCCGTTCGGCAACCCGATCTTCGGGCAAGGCTATGGGCGCGACCTGATCTCTGCCGGGGACGAATCGTCTGGGCCGGTCTACGGACCCGTACGGGCGATCCCCTACTACACCTACCACACCGAACAGGTCACCCAAACCGTTCCGGTGCAAGTCGTGGTGGGGCAAGACCCTGTTTGGGCACGCGACGAAGCCGGCAACATCATCACCACGCCGGTGTTCGAGACGCGCACCGGTACGCGTACCGTGGGTACGCTGGTCCAGGTCGGAACGGCACCAATCTACGCCACGGACGAAGCCGGCAACATCCAGTACCAGACGATCTACGAGACGCACTACGAGCAGCGGACGGTCCCCGTTTACACGTGGGTTCAGGTACCCCGCACCGAGGCCTACACCGTGGCCGTGCAGGGGCCGCCCGTCATGGTGCAGAACGAATCGGGTCAGTGGGTTCCAGCCTTGGACGAAGCCGGCAACGTCATCTACACGACGGCCTACGAGACGCACTATCGCACGGTGTACGACTGGGTTTATGCCCATACCGGCTGGGCGACCGAGACCTATCCTGTCCAGGTCGCGGTGTCCCAGCCCATCATCACCGGCTATCAGCCGGTGTACGAAACCCGATACCACGAGGAAACCTACACCTACCAGGTTCAGGTCGGAACGAACCCGGTCCAGGCTCTCGACGAATCAGGCAATCCCATTTATGTGACCCGGTACGAAACTCAGTACCAGCAGCAGACGGTTCAAGTTCAGGTTCGCACCCTGGTCACGCCGGCGGATCCGAACCAGTTCATCATCAGTTCGACACCGGGTGATCCTGTCTACGGCGCCCCCGTGGTTGTCGGCCAGGACGAGTCGAACAACCCGATCTACGGCCAGGGCTACAGCATGGTCAACGGGGTGGTCGTGGCAACGCCCTACGTGGTCATCCAGCGACAGTGGCAGGTCGTGGACGTGTGGGTGCCCGGGGCCCCCACCGCCCCGTCGAGCGTGGACACGACGCCGCCCTATACGCCGAGCCACACCATCCCAGCGGCGGGCCCCAGCTTCGCGTCCAGCAACACGACGGCCGCGGGCTCATCGATGATCAGCGGCACCGGCACCGCCGGCGCGCCGGCCAACCAGTCGCCCTGGATCGATGGATACGGCCAATCGCCGCGGCCCGTCATCAATCGGAACGTCGACCGATGGGGCAACGCCCTGGCGATCAGCGATCCGCGTTCTGCCAGCTGGGTCACCACCTATCGCTACAACGCCAACAACCAGCTCATCGAACAGAAGCAGCCGGATGCCGACGGCAACGCCAGCGCCAATGCACCCGTCACGCAGATCAGCTACGACGCCATGGGTCGGCAAATCGCCGTCAGGGACGCCAACGGTCATGTTCAAGGTCGCGTCTACGACCAGGGCGGCAATCTCGTCGAGGAGCACAACGCCGACACCGGGGTGATTCGGCACGGCTACAACGCCTTCGGCGACAAGGTGGTCACCGTCGACGCCATGGACAACGCCACGGGCTTCACCTACGACAACGTGGGGCGCCTGCTCGAGACGCGCTACGGCAGCGTCAACATCTTCACCGTCAACACCGCGACGAACTGGGCGCAGTTCGTCACGAACGGTCAGATCGTCGAGCGCAACGAATGGGACCAAGCCGGCCGCAAGCTCAGCCAGACCAACGGCGACGGTGAAAAGATCCGCTATGTGTACGACCTGGGCGGCCACGTGGTTCGCACGATCCAGCCCATGGGCCAGAGCACCCAGGCTGCGTACGATGCGCAGGGCCGCAAGATCGCCGAGGTCGACGGAAATGGCTACATGGCGACCTGGAGCTACAGCTACTTCGGTAGTCTCATGGCCCACAGCGACTTTGGCGGCCGTCAATATGGCTACACCTACGACAACGCCGGCAAGCTCAACTACGACAGCGGCACCAATCGCCACTACCAGTACACGAGCGAAGGGTACGTGAGCCGCATTTTCGATGGCAATACCGGCCAACTGGAGCGCTATGAGTACGACAAGGCGGGCAATCGCATCCGGGAATGGTTCGCACAAGGTACGGTGTACAAGGACAACCACATCGCCTACGACGCACTGGGTCGCATGCGGTGGGTGGCCGACGGGCGCGCCTACATCAACATCGAGTACGACAAGGTCGGCAACCGCACGCACATCAACACCCATGTGTTGACGCAGGACGCAAGCCTCGACAGCAACCTGTACTACCAGTACGACGCGATGAACCGCCAGACCGTGGTCGACGCCGTCGACGCGGCGGGCAACATCGGCCAACAAGGCCACCTGATCCAGTACGACAAGAACGGCAACCGTACCCAGGATACGTGGTGGGGCAACCGTGTGACCACCGTGGACGGCCAGAGCTACTTCATCGGCCTGGACGAGAGCGGCGTGGCGATGTACTACGACGTCCCCGCGACGTACCACACCAGCGTGGGCTACACCACCGAGCAGTACAGCTACGACAGCATGCGTCGCATGACCAGCGTGGTGCGCGACGGCGTGCAGACCGACGCCCGCTTCTACGATGCGGCCAGCCGTGTGGTGCAGACCGGTCCGGCCGGCGGCCTGCCCCAGGGCTATATCAACGCCCTCAACGGCACCAACTGGCAGGGACAGGCGCTGGCGGGCAGCGGCAGCGAAACGCGCGTCAACCGCTACAACGACAACGGACAGATCCTGCGCCAGGACGTGTACAAGAGCGACCATGCGATCAAGTACACCGCGGTGTACGAGGCACTGGGCGGCGGTGCAGCCCCGGGCGTGGGTGGCGCGGGCGGCTACGACGCCGCGGGCAACCTGCAGGGCTACACCGTCTTCGACTACAGCGGTGGCAATGGCGTGAGCGTGACCAACTACGCCAACGCCTACGACCGTGCCGAGGGCTACCGCCAGACCTCGACCTACGGCACCAACAACCACAACAACCCGGGTCAGACGATCTGGTCATACGGCAACGGTGGCGAGTTGACCGGCATCCAGGACGTCACGCTGGGCACCATGAACCGCACCTTCGTGAGCGACATGGCCGGCACCACGGTCTACGCGCAGCAGAATGGCGAGGGCCAGTACCAACTGGTGGTCAACGGCGAGGTGCTGGGCCGCTATGGGCAGATCCGCGACGAGGACAACCCGACCATCTCGGCATCCGGCGGGACGCCGGCCCGGCCCAATTTCAAGACCACGGCCGAATTCAATTTCGGCTACAGGCCCATCGACGGCAACTACCCGAGCGCGAGCCCGGGCACCTATGCGGTGTCCGCCGGCGACACACTCCAGGGCATCGCACGCGGCGCCTATGGCGACGAGAGCCTGTGGTACCTGATCGCCGATGCCAATGGCCTGGGCAGCAACGCCGACCTGAAGGCCGGCCAGGTGCTGACAATCCCGGCACGCGTGGGCTCGGCCAACGCGTCGGGGACGTTCAAGCCCTATGACCCGACGCGCATCGTCGGGGACACCAGCCCCAACCTGCCGGTTCCGGAACAGGATGAGGGTGGGTGCGGTGGGTTTGCGCAGATCATCATGGTGGTCGTCGCGGTGGTGGTCACCGTCTACACGGGCTACTACATCGGCGTTGATCAGATGACTGGCGCAGCAGCCGTTGCGGGGGGTGCGGCATCCGGAGCAGCCGGTTCTGTCGCAAGCCAGGTCGTGGGTAATGCGATCGGTGCACAGGACGGGTTCAGCTGGAAGCAGGTAGCGCTCTCTGCGGTTGGTGGCGCTGTCGGCGCGGGGATGGGCGGCTTCGCGCCGACCGGAAATGTAATCGCGGATGCAGCGATACGCGGTGCCATAGGCAGCGCGCTAACGCAGGGCGTCGCCGTTGCCACGGGGCTGCAAAGCAGCTTCAACTGGAAGAGCGTGGTCGCGAGCGCTGTTGGTGCGGGTGTCGGCAAGGCCGTGGGTGGGGAACTCAATGCAGCCTGGGGTGGCACGCCAGTGGGCGACTTCGCAGTGCGCGCTGGAAGCGGACTCGCAGCCGGAGCAACCACTGCCGTACTGCGAGGGGGCCGTGTGAGTGTGACGCAGGTCGCGGTCGATGCCTTTGGCAATGCATTGGGAGACTCCATCGCTGCGGCCAATGGGCAGGGCTCGGGCAGCTACGCGAGCGAGGACCCGCTGGGTGGCCTCATCGCTCTGAATGGCGGGTGGAGCGGCGTCTCGACCAATCTGCCGCAGAGCACGGGCTCCTTCAGCCCGGACATGTCGGCCACCACGGCAGATCAGTTGCTTGCCGATCTCGGCTCGGGTGGTCGGAGCTATGGCGGCGGTGGAACCCTCTACGCTGATGCATCGAGGGTGCTGCGCTCGGGCGTGATGACGGATGCGGGCGGAGGAGGCATCAATCCTGGCTCGGTCGAGTCGCTGCGCCAACCGGACGGCACATACAGAGCGGAGATCAACGGGGTGGCTGATGAGTCACCTGCTTTTACGGATGCTGAAGTCGTTTCGATGCGGGCTGAAAACCTGGCGCGTGCTCAAGCTCTTGCTGCGCAAGATGCCACGGCATACAGCAGCGGGGTGATGAGCAACGAAGGTCGTGCAGCCGGCACGCCATTGGCGCCTTTCCCGGACCGATGGGTCCGACCCGATATGGTCGATGGCTCCTTTGCTGCGGGGCATTGGGAGCCGTTAGGCAACGACTCGCCAAACGAGGCAAGAAGGCTGTCGAACTATCCTTCGCGGGAAATGCAGTTGGTGGGTTATTCGAACCAACAGGCTTCGGACTTCAGTGCGACGCAGTGGAAGGGGTTCGCTGCGGAGTACAAGGCGATCCAGGGCTCCAACTTCACGCGTGACAGCTTCTACAACGGGCTGTGGACCAAGGGGGCGCAGCTGGATATTGCAGCTGGCAACACGAATCGAGGGATCTTCGACGAGATGGCTGGCGTTGCCGGTGCGGCAGGGGCGCATGCGGATGTGGGATTGGCGGCTGGGCGCGGGATCGGGCAAGGCATCGGGAACGGGCTCGGCAACGTCATGGGCATGGCGGGGCGAAAGAACAGTGTTGGCGCTGTGAAAATCGGTGGCAATGTTCAACCCAATGCCGAGCTTGTCGGACCGTCACCAGAGTTGATCGGGCCACAACTCCCGCCTTGGAAGGGGCCTATTGACTATGGCGCGCTCTTAAAGGACGGACCACGCGTTGGGGTGGATAAGCCCTTTACGGCAGCACAGAAGCGCAAAATTGCAGAGCAAAATACCCGCATCAACGATGGATTGTTCCGTTCGGACGAAGACGGAGCCGTGGCACTAAACAGTCCAAAAAGCCAGTCAGGGGTTTCTACACCAAGAAACGCCGCTCAGTTTGATCACAAGATTCCTCGCAAACCAGCGGATCCCAATGTGTCCCCTGGAACCAATAGCTATAGCAATGCCGCCGTGCTTACAAGTGAGCAAAATAGAGCCAAATCGAACAAATAGGTGATGACGATGCGTGAATGGAAATTTGCAGATTCTCCGAGTGCCGTGGTCTACACGACTCGTAGGGTGGTTGAGCGAATGGATTGGATTGCTTATGCCTTCCATGATGCCGATGATGGTGCATGGCAATTCCATGGTTCATCGACTGAAGCTAAAGAATCTGATGCCATGGTGATTCGATTGGAGAGCGCCCTCGACCTTGATGATTCGTTATCAGAGCTTGCAGATTTGCCTCTGGGGTGGCGAGCTTGGCGCAAATCGAAGGACTCGGAATGGCAACGTGCTCCGAGCGAGGCCTGATGTTCATGCAGTCTTAAATAGCTGCTAAAACAAAAAAGCCCCCACCACCCAGCCGCATGGCTGAGGTTCGTGAGGGCTTCGTCGTTGTGGGTGCTGCGTTCGTCAGCCCTTGGCCAGCACCGTCTCCAGCATCTCACTGACGAAGCGTTGCTTGGCCTTGGGCAACTGCGCGATGGCTTCCATCTGCTGCTGCCACTTCGGTGAACGACCGCGCTTGGCGGGGGCGGCCTTCACCGGCTGCCCGATCAACACAGCCAGAGCTACTTCATCGGCCTGGACGAGAGCGGCGTGGCGATGTACTACGACGTCCCCGCGACGTACCACACCAGCGTGGGCTACACCACCGAGCAGTACAGCTACGACAGCATGCGTCGCATGACCAGCGTGGTGCGCGACGGCGTGCAGACCGACGCCCGCTTCTACGATGCGGCCAGCCGTGTGGTGCAGACCGGTCCGGCCGGCGGCCTGCCCCAGGGCTATATCAACGCCCTCAACGGCACCAACTGGCAGGGACAGGCGCTGGCGGGCAGCGGCAGCGAAACGCGCGTCAACCGCTACAACGACAACGGACAGATCCTGCGCCAGGACGTGTACAAGAGCGACCATGCGATCAAGTACACCGCGGTGTACGAGGCACTGGGCGGCGGTGCAGCCCCGGGCGTGGGTGGCGCGGGCGGCTACGACGCCGCGGGCAACCTGCAGGGCTACACCGTCTTCGACTACAGCGGTGGCAATGGCGTGAGCGTGACCAACTACGCCAACGCCTACGACCGTGCCGAGGGCTACCGCCAGACCTCGACCTACGGCACCAACAACCACAACAACCCGGGCCAGACGATCTGGTCGTACGGCAACGGTGGCGAGTTGACCGGCATCCAGGACGTCACGCTGGGCACCGTGAGCGCACTGCCAATACCGGAATGCGCCTGCCCGACCTCAAGCAACGAACGGTTCCCGCGCCCTTGCCTCCTCATTCCGTCGTTCGGTCAGCGAAAGGTAGAAAAGCCGATCTTCGGTCCGCATTGGAAAGCGCGAGAGTTCCAGGTCGGTGTGGCACGCCGGTGCCAAGTAGATCGGATCCTTGTCCACTGTGTTCTGCGCGTGAGCGAGCGCCAGGTGAACCCGCTGGATATCCGGATGCTGCGCCACAAACGCGCCGCGCAGAAAGGACGGCTCCTCGCCAAAATTCCTTCCCTCGTCGTACTTCCGGCCCTCGAGCGCGGCCACCCGATAACACAGCACCCCATTGCAGCTATGACCCGGCCCTGAAGCGCCAACCCGCAGCACCTTGCCGCTGGCAACATGGTAGTAATAGTCTTGGCTGCTGCCCGCAAAGAGACAGTCCTCTTTGGCCACCAACAGGTCGACCATGCTGCTCACATACTGCGGCCCATACCAGTCGTCGTCGTCCATCGAACAGATGAAGTCGGCGCCCCACGCCTTCGCCATTGCATTGAGTTGGTTTCTCTTGCTGCCCAGCGAGATCTTGCTGGGAAGACACCGATAGTGAATCCTGGGGTCCTGCAGGCTCGCCAAGCTGCCCGGCACCGGACTGTCGTCCAGCACGAACCAATGCAGGTTGTCGGAGTCGACAACGTCTTGCGCGAGGAAGTAGCGCAAGGTCTGGACGAGCAGTTCCGGGCGGTTGAACGTCGGCGTCACGACGGCGATCTTGTACCGGCGCACTGCAGGCGGGCGGGGCGCGACGTTCCCACGCGACACCGCCTCCTGACGGGTCTGTCGCTTGCCGGGTCCGGTGCGCGGAACCCGAGCGTCGCCAGCGCCGCCCGTCCCCATCAACGACGCAACGAGGGATCCGATTTCCAGGGGCGTCCCCGGCTGACCGGCCAAAACGCTCTCAGCATGTCGGGCCGAGGCGTTCGCCGGCGCCAGCCGCTGGCTTTCAGCCAGGGACTGCTCGGCCTCCGCTTTGCGACTTTGCATGGCAAGCACCAGCGCAAGGCCAGCGTGGGTTTCTGCGTGCGACGCATCGAGCGATCGAGCGGTCAGAAGACTTCTCCTTGCGCCTTCGGCATCTCTCAGCAGCAGACGGGCCCATCCCAACCCGCGCCATGCCTGCGCGGCGCGCCGGTCTACCGATGCGGCCGCCTCGAAGGTGCGCGCAGCCGTGCCGGCATCCCCGAGGGACAGTTCCGCGAAGCCGAGCACGATGAATGCCCTCGCCTCTCGAGGCCAACGGATCGCCATGTCCCGCGCGATGGTCCTTGCCTCTTCGCCATGTCCCTCCGACAGCATCAGCAACGCTTCGGTGGCGAGCGATTCCAGGGGACGTGCCTCTGGGGGCAAAGCGGTGCTTGCCATCTCGCACCACCGGCGGGCCGCTTCCATATCGCCCATGTCCCAGGCGGCCAGGCTGGCCGTACCTGCCAGAACAGGGCCGAGTTGGCCTGCAGCTTCGAGTTGCAGGACGCTACGCATCAGGCGCGGAAGATCTCCCCATTGATGAAGGCTTCGGACCCAGAGCACGCGGGTCGCTTCGAAACCGGCAGGAAGATTCCCTGCCACGCCCTGCTTCTCGAGAAAAGGCGACAGCCACGCCACGGCGGCTGCCGCATCTCGCTGGGCCAGTGCGGCGGATGCGAGGTTGTGGCGCACGGCCAGTTCATACGACTCGGACTCGGGTTGGCGAGACAGCAGGTCTTTGAGAAGGGTTGTCGCCTCATCCCAGCGCTGTTGGGCCATGTACCAATCGGTCTCGCGCAAGGCCCATGGGGCGGACCACGCCCCCTGCGATCGGGCGGCTTCGATCAGGGCTGCGGCACGACGCCAATCGCCGGCGCCCAGGGCGATGGCAAATTCATTCCCCGAGGTGTCGACGTCAGCGTGCGGCTTCATGGATTTCCTCTTTCGCCCGCCGCAGCCACAGCGGTACGGCTTGGCCTGCAATACATCCGTCAATGGGCAAGAGTGTTTAACGTAGGGCTTAAATGCCCCTAGGCCTCACATCAAAGCGGGCGCACGTGCGCCCACCACACGACAATGTCAGCTGCGCCTCGGCGGCGCCCTGTGCATGACAACCGGAGAGAAGGTGATGCCCCCAGATGCAAGTGCGTACGACCATGCGTTGGTCAAAGCTATGGAGTTCAGCAACGCTGGCGACGTACCCCGCGCGATCGAGTACTTCCTTGAGGCAAGCCAGGCGCGCCCGAGCGTCGGACTTCCTCAGTTTCTGCTGGGAGCCGAATATGCGGCCGCAGGCGACATGGCCAACGCGGAAGCGGCTTTCGCGAACGCTGCGCGGCTCGCACCGGACTTCCCGATGGCCCGCTATCAGCTCGGCCTGGTGCAGTTCACCGCAGGCCGCGCCGCGATCGCCCTGCTGACGTGGCAGCCCTTGCTGGACCTCCCGGAGAGCGATCCGCTGCCGCATTTCGTGCAGGGTTTCGACGCGCTGGCGCGCGACGCCTTCGATGCAGCCCTGCATCACTATCGCCAGGGCCTGGTGCGCAACACCTCGAATGCACCGCTGTCCAGAGACATCGAGAAGATGATCGCGGCCATCGAAGCACTGCAGCAGCGTGCGGTGCCCGACGACACAGCCGAATCGCAGGCACCCCGGGTCGACACCCACGTGTTGCTGGCCAACTACCAACAGCAGGGCCGCAGTCATTGATGCCCCGGCGCGCACCGACAGGTACATGACTCGGCGACAGCGATGATCGATCCCTCCACGCAGCTCGCAGCGATGATCCGCGCTCAGTTCGGCGCGCAGTTCAGCGCGCAAGCCAAGGGACAAACCACCAGAGCTGACGCCGCGTTACGCCATACGCGTTCGGCGACCGCAAAGCCCGAGACCCCACGCCGCCCCCACGACAAAACCGAAGGGCGAAGCATCGAGCAGATGGTGGCGCTGCGCGTGCGTGCCCTTTCCCCCGATGATCCGCAGCGGCAGCGCAAGGCCTTTCGGCTTTTTCTCGAGTCCGTGCTCACGCAGGCCTTCGGACGCGATCGGCTCGACGACCAGGGATTCGATCGGATGGTCAACGCCGTGCTGCAGCGTATGGAAAGCGATAAGGCGCTCGAGGCGGCTTTGCGCGAAGCCGGTGACCTGCTATTGGCCGATGCCGCGCCTGCGAAAGGGCAGTCACGCTAGCTTCCCGCCCAAGCTCATCTGGCCTTGGGAACGCCTCCGGGCTCGCCATCCCCAAGTGAGGGCAAGAGGTCGACCACGCGGCCACCATACGGCGCCGGTCTGTCGCCAAACAGACGCTTGGCGAGCCGGCGCAGTTCGCCCTGATCCGTCACCCTGCCGTCGAGCAGAGCCTGTGCATAGAGACCGGACAGACTCCTGCGGTCCAGACGAAGTGCAAGCTCGACGTGCACCTCCGCTTCGGGTCTCGCGCCCTCCAAGGCGAGGACCACGGCCAGCCCACCGTGGGTGTCGGAGAAATTCCGATCCAAAGCCAGGGCGGTTTCGAAGCTGCGCCGGGCAGCGCCCAGATCGCCACGCTGCATCTGCGTCCAGCCCAGCCCGTGCCACGTCCCGATGTGCCGTGGCATCAGCTCTACCGCACGATCGAACGCGGCTTCGGCCTGATCGATTGAGCCCAGGTAAAGTTGGGCGAATCCGCGAACCGACCAGGCGCGACCTTCGCCGGGGTACGCTTGTAGCGCGTGGTCGATGACCTGCACCGCCTGCTGCGGGTCGCCCGCAGCAAGCGCCGCGCTGCCTTCCGTCACCAGAGCCTCGACCGGGGCGTCTTCCCCAGCGGCAAGACTCGCCTGTGCCCAGCGGCGGGCATTGGCGAAATCTTCAACATCGAACGCGAGCAGGCTGGCGACGCCGCCAGCGTGCACATCCAGCCGATTGTGTTGTTCGGCCTCCTGTGCCCATGCGACCCCTCGCGCACGCTGAGCGTGCTGGTGCAGCGCCCTCAGCCAGAGTTGCTGCAGTGCTCGAACCGTCTGTACCGGGGCACGGTTCAGGGATAGTGACTGAGGCCCGGCCAGAACCTCCTCGAGTCGCGCGATACAGTCGCCGAATCGGTATCGCCTGAAGTCAACGAAGGCCTGGTTGTGCAGCAGCACATGCGCAAATCCATCGGGTGCACCAGGCGTGCCCGCCAGTGCCGCCAGCGTCGCGACCGCCTCGTCGTAACGCTGCTGCGCCAGGAAAAAATCGCCTTCGCGCAAGCGCCATGCCAACGCATCGACCTGCAGCGACTGCCCGTGGCGCAGATGGAAGTGCGCCCGCTCCCATTCACCGCACGCCAGCGCCGTCTCGAAGGCATCGACGAGCAGTGTCTGGTTGGCCGGGTCCTCGCGCAGGAATCCGTCAAGTCGGTCCAGCCGCTGCCGCATTGCCTGCAGGCGGGGGGCGGCAACGGCGACGGGCGCTGCGTTCGATGTGTTGGTGGAATCGTTCATGAAAAAGGGGGCGGTGCTTGCGTCAATGGAAATTTATCCGGAAGAGACTTACAACGATACGTCGCAGCGTACGTCGTTCGACAAGGCCTCGCGCAGTTTCGACAGACCTTGGCGATGGAGCTGGGAGATCCGTCCGCGTGTCACCCCCATGGTCTGGGCGATCTCGTCGAAAGGAATTTCCTGGAGGTAGTGGTAGCTGATGACAAGCTTCTGCTGCTCGGACAGCTGCGCGATGCAACTGCGCAGCAGCGAGCGCAGTTGCGTGGTTTCAGCCTGGCGAAAGTAGCTCACCTCCGGCGACGGCGCCTGCGCTTCGCCATCGAAGGACTCGGCATCGACCATGCCGGTGTCTTCCAGCATGAAGCCCAGAGCCAGCCCGATGCCGACCTCCGCGAGATAGCGGAACAACTTGTCGGATCCTTGAAGCCCTCCCGCGTCGGTGGTCTCACGTGCCGCGTCCTTCGCGGCGTCCAGGCGCTCCTGGCGCAGGCGCATCTTCAGATGAATCTGCTGATTCTTTTCGGTCAGCTTCACCAAGCCATTGAGCACAGCGCCCTGGACGCGCTTGGACGCGAAGGTCTTGAACTGCGCGCCCTGATCCGGGTCGAACCGATCGACCGCTTCGACCAGTCCGATCGACGCGAGCTGCAGATAGTCGTCGAACTCCACATCGTTGTGGGTGCGGCGAGAGAACACGGTCGCGGCCATCATCCGTGCGAACGGCATATGGTGGCGGATGAGCGCCTCACGCGCGTCTCTGTCGCCGTCCGCCCGCCACCGATGCCACAAGCCGGGCAGGTCAGACCCGGCATCGACACCATCGGAGATCGAATCGCTCGTTGCAGGCATCGCGTCAGGCGCTCAATGAAAACTGGCCACCAGCGACTTGAGCACCAAGCTCCACCCGTCGACCAGAACGAACATCAGGATCTTCAACGGCAACGCGATCGTGGTGGGTGGCATCATCATCATGCCCAGTGCCATGAGGATGCTGGAGACGATCAGGTCGATCAGCAGGAACGGCAGAAAGATCACGAACCCGATCTGGAAGGCCGCGCGCAATTCGGACAGCATGAAGGACGGGATGAGCTGGATGTTGCCGATCTCATCCATCGATTGCGGGATGGGCGCCTTCGACAGCTCCACCATGAGGGCGAGATCTTCTTCACGGGTCTGGCGCACCATGAACTCGCGCAGCGGCGCCATCCCCTTGCCGTACCCCTCTTCGATCGACAGCTTCCCGGCCATGAAGGGCTCGAACGCATCCACGTTGAGCTTCTGCAGCACCGGCGACATCGTGAAGGTCGTCAGGAAGAGTGCCAGGCCGATCAGCACCGTGTTCGGCGGCGTCTCATTCATGCCGATCGCGTGCCGCAACATGGACAAGACGATGATGATGCGCAGAAAACTGGTGAGGCACACAACGAGCGCCGGCAGCACAGCCAGTACCGTGAGGCCCAGGACGACGCGCAAGGCCTGCGCCGTCTCCATTCCAGGGGTCGCCGCAGCGACCACTGCCGGCGCAGCCGCAGCGTGGGCAGCGAACGAAGGCCAGCCACAGGCGACGATGCTGCCGATCAAGACAAGTCCAGCACGAACCCTCACAGGGCCGCGAGGCACGCACAAACCATTGGCGTTCATGCGGCACTCTCGGGCTTGGCGCTCTGCACGGAAGGGGCTTCCGAGATCAGTCGCATGGATTGGTCCGTGCAGCCGATCAGCAGGCGGCGCCCGTCCCAGACGACGACGTGCAGGCTGTGACGTGGCGACAGGCGCGTGCTGGAGATCCGCTCGACCGTGTCCCGCTGGATGGGGCGATCGGTCAGGCCCAGACGCGACAGCCAGGATCCTGAACCCGACCCGAAAAGCGACGACGACCTCTTTCTACGGCCCCACCAGGTGGCCAAAGCGATCGCGAGCATCAGCGCGGCCACCACCAGCCATGCGACATCGCCCGGCGGTGCCATGGTGTCTGCACCGGCACCCTCGCGCCTCAAAGGAATACTCGGTGGAAGGCTCGACACCGTGCCGTCCGCCGTCGCGGGAAGGGGCGAACTCATGGTTTCAGGGCTTCTTCGCGAGATCGAGCGAAACGGGCAGTTCCGTGATGCGAACCGCAAAGTGTCCATCGACGGCAACGAGTTGCCCGCGCGCCACGACCTTGCCTTCGATGGTCAGATCAATCGGCTGATCGATCGCACTGTCCAGGCGCAAGACCTGCCGTTCGCGCGCGCCCAGGAGCTCTCCCACGGTAATGGTCGCCTGGCCAACGCAAGCCTGCAAGGTGGCCTTGATCTGATGAAGTGGATTCCAGTCCTCCAGGACCGGACGCCCCCCCTCAGCCGCCGCGTCGAGTTCCGGCAGCGAGATGATCTGGGCAGTGGCGCCACCGCCGGCGGCCCCACGACTCTCGGCCAGGGCCGAAGGCGTCGATGTGTGCCGTGTGCTGGCGCGGTTGTCCGCGGCGATGCTGTCTACAGCTTGTGTCATTTGCTCTGTCCCTTGGATGGGTGAATGTTGGTGGGAACGGCAACGCCGACAGGAACGGCAGCAGCCGGTAGGGGGGCAAGTTCGACGGCGACTCGGCCGTCGGCCTGACCAAGCCAGGCGCTGCAGATCTCCGCGCCATCCGCCCCCGCCAGCGCGGCCGGCTTGTCGAGCGCGTGCGCGAGCGTCACGACGTCCCCCACTTGCAGTTCGCGAAGCTGGCCCAGACTCAGTTGCGTGCCGTCCAGGATCACTCGAACCGCCAGGTGTTTTCCGGAGAGTGCGTGCTGCAATGCGATGGGCTCGGTCACCAGCGGTCTGGGCGAGGACGGATGAACGCCTTGCGTCCCGAGAATGGCTGCCACCGCCTCATGAGGCAGGTGGAGGTGCCAGACGCCGCCGCACCACGGCATTCTGACCTCGAGTGCCCCCGACCAGGCACTGGGCACCGACGAAGAAAGACGGCCCGGATCACTGGATTCGACCAGGGGCATCGCACCGAAGAGGCGGCGTAATCGATCGAGCCAATCGTCCAACGCGGCGCGCGCCACGGTCAACGTGATCTGAGGCACTGCCCGCGTGGCGATCAACGCCAACGGGTCGAAATCGAAAAGCTGCCGAGTCAACGCAGCGAGTACCGACGACGTGATGCGCTGCGGATCCTGCCCTTGCGCATCGTCGTATGCCCACATCGCCTGAGTATCTGGCAACGTTGCCCCCTCTTGCGAGGCGATGACTGCCACTTCAAGTTCGTCCGGCAGGCGCTCGACAGAGAGCCAATCCTTTCCCCAGGCCTGCAGAAGTGCGGCAAAGCGGCGTCGAAGCATCGCTTGTTGATCCTGCGACCACCAATGAAGTGGACGCACGCGTCGAGCCGACTCTTCCAACGACAGAAGCGCCGATGCCGAGCCGTGTCTCGCAATCGCTTCAGACGGCGTATTCATTTGCTCTTCATCGAGAAGAGTTCCTGGAGCATGTCATTGGCCGTGGAGATCACCTGAGAACTCGCCTGGTAGCCGCGCTGCATGACCACGAGATCACTGAATTCCTGGGAGAGGTCCACATTGGAAATCTCGACCACGCCCGAGCGCACGGCACCGAAACCGTTTGCACCTGCGACGCCGATGTGCCATGCCTGCCCGTCTGTCGGCAAGAAGCGATTGCCGCCGACGGCGACGACCGCATCCGGCGAATCGAAGCGACCCAGCGCCAGCCGGGCACCTTGGGTGGTCTGACCATTGGAGTAGCCCATGACCAGCACACCGCTCTCGTTGAAGCTGGCACCGCTCAGCGCCCCGGGACCCACGCCATCCTGCGAGCCCATCGCGAGCGTCGAGAGGTTGCCGGCGGCGAACGAGGTGACGTCCGTGCCGAAGTCGAAGGCGACGCTCATCGTGGGCTGGCCCGCAGGGGCATAGTTCAGCGAGAAGCTTGCCGACTCGGCCAACGGCCTGCCACCCAGAAAGACGATCTGGCCGCTGCCCACCGAGACACCACCATCCGTCACATCCACGCGCCAACTGCCGGGCGATGCCGCATTCGTGTTGGTGAGCTTCATGCTCAACAGGTGCTCCGCCCCCGAGGCATCCATGACCTTGACATTGCCGACGGTCTGCTCGGTGGCCGTGCTCGACAGATTGCCGGTGAACTTCACACGAGACGTCGGTTTTCCGGCATTCGTCATCAGCCCGGCCACGGAGATCTCGACGAAGGCGCCACTGTCGTCCAGCCCCATCACTTTGGCCTCGCTACCGCGGTCGACCAGCACGCCGTTTGGGTCGAACTTGAACTGGCCAGCCCGCGAATAGCTGATCTTGCCCTCGGCATCCTGCAGCACGAACATGCCTTGACCGTCCACAGCCATGTCCAGGTCGTTGCCGGTGGCCCGAAGATCGCCCTGCTTGAAGGAAACGGACGTGCCCGTGGTGTTCAGGCCGAAGCCGAAACGGTCCTGGCCCTGGCCCGCCGCGCCACCGCTTGGATTTCCAGTACCGTAGAAGAGGTCGGCGAACTGCATGCTCGAGCTCTTGAAGCCCGGCGTGTTCAGGTTGGCCGTGTTGTTGGCGATGACACGCAGCCCGCGCGAATAGCCCAGCAGGCCTGTCATTCCGACGTAGATGGATTCAAGCACGGGAGTTCCTCAAGATATGAAGTTGACGGCGTCTCAGCGGACCGCCACGACTTGGCTGAGCGAGACGTCGCTCACCGTGGCACCCGCGGTGGTGCGAACGGTGAGCAATGGCGCCTGACCCGAAAGCGACAGCGCACTCACGGTTCCACTGAGTGTTCCGCTCGACGTCGTGACATCGACGGTCCGGCCGATGAGTCCGACCGACTGCAGCGCAGCCTGATTGGTGATCAAGGTATCGATCTTGTTGTTCAGCTGCTGCGTCTGTTCGACACTGGTGAACTGCGCCATCTGTGCCATGAACTCCTGGTTGTCCATCGGCTTGAGAGGATCCTGGTAGGTCAACTGGGTCAAGAGCACCTTGAGAAAGTCGGCCATCCCCAGGCTGTTGGCCTGCAAGTTGGAGGCGCCGGAACTGCTGACTGCGTCGATGGCCATTCAAGGCTCCTTTGAGTAGAACGATTCAAATTCACGGACAGGCCGGCCTTCCCGCCAGACCAGTCGACCGTTGCACACGACCTGGTGCAAGCGTTGCCCACGCTCTTCCAAGCCGCGCCGGAGATCGGCAACCAAAGTGGGCAACATGTCGATCAACCCCGGTGTGGCTTCCCGCATGCCCAACCAGACGGACACCCCCGCCGCTGCCGACTCGGTGTGTACGCTGATGGGCGATGTCTCGGGGGCCGGGTTCGTCGAGGACGCGAGCGCGGTGACGCGATCGATGGCTTCAGTCTCGCGCGGCCCGGACAAGGGGCTTGCCTGACGGGCCAGAGTGGTCGACGGCTCCAAGAAGTCCACAGCACCGTGAAGGAGCGCATCGCGCGATGGCGAACTGCCTTGCAGTGCCATTGCCATTGCCATTGTCGACACGCCGCCGCCACCGCCCTCGGCCATCGCGGAACTCCTATTCGGCGCCTCGGCCGAGAGCCAAGCGATCGATGGGGCAGGCAAAGCCTTGGGCAGCTGATCGACGACGCCCGCAGCGGCGCGGAAACGTGGTGCCTGCGGCTGGATGGATGGGTCTGCGCTGGGCGGTGCAGCGCGGAACCACCCACTGAGCTGCGCGCGCTCCATCTCGCGTTGCCACGCCAGTTGCCGAGAGTCCTTGTCGGAGCCTTCGCCGCCAGACGCGGCCGCGCGATGGCGCTGGGTCGCGCTGGCCTGCACCACGGTCGGAATCGCAGCAGCCATCAAATCTCTCCCTTGGACGTCGCTCGCCCCAGCGAACGCGACAGCCAGTCGCGGTCCTGCTCCGTGGCATTTCGCAACCGAAGATCATTGGCAAACTCCGCGAGCGCATCGTCCCTGTGGATGTTCAGCGCTTCGAGACGCAGTTGCTGCGCCATGCAATCCTTGCGGCAGTCCAGGCACAGCTTCTCTCTCTCGCTGCGATCGACCTGGAGCTTGAACATGCGCTCGCCCAGCATCGAGAGATAGGCCAGCGTGCGGCGGTGCACGGTGGGATCAAGCCGCAGATGCATCGACTCGGCCGCCTCGCTCGCCCCCGCGTCGTGCAATCGACGCACGGCGTCGAGCTCGGCATCGATGTCGTCGAGCGCCTTCTCCGCGCGCGCAAGTGCAGCCATCGACCTGTCCACCTGCCACTGCTGTCGCAGCCAGGCAGGCTCCATCGCATAGGCGAAGCCGCGTACATCCACATCCTTCGGCGTCATTGCCTCTCGCGTCATACGAGCTGGCCCGGTCGTTCTGATCGTTGGGGCACAGCCTCACCCAGCGCCGCACGCAGCGATTGCAGCGCTTGGTCGCGTGGCACGCCCCCGGCACTCTGGCGCAGCCATGCCTGCAAGGCGGGCTCGATCTGCAAGGCCTGATCCAGATCGGCATTGCTGCCCTTTTCGTACGCACCGATCTCCACCATCTGTCGATTTCGCTCGAGGATGGCCAGCCGGTTCACGGCAGCCGCCGCGAGCGCGCGCTCGTCAACATTGGCGAGCTCGGGCATCAACCGACTGGCGCTCTTGAGGACGTCAATGGCCGGGTACTGACCACGGTGGGCGATATGCCGCGACAACACGATATGCCCATCGAGGATTGCGCGAAGCGCATCCGACACTGGCTCGTTCATGTCATCACCCTCGACGAGCACGGTCAGCAACGCGGTAATCGAACCACCACCGGGCGCGGTGCCGCAGCGTTCGCACAACTCGGGCAGCTCGGCGAATACCGAGGGCGTGTAGCCGCGCGCGGTCGGTGGCTCACCGGCCGACAGGCCGATCTCGCGGCGCGCCATGGCAAAACGGGTGATGGAGTCCATTGTGAGCAGGACGTTGCGCCCTTCGTCACGAAACTGTTCGGCGATTGCCAGGGCGGCGTAGGCGGCACGCAGTCGTGCCAGTGCGGGCTGATCGGAGGTGGCCACCACCACCACGGACCGCATCAGCCCCTCAGGGCCGAGTTGCTTCTCGATGAACTCGCGCACTTCTCGTCCACGCTCGCCGATCAAAGCGATCACGTTCACCGTGCTCTGCTGCGCAGAGCCGGTTTGCGGCCGGACATGGCGCGCCAGCAACCCCAGAAGCGTGCTTTTTCCGACGCCACTGCCCGCGAAGATTCCCACGCGCTGACCTTGCCCGAGCGTCAGCAAGCCATCGATGCTGCGTATGCCCGTTTCCAGCACTTGCCGAATGGGCGGACGCTGCATCGGGTTGATTGGCATCGCCTTGAGCGGCCGCCGTAGTCCGGTGGCGGGACGAGGGCGACCGTCCAATGGCTCACCGAAGCCATCGATGACGCGCCCCAGCAGCGCCTGCCCGACGCCGATCTGCGACTCAACGCCGAGAGCCTGAACCTCGCACCCGATCGCGATACCTTCGATCGAACCGTAGGGCATGAGCGTCACAAGCCCGGGCTTGAGGCCCACCACTTCGGCCAGCACGCCTGGCGCCACGCCACCCGGGCGTTGAGACCTCACGGCGATCCGGCACAGCTCGCCGACCGTCACGTCCGGTCCGGTGGCATCGATCGCCAGGCCCTGCATTCCGCAGACCCAACCGATGCGGCGATGCAATTCCGTGCTGCGCAGGTCAGCAAGACTGCGTTGCAAGGCATTCACAGCCGGGGCTCCTGCGAGTGCACTGCCCTGCGCTGAGCCTTGAGCACCGAGCGCAGCCTGTCCAGTTGCGTCTCGAAGCGAGCGTCGAGCCCGCCCTCATCCGACCGGAGGATGCAGCCGCCCACCTCTATGGAGGGGTCTGCAACCCACTGCACATCATCATCGAAAAGCGTGTGCGCTGCGGTCGCAGCCTCTTGCCGAAGCGCCAACAAGTCGTCCGGATGCAAATGGATGGCGACCACCTTCCGGGACCGAAGGGCCTGTGTTGCGGCCTGCAGATGGCCCCGAATGTGTTCGGGGCTCGTGGCCTGCTCACCCAGCAAGCGGCAGACGACCTCGAAGCAGAGCGCGAGCATGTCGTCTTCAGACGCTGCGATGCGCGCTTCGATCTGTGCCGGCAAGCCAGCGAGGAGACCATCCATCAGTTGAAGGCGGGCTTGGTAGCTCACCTTCGATTGCTCGGCGATTTCCAGCGTAATGCGCTCGGTCCGAGCATTCAGTTCGCTCTCGATCTGCTCGGCCGTCTCGTCGGCGAGCTGCCTGGCCTTTTCGGCAGCTTGCGCCTGCGCCTCCTGACGCCCACGCACCACTCCGTCCTCGAAAGCGCGCCGAACCGCTTCCTGCAAGTCCGCCATCTGGTGCGTCGGGCGGTGCGCTTCTTCGGCGTGGACGAGACGCACCGACAGCACCGCCCCCTTGGGAGCTGCCGTCCCCAGCGCAGCGTCGGCGGGAGCGGGCAGGTGCCGCAGAGGCAATTCGAAACGCCCCCGCACTTCGACGTCCCGCAGGACCGGCCGAGTCTGAGCCGCGCTCACGAACGCGTCCTCCGTCGAAGCCATTGCCCAGCGCGGATGGCGTCGATGGCTCGCGCCCACTTAGGCGCGGCGTGTCGCACCTTCGGTTCCGTCTGCGGCGACTGCTGGGCCACCCTCAACGCGTCAACGACGGCCGAGTGCAGTGCTGCGCGCAGCGCGGGCGGGACGGCACGCGCCGGCTGCTCACTAGCAAACGCCTCCACGCGACGCCTTTGGGCGGGTTCCAGCCCCGCCAGCACGCGTTCTCGCCGAGCACCATCCGTCAGATTTAGCCAGCAGGCAATGACCGCCGTCGGTTCGGCGCTCAAGAGACGAACCATTGCGTCGACCTCACCCACCACGCCAGGGTTCCACTCGTCCGACGACGATGCGGTAGCGTCCCCCCTTTGGCCCAGGCCAGTACTTGTGGCTTCTGCAATCAGGGAGGCGTCAGGTGCGATTCCCAGGGCATCCAGTTCATCAACCAGTCGGCGAAGCGCTTCCGCCTGCGCCCCCGACAGGGCCTGCAGCATGAATGCCTGATCAACGGGAGCCATCGCGTGCAACAAGAGCGCGGCTCGGCGCATGCCCACCGTCTCGAGCGATGCGCCCTCCATGAAAGCAGGCGTGCTGGCGCTCGGCCCAATCACGCCGAGCCTCCCGATGGCGGCACCGTTCGGGACGCACGCTCTTCAGATGCAGTCGCGCCGCCATGAACCCAGTCCCGAACACGTCGCAAGGCCATCTCGCGATCGGCGTCCGACATGGGCGCGCGCGGAGCCGCCGTCCCAGGTTGGGTCGAAACGCGCCGTGCCCGTCGGGTTGCAAGGATCAGCAGTACCAGCAACGCGCCCACCGCCAGCACAAGCCAGGGCGACTCCATTCGCCAGGGCGCGCCCGCCGGAAGCGCTGCGGGCAACGATGGCGCGTCGCTCAGCCGGTCCTCTGACACATCTGCCGGCAACCGTGCCGGCGCGGTGGACCCGACCGGCGCCAGAGCGAGCGACTGGACGACAACGACATCGCCCCGATCGAGGGACGCGCCAGCCGCCGCGGCGATCACCTTGCGCAACTGGTCTAGTTGCGACGCGTCCAACGCCTTGCGGACCACGGCCACAACCTGCATGTGGCGAACCGAGCCGGGCTGACTCACCACCTGCTCGACGCGGCGGCCCACCGCGTACTGCACCTCGCGCTGCGAACTGGGGCGCGCCCCGGCATCTCCCGACTTGGCATCCACAGGGCTGCCGGCATCGCGCAGCGACTCGCTCTCTCGCACAACCACGCCCGTCGCCTGAAACCCTGTGCGGGACGCCGCCGGCAACACATCCTCGGTGGTCGTGCGGATCCGATCCATGTTGAGCAGGACGTCGACTGTCGCCATGGTTTGACCCGGGCCGAAGGAGCGTTCGAGCACCGTCTCGACCTTGCGCACCAAATACGCCTCCGTCTCTCGCTTGAGATCGAGCCGCGCACTGCTTTCCTCCACCTCGGTATCGCCCTCGGCACGCGTGAGCGCCACACCGTGGTCATCGGCAATCGTGACATCCTGCCGTGCCATGCCCGGCACGGCAGCGGCTACCAAACGCTGGATGCCCGTCACCTGCTCTGCGCGCAGTGCATGTCCCTGCCGAAGCGCCACGGTGATCGAAGCCTTGGCTTTGGAGGTCGCCTGCTTGAAAAGACTCTGTTCGGGCAGCGCGAGCAGCACGCGCACCTCGCGGACTTCGGCTAACGATTGAATGGTGCGGGTCAGTTCACCCTGAAGCGCACGCTGGTAGTTGATCTTCTGAGCGAACTCCGTCATGCCGAAGTCGGTGTTGTTGAACAGCTCGAGACCCACCGCGCCGTGCAACGGAATCTCCTTTCCCATGAGCTTCAGGCGAGTGGCATGGACCGACGCTTTGTCCACCAGGATGGAGCTGCCGTTTTCACCGAGGACGTAAGGTACCTTCAGCCGCTCCAGTTCGCTGGTCATCGCCTGTGCGTCCTGCGGCTTCAAGTCCGAGAAAAGCACCTGGTAGTCGGTGCGAAAGGTCCACCATGCCGCCACGGCGGTTGCCAGAAGGATGATGGCAACGCCGGCCAGCAGGCCTGCGCGTGCCTTGTGACTGAGTCCGTTCCAGAATGTCATATCGGCATCTTCATGATGTCTTGATAAGCCTCAAGAAGACGGTTTCGCACTTGCATCATCAATTGGAATGACACGCGGCTCTCCTCGAGATTGATCATGATCTGATGCAGGTTCTGCGCGTCGCCGACGGCAAGGCGCTGCAGGTCGACCTGACCAGCCGCGAGCTGGCGATTGATGCCGCCAAGCCCATCACTCACCATCTGCCCAAAAGATGTTCCCGCGCTTGGGGCGCCAGCGGACGCGGGCGCCGAGGACAAGCTCGAGGCCGCATTGCCGAGAAGACCTATCGCCTCGGGGGAGAGCGCCGCAATGGCTTCTGCCGGAAGGAAGGCCGTCATGTGTTGCCACCACCGATATCAAGCGCACGGAGCGCCAGCGTGCGGGCCGTGTTCATCGCCGCCACATTGGCTTCGTAGGCACGCGTGGCGCTCATGAGGCTGACCATTTCGGTGGCAGGATCCACCGCGGGATAGCTCACGAAGCCACGCGCATCGGCCAACGGGTGGCCCGGCTCGTAGAGCCGACGCGGCTCGACATCCATCGGCACGATGGACGCCACCGGTACGGCGCCCGCAAAGGGCAGCGACCGATCGGGGCCCAACCCAACCATGGATGCGAATGTCTCGGCCTGCGCGACGACGCGCAGCGGCTGATAGCTCCCGGCATCGGTACCTTGCACGGTATTGGCATTGGCCAAGTTCAGCGCCGCGACCTCTACCCGCATCCGTTCGATGCCCATGCCTACGGCGCTGATCGCAAAAGATTGGCTGTAGTCCATTGTCATTTCCTGCCGTCGCCGGCAGCCATGGAGAGAATTGAGAAATGACGCGACAGGCCCTTGACCAAGGCCTGATAGTGGACCGCGTTACGCGCCATTTCCGCCACTTCCACATCCAGTTGGACCTGCGTCCCGACGGTCGCCCCACGAATCGCCTCGACGCGTGGGCTCACTTGCGCGAGGGCCGTCGAATCGATCCAGCCAGATCGATCGACGCTCTGCCGCGCATCGGCAAGCTGATCTTCGAAGCTGACGCGCCGCGGCACATAGCCCACGGTGTTGGCGTTGGCGATGTTGGCCGCACTCACCTGTTGACGCAGGCTGGCTGCGTCCAAGGCGAGTGCCAGCGCCGATCGAGTGACGGCTTCAATGCTGTGTGTCATTGGGAGGCTGGTTGAAGGATGAGGAAAAAGCGGGCTCGATGGTGCCTTCACTGCACAACGAGTTCGCCGTGCAGCGCGCCTGCTGCCTTGACCGCACGCAGGATCGAAATCACGTCACGCGTGCTGGTCTTCAGGCGTGCCAGGGACTGAACGAGGTCGGACACGGTGTTGGAGCCCGCGACGAAGCCTGCCCCGTTTTGCTCGTCGACATCGATGCGGGTATTGGTAACGATGGCGGTGCGGACGTCCGGACCGGCATTCCACGCATTGATGGGCTGGGAGACGGTGTTCTGCGTTGCGATCGCGATTTTGATGTCTCCATGAGAGATCGCGACCTTGGAGATGCGCACATCGCCGCCCGACACGACGGTGCCCGTGCGCTCGTTGATCACCACCTTGGCGCGTCGGTCCGGCTCGACCGTCACGTTCTCGATGCGGGTGAGCAAAGGCACCAGATCGTCCGCTTGGCCTGGCGGCACGGAGATCTCAATGCCCGACGCGTCGCGCGCCCTCGCCGAGACGCCCCCCAGTTGACTGCTGATGGCACTCGCCACCCGGCTGGCGGTGGTGTAGTCCGGTTCGGCCAGGACGAAGGTGACACTTTGGCGGGGATCCAGCATCGTCGCCTCGACCCCGACCTCCACGGTGGCGCCGTTCGGGATGGAGCCAGTGGTCGGATGGTTCTTCTGAACGACGTTTCCATTGGCGTCATAGCGGTAGCCGCCGACCGACAGGGGCCCCTGCCCCAGCGCATACACGCGACCGTTGGCCGCCTTCAGCGACGTCAGCAGCAAGGTCCCACCCACCAGGCTGCGTGCGTCGCCAGACGAGCTCACCGTCACATCCAGCGTATCGCCTTCGCGCGCAAAGGTAGGCAGGATTGCGCTGACCATCACCACGGCCACGTTGCGGCTCTGCACCGCCTCCGGTGCGATGGTCAGATTGAACTGCGACATGACGTTGGACAGTGACTGCCGCGTCGTGCGGTTGCCGGGCGAATCGCCGGTACCGGCCAGGCCCGTCACGATGCCCGTGCCGAAGAGCGCGTTGTCGCGCCAACCCTTGATCTTGCCGAGGTCCTTCACGCGGATCACATCGGCCTGCGCCGTCGCGCATGCACCAAGGACGAGCAGGACGCTGAGCGCCTTCTGAATGATTGCAATCATGCGCTTCATCACAGTCCGAGCCAATCCACGATGCGCCGCCAGGCACTGCGGCGCGCGCGATCCGACACATCGCCCTCGCCGACATAGGTAATGTGAGCATCCGCCAGGCGCGTCGAAAGCACCACGTTGCCGTCGGAGATGTCCTGCGGGCGTACTCGTCCTTCCAGGTTGACCTTCTGTACCTCGTCGTTGACCGTCAACAACTGCTCGCCAGCCACGCGTAACTCCCGATTCGGAAGAACTTCGAGCACGGTCACGGTCAGGGTGGCGAGCAACTTGTTGGTTCGCTGGGTGCGTCCGCCGCCATCGAAGTCGCCGGTCACTCCGATACCCAGTTGTCCGACGCGCCTGCCGCTCTCGTGCGTCACCGACCCGCTGATGTCGTTGGCGCGGCGCGTTCCCGTATTGGCACTGCTGGTGGCGGAGGAGTTCTCAAAGACCTGCACCGTGAGCGCGTCACCGATCTTGAAGGCCTTGTTATCGGCGGTGAGTGGGCGGAAGGCGCCTTCCAGATAGAGACTTTCTGCCGCAGCGTGCTGGATCGACAAGACGCCGAGCAGCGAACACACAAGGCCGCAGCGAATGGCACCCAGTGACAATGCGCGGTTCATGGCTGGAGCTCCACTTCGCCCTGCCCGACGACGCGTGCCAGAACCTCGCCGCGGGAGCCCGGAACCTTGACCCGAACGAGCTGCCCTTGCCGGCCGTCCTGGAGCACCTCGACACGACTCTCGACGGATACGTCGCCGGAGCGAGCGAGAAGTCGTGCCCAGTGCCCCCGCGCGACAGTGGGTGCTGTCTCCAAATGGCCGTTGGCAACCACCTCGCCAGGTCGCACCGGGCGCTTGAGGCGCCGGTCTTGCGCTACGGAGGTGTCGTCGATCGTGGCGGATGATGCGCTCTTCACCGAGGGCCTCGCCCTGGCGATATCGATCTCCTCAGCGTGCATGCCGCCCTGACGCACGACAGCATCGAGCGGTGCACCAGCCGAGAGCGGTACGGTTGCGACCGAACGGTACGCCCATACAGCGACTTCAAAGCTCACCGGCACCGTTCGGACGAAACGATCCGCAACCCAGACGTCGACCCAGACCACCATGCGATTCGATGGCAAGCTTCCCTCGGGCAGCTGGCGTACGCGCAATGTCGCCGTGCCAGCGGGAAGCACCAGGTCTCGCATACCGCCAACCGGCCGCACTTCTGCACGGACACCCTGCGTGGACAGTTGTTGGACCAGCGACGCGCGACCCGCGTCCGTCAGCACGTCACCCGACAGTTGCTGCGCGGCGCTTTCGAGGCGGATACCTTGAGGACCAGACCAGCGCAGGGTTGGTACGTCCCGAGAAGACAGATACGACAGCGTTCGCAGCCCCGACTTGGCCAAGACCCACTGCTCGATGGCTTCACGATCGAGCCACATCTCGGCACCTGGGCGGGGCGCCGGCCCCATAGGTAGCGCGATCAGGCGGCGCATCAACGGCAGATCGCGTGTCGTGAGGAAGGCAATGTCGCCCAGCCGCACGTCCGGTCCCGAGATCGCGACATTGGCTTTCAGCTCGATGCGGACCTCTTGCCCGACGGTTTGGGCCTCTGCAAACGGGGCCAAGGCGGCGAACACCAGTGCGCCGAGCGGCGCCATGGCCCTAGCGACGAAGGCCATTGATCATTCCCAGCATTTCGTCCGAGGCCTGAATGAGTTTCACATTCGCCTCGTAGACACGCTGCGCCACCATGAGGCTCACCATCTCTTCCGTCAGTTTGACGTTCGATCCTTCCACAAAGCCTTGGGCGAGACTGCCCATCCCCTCTTCCCCAGCCCGCCCTGAAATAGGCTCACCCGACTCCGAGTTGGTCCGGTAGAGGTTGTCACCCTCGGGTTGAAGATTCGACGCATTGGTGAATCTGACAAGCTCGAGTTGCCCAATCTCCACTGGCGTGGACTGCCCGGTGACCACTGCGAGCACTCGCCCCGTGCTCTCGATGGTCAGCTCCTGCGCGTTGCCGGGGATGGAAAGGTTGGGCTTCAAGGGAAACCCGCCCGACGTCGAGAGAAGACCCTCTCGATTCACACGCAACGTCCCGCCCCGGGTGTAGGCGCTACTGCCATCCGGCATCGAGACCTCCAGGAAACCGTCACCTTGGATGGCGATGTCGTAGGCAGATTCGGTCTTCTTGAGATCCCCCATGTCGAAGAGCTTCTTCAGGCCAGAAATGCTCACGCCCGCTCCGACTCTGGGGGCTCCGCCGAGCAAACCCATCGCATCCAGGTTGGCAGGTGAGCGTGCAGCGCCCGCAACCATCAGATCGGCAAAGCCGACCTTGCTCTTCTTGAAGCCATTCGTATTCACGTTGGCCAGGTTGTTGGCAATCGTGTCAACGTTGAGCTGCTGTGCCTGCATACCGGTGGCGCTGATGTAGAGGGCATCGAACATGTGATTGGCTCCGAAGTGAAGTGCAGTAGGGGAGGAAGTTCGCTCGGGTCGCTCAGGCCGCATCGCCAAGCTTGCGAATGGCACTGCCCAGCATGTCGTCGTAGCCCAGTGCAACCTTCTGCATGGATTCGAAATGCCGCATCGACTGGATAAGCTGAACCATCTCGTGCATGGAATTGACGTTGGAGTTCTCCAGAAACCCTTGGCGCACCTGAACGTCGCCGTCCGGGAGCTGACTCGGTGGTTGGTCCGCGTGCACCAGACCATTTCCCAAGGGGCGCAGAGCCCTGAGGCCCTCGAACTGGACGACCTTGAGTTGCGCCACCGGAACTGCCTCTGCGCCATCACGGCCATTGGCCTCGAACACCCGGCCAGCGGCATCAATGACGGGATTGGGACGCGTCAGCACGATTTCTCCTCCCTGGCCCATGACGGGGTGCCCTTGCGCTGTCACGAGTCGGCCGCGAGCATCGAGCGACCAGTTACCCTGACGGGTGTAAGCCGGCCCATCATCCGTGGCGACCTCGAAGTAGCCTGTGCTGGAAAGCGCCACGTCCAGGCTTTGGCCTGTCGTTCGCAGGGTGGACGGTCGCGTGTCCGAGCGAACCACGAGGCCGTCTACCCCTGCGCCCGAGAACCTCGCCGCCCGGCGACTGATGCCGTCGTTCTGGAGCGCGTCGACTGTCGCCGCGAAGTCACCCCCCAGCGGAAGTGCATAGGCAACATCTCGTTTGTACCCAGGCGTCGTGGCATTCGCCATGTTCATGCTGATGCGCTGCACGCGCGCCATCTCCTGCTGCATTCCGTGCAGACTGATCGCGAGGACATCACTCATGGATTGTTGACTTTCGAGCGGGTCAGAGTTGAATCACGGCAAAGGACTTCAGCTCCACCGTGTGCGGAACCTCCGTCATCGCCAGTACGCGAAGATGCGGCATCACACGTTCAGCCAGGGTTCGAAGATGACGGCGCAGCTCCGGCGCACACAAGAGCACCGGGAGCAGGTTGCTCTTCATCATTCGCTCGGCCTGCTGAACCATGCGCTTCATGAGTTGCTCGGTCATGCGCGGCTCGAGAACAAAGGACTGCGCGCTCGATGCACCTGCCGCTGCCTGAAGGCTTTGCAAAAACTGACTCTCGATGGCCGGATCGAGCGTCAGAACCTGTAGCGAAGTCGCTTCACCCAGCAAACCATGGCAAATCGCATGGCCCAAACGCTGTCGTACCATCTCCGTGAGCAGACTCGGATCTCGTGTGGACCGTCCCGCATCAGCCAATGTTTCAAGGATCGCTTCCACATTTCGAATGGAGACCTTCTCGCGCAGGAGGTTCTGGAGAACCTTCTGCACGTCGCTGGACGAAAGGACGGTCGGAATCAATTCTTCGACCAGGCCGGGTTGCTCTTGCCGCACGCGAGCGAGCAAGCGCTCCACCTCCGCCCGGGTCAGCAGCGACGCCGACTCCCGTCGGAGCATCTCGGTGAGATGCGTCATGAAAACGGTCGGCGCATCGACCAGCGTGAAGTTGGCTTGGCTCGCCGCACTGCGCTGGCTCTCGTCAATCCAGAGAGCAGGCAGCCCGTAAGTCGGGTCTTTCGTGGCTTCACCGGCAATCGTCGTGACGTCGCCTGCCGGGTGAATGGCCAGCAGTTTGTCGGCGCGTGCTTCGCCCTTTCCTGCCAGGACACCATCCAGGTGAATTTCGTATCGATCTGCAGAAAGACGGGGCGCGTCCTTGAAGCGGACTCTGGGCAGCACCAACCCGAACTCCTGCGCATGCTGCTTGCGGAAGGTCGCGATTCGCTCCATGAGAACGCTGCCGGGCTGGTTCACCAACTCCACCCAGTGCCTGCCGAGGTGGACCTCCACAGGCTCGACTTTCAGCAAGGCATATGGATCTTCGCCCGCCGTCTTCTCTTCCGGGCCCGCCGCGGCGCCGTCTGCCGCCTGTGCACCCATAGCACCGTCTTCAGACGCCTTTTCGCCAGCCTTCGCAGCGCGGTGAAGCAGCATTGCAGCTGTCAAAAAACATGCCGCAAGCGCGAGTGTTGGCAGCGCGGGGATGCCCGGCAGCGCAAGCAGTCCGCCGAGCGCCATGGCAACCAGCAAGAGCGTCTTCGGGAAGGATCCGATCTGCCGTAACGCTTCCCGGCTGAGATTCGAATCCGACGCCGATCGCGTCACGATGATGCCCGTCCCGACTGCGATCACCAGCGCAGGAACCTGCGTCACGATGCCGTCGCCGATCGTCAGCAGCGTGTACGTTTTCAAGGCCTCGGACCACGGCAGGCCGTGTTGCATCACGCCGATGATCAGGCCGCCGACGATATTGATGAGCAGGATGATGATGCCGGCGATCGCATCGCCCTTGACGAACTTGCTGGCACCATCCATTGCGCCGTAGAAGCCGGCCTCCTTCTCGAGGTTCTTACGGCGCCGCTGAGCCTCTGCCTGATCAATGAAACCCATGTTCAGGTCCGCATCGATGCTCATCTGCTGCCCCGGCATGCTGTCGAGCGTAAATCGGGCAGCCACCTCGGAAACGCGCTGTGCGCCGCTCGTCACGACAACGTACTGCACGACGATGAGAATGAGAAAGACGATCAGGCCAATGACGTAGTTGCCCCCAACGACGAATGCGCCGATCGAGCCGATCACGCGACCTGCGTCGCCATCGGACAGGATGAGCCGCGTTGCCGCCACGTTCAAGGACAGGCGAAACAGCGTGGCAATCAGCAGCAGCGAGGGAAAGGTCGAGAACTCGACCGGTCTTGCCATGTAGAAGGTCAATAGCAGAACCAGGAACGCGAAGCTGAAGTTCGCCAGAATAAGGAAGTCGAGCAGTCCGCTTGGAATGGGCGCAAAGAGGACAACCAGAACGCCGAGCACGAGCAGCACCAGCGCGATATCGCTGTGCTTACCGATGACGCGTGCCAAGGCGTTCACGCCGTCCCGCCTTCGCCACCGGTGCGATCGCGCTGATCGCGCATGGCAAACACCCAAACGATGATCCGAGCGACCTGTGCGTAGAGCTCCGGCGGTACAGCGTGATCGATAGGGAGCTCTCGATAGAGACGCCTTGCCAGTGCCGGACTTTGGACAACAGGGATACGGTGCCGCGCGGCAATCTCGCGCATCGCTGCAGCGAGTTGTCCAGCTCCCTTCGCGAGCAACTGCGGCGAGGACATTCGTCCGTGCTCGTACTTTAGCGCGACGGCCACGTGAGTAGGGTTGGTGATGATGACGTCGGCATGACGCGTCTGCTGCAAAGAACTGCTGCGCTTGAGCATCTCGCGCCGCAGCTCCTTCAGCCGCGATCGGACGCGTGGATCGCCTTCCCGCTGCTTGACCTCGTCCTTGAGGTCGCGATGGCTCATGCGCATCTTCTTGGCGAACTCTCGTCGGCTGTAGACCAGGTCGACGAACGCAATGAGTCCCAGAATGAGTGCCATCTTGAGTCCGATGCTCGACAGATCATCGACGAGGATGTGCAGGTAGCCGATCGGCGACAACGAGGCCAGGGCATAGAACTGACCGGCCAGTGCCTCCAGTCCGATGTATGCGACCACCGCCAGCAAGGTGAGCTTCACCAGGGCACGCGCCGCATCGAACAACACCCGCGTGGAGAAGATCTTCTTGATGCCGTTGACTGGATTGATCCGATCGAAGTCCATCTTCACAGGCTCCGTCGAGAGGATCGGCCCAGTCTGGACGAGGTTGCCGATCACCGCCGCAAGTAGAATGGCCCCGAAGAAGGGCGCACACAGCGTCATTGCGGCACGAACAGAGCGCTCGACCAACGGCCACAACGTCGCGCCCCCGGGATCCATGCGCGCCGCATGGATCAACAGCGCCAGGTCGAACTTGAACTGCGCCGCGACTGCATCAAAGCCCCGCCATGTCAGATAGATAACGGCGACGCCGAAGACGATGGCAGAGACCAGGTCCTGGCTCTTGGCGACCTGCCCGCGCTCGCGCGCTTGCTGCAACTTGTAGGGCGTGGCCGCTTGATTGCGATCGACATCCTGCTCGGCCATCAGCGCACGCCTCGCTCAGGGGATGTCGACGGCGGTCGCTCCACGATGAAGATCGACTCCCAGGTCGTTGCGATGCTGGAATAGACGCGCGTCATGACACCGCCAATGCCAGCGAACCACACGGAGAGCGCGACGAGGCCAACGAGTATCTTCACCGGAAAGCCCATTGCAAACATGTTCATTTGCGGGAGGTTCCGGCTCACGACACCTAACACGAACTCGACCAGCAGGAGGCAGAAGACGACCGGCGCGGCAAGGGCAAAACCGAGGCTGAAAAGCCCCGTCGTTTGCTTCAGCAACGGGCCAAAGGCCTGGCTAAGCGGCCACGGTTCCCCCACAGGAAATCGCTCCAGGCTGAACGCGACGCCGCGCAGAAGGGCGTGGTGACCATCGACCAAGAAGAACACCAGCACCGCTAGGTAAGAGAACGCGGTGGTCAGGATTGGAACGGGGCGGCTGGTGACTGGATCGATGATCTGAGCGATCCCGTATCCCAATTGAACGTCAAGCAACTGGCCGGCCACGGCGAAGGCACCGAACGCCAACAGCACGCCCAAGCCTAACGTCAACCCGATTCCGATCTCCGTCATCGCGGCAGAAAGGTATGCGGCCCAGCCGCTCCAAAGCGCTGGGGCAAAGCCCAAGCCGCTTGCGATGGCCAGAGACATTCCAGCAACAAGCAACATGCGCACTGTGGCCGGCATGGGCATGGCGTAGAAAACTGGCGTCATCAGAAACGTCGCAGCAACTCGAAGAGCGACGAGGGATACGCCGGCAATCCATCCGAGCCCAAGCTCTGGGAACACTAGACTCATTGCCTGGGGTGCTCTGGGCGAGGAAGCGGTCATTTCCAAGGGCGCGAGCACTCAGAACATGGCGGGGATGCCGCTCCACAGATGGATAGTGAACTGCGACAGCTTTCGCAGCATCCAGGGACCCGCCACGATGATCACCGCCCCTGCAGTCAATAACTTGGGCACGAAAGTGAGAGACATCTCCTGCACCTGAGTGACCACCTGAAGCACGCTAATCACCAGCCCAACAACCATTGTCAAAAGCAACAGTGGAAGACAAACGATGAGCCCGGTCCAGAAAAGGTCCGCCATCATCTTTAGCGCAAGATCCGCGTGCATTTCCACTCCATGCGATTCAGCCAGTCGAAGCGAATCATTTCGCAGGCCATTCTGGAGATGATACAAAAAGCAACTGAACTAACATATAGTTTTAACTATGAATGCCAACTGAACGGCATAGGTTTCCCGGAAATTTGTGACATTCTTCTCAAACCGTGTGATCGTTTGGCTGGGCGCCGAAAACTTCCAACGCGCGGGGTCAAAGTTGTTCCATGACTGCGAGCGAGATGTGGCAGTCATGCTTCCGGATATTGGAGCGTTGGTTCGAGCACCAACGAACTGCGCACCGACGCTGCTGGCGCCCACGACGCTCACCGAGCCACTTGGTGGAACGCTCACGTCCATTTGTCCGCTGCTTTAAGCACGCCGGCCTACGCTCCTCTGAGTTGGCTCCAGCCGACCTACGCCCCATCCTTGCGACGTTGCTCAACAGGAACCGCCCATGCTATTTCCCCGGTCTCTGCCCACATCCCGCCACTTAGACGCCCTGCCAGCCTTCTATCGGCTGAACGACGTGACACGCATTACCGCGCTCAGCCGTTCGACGGTCTATCGCCGCATCGCGGAGGGCCGCTTCCCTGAGCCTGTTCATTTGGGGGGCAGAGCCTCGGCTTGGCCAAGCGCGGCGCTTCAAGCCTGGATCGACGACCCGCAGGGCTACCGCCGGGCTAAGCCGGAACCCTAAACCCCGTTGCGTTCCCGATGGGGGTGGCCGAATTTCTGCTCGTCTGTGATTGCATCGGCGTAGCGTTCGAGCGCAGCGACTCGCTCATTGGCACAACAACTTTACCAGCCGCCAAATCATCCAAGAGGTCAGCCCATACCTGAATCATCCGGTAGCGCTGCTCAAGGTGTGTGGTGCGATCGTAGCTTCCACCCAGTTCCTCGTCGGACACATGAGCTAGATGCCGCTCGATGACTTAGCGGTCCCATCCCAGCAGTTCCCGAATCAGCGTGCGCGCTGTCGCCCTGAAACCGTGCCCAGTGATCTGTTCCTTGGTGTCGTAACCCAATGTCCGCAACGCACTGTTGACAGTGTTGTCGCTCATGTAGCGCGTTTTCTCGGAGCGCTTGGCCATGCTCCGGAAGATTGGTCCCGTGGGACCGGTCAACGGCAAGATGTCCCGCAGGATGGCGACCGCCTGCGTCGGCAGCGGCACGAGATGCGCTGGCGTCCGCGGGTCGCGTTTCTTCCATTCCCGCAGCTTCATCTTCTCCGGCGGGCAACGCCACAGCGCCTGATCGAGGTCGACATCTTCCCAATGCGCCAACCGCAATTGACCTGGACGCTGGAACAGAAGTGGTGAAAGCAGCAGAGCAGCACGCGTGATGACGTTGCCGTTGTAGGCACGCATGTCTCGGAGCAACTGCCCGAGCTTCTGCGGGTCCGTGATGGCCGCGTAGTGGCGCGCACGCGGTGGCGGTAAGCCACCCGTGCGGCCGCTCACGAAATTCCTGCTCGGGTCCAAGGCGCCCACGTCGACGGCGTACTGGAACACATGCTGCACGGCTTCACGCACGCGTTGCGCCGTTTCCAAATTACCGCGCTCCTTGATGCGGTGCAGGCAGCGCACGACCTCCGTCGGCGCGATGGTTTCCATGGCCAGCGCACCGATCCACGGGAAGACATGCAGTTCCAGATGCCGCATGACTTTCTCGGCATAGCCGGCCGACCATTCACGATCCTTCTGCGCCTGAGCGTGCCAGACCCGGGCCATCCGCTCAAAGGTGTTGAGGTGTGCAACGCGCTCACGCTCTGCCGCCACACGTCGCGCCTCACGGGGATCGACACCGTGGGATCGCTTTTCTGCTTCGGCACGCACCTTCTTGCGGGCGGCGGCAAGCGTCACGACCGGGTAGCGCCCGAGACTGAGCTTGGCCTCCTTGCCATGCCGCTTGTAGCGATAGACCCACACCTTGCCGGTCGGCCGTACGCGAAGGTAGAGCCCCTCGCCATCCGCCAGCAAATATTCCTTGTCACGCGGCGCTGCCGCCTTGATCTGAAGCTCGGTGAGTTGCCCCATGGTGTACCCAAAATCGACTGCGGTTGAAAAGCAGTCTGGGGTACACCGTGGGGTACCTGCAAGAACGGGACGTTGTGGGATTCAGAGACACCGCTTGAGCCGCCTTTTTGAGGCTAAGTCCTTGATTTACAAGGACTTCTGAGCTGACTTGGGATCTACTAAGAAAGAAAGATGGTGGCCTGGGGCGGGTTCCAAAAAACCCCGCTAGGCCGCGTCAAATCTAACTTCTCACCGAATCCTGCATTCGCGGGTACACCTTGGGTACCACGAACTGCACGGATAACTGCAGTATACAGCCTCTTCGTAGCCCATCTTACGTCAGCATAACCCAACGATCCAAAGCACATGGACCCTGGCCGCGGGCAGGTCAACCAAGCTCATGGCGTGGTGCAGGTCAGGTGCCCGATCAGACGGTGCCCATCCTTAATGAGCACCGGCTGCTTGCGGCGCGCCGCGTACCTGAGCGCCTTTCGCAAGGATCTCAGGTTAGGTACTGTCGCGAGGTCGATTTCGGCCGGCGGCAGTGCGCGCCGGAAGTCGCTCAGCGTGTCGATCTGCAGCAGGTTCAGGCAGCGCAGATGCATGTCGCTGACCTTGTGCTTGGCCGCCACGGCCGGGGACAACCAGCCCAGCAGTTCAGTGACACGGTCGTACAGCATACGCAGTCGGTTCAGCGCATCGGCAGGCGTCGTGGGCGCAGGCGCCTGGATCGCCACCGGCGAGCCATGGCGGGAACGACTCTCAACCATCAGTGGTCCAAGCTTCCAGATGGGCTCGTGGTGAGCGATGCGATTTCGCAGCTCGTTGCACAGGTCGAGCCTGGCAAAGAGGGCGTCTCGGTGTTTCAGCTTGGCCCAGTAGCTTGCCTGTCGCTGCCGATGGCCGGGAAGAACGTCCAGGAGGATGGGTCCCCACGCCACGGGTTGTTGGTGAATATCGACCGTGAGATCGAGAAGGCGCGGCCAGAACCCGAATGTCAGGCCGGACACCACGTCATCGGGTGAGGGAGTAGGCACGCGCGGCAGCAACTGCTGACCCTGCTTGTAGTGCGTGACGTCCATGATCTTGGACTTCGACAGGCTGCTCAGGGCAACGTGCGCGTACCAGTCCTTGGAACCCTGGCCACCTACGGCGCCATAGCGCTGGCTCATGGCATGGTGAAATTGGTTCCGAAGCACCACCTCCACCAGCGAGATTGTGCGAAAAAGTACGGCGCTCAGGTCGTCGTTCCACTGGTAGAGTCCCAGTGCCTCACCGTCATCGGTGGCGCCGAAGAAGCTCCGGTAGTTGCTCAGTCGGGCGTGCGAAAGCGCCTGGATGTGCGCCAGATTCCCCGCCGGGTTGCCTTTGATCAATTTCAGCATGCGTGTTATACTTTCCCTGTAAGCGCTTGGGCAACATGGTTCAGTAGCTCCCTCTTCGGACGGACGCTGGGCTCCAAGACGCAAAAGAGGATGCGGCCGCGTAAGCGGCCGTTTTCCTTTGTGCTACGCATGACCGGCCTCCTCCAGCAACCCTGACAGCTTGGCTTCCAGCCGCGCCAGCTCAGACTTGAGCTGAATCCGCTCGGCTCGCAGGGCGTCCAGGTCAACCGGTTCCTCGTCTGCCACGGCCGCCACATACCGAGCCACGCTAAGATTGAAGTCGTTCGCCGCGATCTCGGCTGGGGCGACGAGGCGTGCGTACGGTGCAACGTCTTGCCGCCGGCGGTAGATGTCCTCGATCGTGCTCAGGTCGGACTCGCGCAGCACGTTCTGCGTCTTCCCATGCTGGTACGTGTGGCTGGCGTCGATGAACATCACGCCGTCATCGGCCTTCCGCTTGCGCAGCACAAGAATCGCCACCGGGATGGCCGTATGAGCGAACATCTTGGTTGGCAAGGCGATCACCGCATCGATCAGGTTTTCGCGGACGAGGTGCTCTCGGATCTCCCGTTCCGCCCCAGTACGAAAGAGCACACCCAAGGTCACGACCGCCGCCATGCGGCCCGTCCCAGGCGCGAGCGTCTCGACCATGTGGCTGAGGAACGCATAGTCGCCGGCCATCCGCGGGGGGACGCCGCGCCGGTAGCGCTGATAGACGTCTCTCTCCGCCAACTCGTGCCCCCAGTCGCGCAGCGAGAACGGGGGACTGGAGACGACGACATCGAAGCGCCTCAGCCCGCCAGCGGTATCGAGCAACTTGGGGTCGCGCAGGGTGTCTCCCCATTCAAGCTGATGATGGGTCTCACCATGGAGAACCATGTTCATCTTGGCCAGCGCCCAGGTCGAGCCGTTTTTCTCCTGGCCAAAGAGGGCACACCCATCCTCCCCCGACCTCGCCCTGGCGAACTGACTGCACGCGATCAGCAGCGAACCTGTTCCACAACAGGGGTCGCCGATGGCCTCGCCGCTCGTGGGTTCCATCAAGCGCGCCAGCAACTGGGACACCTCGGGCGGGGTGTAGAACTCGCCGCCCCACCTTCCCCCGAGTTCTGCGGTATGCCTGATCAGCGAGTCACATGCAAAGGCAGCACCTTCCTTCGCCAAGCTGTCGCCCTCGCCGAAGTTCAAAGCGCTGGCGTCGATCGCATCCAGCAGACGGCCAAGCACACGCTCCTTCTGCTCTACGTTTCCGAGCACGGTCGAATTGAAGCTGATGCCCTGGAAAACGCCGCGCAGGCCAGGGTTGGCCCGTTCGATTGCAGCAAGGGCCGCATCGATGCGTTCGCCCAAGCCAGCGCTGTCGCGCGCAGCGACGAGGCGGCCGAAGCGGGACTCGTCGGGCGCGCAATACGGGGCGTCGCCAGGGACTGCGGCGGCCTGGCCGCCGTGCGGCGACGCAACGTCAGAGAGAAACCTCACCAGCAGCATTGCCAGCACAAGGTCGCGGTACTCCATCGGCCCGCACATCCCCCGGAACGCGTCGCAGGCCTGGAGAACTGCAGACCGAATGGCTTCTTGTCGCGCGGGATCAAGCATCTTCGGCCCCACCCTGCAGCGCTTGGCGCGTCATATAGGCGGTCTCGGTCCGGTCGATCTCATTCAGGCGATGTCGAATGGCCACGATCTCCTGTGCCGTCTGGTCGAGTTCGGCAATCTGGCGCTGCTTCGCCATGGGAGGAATTTCGATTTCCAGCGAAAGAAGCGTAGCTTTGGTCAGCGCCTTGATCGTGGTGCCTGTCAACAGCAGAGAAATGCGCTTCTGCGTCGACGGGTTATTCAGCACCCAGACCAAGTAGCGCGCGTCCAGCTGGGTGTCCGGCCGGATCACGCTGAGCTGGCCCATGGGGAACACAAGATCCTCGGCGCCTTCGAAGAGCCAGGCCTTGTAATAGTCACCCCTTGACGGGATCACGACGTCGCCGGGTTGAAGGCAGTGCGAAAGGTGCCGCTCCTGCACATGCAGGCGGGGCAGTTCGTGCCAGCGCAGGGGTTTGCCAGCCACCAAGTCTCGGATGGCCAATGCCCGCACATTGCCGTCAGGACCCTCCTTGGGGGCCTGATCGCGAAAAACGACGGCGGTGTGGACTTTGGCGAGGGCGCCGAGCGGGCGGTTCATTCGATGCGGATGGTTCTACTGTTTTACGCAGTGTAACAGGCTTGCGCCAAAATGCAAGCAGTAGAACCATCCGCGATAAACTCGGCTGTCTTCACCCGGCCGCAGGGCCGCTTTCGAGGCTCTGACGGTAGGCCAGTTCATCCTCGTGGTCCTGGTCACGCCAACTGTCGTCCACGCCGCCGTAGCCACCCGCCTCGCCGAACACCAGCCCTGCCCGGCCCGCCTTGCGATAAGTCAGCCAGCCGCGGCAGTTCAGCGTGTCGCCGTTGAACATGCGATCGCCCTCTGGGTCGTATTCACCCGTCAGGTCACCTGCGGCTTCGATGGTCCACTCGTCCCGTGCTGCCCACAGGTCCGAAGTCGCGGGGCACGCGTCTTCCATTTCGGGCTCGTACGGGAACGACGCGTTGCTTTCGGCCATCGCGCCGGCCACGTCGTCCGAATCGGAGATTACCTGCGCCAAGGCCTCGCGGGCATGCGAGTCGTAGAAGTCGGCAACGCTCTCGTACACGCCGGCCTGGCCATCGCCGGCTTTCAACGCGGCGGTACACGCCTGAACGACCACAGGACCGTTCTGCAGGCCCAATTCGACCGCGCGTCCTGTTCCCAGCGGGACGTTGAGGACGTAGATCTCGGCGTCATCGAGGTGGTACTCGCGCGTGGTATCCGCCTCGTCCGCCGTCAGCGCGGCATGGGTGCGGTAGCCCAGCAATGCTGCAATGACTTCGGTGAGATGGGAGCGCTTGACCGTCAGGCCTTGCGCCACGAGTGCTTGGGAGGCCGTGTAGACGGCCGAGCGAGCGTAGTTGCTCATGGGAATACTCCACTGCTGTTCGAGCGCTGGACGTTTTGTCGCTGTCGAACAGCCGGTATCCCGGAGGGTTCAGAAGCGATGTACAGGAACTGACGAGAGCCTTTTTCAAGCTGTCCAGAGCTTTGGCGGGCGCCGGGCGCAATTTTACGCCTGGCGGCGTGGCGCCGCAAACGCCTGCGCCAGCCCTGCCCATATTCGGTCGAATGGCCTTGTTTACTGCGCAGTGAAGTTGTGCGTCGGCTGGCCGATCCGTAAGTCGGCCACGGCGCCGCTCGGGTAGTGGGTCGCATCGCACACCGGCGCGCCCGGTGCGATAATGGTGCCAAGGCTTCGGGCAGGAGCCTGCCACCCGTCATAGCAAAGCTGTTGACAGCACTGCCGACACTCCCTCTCTTCCCGCATGTCATGTTCGGGTTCGAGAAGCGGCAGACGGGTGACGTTTCGTCATGAACTCAGGAGCATTGTCATGTCGAGTGAAGCTATTCGTCCGTCCACCCTGGACGGCATCAAACGCCTCGCCAAGTCCCTCAAGGTCGAACGCGGGGTGCGCCATCTGCAGGCGCTGGACGCCGCTGCTCAGGCCGCGGGCTACCAGAACATCCGCCACGCGAACAATGTGTTGTCCGGCCGGCCGGCCACGGAAGCTCGGCGTCCTCGCCACCGCGTCTACCTGACGGCGTACTGGAAGGACAAGGAGAGCGGCAGCAGTGGCCGCGAGACCCTGTCGCTGGAGTTGCCGTGTCCCTGGGACGAACTGATCACCCTGGCCCAGTTGGAGAACCATCGCGCCCTCGTGCACTTTCGCGCCGAAGGCCCTGACCACCTGGCGCGCGAACACCTGCAGCGCACGCAGTCCGAGGCGCGTCGCGCCGTCTGCACCGCAGCCCGCGCGTTGCAGTTCATGGGGGCCACGCGGCTGCGGCCCTCGAAGAGCCACAGCCGCGCCTTCCCGGGCGGTCGATCCAGCAACGCGATTCCGGGTCGCGACCACTACAGCGTCTGGTACGACCGCGACACCAAGCGCTACCTGTTCGTCGACGAACCCTACGAGGAAGCAGCAAAGGGGAAGTTGGCCGAACGCCAGGCCTGGGCGGACAAGCACGGATTCACGGTGATCAAGTCGACGTGGCCGGGCATGTACGCCCCCGACGGGGGCTCGCGCCTGTACCTGGTCGCTGATACCGCCAAGGGCGTCGCGCTGGAGCCCATCACCGCTGCGCTGGACCGGTTGCCGCCACCCATCGTCGAGGAGGCGTGGCGCGGCGAATCAGCCCCCATGCTGCCGTTCTTCGTGAGCCCTGGTGCCCTGGCCAAGCTGGCGGCCGCGAAGGACAAGCCGCCGGCCACGCGCAAGGCCGCAGTGCCCCGCAATTCGGTCGGCTACGTGCAGACCTTCGTTGGTCCGCAGCGCCGTCCGAAGGGGCGCATGCCGATCGAAGCGCATGCCGAGGTGGGACGCCTGCTGAAGTCGGTGCTGACAGCCACCTACCAGCGCAAGGGTGTGTACAACCGGGTCAACGCCGTTCGCAGCGAACTCGACGAGTGGACGCAGCGCGAATACAACCGTGCCGAGTTGGCCTCCGAGCAGTTCTTCGAGCTGTACTACCACGAGTCGGGCTCGACGTTCGAGCGCGCACTGCCGGTGGCCGAACGCGCGCGTCACGATGACAGTCTGGCCCAGGCGAAGCAAATGCTCAGCGCGCACTACCCGGATTGCCCCCCGTTGCGATCTCTGCTCAAGAAGATCGACGCTGCGCAGAAGTCGTTGCAGACCTGGACCTGAAGGAAACCATCGCAATGTCTCGCGCACAACAAGACCAACAAGCACAGCCGACCGCGTCGTCCTCCGTTCGTCCCGAGGCCGAGCTGGAGAGCCGGTTGGCAGCGGCGCTGTCCGCTGCCTTCCCAAACATCCCGCGCGAACAACTGACCGAGCAAAGGCGCTTCACGGTGCGCCTTGGGCATGAAACGCACGACTTCGACAGTGCGGCCCAATGGGAAAAGAGCGGGCGGGCGGACGTGATCATCTGGCACGGCGGACGCCCGCTCGCCGTGGTGGAACTCAAGCGGGAGGATCTTCCGCTTACGCTCGCGGACTACGAACAAGCGCAAAGCTACGCGAACCAGTTGACGCCGCGACCACCCCTTGTCGTGGTGACCAATGGTCGTGAGACACGCGTGTACGACGCCAACACGGGCCAGCTGTGGTCTGGCGCAGAAGACGCCGCAAAAGAGGTGCAGCGCCTGCTGGTCAACGCAGCCAAATTGGCTGCGGCCGACATGCGCTGGGCGACCGAGGCCTTGATGGGCAGGGAAACCGGCGTCTGGGTGCCCATCGTGCGCTCCGCCACCGCCACACTCCTGGCTGAAATGACCGACCCTCCCGGAGCGTCGGATCGGCCCTTCGCCCAGCTCCTGCTGTTTCCCCGCCTGAGCAGCTTCGCCGCAATCAAGTCGGCTCGCGCCGGCACCGGCTTCACGCTGATCGAGGGAGCGGCCCAAAGCGGCAAGAGCAGTTGCCTGCGTGAGGTCGCGCTGCGCACGCAAGAAAGCGACGACCTGGCTGTCCTGATGTTGCGGGGCTCAGGCCCTGGACTGTTCCAGTCGCTGGCCAATCTCTTCGCCGCGGAATTGGAGTGGAACCTGACTGCCAACGACGCTCGCCAGTGGCTGCGGCGCATGTCCAATGGGCTCGCCGGCCCGGCACTTGTACTTGCCGTCGATGATGTCCAGCCCGGCACGGCGATGGCCGCAGACCTGGAGGAATTGGCGAGCCTGCGCCCTGGCAAGAAGCTCAATGTCATCGTGACGACTGAAGCTGCCGATCGGCTGGCCAAAGGCCGTAACGGCCGCACGCCAACGGCGTTGGGAACCAACGCGGAGACGATCGAGATTGGCGCCCTGGGCTTGGAGGAGTTTCAAGCGGCTCAGCGCAACTTGGCCAATCACAAGATCATGTTCCAGCAAGGCGCCGAGTACGCGGAGGACTATCGCGCGCCCTGGGTGCTGCGCACGATCTACGACGCCGCCGCGCGCGATCCGCGGCACCAGGACCCGAACCGCAGCCTGCTTCTTCCACCGGCTCTGGGCATGGAACTCGTGGATGCGGCGCGTCGCAGCTTTGCCGGGCAAGAAGACCTCATGCGCGGCTACCGCGTGCTCGCACGCTGCGCCCTTGCGGACACAGGCGCCCGTTCCGCCGAACTTTCCCTGGCAGCCGCCAACGGCTTCGTCGTGCGGCAGGACGCACTGTCCTCCGAGGGTCGCGACGCGCTGCGCGAACTCAGTTCGATTGGAGCGGTACGTGTCTATCGGCACCCCGGGGGTGAGGACGTGGTTGTGCCGACCGTTCCCGCCGCCTTTCTGAAGGAGCTGGCGGATGCTGCGGGTGAAGAGCTTGAGCGGCGCGCGGAACTCGATCCCCGTGAGGCTGGAGTCTGGCTAGGCAATCGCCTGGGCGCGACATATCTCGGTGACCTGGTCGGCGCTCAAGCGATCCGCGCCATGGCGGACAGGACGGGCGGATTCAGCTCTGGAATCATCGAAGGCTTACTCTCCAGCGAGCCCACGGAGGAGCTCATGGAGAATGCATTGATCGCGATGGCCGCGCCTAACGGTCGACTGATTCACTTGAAGATCGAAGACGGCAAAGTGTGGCTGTCCAACCGCCATGGCGACATCAGCGGCGAGCCCGTGGACCTCGGGGCGGAGCGCTCGCGCACCTATGGGAATGCGACCGCGTGGATGATCCTGGGGCAATTTGCCAGACTTCCTACGGCGGTGGTCGGCGACGACAGCCAGCGGATGGACGCCTGGGTACTTCTGGAAATTGGCCAATGCAAGTTTCCCTTGCTCCGGGTGAATGAAGAAGGGCTGGGCCACCTCGAACACGATCTTGGCGACGGCGGCCGCGTCCTGTGCCAGGATCAAGGTCCGATCGAAGCAGCGACACAGGCCATGGCCGACCTGTTGTCCCGTCGTTGGGCGCATGCCGATGCCTGGGTCGATGCCGCACTCGAGACAGGCTCGCTGCCGCTGCTGCACCGATTGACGATCGCGCTGCGCACGGTACGGATGCGCAACATCCCCCGCCTGTCCGAATGGGCTGACGAGAAGCTCTCGCAGCATGTTCTTCCCGCCCTCAGTGCTCTTCTTCGAGCAACGCTCGCGGGACCAGCCGAGGAAGCTCCATAGTTGCGTATGACGTCCATATGCCGCATGGAGTTTGGCTATCACCCTGACTTGATCGCGTTGTCATCGGGACCGGTTTCGATTTCGGCGCTGCCCGGCATCGCCTCGGCGAAAGCGGACATCGAAAGCAGCGAGACCTTGGACCAGGACTGGATCTATGCGCCGCCGCAGCTCGTTAGCAATTTGGGCGGCGGCGTCCACCAACGCCCGTACTCGACTCGCGTCTTCGGACTCCCGAAAACGCACGTGATTGCGCACGCGCTGTGCGAGGGACACGACCACCTCACCTTCCACCTGTGGGCCTTGTCGTTCTTCACGGGAATGCGGCTGACCGCGACGGAAGCCGGTTTCGTCGACGCGACGCCCATCAAGCCGGGCAAGCTCGTCGACTTCGTGATGCTCGGTCGGGGACTCGCCGACGCGCTCGACCTGGCCGAGACCTACTGGACGCTCCATCGGTCGTCCCCGGACCGCGCCAGGTTGATCGCGGCCGCCGTCCACGCTCTGTTTCTGGGCCAGAACCCGCGGCATCTTGAATTCGGGCGGTTCATCCTGCTGTACACGGCGATCGATGTGTGTTTCGCACTCGCCAAGGCCGTCAAAAGACCTACCCGGCCCGTTCGTCATGCTGGCCGCGTGAAGTGGATGTGCGATGCGTTCGGCATGCCCACTCCGGCCTGGGCTGACCCCGCGTCCGGCGCTGAAGTCGCGTCGCTGCGCAACGAGACGGTGCATGAAGCCCTGTTCATGGGAGAGCCCCTGGGCTTCGCCGTCCATGGGGCGGGAGCCAATCAGAACCTCACGCTCGAAATGCGGGCACTGGTCTGCCGGTTTGTCGTGGCGCTGCTGGGAGCGGATGGTTGTGACTACGTTCGCTCGCCGGTCAACACGTGGCAGCGACATGGACTGAACTTGGCCGCGCCATGACCAGTGCGTGTGAGCCCCATGAACCAGGTTCGACGAGGCGTTCGCGCGACCAGTTGCGAATGCGAGACTTCGGCTAAAGCCGAATCCCGCCAGATTTCGGCGTCGCGAACTGCTCCGGCTCTTTGCCGAGCGGGAACGCGACAACGTAGAGCACGCTGACCGGCATGGGCTTGGCGTCCGAATCCGTCCCCCACTTCACTTGCATCTTGCGCTCGGCATAGCGCAGCGAGACGCCGAGCGTTTTCAGCGCGTCGATCCGCGCCTGCAGCTCGTCATACACCTCGAACTTCGTCGTCTCGGTGTACGCGTCTGCGCAGTCGCGGTAGTCGCGGAAGTAGTCCACCAGCTCGGCGAACGTCTCGTCGGCCTCGCGGCTGAGCTCGAAACCGGGCTCTGACAGATCCATCATGTGGAGTTCGACAAGCTTCGCCAACTGCTTGCCCGTCGTGAGGGGCAATGCGGTCAGTGTGACGTGCTCGCGGTCGAACTTCTCCTTCTGAGCCTTGAGTTCCGCTTCGGTCGGGATCGTGAAGGGCTTGTTCAGAACGTCCACGTCCTCGAAATCGAACGCGCGGGCCAGTGCTCGGCGCGTGTCCAGACTCGCCGCCTGGCTCTGCTCGACCCGTTGGATGGTGCGGACGTTCAGGCCGGAAATTTCCGCCAGTTGCTCCTGAGACCATTGGCGCACTTCCCGGAACAGCCGGACGCACAGGCCCAGTTCTGCAGGGGTCAGCAGGCGCGCCTGTGGCGCTTGTTCGGTGGCATTCATTTGCAGCTCCATTGTCGTTGGTCGGTGCAATGCAGTATGGGAATGGGTGACCATCGTCACCACGACAGCGGCCCGACAGCAACCCGTCCTGGCGTCTCGGCGGACCGCCGCCGCGTCATCGAGCAGCTTGAAAGGCAAGTCGAACCCTAGAAGTCGAACTCACGATTGACACCTTGCGCCACATCACCCCAGATCCTGTTCGGAAGTTCGTGGCGGCTGAAGAAAACCAGGTGGTAAAGGGGCCGATTTCCCTAGTCGCGGACAAGGGGCATACGTTGGCTGATGGAGAAGCCAAGGCCTCTTACCAAGCCGCACCAGTAGTCGAAGAATGCTTCGTCGGCGTCGCCGCGCACGAAGGCGGCGGGATCCACATGCTGTCGCCAGCCCGGTGCCGCAGCGTCGAAGCGCGCACGCTCCGGGTTGTATTCCATCAGCACATTGCGTCTCAGGTCCATAGTGCTGAAGTGCACGGCGAAGTCGATGTACGTCAGGCGCGCCAGCTTCTCGATGACGCTGAATGAAAGGTACTCAAGGTTGTACGGGTCCAGGTAGGCGAGACACAGCGCGTTGCTGGGAATGACCTTGAGCACTTGATCGACGGTCGCTTCCGCGGCGCCCGGAAATGCGCGCGCTGGTGCACCCATGGCGAGCAATCGCTCGGCGCATGCCGATGCTCGCGCGGCGTCTAGATCGCCGACAAGACACGCCGTGAAATCTGCGCCATCGCGACGAGAGTGTTGCCAAGCGATCTGAGCGCCACCAGGACGCGTCATCGTCTCTCCCTTGACCTGAATACGACCGGGACCGCTGAATAGATCCACGTACACACGTTGCTTGAATTTCTCTCTGGCCCGCCGAGTGCCCTCGACATACTTGGCCAGGAAGGTGTGTTTCATCTCCGGAACCCAACGGCCAACGCCTTCCCCAGCGCGTCCCAGTTCCACAGGTAACAATGGCAGCGGATCGGCGTCCTGCGCGAGCTGAAAACTCATGCCTGATCTCCCGACGGACGACTGAACAGCGCCGACTGACGGCTGCGTTCGATCCAGTCGGTATCGCTTATGTACCTAGCTCGCTTCCGCGCGGTTCCATCTTCTGACTTGATCACGATGTCCTGATCACCGACCAGCACTTCGAGGGCTTCCTTGTACATAGTCGAAGTGCCGGGTGAGGTATTGCAGGTAGAGGAAAACAGTTCTCCCATACGGACTGGCTGATCGCGCTTGAAGATATTTTGAGCGAGTTGTTGAACCAGTGCCTCGGCCGACTGCCGCTGCGCAACGTCATCGAAGCAGAAGCCACCATTGAACTCCTGTCTGAAACCCATGGTATGGGTCGCGAGCATGTCCAAGCCGGGGCCGCCGTAGTGGATAAAGTGGTTCTGGTGCTTCCAATGCACCTGCTTCATGACATCCTGCGCGCGCGGATGCCGCGAAAGATGAACCAACCAGTACTCGCCGTGACCGCTTCCTTCGCCGCGAATGAAGAACGGGGTGAAATACTCTGCGCCGCAATTGCGAACCAATGCCTGGTACAGCGCTGCCTGAATGAAGCGGCGCCAATCGGCATCATCCTCCTTGATCTGCTCGATCGACTTTCCGCCCAGCGCGGATCGGATATCTATGGCCAGTTTTCCGGAGACATGGTCCGTGAATTCGTCGTTGGTATATGTCGCGAACGAAGAGACGTGAAAGGTCAGTACCACCTCGCTACCAGGAAGCTCCGAGAAGATTCGCTGGATCAGCGGTGCAGGCACATCGCTGTAGCCGTACTGATCCAGAAAGAAGAGGGCCGTCGTCGCGCGCGGTGTATGGTCCTTGACGAGTTTCAGAACTGCGGGCGATGCCGCTGCAAACTCATCCCGCATGAGATGAATGGAGCGATTGATCTCAGCACCGTATCCTCGATCGTTGAGAACCTTGGTGAGGTGAGAAAGCGCGCGTGCATCCTTGTCGATGAACACGTACTGAACATCCAGTTCGATGGGTTTGGTCCGCCCCAGGTTGATCAGGACGCGAGCTTCCTCGACAGCTGCCAACATGCGAAGCGGGGAGCCAAGGACTTCCTGCTGCTTTCCCCGGATCGTGTAGAGACCACCACCGCAGAACCCGTCCACAAGCGTGATGCGCAGTCTTTCCCGGCCGCGCGCATTGAGCGTCCGCTGCTCGAAATAGCGAAGAAGATATCCGACCAGTACCTCATGCTTTGTCAGGCTGTGCGCGTCAAGCTCCGCAGGTCCGTCTGCCCAGTCATAGTGGTTCTGTGCCAAGAGCGAGCCTTTCTGCGGTATTGGGCGGTGGTTGCTAAACCGGCCTGCCTGGACTTGGAAATTGGTCCCAGTGGCGACCACCCAGCGAGCGTCCGGCTTTCCCTTTTCCGACTGCAGCCAGCTTGACCTCCGAGCCATCGCGCCGAACGATATGGATCGCGGTGCGCGCCGTCAAAGCATTTGCGGCTTGTTCAATGGGGGCCCAGTGGCCCCATTGTTTGAAGTGAAATGCTACGCCGGCTGAGTTGCATTGTTTGCGTAGGTCCTCAGGCCACTGGGGTTCCATAGGCCGTGAACCTGGACCGGACTCGCCGCCGGCGATGACCCAGTCCACTCGCGTTCCTGTGGCGCCGATTTGAAGCCACTCTCGCAGATCCAGGGGGCCGAGCAATGGTTCGCAAGAGAGGAAGCGAACCGATGGCGTCGTGAATTCCATAAGGTACTTCAAGCGCTTGCCGGCGGCAGCCTGGTTCTCTACGGTTGCGCCGAGCCAAACGTTTGACGGCAGTTGGTAGCCCTTCGGCAATTGCTTGCGAACCAGATGGATTCGCTTCGTGAGCAGCAACCAATCCAGATGCGGTGTTGCATCGATGAGTTCGAGGAGACGCAGCCGGTGCGGGATCAGATCTTTGCGGTTCTCGAAGACATCCGCCATGGACGCGCAGAACACGCGTCGCCGGACGTTTTGAGCCCTGGCTTCGCGATCCCATTTCAGTGGTTCTTTCCAATGGGCGTCGCCAAAGAACCGGCGCTCGGACTTCGCACCCCAGACATCCTCGCCCAAGCGTTTGGCCCAAGTCTCCGCGTAGCAATGGTCGCAAGCAGCGGACACGCGCACGCAACCCCACCAGGGGTTGAAGGTGTGGTGTGTCCACTCGATGCTTGTTTCTTTTCCCATTGGCAACTCGCTGTGATGTATTGTAACGGACTACTGTAGTTTTATCCAGCTTCGGCGTGGGCGGGAACTGGTTGCTCGGCGGCGCCATTTTGGCGTCACGGCACTGGATGCCGCCGGGCTCGCGGGCGTTGCCCCGCGCCTCGTGCCGAGTCGCGGCCATTCGGCTTTGATCCCTGACGCCTCCGGCCGTCTCTGCGTTCCCGCCTGCGCGCTCCGCTTGCCGATGGGTGAGGGGGTGGGCTGGCTTGCTGTTCCCTACACCGTAGCACGCCGTTCTCGTCGTCAAGGTCTGCGCGCACCTTGTGCGCTTGCGTCCTGGCGGCCGTCTTCGAACCCTGACCACTGCGCTGCGCCGTGCTGGTGCCGGTCTCGGGCAATCCCGCCCGATTCACGGAGCCGACGATGGCACACGATCTCTTTTCTTTTGATTCTTCCGTTCTTCTGGTCCGCGATGTCGCGGGCGACTACCGGCCGGCCGATACCGGCGAGGTGCTGCAGGCCGCGCAGCGGCTGCTGGGGCAGCAGTTGCAGGGGCGCGAGGTGCTGTCGTCGCCGCAGGTGGTGCGCGACTTCCTGTGCGTCAAGCTCGGAGCGCTGGAGCATGAGGTGTTCGCGGTGCTGCTGCTCGATGCGCAGAACCGGCTGATCGAATACGTCGAACTGTTCCGCGGCACGGTGAGCCAGGCGTCGGTCTATCCGCGGGAGGTGGTCAAGGAGTCGCTGGCGCGCAATGCGGCGGCGCTGGTCCTGGTGCACAACCATCCATCACGGGTCGCCGAGCCTTCGCGGGCCGATGAGCACCTGACGCAGACGCTGAAAGCGGCGCTGGCGCTGGTGGACGTGCGCGTGCTGGACCACCTGATCGTCGCGGGCCGCGACGTGCTGAGCTTTGCGGAGCGCGGGTTGCTGTGACACAAAGGGCCTGCGGGCCCTTTGATTCTTTCTTTGTCGTGCGCGCTGCGCGCGTGGTCGGGGGTCTCCAGGGGACTGGCTAAAGCCAATCCCCGCCGCGCAAGCTTGGCGCCCCTCGATGCCGCCGAACAGGCGGCGCCTGATCGGCCAGCGCACATTGCCGAAGCGCGCTCCGCGCTTGTTCACCTCCAGCTAGGCGTGCCCACGACACGCGGTGGCGCTCGCCGCGCGGCCGTGGGTCCGTCGCTTCCCTGGCCGTTGGCCGGGAATCCGTCTTTCCCTTCCCTCATCGCTGATCCCGCGACCGTAGCCACCGAGGCCTGGCCGTCAAGGCGCGCAGGGCCGTGTCCTCGCCTTCGGCTGCGGGCCGCCCCAACCCTGCGCTTGTTTCCTTGACGGCCAGTCCCCGCCGGCCCGGTTTTTCGCGGGCGATGAACTCAGGAAAGACGGCGGCAACGGCGACCAGCCCAGGTCACTGCGCCGAACCCACCGAAGCCAACACCGGGCTCCGAATCTTGGAATCCGGCTGGGGTGGGGAACCACAGGAGAGCCGCGCATGCAGACACCGACATCTTGAACCCCCTTCCGCTTTTTTTTTCTTCATTTTCAAGGTCCCGACACGGGACAGGAGTTTTCAAATATGAACACCGCTACCCTTCACGAAACCACTGCCGTCGCCGCTGCTGTCGCAGCCGTCACGGCTGCGCAGGAACTGCTGCTGATTCCGCTGTCCAAGCTGCGGCCTTCCAGCCGCAACGTGCGCAAGAGCGGCGGCACGTCGATTCCCGAACTGGCCGCGAGCATCGCCCGTGTGGGCTTGCTGCAAAACCTCAATGTGGTGCTGGCCGCTGATGGCGAGCACTACGAGGTTGTGGCCGGTCGCCGTCGCCTCGCCGCGCTCAAGCTGCTGGTCAAGCGGCGCAAGCTCGCCAAGGACTTCGAGGTGGCCTGCCTGCTGGGGTCTGATGCGGCGGCGCGCACGGTAAGCCTGACCGAGAACGTGCAGCGCGAGGCCATGCACCCGGCCGACCAGTTCGAGGCTTTCGCCGATCTGGTGGCCGAGGGACGGCCCATCGAGGACATTGCCGCCGACTTCGGCGTGACCCCGTTGGTTGTGCAGCGGCGGTTGAAGCTCGCCAACGTCTCGCCGCGCCTGCTGGCCGACTACCGGATTGATGCAGTGACGCTGGAGCAGCTGATGGCGCTTGCCATCACCGACGACCATGCGGCACAGGAAGCGGCGTTCTATGCGTCCCCGCAGTGGCAGCGCAGTCCGGAGGCGCTGCGCGATCACCTCACGCACGAGGAAATCGATGCGAACCGCGATGCGCTGGCGAAGTTCGTAGGGGTTCCGGTCTACGAGCAGGCTGGCGGCGCTGTGCGGCGTGACTTGTTCGCGGATGAACAGAACGGCATCTTTCTCACGGACGCGGCCCTGCTTGAGTCGTTGGCGAAAGACCGGCTCGCGCCGATGGCCGAGCAGGTACAGGCAGAGGGCTGGGGTTGGGTGGACGTGGCCCCGCGTGCCACCTACGCCGACCTGCACCAGTTCCAGCGCATGCGCAGCAAGCGGCGCGAGCCGAGCAAGGCCGAGACCAAGCGCATCGCCAAGCTCGAAGCGCTGCAACGTAAGCTGCAAGACCGCCTCGACGACGAGAACGAGGACATGACGGACGAGCAGGCGCAGGCTGCGCAGGACGAGATGGACGGTCTGGGCAACGAACTCGAAGCCATCGAACGCACGCTGGTGGTCTATCCGCCACGCACGATGGCGGCGGCGGGGGCTGTGGTGTCGCTCGACCACATGGGCGGTGTGATCGTGCATCGTGGGCTGCTGCGCGAAGAGCAGGCCAAGACGCTGCGGCAGCAGGAGCGTGATGGGCACAGTCCGGATGACGAAACCAAAGGGGGCGGCGAACAGCAGGAAGCCAAACTAACCATTTCTGAGAGGCTGGTCAAGCGTCTGAGTGCCCATCGAACCGCCGCCCTTCAGGCGGAAGTTGCTCGGCACCCGCAGGTGGCCTTGGTCGCCGTGGTGCATCGGCTTGCATTGCGCGTCATTCATGACGCGCACTACGGTTCGCCCATCAACATCACCGCCAATCCGCAAGACAGGCTGGAGCAGTACGCCCCAGACGTGGCCGAGGCACCGGCTGCTGTGGGGATGCGGCAGGTGCGAGAGGCTTGGGCTGAACGCCTGCCCCACGACCCGAATGCGCTGTTCGCTGAGTTGCTGGCAATGCCACAACAGGAACAGCTGTCGTTGCTGGCGGTGTGCGTGGGCTTTACGGTAACGGCCATCGCCTCGCGTGAGGACGAGGCCCCGGCTGCTGCGCTGGCGCAGGCCGTGGGGCTGGACATGCACGCGTGGTGGACACCGACCGCAGCGGGCTACTTCGATCACGTTTCCAAGGCCAAGGCACTGGAAGGGGTGCACACCTTCGCGTGCGGTGAGGTGAACCGGCTCGGCAAACTCAAGAAGGCGCAGATCGCCAGCGAGGCCGAGCGGCTGGCGGCGGGTACAGGCTGGCTGCCCGCGATGTTCCGCGCCCAGGAGGCAGTGGCAGTTGACGTTGCAGGCGCTGAACCGCTTGCTGAGGGGCAGGCTGATGCCGAAGCCCAAGAGGACGCGCACGCAACGGTGTGATCCTCATGAATCCCCGGCCGCGAGGCCGGGGATCGAGAAATCGGCGCGACGCGCGCGGCAGGTTTGCCGCGCGCGTTTTAACTTCCGGAACGCACAAGCCCAACGCTCCCTGCGTGCCACCCTACGCCAGCGCTCGCTGCGGTGGGTTGGGGATGCCTGCTGGTCACAGGAGCATCGAACAGCACCGATCGCCTGCAATCCAGCGCGCTGATCGAGCCTTCGACAACCCCACCCGGATACCCCATGAACCACCAAGGCGTCAGCGAGATATTCTTTGAAGAGTCATACACCGTGCCGGCCGACCAGACTGCGAAGTCGCTTTTCTCGCGGCTTCCGCACGGAAGCGGGTATGCAGAGCGACTGATCGAATGTCTTGCCACCGGGTACCTGGTTGCGGTGGTCGAATCCATTTGCATTCGTGAGATGCAGCAGCACGTCGATGTCGCAATTGAAGTGGTGGTCGGCCGTTCGATCCGTATCGAGCATCGAGGACCAATTCCGCCAGGGTCGCCGCTGCGACTGCGCGGATGGCTTGAACGGCTGGGGGACCGGAGCGCGACATTCCGCGTTCAGGCCCACGATGCGCACGAGGTCGTCTGCGAAGCCACTGTCACGCTGGTGGCTGTCCAGCGGGCACAGATGGAGTCGCGCATCGCGACAAAGGTTTTGGCACTCCAATGCCCTGGAACCTAGAAATGCGCGCCCCGCCAGTGGTGGAGCGCGGACACGACGCAACTTGCTGCGCTCGAATGTCGTGCGAGCCGTCCTGAAGGAAGCGGGCTAACAGTCCGCCAGACGACGGTGGCTCACAGAGAGCGTTCCGATGCGCAGCTCCTTCCGCGCCACAAATGCCGGATCTACTGGCAGCGCGGATGCGGTGGGATCGTTCCTCCTTTTCGTTGCGCGGCTGACATGGACTGGGATCGCTTCGGGGGTCGTGCCGGAAACACTGTTGCGGCGGAGACGGTGCTGGGGCCATGCGTCCTTTCGCGACAGGATCACACCCACAGCGGCCTTGTATTTGTCGTGAATCCTGGCGAGGGCACGGAGGCGCTGCACTTTGTTTCGCGCCGCCTCGGGCTTGTTCGCCGCAACCGTCCGGCCCGACAAATTTCCCCGACCTGCGGTCTTCCTCGCGAGGCAAATTTCTCGGGCCTCCCGATCCTTCACTGCGTTGCGGCCCCTCCGCTTCGCTATGGGATGCGGCGCGCCCGGACCCTCACCCATCGGATCACGCCAAGGCCGCGATGGGCGCGACCTGGTCAACTTCAAAAGGACTTCATCATGGCCAACATCGGCACCTTCACCGCACAGAACGACAGCTACACCGGCACGGTTCGCACCCTGACGCTCAACGTCAAGGTCAAGATCGTTCCCAACGACAAGGAGAGCGAGAACGCTCCTGACTACCGCATCGTCGCCGGCAACTTCGAGATCGGCGCGGCGTGGAAGAAGCTCAGCCGGGCCGAACGCCCCTACCTCTCGGTGACCCTCGATGATCCGTCGTTCCCGGCAACGATCTACGCCCGCCTGGTCGAAGGCGAGGACGGTGCGCACAACCTGATCTGGTCGCGCAGCAAGGGCGACTGAGCGTCGCCCTCGGCGCCCCGCTTTAGCGGGGCGCTGTTCCCTGCAAGGCCGCTACTTCAACAAGTCAGGCAGACAGTCGGCGAACGCGGGCTGGATCTTGCTCATCGGCTTGGCGACGGCTTCATCCCACGTCAGCACCGCCAGGGTCATGGCGGTCATCGTGAGCAGGCCATTGGAATTTCGCAGGATCTGCAGGGCCAAGTGTACCGGGAAGCCCTCGGACTGTCGGCGCAGCGGGTGGATGCCGCCATGCACGAAAGAGTTCATGGCGTGCCAGGACACGTCCTTGAAGTGCGCCAGCATCTGGTGCGCGGCCGCGGGCACGTTGGGTCCGACGCGCTTGCCGATCTGCTCGATCATCTCGCTGGCCGAGGGGAGATTCTTCGCGGCCTGCTCGCTCTGCAGGGTCAGCGGTGCGCTGAGCTTCTCGATGGCCAGATCGCTGGCTGCATATTGCAGCCACATGGCGCGGGTCAAGGCCTCGAACTGAAGCCGCATCAGGCCGACTGCCGACGTGGCCAATCCCATCGCCATCAAGGCGCGCAGGCTGAGCCCATGCTCGAGCGCCACGGAGCACATGCCGAAGGCAGCCTCGCCACGAGGAGAGGGATCGAAATCGGCGCCGTCGAGCAGGTGCAGCAGGGCTTCGTGCAGCTCGTCGGAACGACGGAGCATGATTTCCAGGGGATCGTCCGAGGTTCCTTGTTGAGCAGCTTCCATGCAGACATCGTATTCGCTCGGTGCTGCTGTTGAGCGACAGCAGATCTGCGCAGGCAGGCACCTGCCTAGCGGCTTTGCGGATGTTCCCAAATGAGTAAACCCGTATCTGCGTCTACTCGCCGATCCGCTTTCCTGGTTTTGCGGTTCCACGGGTCAACGGCGATTCGTGAAGGCGGCTTTGCGCTTCAGAGGGTTTGTTGAATGCCGGATCGCTGGCTCTACGACTCTCCACATATCCGTCATCCAGCCCAAGCGTTCTTGTGCGTCTCCGGCGATGCCGGCCGCGCTGTCGTGCTGCGCATCGAGCCGCCGGTGGCGTCTCGCCCCTTCGGGCTTTCATCGCTGACGCCTTCGCGCCTGTCGGCGCTGCGCACTGCGTTTGCAGGAGCAGGGGCGAGGGGAGGGCTGGCTTGCTGTTCCCTGCACCGTATCACGCCGTTCTCACCGTCAAGGTCTGCGCGTGCTGTGCACGCTGGCGGCCTTGCGGCCGTCTGTCGAACCCTGACGGCTGCGCTGCGCCGTGCTGCTTCCGGTCTCGGGCAATCCCGCCCTGAATCCTTCCAAGGAGAAGACCATGACTAAGCTCATTACCGATGAACAACGCGCGCTGCTGCTGGCCAACGGCCGGCAGTCCCTCGAACAGGAAAACTTCGATCCCGCCCCGGTGGTCAAGCTGTTTACCCCGGACGCCGGGGCGACCTGGCTGCTGACCGAGATCGACCCGGACGACCACGACCATGCGTTCGGGCTTTGCGACCTCGGACTGGGGTTTCCCGAACTGGGGTGGGTGAGTCTTGCAGAGGTCACCACCGTGCGCGGCCGGTTGGGCCTGCCCGTTGAACAGGACCTGCATTTCGAGGCACAGAAACGCTTGAGCGCGTATGCGCGAGAGGCGCGTGTCGCCGGGCGCATCGTGGTCTAGCCGCGGTTCATTGGCCGCCGGCGACGGTCGGCGGCCAATCTCGTCCTAACCCTCTTTCTTGGGCAGACGTGCTTCGGTCTCCAGCATCAATTCGCCAGCGCTGCGTTCGAGCGCTCGCGCGATCTTCAGGATCATCGCCAAGGTCGGCATGTGCTCGCCGCGCTCGATCTTGCCCATGTGCGAACGCTCGATGCCGGCCCGGTGCGCCAGGGTTTCCTGGGCAACGCCATCCTCGGTACGCATGGCGCGCACCGCATCACCAAAGGCCCGTGCCGGGCCTGCCTCGAATGTCGTCGCGCCGGTCGGCCGCCCGCGCTGTATTCCCTGCTTCTGCATACACAGAAGCGTTACGTTTTAAAGCAATTAAAACCACGTTATCTTTAACTCATAAAATAGCTTGCCAGCAGCGTTTTCGGTTTGGCGTGCTGAAAAAGACGAATTCCTACCGGCCGGTAGGAAGCGTCTGGGCGTCGCTTCTGGGACTTGCTTTATGCCACCTGCGAATTAGTATTTAACGGCCTCACGCGAGAACCATGACTTTCCTGACCGAAGAACAGCGAATCCGGCTGCTGGCCAATGGCGCAGCGCGGGCGCATGGCGAAACCGTCGACCCGCTGCCCGTGGTCAAGCTCTACACCCTGGACGCCGGTGCGGCGTGGCTGCTCACTGAGCTTGACGCCGAGGGGGACAAGGCGTTCGGCCTGTGCGACGCCGGCACGGGCAGCCCAGAGCTGGGGCAAGTCAGCCTCTCGGCCCTCGAAGGCGTCCGCGGCCCGCGCGGCATGCGCATCGTGGCCGATCCGCACTTCAAGCCGCGTCAGCCGCTCTCGGGCTACCTGGCAGACGCCCAGCGAGACGGATCAATCAACGACTGACGCGATCGCCGGCCGGGTCGCCGTTTGCGCGATCCAGCGTCGCCTCGAAAGCGACCTCGCGCCTCATTCCCTGTGGCAGCGTTCCTCTTCCAAAGGAGGACTCTGTGACCAACCCTAATCTCGAAGATCTGCCCGGCGCGCCATGGGGCATCTCTGCCGCCTACCTCTACGTGCTCGACCTCGACAACCCAGCCCTCGCCTGGGAATACTTGCGCCGCAATCCAGGCTACCGCACGGATTGGACATGCCGCGAGCGCGTAGTGTCTTTCGCACGCTGGGGGTTGCGACAGCGCCGAAGATCCGGACATGGATGGTCGCAACGCACAGCCACTCTGGCTGTCGTCCTCTGACGGCTTGCTGCATGTGCGTGCTGCGCACGCCAACAATGCAGTAGCTCGCCGATTCGACCTGTGGCGCATCCCCGGCCGCAAGCGCCTAGCGCTTGACGGCCCCGACTTGGCGCTGACTGCCGACCTCAACGCCCAGCGCATGCGCTTGTCGCTGTCAGGGGCCCTCGCAGACGGCGCGGTGTACACGGGTGCCGCGCCGCTGACGCCGCGCCTGCGCGGCCAGCTCGATGCCTTCCATGCGCAGGCACAGGCCCTGGAAGGTCATGCACCCCGGGTCGATCCTGCGCGGGCGGTCACCCGCGCCGCGCTGCTGCATCTGCGCGCTCTGCAGGCGCTCGATGCCGCGCAGGCGGGCGCATCGCACCGGGACATCGCCCAAGCCTTGTTCGGCCTCGAAGCCGTCGTCCTGCGCTGGCACGAGGATGGCGAACTGCGCGCGCAGGTGCGCCACCTGCTGCGGCGTGCGCAGGGATACGTGACCGGCGGCTATTTAGCTCTCGCCGGCGTGCCGCACACCACAGCAGACCACCCCGGAGACGAGCCGGTGCGCTGAATCTCTCCCTGCCTTGATCGGGCCTGATTCCCGAGACTGCCTCCATCGGGCCGCGAATGGTTTGCGGCCCATCGACAGCGATGGAGTCCGTCATGGCAGTTGGCAGTTCGTTTCCTCACCGCACGACCGCAGCGGCTGCGCCGCAGCCTGCTGCGGTTCCGGCTGCGCCGCCCAATCCCGAGTTCCTGACCACCGACGAAGCCGGCGCCTTCCTGCGGCTGTCGCCGCGGACGCTGGAGAAGCAGCGGGTGCTCGGCGGGGGTCCGCGCTTTCGCAAATTCGGGGCGCGCGTGGTCTACGCCGCCGCCGATCTGCGCGCTTGGGCTGACAGCCACACCTACGGCATGACCTCGGATCCGGGCTACGTGCAGCGCGACTCCGTCCGCTGACCTACCTTGGGCAACGCCGTATGTCCAAGCGCATGAGCGAACGCGAACAGCTCTCGCTGTTCCGCGCGCTGCCGCACGACGGCATGGCGCTGCGTGATGCGCAGGACCTGATGGCCTACCCCTTCTTCTCGCTGGCCAAGACGCCGCGCATCGTGCCGATCCGCTTCGAGGCCGGTGGCATCTCGCTCACCGTAGAGGGTGTGCCCGAGCACGGCATCGCCACCATCTGGGACGCCGACGTGCTGATCTGGGCTGCCAGCCAGATCATCCAGGCCAAGAAACAAGGCATCCCGCCTTCGCGGCTGATGGTGGCTACGCCCTACGAGATCCTGCGCTTTGCGCAGCGGGGCACCGGGCGCAGCGACTACCTCGCGCTGCGCGCCGCGCTGGACCGCCTGCAGTCCACCACCGTCGCGACCACGCTGCGTCAGCGCGAGCGCCCGAACGGTGGCAAGCGGGTGCACCGCTTCTCATGGATCAACGAGTGGAAGGAGTACATCCGCCCGGATGGGCGCTCGGAGGGCATCGAGCTGATCCTGGCCGACTGGTTCTTCACCGGCGTGATGGAAGAAGCGCTCGTGCTCACGCTTGATCCCACGTATTTCCGGCTCTCAGGCGGCATCGAACGCTGGCTGTACCGGCTCGTGCGGAAGCACGGCGGGCGGCAGCCGAATGGCTGGCGCTTCGAGATGCGGCATCTGTACTTGAAGTCCGGCGCGCTCCAGCGCTCGCGCGACTTCGCCGCGCACGTGCGCGGTCTCGCACTGCGCCAGGCGCTTCCGGGCTACCGCTTGTCCGTCGAACGTACCGGCGGAATCGAGTGGTTCGCCTTTCACCCTTGCATCGACAACTGCCCGAAGACCGACTTATCCACTGTTCGTGTCGACCGGGACTTATCCACAGCTTCTGTTGAAGAACCTGTGGATTTCATGGGGACGGGCTCGGTGGATCACCGGCGCGCGACTCGGGTGATCGCCGGCGCAAACATCGGTGGATCACCGGCGCAAAACCGCCCGCAACCCGCGCCCAGCAACGGTTTCGGGCCTCCCTAAACATCTAAAGGGATACATAAATGGAAGTCACGCGCGCGCGAACCGAAGCTGCCCAAAAAGCGGGCAGCGCCTCGTGGGAGGCAGTCCGAACATCCGAAGACCGCTTGCCAGGAAGACAAACCCGGCCCGGCAAGGTGATCGCATTGCTCAACCAGAAAGGCGGTGCGGGCAAGACGACGCTCGCCACGCACCTGGCCGGCGAACTGGCGATGTCAGGGAGCCGCGTGACGCTACTCGATGCCGATCCGCAGGGCTCGGCCCTTGACTGGGCGCAGCGGCGCCTTCAGAACGGCCAGGGAAGGCTCTACGGCGTGTTCGGGCTGGCGCGGGACTCCTTGCACCAGGAGGCGCCGCAGATCGCCCGAGAGGCGGATTACGTGGTGATCGATGGGCCGCCCCGCGTTGCGGCCCTTGCGCGCTCCGCGCTGCTGGCCGCCGACCTGGTGCTGATCCCGGTCCAGCCCAGCGCCTACGACGTGTGGGCCAGCCACGAGATGGTGACGCTCATCGCCGAAGCCCGGGTGTTCAGGCCGCAGCTTCGCGCGGCCTTCGTGATCAACCGGCGTGTGGTCGGCACGGTGATCGGCCGCGAAGCGCGCGCCGCCCTGGCCGACCAACCGTTTGCCGCGCTGCAGACCGAAGTCTCGCAGCGCATCGTGTTCGCCGATAGCGTGGCCGCCGGCCGGCTCGCATGCGAGGCCGCGCCGAAGTGCGCCGCCGCGCGCGAGATCGCGGCACTGGCGCAGGCAGTGCAGGAGATGCTGCGATGACGGGTCCATCGTCATCCTCAACGCCGAAGCGGGCATCCATCGGCCGCAAACCTGCCGCTGACCCGGCATCGACCTGGGTGCGCCAGGCCGATGCACCGGAGAACGTCGCGAAGGCGTCGATCTTCACCGCGCGCCTCACCATCGACGTGACGCCGGCGCTGCGGGGCCGCATCAAGGTGATCGCCTTCGAACGAGGCGTCACTGCGGCCGAGATGCTGCGCGCGCTGCTGGAGTGCGAATACGGTGGAGGCCAGTCATGACGCAGCCGTCGCCCATTGGCGCGCAGACCTGGCCTCACGCAGCGCTGCCGCCACAGCCTACCCCTATGCGCGTCTCGCTCGCCTTCGTCGAGCATCGCGTGAACGTCTGGCTGCGCTTCGGCCAGCCGGTGCGCGAGACGGTGCTCGACCGATGGCGGCGCGTGGCAATCTTCGAGCCCAATGCGGTGTGCTGTCGCGTCAAATGGATCGGCAACGACTACGGCACGGCGCTCTGGCAGCTCACGGTCCTGCAAGCACCGATGCCGTTCGATGGTGCACAGCGCATCGCCGGCGTGGTGCCGGGCGCGCGCATCCTGCTGCGCGCCGATGGCGAACAGCAGGTCAAGTCAGTGCTCGAAAGGATCGACGCCGTCGAAGCGCTGGGCATCGAACCGGCTATGGTTGCCTCCACATACTGGCAGACCGTCGGCAACCGGCTGGCTGCGCGCCAGTCGTTGCCGGAGTACACCAGCGAGCGCCATGCGGCGCATGTTGCGCGCGGGGCGCTGCGATGAGCCGGCGGGTACTTCTTGCCGGCATGGGCATCGGCCTGGCTGCGCTGTGCGCGCCGGCCTTCATGCCGATGTCGGTGCAGGAACGTGTATTCCTGGTCTACAACCCGACGGACAGTGTGCCGCGCGGCTGGTACCAGGTCGGCAGCATCGACAGCGCAGCTGCGCTGCACGTCGGCAGCATCGTGCTCGCCCGGCTTCCTATCGACGTGGCGGCCTTCGCAGCACAACGCCGCTACCTGCCGAGCGGTGTTCCGATCCTCAAGCGTATCGGCGCCATTTCACCGCAGTCGGTGTGCGTTCGAGAACAGGTCGTGCTGATTGATGGCGCAGTGGCGACGACCGCACTCACCCATGACGGCGCGCGCCGGCCACTGCACTCTTGGCAGCATTGCCGCCCCCTCGCCAGCGGCGAACTGTTCCTGCTCAGCGACACTAACCCGGCGTCGTTCGACAGCCGCTACTTTGGCCCCATCTCCGTCTTCGCCGTGCTCGGCATCGCGCGGCCGCTGTGGACCTGGAACGCGCCATGAAGTCTGCCTTATCGCATCACGCAACATGCCACTGGAATGCAGCCGAGCATGCGCCCGCGCTTCATTCCATCGTGCAGGGAGCCCGCCGCCAGCGTGCAGCTCGCGCTGCATCGCTGCTGCCCCTCGAGCAGCGCTGCGCACCCGGTGCGCGGCTGGCGGCAGGTCGGAGCCGGGAGCGGATGCGGAAGGCGGAGACGGAGGGCCAGATAAAAGGGGTGGCACGTCGCGCCCCTCCAGGCCAGTCTGCACGTGGGTTTGCGGCGGCACCGCAAGGGGTCTTGCGCGTGCCGCGCAGAGACTGGAATCCGCATGGCAGTGGCGTCTGCCGCGTGCCGTTTCCGATGCGCTGCGCCACTGTGCGCTGGAGTCTTCATGGCTGGCAATGACGAGGATCGCTTTCGGGTCAAGCCCGCGGCACCGAAGTCGCGGGGCGGGCCGCGCTCGCAGCGCTTCGTTTCACAGGTTCTCAAGCAGATGTCGAAGACCGGCGCAAAGCCCTCCGGCAAGGGCCTTGGCAGATCCGCCAACACGTTCGGCCGTGGCCGCGTCGCGGCCTCCCTGGCCGGCCAGCGTCTGGGGCCGAATGCGCGGCGTGTGGTCATTAAGTCCCGCTTCGTCGTGCTGCGGCGTGCCAGCCCGAACTCTGTGGCCGTACACCTGCGCTACATCGAGCGCGACGGCGTTACACGCAATGGACAGAAGGGCCAGGCCTACGGCGCCGACGCCGATGCGGCCGACCTCAAGGCCTTTCAGGAACGCGGGCAGAGCGACCGCCACCAGTTCCGCTTCATCGTCTCGGCCGAGGACGGCCTAGAGCTGGAAGACCTGAAGGGCTTCACTCGTCAGCTCATGCGCCGCATGGAGATCGACCTCGAGACCCGACTTGACTGGGTGGCCGTGGACCATTGGGACACAGACAACCCGCACACGCACATCGTGCTGAACGGCCACACGGGCGGGCCTGCCAGCGGCCGGGAAGATCTTGTGATCGCCCCTGACTACATGGCGCACGGCATGCGCTTGCGCGCCAGCGAGATCGCGACCGAACGGCTGGGGCCGCGCACCGAGGCGGAAATCCGTCAGAGCCTGCTGCGGGAGGTCAACCAGCAGCGACTCACCAGCTTGGATCGGGCGCTGATCCGGCAAGCTGGCGCCGATGGCATCGACCTGACGGCTACCCCGCAAGACCAGCAGCGCCAGAGCGTACTCCGGGCACGGCTGCAGCGTCTCGAAGGCATGGGCCTGGTCGAGAGGATTGACGCGAACCACTGGAAGCTCCAGCCCGAGATGGCGGCCACACTTAACGCCATGGGCCAGCGCGAGGATGCGCTGGAGACGGTACGCCGTGCGCTCAAGGGCCAGCGGCGGGAATGTGTGATCGATGATCGTCCAACCTCCTCTGTCATCGGTCGGATCGCGGGCAAGGGGCTGGCCGACGAACTGCACGACCGCAGCTACTTGGTGGTCGATGGCATTGACGGACGGGCGCACTACCTGAAGCTGCCACCCGGTGCCGACCTCGCAGAACTGCCTATGAATGGCATCGTGGAGGCTAGAGTCCCCGATCAGGAGAAGCCGGTGGACCGCCACATCGCAACCATCGCCAGAGACGGCCTCTACAAGGCAGCCGACCACGTGGTGAAACTGAAGCAAGCTCGCGATTCCGACCCGCAGGCCACTGTCGATGCACACGTGCGCCGGCTCGAAGCGCTGCGCCGCGCCGGCATTGTTGAGCGCATCGCTGATGGCGTCTGGAAAGTGCCGCCGGACCTTCTGGAGAAAGCTCGAACGCATGACATACAGAAAAATAATGGGCTGGTGATCGAGCTGCGGTCGCATCTCTCCATTGAACAGCAAGTGCGCACCATGGGCGCCACCTGGCTGGATAGGCAGTTGTTGGGCGGCGACTCGGCCGTGGGCGGACAAGGCTTTGGGGTTGAAGCACGCGATGCAATGCGCGACCGTGTCGATTTCCTTGCGGAACGGGGCTTGGCCGAACGGCATGACCAGCGAGTAGTTTTCGCGCGAAACCTGCTGGCCACCTTGAAACATCGTGAGCTGGCTGCAGTTGGCAAGGCGCTCCACCAGCAAACCGGACTAGCGTACCGGCCGCTACGTGATGGCCATTCTGTGAGCGGCGTTTACAGTCGTTCGATTCAGTTGGCTAGCGGCCGCTTTGCCATATTGAATGAGGGGCTGGGCTTTAGCTTGGTGCCGTGGCGGCCGGTGGTCGAACAGCGGCTAGGTCAGACCGCGTCCGCTGTGGTTCGAGGATCATCCGTCACCTGGCAGTTCAGTACACAGAGAGGCATCTCTATCTAATCCGCCGCCCGAACTTTCCAGCGCAACTTGCCTTTGACAGAAACTGGCAGTCTACCTACCGCATGAGCTGCCGAGCAAATTCGACAGATGCCATTTGGCACACATTCGTGGGAAGAAGCACATCATCGCCCGCCGTCAAAATCCAAGATTGACCACGGTGATTGCCGCCTGGCCACTGGGTCCTCGCAGGCAATGACGGCCACCTTCAAGCGTGCACAGACGTTGCTCGAGGGTATCTGTCGTGGGTGTACCGTAAAGGCCATAGCTGTAGCCGTCGCGGTGGCCAAATGCACGGAGACGCTGGCGGACGTCCGCTACGCTTGGGGATAGCACGGTCGACCCCTTGGAAACCCCCGGGGGAACGGCCTCGTATCCACTGGGGACCTGGTAATCTTGGTGAATTAATTTGGTGCTGATGTCTTTGGACATAGCGTCCCATGTTGGTCCGCCGGGTATGGCCGCTTTGATTTGGGCACTTCGACTTCTACCGTACGGAAGGTGTCCGCGAAAAGGGGGCAACTTCACGGATGAGCGCTAGGCGTTCGATGGAGTGAAGTCAGGCGGAGCCAGTACCTGCACGCTTCCGTGCGGAGATCACATTCAAAGCCGTTTCCCCAAGATCCCACCAGAGGCCCGCCATCAGCGCCAGCGATTCGCGGGCAACGGAGCCCAGGAAATGCTCATTGGGCGCGTGCTGCGAACACGCCGGGTAGGAATGTGGAACCCAAACCGTGGGAAGGCCGAGCGTGTTCGCGAAGATTTCGTTGGGCACGGTGCCGCCGAGGTTCGGCAGCAGTGCAGGCTTCTTGCCCGTGGTCTTACGAATCGAATCGAGCGTCCACTTGACCCAAGGGTCGTCAAGGTCCAGGCGGGTCGCCGTGACCGCAGGCTTGACAATGACATTCACATGCTTGATGCCGTTCCTGGCGAGGTGCTCATCGAGATAGTTCTGGGCGTTCTCCCAGTCGGTTCCCACCACAAAGCGCAACTGGCAATGCGCACGCGCTGTCGGAGGAATCGCGTTGACGGGCGCGTCAGGATTGCCCGATTTGAATGCCAGCACTTCCAGCGCGTTCCAGCCCAGCACTCTTTCAGCAGGTGTCAGGCCGGGCTCACCCCAGTCGATGTCCACTTCGGGAGCGCTACTGTCCCGGCCGAGTTCGATGTCCGACAACGCCTCACGGACAGCTGCAGAAATTGGAGGCGGCATGAGCCCCTTGACGAGGATGCGGCCGTTGACGTCCACCATGCTGGCAATCGCGTGCGATAGGACAACTGCGGGGTTGCGCAGCGCGCCGCCCCAGTTCCCGGAGTGGTGCCCACCACTTCGCAGATCAAGCTCCAGATCGAAATTCAGCTCGCCGCGCGACCCAAGAAAAACTGTGGGTCGCTCAGCCGACACTCGAGGTCCGTCCGAGGCCAGGAAGACGTCGCCACTTAGAAAGTCGCGTTCTGCTCCGCAGATTTGGTTTAGTCCGGGGGAGTCCACTTCTTCGCCGGTCTCCATGATGATCTTGAGGTTGAATCCGAGCTTGCCACCTCGCGCGTTCATAACAGCCTCGAGCGCGGCCAAATTCACGGAGTGCTGCCCCTTGTTGTCAGCAATGCCGCGGCCGTACCAGCGATCGCCATCGACCACGATCTTCCACGGCTCCAGGCCTTTGTGCCACTGGTCGTCGTAACCGCGGACCACGTCGCCGTGCCCGTAGGTGACGACCGTCGGGAGGTTTATGTCCTCAATGCGACTGGCAAGGAGAACCGGCGCGTCGATGTCGCTCGGGTTGGGCACAAGCTTCGTCTCGAATCCCAGCCGATGGAGCAGTGGCGAAATTTCCTTTTCGAGATAGGCGTGAAGGTGTTTCGCCTGGGACGGTTCCTGGCTCTCGGTCCGATAGGCGACACGGCGGTCAAGGTCCGTCAGGAATCGGCCTGAGTCGTAGGTTTCGACGGCGCTGGCGATTGCGGCTTCACGTGTGGCGGCGCTGGTGTTCATGTTTACTTTTATGTTGAAACCGGTTACGCGTAGTGGCTCGCTCTGCGATCGAGAAACTCTTTTTGCCGCGCCAGCACGCCCAAGCCGGATTCGCCCACCAGTTGCTCATAAACCGCCGGTGCAGTTGCACCTTCTGTGCTAATCAGCAGCACCGTGGACGAGTGGTCCAGTCCAGCTTGCCGTGCGAGCTTGGGATCGCGCATCAGCTGGATCAGGCCGGCCAGACCAGCGGCGCCAGATTCCCCGGAAACGATGGGGAGGTCACTTTCATTGCCCTTGGCCAGCACCTGCATGGCTTGAACCGCATCCTCATCCTTCACGGTCATGAAGTAGTCAACACTTGATACCAGGAAGCGCCAGGCCAGTGGCGAGGTTTCACCGCAAGCCAGGCCCGCCATCACGGAGTCCACGGAACCGGTGGCCTTTGCTGCAACACCGCTGAGGGCGCTCTGGAAAAGACAGTCCGCCTGCTCGGGCTCAACGATGATTGCCGTCGGACGGCGGGTGCCGTAGGTTTCCCAGAAATAGCTGACGATGCCGGCGGCGAGTCCGCCCACACCACCTTGCAGAAAGACATGGGTCACGGGCGATTTCGACCGCGCCGACCCTTCAACGATTTCGGCTGCGATGGTGCCGTATCCCTGCATCACATCACGCGGGATCTCTTCATAGCCGTCATATGACGTATCCGAGACGACATGCCAGGCATTCTCACGAGCCAGGCGCGCGGCCTCCTCCACCGACTCGTCGTAATTGCCCTGGATGCGAACGATATCTGCGCCATAGGCCGCGATAGCCGCTTCCCGCTCGGCGCTGACGTTGGCATGCAGCACGATCACGCAGCGGCAACCTGCACTCTGCGCTGCCGCAGCCAAGCCTTTGCCGTGATTCCCATCCGTCGCACTGATAACCGTGAAGTCGCTGAATTTTGTCTTGTAGGCGCCGGAAAGTAGCGCCTGCGGATCCAGGCCGTCGTTTGGCCACAGGCGGAGAATTAACCTAACCAATGCGATCGGCGCACCGAGTGCCTTGAAGCTGCCAAGTTCGGAACGAACCGATTCATCCTTCACGAGAATCTGTCCCACGCCCAGTGCAGTGGCAAGTCCGTCCAGCGCGTAGAGCGGTGTTGACCCTGGATAGATGCCACCCCATGTCGAGAGCCACTTCCTGCTTTGCTCAGCATTGTCGACAGACATGATTGAACGCAGATCATTGGGGTACGTTTCGCGCGTAGCACGCGTGTTGGTAATGAGCATTTGGTTGTTCCGTGTGTGATGCTGCAATCCTAAGATTTGAAGCTGTGTTGCTTGGCGCAATTTGAGGCTGGAAAACACAACATCTGTGCGATGTGCAGGACCACTGTGGCTGCACGTTGTGTTCGCACGATCGCAACGCTCAGGTCCCACGTGCAGCACGCTTTTTTCCTTGAGGTAGCTAGGCGCCGGGTCGATCGACCAGTGCAAGCCTGACCCCAAAGACGATGAACATCGAGCCAGCAAGCTTGTCGAGCCAGTGCATTCCGCGTTGAACGACAGGTCTTCTGGCCATCCACGCAGCCGCGATCGCCCAGCCCGCGTTGACCGGGATGCTGTTCACATTGAAAAGTACACCAAGAGCAAGGAACGCACTGGTCTTTCCTGTCGTTTCCGGGCTGATGAACTGGGGCAGGAAAGCCAGGAAGAACAGCACGACCTTCGGATTGAGGACGTTGGTCCAGAAGCCGCCGAGAAAAATCTCTTTTGAACTGGGAAGAGGCCGCGATAGAGCAACCGCTTGAAGGTCTGTTGTCGCCGGTGCTGCACGCGCAAGCAAGATCTTCCCGCCGATCCACAACAGGTACGCAGCGCCGATCCATTTCAAGACAGTGAAGGCAGTCTCAGAGGCCGCCAGAAGTGCGCCCATTCCCAACGCAGCAGCAAAGATGTGCACAAAGCAGCCAGCTGTGATGCCAAGACCAGCGACAACGCCAGACTTCCAGCCGCCTCGTAGCGAGTTCGTGACGATGTACAGGACGTCAGGCCCTGGGGTGACGTTCAGCAGCCAGCCGGCCAGCACGAATAGGAGGAGGTGATAAGCGTCTGGCATCGTAGCGTGATCGATTATTGATTGCGCAGGACTTGACCGAGGAAAGTCCGCAGGCGGTCCGACTTCGGGGTGCTGAACATTTCGTCAGGACTTCCGGACTCGACGATCTCGCCGCGGTCCATGAAGACTACGCGGTCTGCGACTTCGCGAGCGAAGCCCATTTCGTGCGTTACGCAGATCATCGTCATGCCGTCCTTCGCGAGGGAAACCATCGTGTCGAGTACTTCCTTAACCATCTCGGGATCGAGCGCGGAGGTCGGCTCGTCGAAAAGCATGATCTTCGGTTTCATGCACAAGGCTCGTGCGATCGCAACACGCTGCTGTTGGCCACCGGAGAGCTGCCCCGGATATTTGCTGGCCTGGTCTGGAATCCGCACGCGCTCCAGGTATGACCTTGCCAGCGATTCAGCTTCCCGGCGGGGCACATGCCGGACCAGCATGGGCGCCAAAGTACAGTTCTCCAGCACCGTCAAGTGCGGGAAGAGGTTGAAGCTCTGGAAGACCATCCCTACTTCGCAGCGAACGGCATCGAGGTTCTTTGCGTCGCTGTCGAGGCTGATGCCGTCCACGACGATCTGGCCTTCGTGATGCTCTTCAAGCTGGTTGATGCACCGGATAAGGGTCGATTTACCCGAACCGGACGGACCGCAAACCACGACGCGTTCGCCAGTCGCCACGTCAAGGTTGACGTCGCGCAGCACGTGCATCGCGCCGTACCATTTGTTGATCTTCTGCATCGAGACTGCGACGCCTTGCTGGCGAGCGGCCGGTGCTACTGTCGTTGCGATAGTCATAGGTTTAGCGCTTTCTATGCTGATTGAGGTGGACTTCAAGCTTCTGGCTGTACTTGGACATGGCAAAGCAGAACGCGAAGTAGATGAAGCCTACGAATATGTACGTTTCGACCGCAAAGCCCTGCCAAGCGGGCTCGCCGATCGCAGCGCGCGAGGCCGCGAGCAAGTCATAGAGACCGATGACGAGCACCAGCGACGTGTCCTTGAAGAAGCCAATGAAGTTGTTGACGAGCGGCGGAATGACGAGCTGCAACGCTTGTGGGAGGATGATCTTGCGGTTCGTCGACCAGTAGGAGAGACCCAACGCATGCGCCGCTTCGTACTGTCCCTTCGGCAGCGCCTGCAAGCCGCCGCGGATGACCTCGGCGAGATAGGCGCCAAAAAAGAGAATGATGGCAACCTGAGCGCGCAAGAGCTTGTCCAGGTTGACGCCTTCTGGCATCAGGAGCGGGAACATCACACTCGCCATGAACAGCAGCGTGATCAGTGGAACGCCGCGAATCATCTCGACATATGCGACGCAGATCCATCGGATAAACGGCAGCTTCGAACGGCGTCCCAGTGCCACCAGAATCGCCAGCGGGAAAGCCACTGCAACGCCAACCGTCGCCAGAATCAGAGTCAATGCCAAGCCGCCCCATTGCGTCTGCGGCACGAACTGCAGGCCGAAAACTCCGCCCCACATGAGTAAGCCAATGGCCATAAGCGCCAGTGTCCACACACCGGCCAAGGCGGGTCGCCAAAAGCGCTTCATTCCGGACATGACGTAGAGACCAATGAACAGCAAGACGACGATCAAGGCTCTCCACTGTTCCTCGAAGGGGTACATGCCGAAGAGCATGAAGCGATACTTGTCCGTGATGACGGCCCAGCATGCGCCGCTGCCTTGAACGGCCTTGCAGGCGTCGCTGTTAGGCCCCTGCGAACCTGTTGGGACACTCCAGATCGCGTTGACGACTCCCCACTGGAAAACGAATGCAGAGAACTTCGCCAGCACAACCAGAAGGACGATCGTCGTCAGCGTCGATATCCACGAATAGAAGAGGTTTTGGCGCAGCCACGCAATCGGGCCGCTGCGTTCCTGCACCGGGGGTGTACGCATGACGGTGGTGCTGGAATGGACAGAGTGTTTCACGGATAGGATGGTCACGTTAGCGCTCCACTAGTGCAATACGGGCGTTGTAGTGGTTCATCAGCGCGCTGATCGAGAGACTGATCGTGAGGTAGACGCCCATGATGATTGCCACAAGTTCCACCGCTTGACCGTTCTGGTTCATCGCCGTGGTGGCGATGGAGACGATGTCCTGGTAGCCAATGGCAACGGCCAGGGAGGATTGCTTGGCCAGGTTGAGGTATTGGCTCGTTAGCGGCGGAACGATCACTCGGAGTGCCTGCGGAAAAACGATCCATTTCAACGTGTTTGATGATTTCAAGCCAAGGGCGCGGGATGCTTCTATCTGTCCATGACTAACCGACTGGATGCCGGAACGAACAATTTCGGCAATGAATGCCGCGTTGTAGATCACCAGACCAAACAACAGCGCGAAGAATTCTGGCGAGACGGTGACGCCGCCACGGATGTTGAAACTCCGTGGGCTAGGCATGTCCAAGGCGAACGGAGCGCCCAGCGTAATCACGACCGTGGCGGGCATGACCGCCATGAGCAGGACCGCGGTCGGCCAAGTGGCGCGTTGGCGCCCATCGTCCAGTGACTTGCGAGTGGCTCGCTTTGCGGAGATCACAGTGGCAATCAAACCAAGGATGAAAGCGAGGAGCGTCCAGCTGTGGGCCGTTTGCCAGTCGAGAACCGGGAAGCTCAAGCCGCGGTTGGACAGGTAGACGCCCGCGATGGGGTGGATCGCTTGGCGAACCGGCGGCAGACCCTGAAGAAGGGCGTACCAGAGGAACAGTTGCAACAGCAGGGGCAGATCGCGGAAGAACTCGACGTAAGCCGACATCAGCTTTGCGAGCAGCCAGTTCTTCGATAGGCGGGCAACTCCGATTACGGTGCCCAGGATTGTGGCGAGCACGATGCCCCAAAACGCAACCCAGAGCGTGTTGAGCATGCCCACGACCAGCGCACGCAAATAGCTATCTGCCGGGGTGTAAGGGATCAGGTGCTCCGCAATGGGAAGCCCTGCTTCGCGTTGCAGAAAGCCGAATCCTGAGGCAACATTACGTGCGCCGAGATTCGCCTGTGCATTACCGATCAGCCAGCTGAAAACGCCGATCACGATCAGCGCAGCGAGCACTTGCCATACGACCCGACGCATGGGGACCTTGGAGCGGGACAATCTGTTTGAGGACATTGGAGTTTCGCCATCCCGACCAGATGGCGGGCTTAAACATTGACTAGGGGAAAGGGATTCGCCGGCTCGATTTGAGCCGGCGACATCAGCGCGACTAGCGCATCGGCGCGGCGTACTGGATGCCGCCGTCCTTCAGTAGACGATTCAGGCCGCGCGGCAGGCCCAGGGGCGCGATGCTGCGCTCGTAGATCTCAGCATAGTTGCCAACGCCCTTCACGACGTTCACTGCCCATTGCGCGTCGAGGCCGAGCGCGGCGCCGAGGTCGCCGGTCTCACCCATGAAGCGCTGGATAGCCGGATTCGAGTTGTTCCTGAACTTGTCAATGTTGGCGGCTGTCATGCCGAATTCTTCGGCGTTCAGCATGGCCGCGTGGGTCCAGCGAACGATGTCAAAGAAGCGCTGGTCACCCTTGCGGATGAAAGCTCCCAGCGGCTCCTTGGAGATGATTTCGGGCAGGACCTGGTAGTCGTTGCCAGCGCTACCGATGGATGCCTTGAAAGAAGCAAGTTGCGCGGTGTCGTTTGTATAGGCGTCGCAACGGCCGCTCACGATAGCGTCGCGCATTTGCTCCATCTTCTCGATGACGACCGGCTTCATCTCGAGCTTGTTTGCGCGGAAAAAGTCGGCGGCATTCACTTCGCCGGTGGAGCCGGGCTGGAAACACACTGAGGCGCCGCCGAGATCATGCGCGCTCTTGATGCCGTCCTTTTTCTTTACAAGAAAGCCCTGACCGTCATAGAAGTGGATTGCCGGCACTTCCAAGCCAAGCTGCGCTTCGCGGGTCAGCGTCCAGGTGGTGAAGCGAGCCACGATGTCGACTTCGCCGGACTGAAGCGACGGGAAGCGCGTCAGGCTGGTCAGAGAGACGAAGCGAACCTTGTCCGGATTGCCGAAGATCGCCGCCGCGATGGATCGACACACGTCTGCATCGAAGCCGCGCATCACGCCGCGTGCGTCGGGGAAGCCGAAGCCGGGGCGATCACCGCCGACGCCGCAAATGAGCTGGCCACGTGCCTTGATGGCGTTGAGCGTAGGCGAAGCCACCGATGGCGCCGCTGCGGCCACAGGCGCCGAGGCCGGCCGCGGTTGTGCGATGGCAACACTGGCCACAAGCGTTGCCGCGCAGGCAACTGCGTTGAAGATGTTGCGGGGGCGATGACCGTTCGTGGACATGGAGTTTGTTCCTTCAGGTAGGTGGAGTGGTATAGGAAATCGTAAAAGTGACCCCTCGCACGAATGGTTGAATCTGGATAGCGAAAGCGCGCCGTTATTGCGTTCGTGAAACATTCAGCCGAGGGTTTCCCCTAAGAGGGCGCGTGGCATGCACAAAATTGGGCGCTTTTCCTCGTTTTGAGCCCCTGGTGCAACAATGTTTCGGTTGCCAGCGCACATACGCGTCAAAAAACCGCTTCTTGCGGCCCAGAATTTAGCCAGCGCTGACGCATAACAACCATGCTTTTAGACAACTACGACATCAAGCTCCTCAGCCTCCTGCAGGCGGACAGCAAGACTTCCCAACGCCAGCTCTCGGAAGAGGTGAACCTGTCGCCGTCGGCGGTAAACCGGCGAATTGCTGCGCTTGAAGCGGCCGGCGTCATCATGACGACGGTAGCCGTCGTCGATCCAACGGCGGTGGGTCGCCCCATCACCATCCTGGTCGAGGTGAAGCTGGAGAGCGAGCGGCTGGATCTGCTCGATCAAGTCAAGAAGAGTTTCGCGAACTGTGTGCAGGTGCAGCAGGTCTACTACGTGACTGGTGATTTCGACTTCATGCTCGTGATCAACGTCAAGGACATGTCCGAATACGAAAAGCTCACGCGCGAGCTGTTTTTCTCGGCAGGAAACATCAAGACGTTCAAGACTTACGTTGCCATGCAGCGGATCAAGGTATCCCTCAACGTGCCGTTAACGATTTAGGAATTTCGATGCGAGATTTTGAAGCCCCAGGCCGGTCCGTCGCGGTCGGCAGCAGGGGAATGGTGGCGACCTCCAACCCGCAGGCAGCGTTGGCTGGACTGGACGTCCTGCGGTCCGGTGGGAATGCCATCGATGCAGCAGTCGCTGCTGCGGCAATGCTGGCAGTCGTCGAACCGACCCAGACTGGAATCGGCGGCGACTGCTTCGTCATGCTTAGAAAACGTGGCCAGGCGCCGGTCGCGCTCAACGGATCGGGTTGGGCTGCCAAGGCAGCGAGCGCGGAAGAATTGCGCGGGCGCGGAATGGCCTCCATCCCGGTCGATAGCGTCCATGCCCTGACCGTTCCAGGTGCGGTTCGCGCGTGGAATCGATTGGTCGAAGACTACGGGACGCGTTCGCTGCAAGAACTGCTCGAGCCCGCGATCGGTGCCGCCGAATTGGGTTATCTGGTCACGGAACGCCTTGCGCACGATTGGGCGCGACAGGCGGCAAAAATGATGGCGACGGCAGAAGCGAAAGCCCTGTTCTTTCCCGCAGGCAGAGCGCCTGCCTTAGGCGAACGCAGAAGCAATCCTCAGTTGGGCAAGACGCTGCGCGCCATCGCCAAGTCCGGCGCTGACTCGTTCTACGAAGGCTGGGTTGCCGAGAACATCGTGACCTCGTTGCGAAAGAAGGGAAGCCTGTTGAGCCTCGACGATTTCGCTGAATTCAAGCCGGAGTATGTGACGCCGATTTCGGCGAGCTACCGTGGCTATCGATTGTGGGAGTGCCCGCCCAACGGGCAAGGGGTCGTGGCGCTGCAGATTGCGGCGATGCTCGAGGCGTTTGATCTCAGTGCAATGGGGCCTCTCAGTGCAGAAAGGTTCCATCTTCAGGCAGAGCTATCGCGCATCGCCTATGCACAACGTAACGCTTTCCTATGCGACCCGCGGTTCAACGCAGTAGATGTGAATGAGCTGCTTTCCGACGACACGATTGAACGCTTGACCCGAGGGATCGATCTAGACACGAAGTCCGATGGATGGACGCCTGTTGCGTTGCCCGAACACAAGGACACCGTCTACGTGTCAGTCGCCGACTCGGACGGCACGCTCGTCTCATTCATCAATTCGATATACGACGATTTTGGCAGCGGGATCGTGGCACCTGGCACAGGAGTCCTGATGCACAACCGAGGATCAGGCTTCGTACTTGAGGAAGGTCATCCCAACGAGTTGCAGGGACGCAAGCGGCCCATGCACACCATCATTCCCGCGTTGGTCACCAAGGATGCAGACACCGTCATGAGCTTTGGAGTTACTGGTGGCCACTTCCAGCCGGCGGGCCAGCTCCAAGTACTCTCGAATATCGTCGACTACGGCATGTCTGTGCAGCAAGCTATCGATCATGCGCGGATGTTCGCCAGAGGCGATGTGTTGGAGCTCGAGCGGACGGTTCCTGACGCGGTGTGGTCGGGCCTTCGCAAGCGAGGCCACGAGCCGGTAGCAGCGCCGAGCCCGCTCGGTACCTGCCATGCAATCTGGGTCGATCAGGGATCGGGTGTCTATATGGGTGGCTCTGACGGTCGACGGGACGGTCTCGCGATCGGCTTCTGATGAAGCCGTTGCGGGCATGGCGGTCAGCGCTGAATTCCGCTGCGGTTGGAAGAGAAGTAGTCCATCGCTGCCTGCACGCTGTTGCCAGCGAGCTCGACGCCCGCAATGCGCAGACCCATCTCGGCACCGGCGGAAGGTAGCTGGGCCCTGCCGCCTTCATCCCGTGCTTGACCTGCTGGGTGAGTTCATCGGCCTGCACCTCATCGACGCCCGATTTGATTCGTCGAGCACGAGCCTGAAGATTTCCTCGGGACTGGACTTCGGGACATCGAACCCGCGCGTGAAGTCGGTGTCGACGTACGCCATGTGCAGCCCCAGCACTTGCGCCTTCTGAGCCGCCAGTTCATTGCGCAGGGCATTGGTGAGCGACCAGGCTGCGGACTTGCTTGCCGAATAGGCCGGCAGCTCGCCGTCGTTCACCCACGAGGCGACCGACAGGACGTTGAGCAACGCGCCGCCACCGTTGGTCTTGAGAATTGGCGCGAAGGCATTGCTCATGCGCACGGCGAAGTAATTGGTCTCGAAGATGCTCCGTGCGAAGTCTTCGCTATCGGCTGCGAGAAAGCTCCCCGGCTGCGCAATGCCGGCGTTGTTGATCACCAGCGTCACATCGGACGCACGCCAGCGCTGCGGCGGCCGCCACGTCTTCCGGCTTGTTGACGTCCAGGTGCAGGGCCTCCACACCGGATTGGGTGATGGTCGCAGGGTCGCGTGCGCCGGCGTAGACCTTGGGGGCACCGCGGGCGAGCAGCTCGCGCGCGAAGGCCAGGCCGACACCGCGGTTGACCCGTGACGAGGGCAATAGCGTTTGCAATCTTGATGGGAGTCCCCAAAAGCTGGGGTGGAGAACTAGGCTCACTTGATCTTGATAACGACCTTGCCCTTGGCGCGACCTGCTTCGACATAGGCCAGGGCCTCGTTGGTCGACTCGAACGGGAAGACCCGATCCATCACGGGGCGGATACCGCCAGCATCGAAGAGACGGGTGATCTCGCGCAGCTGGCTCCCGTTCGGCTTCATGAAGAGGAACGAGAAGCCAACGCCACGGCTCTTTGCCCTCCGCCTGATTCCCGAGCTCAGCAGCCGCATGACCAGCTTCACGAAGCCGGGTGCCCCGATGTCCTTGCCGAATTCGGGATCGGGCGGTCCGGAGATGGAGATGAGCTTTCCGCCGCGCTTGAGCACGCGAAGGGATTTTTCGAGCGTCTTGTTGTCCTGGCTGTTCAGGACCACGTCGTAGTCCCGCAAGACATCCTCGAAGTCCTGCGTCTTGTAGTCGATGACGACGTCTGCGCCCAGACTCTTCACGAGAGCGACATTGGTCGTGCTCGTCGTCGTGGCCACGGTGGCGCCCAGATGCTTGGCCAGCTGAATGGCAAAGGTGCCCACGCCGCCGGAGCCAGCCTGGATGAAGACCTTCTGCCCCTTCTTCAGGCGCGCCTTCTCGATCAGTGCCTGCCAAGCCGTCAAAGCCACCAAAGGAATGGAGGCGGCGGCTTCCATCGTGAGGCCCTTGGGCTTGAGCGCCAGCGAGGCTTCCTTGACGGGGACGAATTCGGCGAACGTACCGATGCGGAAGTCGTCCGCCCGCGCATAGACCTCATCACCCAGCTTAAACTGGCGCACGCGTGGGCCGACTTTGACCACCACCCCGGCCACATCGTGACCGAGGATCAGAGGCAGACGGTAGGGCAGTATGAGCTTGAACTCTCCGTCCCTGATCTTGGAGTCCAGCAGGTTTACGCCAGCGGCGTGGACCTGCACCAGGACTTCGTCGTCGCGCAGTTCCGGTGTCGGCACGTCTGCCAAGGGCCATGCGAGCTTTTTCCCATATCGACCGAGAACAAAAGCTTGCATGTCTTTCCTTGGTATTTTTGCGCCGAGGTTTGCGGAGGGTCCAAGACGGTCACGCGGATAGCCGCCTAAGCTTCGAGTCGAAGGTCTTTTCGAACCCCTGCATCTAACACCCTGGCGGGCGCAAATCTACGCAGCAGCCGCATGCGGCTAGCAAGGCCCGGGGTGTAGTGGATCTTTGGATGCGCCACCGTTGCCGCCTTCAACACGATTTCGGCGACCACATCGGGCCCGTCCGCGCCCACTAGCGCTTCCTTGACGCGTTTCGCCACTCCCTCGCGAATCTCTCGATACACGTCGAGGGGCGCATCGGGTTGCATTAGGTTCGCGTCGAAAGGCGTATTGATGTAGGCAGGCTCGACCACCGAGACGCGAATGCCCTGCTTGCGCAGTTCATGGTCGAGCGATTCCGAATAGCCCGCGACCGCATGCTTGGTGGCGGAGTACAGCGCCATATAGGGCAGGGGTAGGAAACCCAGCACGGAGCCGATATTGATGATGCGCCCACCCTTTTGGCTGCGCATATGCGGCACAACGGCCCGGGTCATCCGCACCAGCCCGAAAAAGTTGGTATCAAAAATCGACTGAGCCTGCTCGATCGAACTTTCTTCAGCGCCGGCTGCTGCAACCCCGAAGCCTGCGTTGTTGACGAGAAGGTCGATGCGGCCTTCCAACTGCATCACCTTCTGGACCGCAGCTTCGACCGACTCGTCCTTGGTCACATCAAGGGGCAGCATCTCGAACGATCGTCGACCCGCCTGATCTCCACGTCTGCTGGTGCCGTAAACCTTGTAGCCAGCCTTCGCAAGCCGCTGCGCAGTCGCTTCACCGATGCCTGAAGAGGCCCCTGTAATGAGCGCAACCTTGTTTGCCATGTTCATCATGTTTCTCCTTGAACTGCGTATTGTGCTATTGAAATGATGTTCATCATATGTTCTGGCGAGCAGCTAGGCTGCATGTTTCAGTTGGCTTAGGTGGGGGGTAGATGCTTCAATGCGGCCGCGCACAGACTGTCCGACAGTGCAGGCTCGTCGACCGCACGGGCCAGCAACAATGTGCCCACCATAGTGGCGACGGTCACGAGTGCCCGTTCGTGGGCACCGGGCTGCCCCCAGTCAGGCGACTGACGGGCGACAAGATCGATCATTTCCTTGACGTGCCGGGTGGTCACCCGGCGTACTTCGGGTGCCTGGCGAGGCGTCTCCGAGCCCAGTGCGGCCAGGGGACACCCCATTTCAACTTGTTCCAGGTGCTCGCGCGAGAGATAGACGCGAAGCATGGATGGCAAAGCCTGCTCGGAAGGCACGCTGGCGACAACCTCCGCCGCTACGGCAGCTGACTCAGCGCACGCCCGACTCGCTGCTTCGGTGAGCATGGCTTCGCGCGACGTGAAATGAGCATAGAAGGCGCCATGGGTCAGGCCGGCCTCCTTCATGATGTCGGCGACTCCGGTGCCGTCGTAGCCGCTACGACGGATCGCCCGCGCAGCTGCGGAAACGATGCGCTCGTGCGAGGCTTCCTTAGCCGCAGTTCTGACGTTGTGGTTCGTCTTTCGCATGACGATGATCATACATGATTCGCGAAACATGCGCTGTGACGTTCTTGGCGATGCCGTTAGGCGGCAACGCATCGCAATGAGACGAGCGAATACGGAAGCCGAATTAACGTCAGGACATGACCAAATACCAAAGGCTCACCCGAGAGTTGTGCTTCATTTCCGGAAACATCAATGCGGTGTCGACTGGCGATGTCGATCATGGTGGCGACGGGACGTGGCGCGACGCAGGGCGCGTCGTTCCGCGACGCCGCCGCCATCGACAACCTGCGCCGCGTCGACACGCTCATCGTGAGCAAGACGGGCACGCTGACGAGCGCCGGCTGGCTGTCTGATCCGGTCAAGTCCGGCACGCCCGAAGCGTTGGCTGTGCTGCATGCGGCGGGCCTGCGAATCGTGACGGCGACAGGCGACCACGCCCTGGACCGTCGCCGCGCGGCTGGGCATTCGGTGGAAGTCTCGTTGTGCGGGACACAGACAGCTTTGCTTTTCTGAACTCCATCGCTCCATCTGCCCGCAAGCGCTCTTCGAACATGCCCGCTTCCACGCACCGCTGCGAATCGGGGTGGCCAACGGAAACGCGCAACCCAAACTTTCGGGGTGCTTGGTACGCTATCTGAGAAAGTCTGTACCGAGCAGATAGTCTACTGTTCGATTGAGGTGAGTGCCTAGTAGCTCGCACGCGAGCTGCGGCCTCCGTTCAACAACCGCTTTCGCTAACTCTTCATGCTCACTGTTGAGATCACGCTCACGGTTCGCATGCAGCAACGATAGCCATCGATATCTCTCACTGTGTGTGAAAAGAAGGTCGCGGGCCCGAAGTAGCCAGTCGCTGCCGCAAGCATCGATAAGCGCGCGATGAAATTCAGAATGCGCGTCAGTGACCGCCAGTACATCTTCTGCCTCGGCTGGCCCGAGAATCGACAAACGCTTAAGGCGGTGAAGCGCAGACATGATTCTGCTCTCCCACTCTACATTGCCCAATTCGATCGCCTTTCGCAGACAAATCCCTTCCAGTTCGACTCGCGCACCTGCGAGATCAATGAACTCGCTAGCAGATACGGGCGCGACGCGGAAGCCCCGCTGCGGCTCCGCGACAACTAGCCCCTCCGCGGATAGCCGCGACAAGGCCTCTCGGATGACCCCAGAGCTCACGGAGAGCGCATCACCAAGATCGGCGATCTTCAACTTAACGTCGGGTGCGTACCGACCTTTAAGCAAATCGGCGCGCAAGACCTGATAAATCGAATGAGTGATGCTGCTGTTGCTTGGTGAGATACCCATATCTTTGTCTGCGCCGAATTAGAAATTGTGCTGCCGTGCCGATGCTGACCCACAGGAGAAAGCTGACGTTATTCTGGACGACTGGTCGTCTCGCGAGGCGCCCCTCGCGAGAGGGCCTCAGATGGTGCTCAGGAAGGGGCTGTGGCCGTCATCGACGTCGTTCCTTATGGCATCCGCACTCCAAGCCAGCTTCAGGATGATCATGTGCGGCCAGCCGACATAGGCGCCCGGCTGCCAAAGTCAGATCCCGGGAGCGGGTGAACGCACAAAAGGCTCACCACCAAGACCCTGCATCGCCTCACTCTTTTCAAGGAATATAGGATATTCTATAAGTTTGTCGACTTTATATCACAATGTCGTACAAATGGCGGTAAGGTGGAACTTTTCGGGCTTCAGAGTGGCGCGCAGTATGGACTGGGTGCCTCGATGGGAGCCGAAGATTCGCGTGTCCTACAGGAGGACAGTTCAGGATTTCCGAGCCGCCTCGGACCCAGTCGCCTCCACGGCTTGGGTAGCTCGGCACGCGAACTGTTTGCCTCGGGTCATGTGCGCCTCGAGTTCAAACGGCTGTCGCCGTCACCTTTCAGAAGGTGTGGCGGATTTGCATCGGGCTGAACTATCGTTTCTACCCGGGCGAGAGCGGGTTTAGGGTTTTCGAGTGCCCATCGGCTTACTCACGCCTTGGTTTCCAAAGCGCCGGAGACGGCGTGACCATCATTTGGTGCCGCTAATCCCGAGCAATTCGACGGAAAGGGCGACTTGGTTGCCATTTTGGGCGAAAGCCTGCGCCACTTCTCGGGTGACCCACCTTGCATTGGGCAATCAGCGTGAGCAGCTGCGGGTCGGCCGCGGTGGTTGCCGCCAGGCCCCGCGCAGTCCACTGCTCCCACAGTTGCCCCCTGTGCTTGAAGCTCAGGCTTCGCGGCTCCTGCCCGTGTCAAGATAGTTGTCGCCTGAGTCATGCAGCCAAGCGCTGTTTACGTAAGCGGTCCACGTCGGCCGCGACCACGCTCCGGATTCAGTGTCACCGCGCCCGCTGGCGTCCAGTTGCGCGTGCTGCGCGCCCAGTGCGCCGGATGGCGCTCGCGCGCCTGGGCGTCCTGGGTGTAGAACGCGTGCGATCACCGCATCAAGGCATGGCTGTGCAGGCATGACGTAACGAATGCCGCTATACCGCCCAGCGCCTTGGCCCCGTTCTCGATGAATGAATTGGCATTCGGAATGAATGCCGGGATGTGATTGCCCTCAGTGCTTAGCAGCTTGCCGAAAGGCCAGTACCAGCGGCGCTTGAGCCGCAGATTTACGTGCACATCTACGGTGGGCATCACCACGAAAAGCATCGTCTGACTGGCAAAGCCCGGCGGGAAATGTGCGCGCAGCGCCCGGACAGGATTGCTCAGTAACTTCCAGAGCCATGCGAGGATGCGGTCAGATGTGTATGAGACATCGGGTTGTCCTTGAATGGGAGGGTTGAGATGCAGGCCTCGCGTTAGCAGCTAGGTCACGCATCACTTGGCCAGGAAGGCCAGTGCCTTGGGCACGAAGTCCTCGTGGTACTGGAAGATGCCTCCGTGACCTGCATCGGGGTAGACGATCAGCTCGCTGTTGGGCAGGCGCTTGGCTAGGTCGTAGGTATTGCTGGTCGGCACCATCCGGTCGTCGTCGCCATTGGCCACAAGGGCCGGCTGCTTGATCACCGAAAGGTCAGCGGGCCGCTTCTGTCCCCATGCGCTGAGCGCCTGCAACTGCGCCAGATACGCCCCCGCGGCGATGTCCTTGTCGCGGTTCACGGTGCGCTCCTGCAGGCGCTTCAGAAAAGTCTTGCCGGCCTCGATCCCATCCGGCGTGCGGGTGAAGAAGAGGTACTGCTTCGGGTCTTGGCCGGTGAAGGTCGCGCGCAGCAGGTCGTAGTTCGCCACGCCTGCCACGGTGCTGATGCCTGGACCGCCCGCGGGGCCGGTGCCCGTCAGGATCAGCTTGCGCACGAGCTGCGGCTCTTTCAGCACGATCTCCTGGGCGATCATTCCGCCCATCGAGAAGCCGAAGAGGTCCACCTGCTTGAAGCCTTTGGCCTTGATGAAGGTGATGGCGTCGTCCGCCATTTGTTCGATGGTGTTAGCCGGCGAGCCGGTGGAGGCGCCGATGCCGCGGTTGTCGAACGCGACCACGTAGTGCTTCGCGGCGATGCCATCCACCACACGGGGGTCCCAGTTGTCCAGAACGGCGGCCAGATGGGTGAGCAAGATCACCGGCGTGCCGGCGTTCTTCTGGCCCAGCTCGCGGTACGCGAAGTCAACGCCGCCCGCAGAGAGGGCCTGCGTTGGCACGCTGTTCCATGTGAGGCCCTGCGTCGTGGCGACCTTGGCAGATGTGGCTGCGGCCACAGGCGGCTTGTCGGCCGTGGCGCAGGCCGACAGCAGCGTGGCAGAGAGAGCGAGCAGGCACAGGCCGACTCGGGACAGGTAAAGCATGGTGTCTCCGATGGAAAGAGTGATGGAGTGATGAAGAACTGAGGGGGCAATCAGGCTTGCTGTCGATAGCGGTCGGCAGCGTGCGCCTGCCGGATGTCCGCCAACAGTCCCTGACGCGCGCAGTCCAACGCAGTCCAGCGCTCGGCCACGTGCAGCGGCGGGATCGTGACCAGTTCGCGGCGGTCGAAACCGACCAGTGCCGCATCGACCAGTTCGCCGACGTCCATTACCTCGGTCAGCGTGTTGACGTCGATCCCGGCGCGCTCCCAGATTTCGGTGCGGGTGGCCGCTGGCAACACGGCTTGCACGTAGACCCCCTTGGGGGCCAGTTCCAAGCTCAGCCCCTGCGACAGGAACAGCACGAACGCCTTGGTGGCACCGTAGATCGACATGCCGAATTCGGGCGCGAAGCCGACCACGGAGCCGAGGTTGACGATCGAGCCAGCGCCTGCCTGCGCAAAGCGCGGCGCGGCTGCTGCCGCGAGCCGCGTGAGCGACGTGATGTTGAGCGCGATCAGACGGTCGATGCTCTCTGCCGTCTGCTGCTCGAAGCCGCCCGACTGGGCCATGCCGGCGTTGTTGATCAGGATGTCGATACGGGCGTCGTCACGCAGGCGGGCTTCGACGGTAGCCAGGTCGGCCTGATTCGTCAGGTCGGCCTGCAGCACGTCCACGGCAACCTGGTGTTCGTCGCGCAGGCGCTGCGCAAGCGCGTCCAGGCGTGCCTTGTCGCGCGCGACCAGCACGAGGTCGTGGCCTCGCTGCGCGAAGCGCTCGGCGTAGGTGGCGCCGATGCCGGTCGAAGCGCCGGTAATGAGGGCGGTGGATTGGGTGGTCATATGGACGTTCTCCGCAGATCAGAGGGCACCGGGCCGCAGCGTTGGGCCCGGCGCCTGTTTGCTTACCTGGCCTCGGCCAGCGTGGGGTAGTCGGTGTAGCCCGCGGCGCCTCCGCCGTAGAGCGTGGACGGGTTGAGCTGTGCCAGCGGCGCGCCGCTCTTCAATCGTTCGACAAGATCGGGGTTGCTGATGAACGGCCGACCGAAGGCAAACAGGTCCGCCTTGCCCGATTCGAGCTGGGCGGCAGCGAATTCCAGGTCGTAGCCGTTGTTGGCGAGGTAGGTCTGCTTGAAGCTGCTGCGCAGCGCGGCGAAGTTGAATGGCGCCACGTCGCGCGGGCCGCCCGTCGCACCTTCGACCACGTGCAGGTAGACGATGCCCAGCGTGCTGAGCTGTTCGACGATGTAGCCGTACTGCGGCTGCGGGTCGCTGCTGGAGATGCCGTTGGCCGGCGATACGGGGGAGATGCGCACGCCGGTGCGATCGGCACCGATCTCCTTCGCCACCGCGGCGACGACCTCCAGCAGCAGGCGGGCGCGGTTCTCGACCGAGCCGCCGTAGGCGTCGGTGCGATGGTTGGCCCCGTCCTTGATGAACTGCTCCAGCAGGTAGCCATTGGCGCCGTGGACCTCCACGCCGTCGAAGCCGGCGGCGATGGCGTTGGCAGCGGCCTGGCGGAAGTCGTTCACGATGCCAGGCAGCTCGTTCAATTCGAGGGCGCGGGGCTCGGACACGTCGGCAAAGCCGTTGTTGACGAAGGTCTTGGTCGCCGCGCGGATGGCCGAGGGCGCGACCGGCGCGGCACCGCCCGGCTGCACATCGACGTGCGACACGCGGCCCACGTGCCAGAGCTGCACGAAGATGCGCCCGCCCTGGGCGTGCACGGCGTCCGTGACCTGGCGCCAGCCGGCGATCTGCTCGGGCGTGTACAGGCCGGGGGTGTCCTGGTAGCCCTGGGCCTGGGCCGACACCTGGGTGGCCTCTGTGATGATCAGGCCGGCCGAAGCGCGCTGGGCGTAGTAGGTCGCGGCCAGTTCGCTGGGTACCAAGCCGGCGCCGGCGCGGTTGCGGGTCAGCGGCGCCATGACGATGCGATTGGCGAGGGTCAGAGGTCCCAGCTTGTATGGCTCGAAGAGCGCTTTCTTGCTCATGTCGGTATACGTTCTCTTGAATGGATGGACGTGCGGCCGATGCGATGCGGCCGCAGAGTGAAGTCAATGGCTGGTGGCGCACGTACTCGTGCGCACCGTCACTCCGCCAGGAACTGGATGGCGTGCTTGAGGAAGCGCTCGGGGTCCTGGAACTGCGCGCCGTGGCCGGCGTCCGGGTAGACCAGGAGCTGGGCGTTGGGGATGTTCTGCGCCAGGTGCCAGGAGTTGATCGTGGGGATCATCACGTCCTTGACCCCGTTGAGCACCAGCGTGGGCTGCTGGATGGCATTCAGGTAGGCGTAGGGGTTCTCGCCAGCCAGCGGCGGCAGGTAGGCGCCATGTGCTTCGGCCTGCGCCTGGGCCACCGCTGCGGAGCTGGGCGGGTCCTGGTCGACACGCTGGTGGCGGCGCTTCCAGAAGGCCTGCCCAGCCTGCTTGGCGGCTTCGGAGCGCCCGAAGAACAGGTAGAGGAAGTCCTCCACCGTGGGCACCGGTCGGGGCGCGACTTCGAGCACCTTGGGCTCCATGTTCGGATCGCCGCCGCGCAGCCCGGTGCCCAGCAGCAGCAACTTGCGCACGAGCTGCGGATGGCGCAGCGTCACCTCCTGCACCTGGAAGCCCCCGAGCGAGAAGCCCAGCAGGTCCACCTGCGACAGACCCAGCGCCTGGATTACCAGCGCAATGTCGTCGGCCATGTCCTCGATGCGGTTGCGCGGAGTGCCGCTCGACGAGGCAATGCCACGGCCGTTGAAGAGGATGACCTCGCGGCCAGTGGCGAGACCATCGGTCAGCAGCGGGTCCCAGTGATCCATGCCACCGCGGAAGTGCTGCACGAAGAACAGCGGCGGCTGCGAACTCGAGGCGTTGCCCCAGCGGCGGTAGGCGAACTTGTCGCCATCGACCTCGACGAACTGGGTGGGTGCGGTCAGGTGCGTGTTGCTCATGATCAGGGTCCTTTCAAGTGAGACCCATCAATGATGACGGTCATAATCTAACTTGTCAAGGGGTTTGATGATGAACGACATCAATGTATAGTGAGATCTCCTGGCACAGCGAAAAATCAACTCAACTCCGATATGAAGGTCACCAAGGCACAAGCGCAGGCGAACCGGGCGCACATCGTCGAAACAGCTTCGGCGCTCTTCCGCGAGCGTGGCTACGACGGCGTGGGCGTTGCCGACCTGATGGCCGCTGCGGGCTTCACCCACGGCGGCTTCTACAAGCACTTCGGCTCCAAGGCCGATCTGATGGCGGAATCCGCAGCGTGCGGCATCGCGCAGACAGCGGCGCTGACCGCGGGAGTAGACACCCCGGATTTCGTGCGCGCCTACGTCTCGCGCGAGCATCGCGACGCCCGCGCCAGCGGTTGCACGATGGCTGCGCTGGGCGGGGACGCCGCCCGTCAGCCCGAAGCGGTCCGGTCGACGTTCGTGGCTGGCATCGAGAGCCTGCTGGCTGAGCTGAGCCGCGCGGGCACTGCATTGGATGGTGCAGATCCGGAACAGGCGCGAGCCCGGTCGCTCGGCATCCTGACCCACGTGGTGGGCGCCATCGTCCTGTCGCGCGCCTGCCCGGACGATTCGCCGCTGGCCGACGAGATCCTGACGGTGTGCCGCGATGCGATCCTCGCGTCGGTCGACCTGCCTGGGAGCCCGTCTGCGAAAACGCGCTCATCAGCGCGAGAGCGCAGCGCGAGTTGATTTCCGGGCCTTGAGCGGATGGGCGGTCGCCGGCCTGCGAGCGCCCATCCGCAGTGTTCGGTGATTGTTTCTCGGGACGAATGCGCCTCGTGGACCAACGAGGAAGTCCAGGTCGCAGCCCTCATCTGCTTGCAAGACGTGGTCGACATGCAGGCGCCAGTAGCCGCTCTCCAGCGGCGCTGTGGGCGCCTTCCACTTGGTGAGACGTGCGACCAGCTCTTCGGCGCTGACATGCAGGCGCAGCAGGCGCTGCGGCACGCTCAGCTCGATGAGGTCCCCATCACGAACGGCCGCGAGAGGGCCGCCGGCAGCGGCCTCGGGGCCGAATGCAGTACCCACGGTGCCGTAGGCCGTTCGGCTCGCCGCCGCAGCCATGATGTCCAGATTGCCGGCGTACTTGGGCAGGTAGCTGATTTCGATGACGTGTTTCTCGCGCAGCTGCTGGAGAACCCGATTCACCGATTGTCGCGAAGCGCCAACCATCGCCGCCAGGTCTGACTGCGACATCTGTATCTGCGACTGATCCGGATCGTCTTGCTCTGCGGTGCGCAGTTGCATGGTTCCGGAAAGCAAGAGCTGCCTCGCCACACGTACCGGAAGGCTGTCCAAACTGGCGCATTCGTAGTTTTGCGCCATCGCCCGAAACTGTGCAGCCATCAGGCGCGAAATAGCCCGGTCGAATAGCTACCCAGCCTCCGAAGGACTCGCGGGGCCAGAACTCAGCTCGGCACCTCCGGGGCATCGGAGTAACTGAGAACGGTATGCATACTATCCACCATCGTGAATTTTCGCGGCGGCACGTTCGAATTGGTCGGCTAAATCGATCAGGCTCTCTGCCTGCCAATCCCATGCTTGCTGGGAAGACGCATCGGGAGCGGGCGCGCCGCCGTACTCCAGCGGACGATCCACATACGCCGTCTGCAAACCACAAGCCCTTGCCGCCGCCAGGTCGCTATGGTGGCAGGCCACCAGGCACAGCTCCTGGGGCGGGAGTCCGAGTGCACCGGCGGTGGCGAGGTATGCCGTCGGCTGGGGCTTATAAGCCTTGGCGAGTTCTGCGCCGAGGATGGCATCCCACTGCAACCCATTGAAGCGGTTCATCGCCACCATGAGTGACACATTGGCATTCGACAGTGTGACCACGGGAAGGTGAGTTCGCAGTCGGCTCAAGCCAAGTGGAACGTCGGGCCAGGGATCGAGCCGACGCCATGCGCTGGAAAGACCATGGAGCGTTGACGGCTCAAATCGGCTCGCGGGCAAGTTGTATTGCTCAAGCAGCTCCAGCAACATTTCATGGTGAAGCTCATCCAGTGGCACGAACGGCCTATCGCCACTGCGGCAGCGCTGCATCGCCGGTTGGTAGAGCATCCGCCACTCCAATGCAAACCGTTCAGCGCTGACGCCTGGTAAATGGTTCGCAACGAACGAGCGGGCTTCGCGAGCAATGCTCTGATGCCAATCGACCACTGTGCCGAAGACATCGAACGCCAACGCTTTTGGCAGCTTCATGTAGTTTCTCCTTGATCCGTGTTCTTGATAGGCCAGCGCCACACCATGCCGGAGATAGAAATGGGTTATCTCCGGGAGCGCCTGCTGCGATTACAGCTGTCAACTGATTCAGCGTTGTCTTCGGCGGAACTTTGGGGATCGTCATCGAGGCATTCGATGCAGGCGTCCAGCAGCTCGTGCAGCGCGGCGACGCGCGCGATTCCCAGACGCTCGTTGAGCGCCAGTTGCGCCGCCTTCCAGGCCCGTTGCCCCTCGGTCTGCTTGGCTCGACCCGCTTCTGTGGCCTCCACCAAGCGGCTGCGCGCATCGCTACCCGCACCGATCTGCAGCCACCCATGCGCCACCAGCGGCTGCATGTTGCGCGTCAACGTCGAAGCATCCATGTGCATGCGTTTGGCCAGTTCGCCCGGACGGATAGGCCCAAGCCTGACGACGTGTGACAGCAGCGCGTATTGCGTGTTCTTCAGTCCCGTCTCGCTGACGTGGTAGTCGTAGTGACGCGTCACCATGCGAGTGAGCTGGCGGAGCTTCAGGTTCGTACACCCTTGCGGCTTGGCGGCGTTCTTCATGTGCTACATTGTATATGCAACCTTTGTATGTGCAATCGTGTCGAGCGAAAGGAGTGCCGGATGGAAGTCGACGACGTAGTAGCCCGCTGGGAAGCGGACGAAGCGCGCGTGCGCGCGCGCCAAAGTGCTCCGGGCGCAGAGCCCAAGGGAAAGGTCTTTGGCCGCTCGGGCATGGAGATGTTCGAGGCAATCTTCTCGGGCGAGCTGCCCCCTCCGCCGATCAACGACACGGTCAACATCCTGGCGATCCACATCGAACCCGGAGTCGCCGTCTTCCAGGGGCGACCGCAAAGGAGCCTCTACAACCCGCTCGGCACCGTGCATGGCGGCTGGTTCGCCACGCTGCTGGACTCTGCCGTGGGGTGTGCCGTGCATTCGACGCTACCCGCCGGCAAAGGCTTCACCACCCTGGAACTCAAGGTGAACATGCTTCGCGCGCTCAACGATCAAGTGCCGCTGGTGCGTGCGGAAGGCAAGTTGATCCACGCCGGACGGCAAGTTGCCGTGGCCGAAGGTCGGATCGTCGGCCCCGACGGAAAGATCTATGCGCATGCAACCACGACCTGCCTCATCTTCGACCAACCCGCTCTCACGACAGGGAGTTCCGATGAGCAAGCCTGAAATCGTTCTTTGTGCGCCGTTGCGCACGCCGATCGGCACCTTTGGTGGTGCGTTGAAAGACACCCCTGCAACCACGCTGGGCGCGGCTGTAGTGCGCGAAACCCTCCGGCGCGCCGGCCTGCCTTCTGAGGCTGTCGATACCGTGGTGCTGGGTCAGGTGATCCAGGCCGGGGCCAAGATGAACCCTGCACGTCAAGCCGCCATTGGCGGCGGCCTCCCGTTGCAGGTGCCCGCAGTGACCGTCAACCGCGTTTGCGGTTCTGGTGCGCAGGCCATCGCCAGCGCTGCGCTGAAGGTGGCCGCCGGGTACGCCAAGGCGGCGATCGCTGGCGGCATGGAGAACATGGATCAAGCCCCGTATCTCTCGCTTGGTGCGCGCTGGGGCAGTCGCATGGGCGACGCCGCCATGCTCGCAGCCTGCTGCGAGACGGTCTCAACGATGCCTTCAGCGGACAGCATTCGGGCTGGCATACCGAAGACCTGGTCAGCCAGTACGGGATCACCCGCGAAGATCAGGACCGCTGGGCAGCGCGCTCGCAACAGCGTTTCAGCGCGGCACAGGGGGCAGGCAAGTTCGACGAGGAAATCGTTGCGATCGAACTGGCCGGCCGCAAGGGGCCGGTGCGCTTCGACCGCGACGAGGCCAACCGCCCCGACACGACCATCGAAACGCTGGCCAAGCTCAAGCCCGCTTTCCGCAAGGACGGCAGCATTACCGCCGGCAACGCGTCTGGACTCAATAGCGGCGCGGCTGCGGTGATCTTTGCGGAACGCGGCTTTGCCGAGAAGCAAGGCCTCCAGCCTTGGGCGCGACTCGTCGCGCAGGGCGTGGCCGGGGTCGAGCCCGGCAGGCGACTAGTTGCACGTGGAAAGCAAGGTGCTGGAAGTTCGCCAGTCCAAGTCCAGGCCCGAGCAAGGGCTGGTCAAGGTGCGGAGGAACAGCCTGAATCAGGACGGGGGCGTCGTGCAGATTTCCGTCGGCAATGTGGTGGTTCCGCGCCGGTCGGCATCGTCGGGTGAGCCGCAGCACGATATTTCTCAAAGGAGCGAAGCATGAAATACACCGTCTTTGGAAAAACCGGCCTGCGTGTGTCGCAAGTCGCATTGGGCACGGGCAACTTCGGCACGGGCTGGGGTTATGGTGCCGACCCCGATGCCGCAGAGGCCGTCTTCAACGCCTATGCCGAGGCCGGCGGCAACTTCATCGACACGGCAGACGTTTACCAGTTCGGCCAATCGGAAGAACTGCTCGGCACTCTGCTGCAGGGGCGGCGCGAGGACTTTGTGCTGGCCACCAAGTTCACCAACGGCGCCGTGCCGAACGCGAACCGGTTGGTCACCGGCAACAGCCGCAAAGCACTGGTGGCTTCCGTGGAGGCGAGCCTCAAGCGCCTCAAGACCGACAGGATCGACATCTACTGGGCGCACCATCCCGATGGCGTCACGCCCATCGAGGAGATCGTCCGCGGCTTCGAGGATCTGGCGCGTACGGGCAAGATCCTCTATGCAGGCTTGTCGAACTTCCCCGCCTGGCGCCTGGCCCGTGCGGTCACCCTGGCTGAACTGACCCACGCGGTACCCATTGCGGCGGCCCAGTTCGAGCACAGCCTGGTGCGCCGTGAGCCCGAGGCCGACCTGTTCCCGGCCGCGCGCGCCCTGGACCTGGGCGTGGTGACCTGGTCACCGTTGGGCGGGGGCATGTTGACCGGCAAGTACCGGCAAGGAGAAAAGGGCCGGGCTGAAGGCTTTGGCGGCCGGGTCTTCCAGCCGGAGAACTCGGCGCAGCGCACGCAGGTTCTGGACACCGTGCTGGCTGTAGCAAGCGAGTTGGGCGTCAGCGCAGGCCAAGTTGCTATTGCCTGGGCCGGCACGCATGGGGCCGTGCCGATCATCGGACCGCGCTCGGTTGCCCAACTGATCGACAACCTCGGTGCGCTGACGGTCGACCTCTCGGCCGAACAACTCCATCGCCTTGATACCGCAAGCAGCCTCGTGCCATCGGCGCCGTCACGGTCGCCGGTTCCCTGGGCCGGAGAACTCACCGAAGTCGTCGCCTGAGCTGAGCCTGCCGCTGCAGATAGCAGCAATAGTCGGCGATCCATCCTGGAGGTCGCTGCCAACGAACGGCCACGTGCAATCGCGTGGCCGTTCGCTTTTGCAGAACTTGGCGCTCGCCTGGTATCGCCCAACCATCCGTCCGTCGAGCCGCTAGAGCCTCCTCGTTCGTGGCTTTGCTGCTGGGCGTGCTCGACGCAGACCTCTTGCACCGCTCCGACCAGCGTCGTCCAGAGCCTCTTGGTCCGTTGGTCCGTCATGAGTCCGGACCCGCCCGATCGACCATGGCAGTTGCGGCAGATGCGTGTGCTCGATCCCGACCCCGATCGGCGCCTAGCCCAACAATCAGATTGATGCACATGGGCAACTGCGCAGGGCTTCAACGACGTGAAGCCGCTCTCTCGAAGCAGTTCACTGCGTCCCAGGAGGCGCACCGACCTTTGCTCGGGAAAACCCGCTCTTTGCGCGTCCAGTCAAGCACGACTTCCCTTTGAACGCAGTCCATCCCGGTTGCGCTGCGTATCGTTCTTCGGTTCATAAGTTCACGGCCCTGAGCCGAAAGGAGACAACGATGCCCCTACATATTCAATCATCACCGCGGCGCGCATTCCATCAAGGCGCGCTGGTGCTTGCCGCAGCCCCGCTGGCTATCCTTTCCGGCGAGGCTGCCGCAGCCTATGCCTCTACCGAAACTGTGCTGAAACATCACCTTGGTGCGTTTGCCAAAGGCTTGGACGAAATCATGCAAGACTATTCCGACTCTTCGATCCTCCTCACGCATGACAAAAAGTATCACGGCAAGGAGGAGATCAGAGGCTTCTTCGACGGTTTCCTGAAGTCGGTCAAGCCAGGCTTCTGGGAAGCCTTCAAGATCAATGCGCAGGCGATCGACGGCGACGTGGCCTATCTTGTTTGGGAGGCGAAGCCCTTCGTGAATATCGCGACTGACACCCTGGTGGTGCGCAAGGGCAAGATCGCGGCTCAGACGTTCACTGCCGGCTAGGTCTTGCTCGAACTTTTGAAGGACTGAATCGATAGCGGTCTTTCCAGTGAAACAGCGATGCATGCGCGTCGGGCGAGATTTCCATCTGCTGCTGCGGCGCCCACGCCGGACCTACTTGCGCCGGATGCGCGCACTCTGATGAGAGCGGGTTGTCGCTCAGCCTAGTTGAGCGAGGAGCTAGGTAGCCGTGAGTCGCGGTGGAACCGCGAGTTGCGTGCCAGCCGTGTCTTGAAAGGGGCCCGCACGAGCTATCGCGGAGCCGTCACGCGAAACTCCCGGGGCCCGACGCCATACTGCAGCTTGAAGATCCTCGTGAAATGCGAAGGGTCCGCGAATCCCCAGGTATAAGCAATCTCCGCGACGCTGCAGTCCCGATAGGTCCGGCTGCGAAGGTCGTCCCTGCATCGCTCTAGTCGTTGCGTTCTGATCCACACTGAAGCGCTCACGCCGATCTGAGCAAAGAGCATGTGTACGTACCGCGGCGACATGTTGTTGGCTGCCGCGATACTGGTCGGCGACAGGTGGTCGTCCTGCAGGTGGGCGAGAATGTAGTCCTGCAGTTGCTTCAGGTAGCGCGATGACAGTCCGCGCTGTGGCGCCTCGACGCGATGGCACATCGCCGCGGTCAGCAACTCCAGCGTGGCACGCCGTACGCCGGCATTGTCGCCTTCGGTGAAGAGTTCCAGTTGATGTGCGAGGCTGTCGATGTGCGAATAGAGAACCGCACCGATTCCGACGCGGCTGTCGATCACCGTACCGGTGAATCCCGTGCCACGGGGAAGTCGCTCCTTGACCTCCGCCCAAGGCAGTACTAGCGACACCTTGTGCAGACGTTCCATCACCGTGAATTCGGCTGGCTGCGCGCTCGTCCAGATCACCAGGTCTCCCGCACCCAGGCTGATGTCCTCTCCCGCGAAATGGAATCTCTCGCGCCCAGCCTTGGTAATCTGCACGCCGATGTAGGGGACGGGCTCACGGCCGACAAATTGCGGCAGCCGGCTTCCCGAGCAGGGGTCGCACACGCACTCGACCGCGCGCAGGCCGTTGATGTCGCGGCTCCGAATGCTCGCCGAGAAACCGTCGGCGACCGATTCTGTGACCTGCCAATGGCCGTAGTTCTGCGTGAGGGCGGCTTGCCACGCGTCAGTGGCCTCGGACCTGCGGATGCCGGCGGTCGACCAGTGCTGTACCGTCAAGGGGCTCTTCATGCTGGCGTTTGCTTGCATGTTGTCTCCGTTGTGCATGTGACCCCGATGGGTCGCGATGCAGAATATCCGGGAGCAGCGCGGGTGCCGAGGGGGTTTGCACTCAGTGGTAGTGACCGTGGCGCTCTAGCACTTCGATTTTGTACCCGTCCGGGTCCTGGATGAAGAAGAAGCGCGCGAGCAGTTCCTCCCCGCGCTTGAATTCCTTCACATCTCCGGGCTGATAACCCATGCCCAATAGGCGCGCCCTTTCGGCGTTCGCATCGTCGACCACGGCGGCGATGTGCCCGTAGCCGCTGCCGTGGGTGTAGGGCTCCTCCCTGCTCTTGTTCAGCGTCAACTCCAGTTCGAATTCGCACTCGCCGCTGCGCAGGTAAACCAGCGCGAAATCCGGAAAGTCCAGCCGATGGGACTCGGATAGATCCAACAGGTCGGCGTAGAAGCGCATTGAACGATCCAGGTCGGCTACCCGGATCATGGTGTGGATGATCTTGGACATGAGGGAAATTGGAGCCCGAATTCAAGGCACTCGATCGTCTACCTATGCGCGTCGACGTGCGCCTGCCAGGCGCCCTGCGCCTCTTCCCAGCCGATGTTGGCAATCACGCTTGCATCGGGGTTGATGAACGCGAGCGGCCCGGAAAACGTCATGTAGAACGCGCTCGGGACGGGGAAGTAGGTCTTGTCGTGGCGCGCGCCGGAAGACTCGAAGCCGTAGCCCGGCGCCAGCGCCGTATCGCCTCCTTCGGCCTTGCCCCCGCGCACGTCCATGCGGCCCTTGTAGAGGAAATATTCGCCCGGCCCGGTGTGGAAGTGCGCATTGAAGGACGAGCCCTCCGGACACTCGAACACGGCCGTCCAACTGCCAGCCTCCGGCGAGACGTAAAGCAACCTCCAGGTGATGCCCCCCTTTGAAAAGGCGTCAGGAAAAGGCGCCCACGGCATGTCGTCTATCTGGACGTACTCTTCCTTGGCTTTCATTTTGGCCATTTGTTCTGTCTCCTTGCTCGCAAGAGCTTCAAGTGATTACTCGGGCATCGGCCCCCCGCAACGACGAGCCGACGAAACGCGCGCCCTGGGACTGCGCGAAGGCATGTCTTGGAACACGCTCACACAAACGATAGGCGGCGCGGGCGCGAACGACTGGGGCTTGCAGGAAGTACTGCTTGACTGCGCGCGAACTCCACGGATTGAAGGTCTCCGGGTTAACGCGAATACCGGGGGGGGGTAAGCGGTCCACGTCGACCGCGACCACGTTGTCACGCTTCGGATTCAGTGTCACCGCGCCCGCTGGCGTCCAGTTGCGCGTGCTGCGCGCCGAGTGCGCCGGATGGCGCTCGCGCGCCTGGGTATAGAGCGCGTGCGATCACCGCATCAAGGCCAGCATGGCGCTGTGCAGGCGTGACGTAGCGAATGCCGCTATGGCGATGGCGATGTTCGACGCTGTACCAACGCACGAATGCCCTGGCCCAGGCGGCGAGCAGCGTGCAGGTCGCCAAAGCCCTTGGCAGGGAACTCAGGGCGGTACTTGGCGGTGCGAAACCGCGACTCGGCATAGGCGTTGTCATCGCTCACGCGCGGCCTGGAGTACGACGGCTTCACAACCAGCAGATCGGGCAGCGGGTGTTTGTCGTGCACGTTGGCTGCGCACACCCTCATGCGTTTGACATGGCGAGCCGGCGACCTCGCAAAACAGAAGTTCATGGCCGCACCCACAAGCCTGTTGAAAAAATAAATTTTTCTGTGTAATATCGACAAACGGCTGACGCAACCGAGCATTGTCCGACGCTGGATGAGTGGAAGGTGATCGTTAGTCGAGGTCCGGCGGCTTGACCCTTTGGGTCAAGCCTCGCAATCCAACACGCCCAGGAGACAAAAGTGTTAATCCATCATCCGCTCACTTCGGTCAAGAGAATTTCCGCATGTTGGAAGGCGGTCATATTCAGTCTGATCGCAATGGCTTTCTCTCTGCCGCAATACAGCGCTGGTAGCGAGCAATATCCGTCAAAGCCAATAGTAGTCAAGGTGGCGTTTCCGGCCGGAGGTGGAGTAGACGGGGTTGTCAGGCAAATTCTCGCAGCGCTTCAAAGTTCGCTTGGTCAGCCCGTCGTAGTTGAAAACCTTCCGGGCGTAGGTGGTGCTATTGGCGCCATGAACGTCGCGAGAGCGTCGTCGGACGGATACACGCTGCTTGCCCACGCGAACGATCTGATTCTCGCGCCACTTGTGTTGTCGTCCGCCCAATACAAGGCGAGCGACTTTAGGCTGATCACCCCATTATCTCGCAGCGACTTCATTCTTGTAGCTCGGCCAGGGCTTGCAGGAAAAAAGCTCAAAGATTTAGTTGAGATGAGTAAAACAGCGCAGGGGGGGCTATCCATCGCGCACCAGGGTCTTGGATCGCTATCGCATTTGGCCAGTGAAGATTTTGCCTCGTTCGCCGGAATGCAAATCACAGGAGTGCCCTATAAGGGAGGGGCGCCAATCATTCAGGATCTTCTCGGGAACCATGTCGACTTAGCCTTTTTGCCTATTGCAGCCAACAGCATTTCTATGATCAAAGAAGGCCGGATCATTCCAGTCGGCCTAGCTGCATCGCAGCGCAACGCAGAGATTCCCGATGTAGCAACTCTCGCGGAGGGGCGTGATCGCACGTTTGAATACGCCTCCTGGAGTGTGATTATGGTGAAGCGGGATGTGCCTGAGAGCGTTGCCGAAAGGCTAAACATCGCTATTCGCAAGGCGATTGAAACGCCTGAATTCCAAAGATTTGCCAAAGATAGTGCCGCCAAGCCATTCGGTATGTCGCTGAAAGAAGCTGATGTCTTTTACGCATCAGCTATCAAGCAGTACGCAGATATGGCGGTCAAGTTCAAATTGCAGCCGCAGTGATCTCTAGAAGCGCGGTCTTTGCCGAAAGAAATTTTTGTAGCTCGGAGTGCACCGCGGCTGGCTCCAAATTTTATGTGACCCAAAGTATCTAACGTATGACAGAAAGAGGCGGAATTGTGAATGATTTGATTAAGCATAGTGTTGACGGCCCAGTTTCCATTTTGTCGATGGAAGCACGCCCGCACAATTTTATGAGTATTGCATTTTTGGACGCGGTACTGGATGGTTTGTCCGCAGCTGAGTCCGCAGGGTCACGAGCGGTCATTCTGCGCAGCGGTCTCAAGAATTTCTCTGCAGGCGCGGACGTCGACTATTTGAATGAAGTGCGAAACGCCGCTATCGCGGGTCGTGCACATCCGTATGACCTTCCCGGCTTTCTCACTCGATTCGAATCATGTCGATTGCCAGTAATCGCTAGCGTGCACGGCATCTGCGTGGGGGGGGGATTGGAATTGGCAATCGCTTGCGACTACATCATTGCATCCGAGTCGGCGAAGCTGGGATGTGTTGAAGTGGTCGTCGGCTTGCATCCGTTGATGGGTGCAGTCCAGCGGATTACCCAACGCGCCGGTGCATTGCGCGCAAGTGAGATGGCGATTCTTGGACGCAGATACGACGCCTCTACTCTGGAGCGATGGAACTTGCTTAACTTGGTGGTCCCAGACGACCGATTGCAGTCGGCCACGCTGAGCATTGCTAACGAAATCGCTGCCGGCCCCACTGTCGCTCACACCGCATCAAAGCAACTAATTCGCATTTCTGTGAGTCAGGGAGTAGCCGCCGCAGACGCGGCGATGACGCAGCTTCAGGCCTCAATCTGGGCTTCCAAGGACCTCGTGCTCGGGCTTGCTGCGTACAAAGCAGGCGACTTGGGCTCGACCAAATACGAGGGGGTTTAGCCATGAGCGGCCCACTAAGTGGAATCAGAGTCGTTGACTTTTCACGTGTGCTCGCCGGCCCATTGTGTGCCCGAACCTTGATGGATCTGGGTGCCGATGTGATCAAGGTCGAACCGCCACGGCAAGACCTTTCCCGGTTCGCCTACCCAAGGACTTCGGGCATGTCGGGATACTACGCGCAGCAGAACGCTGGAAAGCGCAACGTCTGCATTGATCTCAACGTGCCGGGAGCACTCGACGTCATCCTCAAGCTATGTGACGAAGCAGATGTTGTCGTTGAGAATTTCCGCGCCGGAACGATGAAGTTTCTGGGATTGGATTATGAGACCTTGGCAGCGCGCAATTCGCGCTTGATCTATGTATCCATCTCCGGGTATGGCCAACTCGGACCTTGGGCCAGCAGGATGGCATACGCACCTGTAATTCAGGCAGAGTCCGGATTTACGCGTAATAGTCTGGACCATTACGGCGCAGCGTTAGAGCGGTCAATGACCGACAGTCTCTCGCATGCTGATGTGTATACCGGCTTGCAAGGCGCAATCGCCGCATTGGCGGCGTTGAACCGGCGGTCCCTGACCGGTGTTGGTCAGCACGTCGATGTTCCGATGGCTGCCACGATGCTCGCAACGAGTGAGCGTGCACATTTCGATCTGAATCCGGAGGAACTTAACGACGAACCACCCATTCTCGGCGCGGCGGATTGTCCTTTCTTTGAAGGACCGAACGGTGAGCAGATCGTGTTGAGTGCGAGCTTGGTTGGCTCTCTTACGTTTCCATTCTTTCTTAAAGCGATGCGTCGACCTGACCTAGCGTCTGACGTGCGCTTTGCAACGGCGACCGCTCGAAAACAGAATGTGGCCGACTTGCATCGGATAGTGCAGACATGGTTCTACACATTTCAGGGCATTGCAGCTCTCGATTGCCAATTGGACGAAGCGAAAATCGCGATGGGTGTGATCCGTACGGCGTCTGCCTTGACTACCTCAGTGTGGGCTGAACATTGGCGCGCAGTAGAGCGTGTGCCGAACCGCCGCGGCGGAGAGTACATATTGCCCGGTCGTCCGTGGCGGTTTTCCAAGGATGAACTAACGCCTCCTGGATCGCCTGCATTCCGAGGCGAGCACAACCGAGAGGTACTTTCGAGTATCGGAGTGTCAGAGGAGCATGTTAATTCGCTCTTTGATGCTGGCGCACTACTCATCGACTCAGAAAACCTCTCGCAAATAAATTGAGAATTCTTGAATGCCGCGGCCCAGCCGAGAGTACTGACTCCAAGCAACGGCATCGTACATGCCGCGTCACATAACCAGATAGCTCTGTCAGATTTTTTACAGGATCCAGCATCATGACTGAAAAGCACGAAGTACTTGAATCTTTCTGGAGATCCGCTTGGGAACGAACGCCTACGCCTATGCAATGGGCTGGCCAACTTTCTGTTGATGAAGGCAGTCTTATTCAGATTCAAGTGGGAGATCGCTATGAAGCCCACGGAATTCGCCGATTTGGTTGGAAGGTTGCAGCAACCAACAAGGCTGTTCAGCAACAACTCGGAGTTTCCGAGCCTGGATTCGGATCGATTTATGAAAATAAAGTGCTTTGGTCTGGGGCTGCCTTAGCTTCGAGCCAGCTTATTCAGCCGCACATTGAATGCGAGCTGGCATTTTTGCTCAACAAAAATATCAAATCTGCCCGTACGCTTGAAGACATGGCTGAGTCTGTTGATTTTGTATACCCAGCATTCGAATACATCGAGAAGCGTGTAACGGTTCTCGATATGGGCGTGGCTTTTGCTGACAACGCGGAACACACGGGAATCGTTCTAGGCCAGCCCGTCAGGCATCAAATCGATAGAGACTACAGGCAAGTCGTTTGTACGTTGTTCAAAAACACATCACTGATTGACTCCGCTCCCGGTGAGGTTGTGTTGGGAAATCCGCTGAATTCGATCTTGTGGCTAAAGCAGCGGCTGGAGAAATACCAGCGTCAGCTTACTGAAGGCATGGTCGTCATGACTGGTTCATTTCTGCGTCAGCTTCCTGTTTCATCGGGAGATCACATTCGAGCCGAGTTCTCCGGGCTCGGTGTTGTGGACGTTAATGTGGTTAATTAGATTAAATTTTTCCACGGGTGAATTGTTTTAAATACTTACGAAATTGGAATTAATATGAAGATTGCGCGCTTCTCAGAGCACGGTCGCGAAGGCTTGGCCGTAGCCCTTGATGGAATGGACTTTAAAGGACTTTTCTTAGATAAATTGGGCATCGCTGGCGATCTGCAGACCGCGCTGGAAGGTGGCCCGAACGCCATCCGAAAATTGACGCGCACTCTTTCACTTGGCGAAGATGTTGATTTGGCGCAGGTTTCGCTTAGACCGCCGCTGCTCTCGCCAGAAAAAATCATTTGTATTGGTCTGAATTATGTGGATCATTCGGCTGAAAGTGGATTTGTGCCGCCAGCTTATCCGACTGTATTCTCTCGTTTCAATTCAAGTTTGATCGGCCATGGAGATCCGATTGAAAGGCCTCAGACGTCAGAGCAGCTTGACTACGAGGGTGAAATTGCATTTGTGATTGGAATCGGCGGGCGAAACATTTCAAAATCGACAGCGCTCAAACATGTTTTTGGTTATTCATTGTTCAATGACGCGTCATTGCGTGACTATCAAACCCGGACGCCACAATGGACTATCGGCAAAAATTTCGACAAAACAGGTGCTTTTGGCCCGTATCTCGTGACAGCTGACGAGTTGCCCGAAGGTGCAAAGGGACTGTCGCTGCAAACTCGCCTAAATGGCAATCTGGTGCAAGACGGAAACACGGACGATCTGATTTTCGATATTCCTACGCTGATCGCCGAATTGAGTGCGGTTATGACTTTGCGCCCAGGTGATGTTGTCGTCACAGGAACGCCAGCTGGCGTGGGCGCTGCACGCAAGCCGCCGCTGTGGATGGTCCCTGGCGATGTTTGCGAGATCAGTGCAAGCGGGCTAGGAACTCTTCGAAATCCGATTGTCGCTGCGCGTTAAAGGAATGACGCTGACCGATAAGAGGTCGCTCCACCTAGCGAGGGGAATATTCCTGCGAAGAGATCTACGCATCGCCCGGTAATCTCTACTTCCTTTTTGAACACCAGACTTGAGGTTAAAGCAATGATCAACAGATCTTTGAAAATCCGAAGCATTTCCGCCAGGCCAATCGTCATCAAGCTCAAACGACCCATTGTTACGCGAATGGGTTCGTTTGCTGATTGGCCCATTGTCTTGGTTGATTTGATGACGGAAGATGGTGTGATTGGTCGCAGCTATCTGCAGCCTTACATCATTAAATCTATGCGTTATTTGGTAGCTGCTCTTGAAGATGTCGGGGCGATGCTTAAAGGTCAAGCTGTGTCGCCGATTGACTTGTTCAATGCAGTCCGGAAATCGCTTCATTTAATTGGTTATGAAGGTTTCTCAATGATTGCTGCTTCAGGTGTCGACATGGCGGCATGGGATGCGCTTTCAAAGAGCGCGCAACTCCCGTTGTGTGCAATGCTTGGTGGCTCTGTCGGCTCAGTCAAATGCTACAACACTAACGGTCTTTGGCTTCAGGAACCAAGGGCCGCGGCCGAAGAAGCTAAGGAACTTATGGATGAAGGTGGATTCACCAGCTTGAAGATGAGATTGGGTCGAGAAAAGATAGCTGATGACCTTGCCACTCTCGATGCAGTTCGAGAGGCGGTTGGTGATGAAGTTGATTTAATGGTTGATTTTAATCAGGGTCTTAACCTCGCCGAGGCTCTACAGCGATGTCATTTGATTGACGATCATGGACTGATCTGGATCGAAGAACCACTGCTTTATGACAACTTTGATGGATATGCGCGCCTAGCGGCAGATCTTAAAACTCCTCTGCAAATGGGCGAGAACATTTACGGGTCGCGGGAGCTGTACAAATCAATTCAAAAGAAGGCATCTGATCTAGTCATGCTGGATCTAATGCGCATCGGCGGCGTAACTGGATGGACGCGAGCGGCTGCTATTGCGGGTGCCGCAGGGTTGCCCTTATCGTCCCACGTTTATCCCGAGGTTTCAGCACATATGATGCGAGTGTCGGAAACCGCCCATTGGCTAGAGTGGAATGACTGGCACAACGTAATATTGCAGACCCCGTATGAGGTCAAGGGCGGAAATCTCCTAATTCCCGATGTCCCCGGCGTGGGATTGGAATGGGATGAAAAAGCTGTTCAGCATTATCTAATCTAGCAGCCCACGCGGAGCATTGCATACACATCATTTCACATCTTTCCCCACTCAGGTTGCGGCTGCAACTTAAAGCGCTAATTGGACCTAATCCCGTGACGATTAGAGCCTGCAGCATATATTTCACTTTTCGTATTTAATTGATCATGACAAATAGCATAGATACTCCTTCGCGTTACAGAATGCCGACGGTGTTTGGACCCAGTCCCGGACCGCGCCAAGGACCGAATGGAGAAAGATTTGACCTTAGTGATGCGCCGCGCACTATCGCTTCAATCAGCTTTTTAACGGATGAAGCTGAGCTTCGCAAATTGCTGCCGCCGAATTGCGAACTCGACGGTGAACCCATCGTCACTGTGGAACATGTGACGTTGACAGAACTTGAGTGGCTCGCCGGGCGCGGTTATTCACTGCTTTCGGTTTCATATCCAGTCCGCTACCGCGGCGCTAGCGAATCAGTTCGCGGGTCATTCATGTCTGTCCTATGGGAAAACCGATGTGAACCAATCCTTACTGGCCGTGAGGAACTAGGATTTTCGAAGCTGTACTGTGAGCTGCCAGAGCCCCGAATCCTACAAGGGACTCGACTCCACACGGCCGTTTGGGAAGGGCACGAATTTATCCGGATGGCATTCAGCGACTTGGTGGTCGGGGCGCCGCCGAAGTCACCGGAAAGTGATGGAATTCTGCACCATCGCTACATCCCTAGCCTGCGCCAAGTAGGCGAAGCGGCTGTTGACGAAATGGTGTTGTCTCCACAAGTCAGTTCAGCCAAGCCTCGATATACCTCTTTTGTTTCAGGTATTGGAGAAGTCAAATTTATCCGCTCTACATGGGAGGAGCTTCCAACTATGTTTCACATAGTGAATGCACTTGAAAGTCTGCCGGTGCTTTCACCGCGTTTTAGCTATATCGCCGAAGTGCGAGGCGCTACCGATCTTTCTGAGCAGCGAGTACTGGGATGATCGATTTGGCATGTGCATTCTGAGTCCCATGCGATGTATCCAACGCGGCTTGAACTATTGGACAGGTTTGTTAGTTGGCCCGCTTCAAAGATCGCAATGCAGGTGCACACGCGGTTGCGTTGTCCAACCTTTGGATTGCGCAGTGCAGTTTGATGGGAATGCAGGCAGATTGAACTCGCCAGGCGAATTGATACCAGGCGCCTGAGCATACGAATCGATGCGAATCAGAACATCGATGCAACTTGAAGCAGCTTACGCAGACCATCTTTAATCAAACTCTCAATAGAACGGCATATCAGGGGATCCTGCTTGTTCTGGCATTCATAAAGTCAAAAATAGAGTTCACCTTCTAGAACGTCCACATCGGAAACGCTATGACACTCGCGCATGCTTATGCGGCCCAGTCCGCCACCACCCCACTCGCACCGTTCACTTTCCAGCGTAGATTTCTGACGGCGCGGGATGTTGCCATTGACATTTTGTACTGCGGCGTCTGCCACTCTGACCTGCACACCGCAAGGAGCGAATGGGGCCCGTCGGTATATCCCTGTGTGCCTGGCCATGAGATCGTCGGACGTGTGAGTGAAGTGGGAACGGACGTTTCAAAATTCAAAGTGGGTGACTTCGTCGGCGTGGGCTGCATGGTGGATAGTTGCCAGCATTGTCAACCTTGCGCTCAAGGTCTCGAACAGTACTGCGACAACGGCATGACCGGGACCTACAACAGCCAGGAACAAGTGTCGCGCGCCAATACGTTGGGCGGATACTCGGACCACATCGTGGTATCTGAAAAATTTGTCCTAAGAATCTCACACCACGAAAAGGCCCTAGCTGCTGTAGCGCCATTGTTGTGTGCGGGCATCACAACTTATTCGCCTCTGCGCTACTGGAAGGTTGGTCCGGGCCAGAAGGTGGGTATTGTTGGGCTGGGCGGGCTTGGGCACATGGGGATAAAGATCGCGACAGCGCTGGGTGCGCACGTCGTCCTATTTACCACTTCGCCTAGCAAGACCGAGGACGCGCTGCGGTTGGGAGCCAAGGAAGTCGTTGTTTCGGAGAATGCCGACGCATTGGCGATCCATCGCAACAGCTTTGACTTCATTCTCGATACGGTCGCGGTCGCTCACAACTTGGATCCGCTAGTGACACTGCTTAAGATGAACGGCACTTTGGTCTTGGTTGGGATACCGAGTTCGCCGAATCCTTCGCCCGGCGCATTTGGCCTCATCAGCAAACGACGCAGTATCTCCGGGTCGATGATCGGCGGCATTGCTGAGACTCAGGAGATGTTGGACTTCTGCGCGAAACACAACATCGTCTCTGACGTCGAGATCATCAAGATGCCGCAAATCAACGAGGCCTATGAGCGGATGCTCAAAAGTGATGTCAAGTACCGCTTCGTCATCGACATGGCAACGGTGCGTTAACTCGCGCTAGTCAATCTGGCTGTGTTAGTTGAAGTGGAATCGGCGGGTGGACCAACCGTGTCAGAGCTTGCGAGCATATTGGCCGGTTCGATCGAACTTACCTGCGCCATGGGCTGCTGCCGATTGCGTGGACACCGACCCAAGCTTCTTGAACTCAATCGGACTGACCAGCCGAGTTTCAATTGACGTCGAGTAGGGTTGTAGAGCCGCTCGATGTAGTTGAACACGTCCGCACGTGACTGGTACACCGGTACACCTTCCTGGCCGTGCGCTCGGCGCTCGGTCTTCAATGAACTGAAGAAGGTAAGCGCGCGGTGAAGTCATCTTGATTGCCTGAGAGTCGGCAGGCATCGTGTCCGCGATGAATGATGTGGACGCAATAGATGGTGTGGTTAAGCGGGCCACCCGTCGCAAGCACAGCGCGAGGTTCAAGGCGGAGGTTCTGGAGGCATGCCGCCAACCGGATGCGTCTGCCGCGGCGATCGCGAGGCTGTACAACCTGAACGCGAACGTGGTGCATCGTTGGCGCGCCGACGATCGCAAGGCGGCGGCGCCGAAGGCGGTCGAGGTTCCCAAGTTGCCGACGCCAGCCTTCGTCGCACTCGATGTGCAGCCCGAAGCCGAGAGACCGATTCGCGACATTCGCATCGAGCTTAAGAGGGGCAGCGCCACTGCGGTGGTGCACTGGCCAGTCGAGTCGGCCTCGTCGTGCGCAGCCTGGCTGCGCGAGTGGCTGCGTTGATCCGCGTCGACGCCGTGTGGCTGGCCACCGAGCCGATCGACATGCGCGCTGGCACCGAGACGGCGCTGGCACGCGTCGTGAAGGTGTTCGGTGCCGCGCATCCGCACCATGCCTACCTGTTCGCCAATCGGCGGGCGAACCGCATGAAGGTGCTCGTGCACGATGGCATCGGCATCTGGCTGTGCGCACGTCGTCTGCACCACGGCCGCTTCCTCTGGGCTAACGCAAGCCTGGGCACGGAGATGGCGATGACGCGTGAGCAGCTCGACACACTCGTGCTCGGACTGCCCTGGCAGCGCGTCGGTGCAGCGGGCGTCATCACCGTGGTGTGATCGGAGGGCGGCGGTGCAATTGCTGCAAACGCCGATGACATTCGCACGGTCGCGCGGCACCATACGTGCTCATGGTGGATGCCGAACAATTGAAGGGCCTCAGTGCAGAGCAACTGCGCGAGGTGACCCTCCGGCTCATCAAGGACTTCACAGAGCAGCAAAGCCAGCTCGAGGCCAAGGATCGCTCGATCGAGACGCTCACGCGCGAGGTCACGTTCAAGACCACCAAGGTCGATCAGCTTACCCACGAACTCGCGCAGTACAAGCGCCTGCGCTTCGGCAAGAGCAGCGAGAAGCTCGACGCGGCGCAGGCCAGCCTACTGGATGAAACGCTCGATGCCGACCTGGCCGCCATCGAAGAGGAGCTGAAGCAGCTTCGCTCGCCACCCAAGACCGAGGACAAGCAGCAGCCGCGGCGCACGGCGCTGCCGGCAGACCTGCCGCACGTCGACGTTCACCACGAACCCGAGTCGACCACCTGTGCATGCGGCTGCGCCCTCAAGCGCATCGGCGAGGACGTGGCCGAGAAGCTCGACTACGTTCCCGGCGTGTTCACCGTCGAGCGGCATGTTCGGGGCAAGTGGGCCTGCGCGAAGTGCCAGACGCTGATCCAGGCGCCGGTGCCCGCACAGGTGATCGACAAGGGCATCCCGACAGCCGGCCTCCTGGCGCAGGTGATGGTCGCCAAGTACGCCGACCATCTGCCGCTGTACAGGCAGGAAGCGATCTTCGGGCGCGCTGGCCTGGCCATTCCGCGTTCGACGCTCGGGGCCTGGGTCGGCGCCTGTGGCGTGCGCCTGCAACCACTGGTGGACGCACTCAAGGAAGCGATCCTCGCTCACCGCGTTCTGCATGCCGACGAGACACCGGTAGCGATGCTCAAGCCCGGCACCGGCAAGACTCACCGTGCGTATCTGTGGGCCTACACACCAGGCGCCTTCGAAGGCATGAAGGCGGTGGTCTACGACTTCGCCGACAGCCGGGCCGGTCAGCATGCGCAGGACTTCCTGGGCGACTGGCGCGGTGCGCTGGTCTGTGACGACTACTCCGGCTACAAGGCCATGCTGGGCAAGGGTGTCGTCGAAGCGGGCTGCCTCGCACACGCTCGACGCAAGTTCGTCGAACTGCACACGGCCAACAAGAGCCAGGTCGCCGAAGCCGGGATCCAGTACTTCACTCGGCTCTACGAGATCGAGCGCGAAGTGAAAGACTTGGACTCCGATGAACGGCGTCGGATCCGCCAAGCGCGGGGTCGACCGATCGCCGAGGGGCTGCAAGCCTGGATGATCGCGCAGCGGCTCAAGGTTCCGGAAGGTTCAGGGACAGCCAAGGCGTTGAACTACAGCCTGAAGCGCTGGGCCGCGCTGACGCGCTACCTGGACGACGGCAACTTGCCAGCCGATAACAACTGGGTGGAGAACCAGATCCGGCCGATCGCCGTAGGTCGCAACAACTGGTTGTTCGCCGGCAGCCTTCGTGCAGGGCAGCGCGCTGCCGCCGTCATGAGCTTGATCCAGTCAGCCAAGCTCAATGGGCACGATCCGCATGCTTATCTGAGAGATGTGTTCTTGCGCCTGCCAACGCAGCCGCACAGCCGGATCGACGAACTGTTGCCGCATCGCTGGCAGCAGAGCTGAGCACCCCCTCGCGCTCACCGCCGCATGCGCGGCCCTCGTCAAGATGTGTTCGCCGCGCGCTTACTGAAGAAGCTCTCCATCGCCGAGTTGTCCTTGTCTCCGCGGCTCATGCTGCAGGTGATACGTAAGCCGTCAATAAGCCACGCCCTACCGCATTGATCGAGAAGGCGATAGATGTTCGAGCTTCATCAAACATGAAGGAGCACGTATTGACCAGCATCCCCAAGATCGACCCGAAGCGTTGGCAGCCGCACCTGCAGCGGGCCAGACGCGAGGGCAAGAGCGTGGCTCGCATACGCGAGCGAGCAAAAATACCAATTGTTGACCCGCAACATCTCGCGAAGTGAAGCTACGCTGACGTGGATGCTTGTCAGGCGCTCATTTTCCTAGCGGATCCCCTGAGCTCAGCGCGGTTGAAGAAGGATCTCTGTCTTCTCGTTCGAGCGCGCGCGAAACGAAGTCGTGCGGGCCGAGCGTGCGACCGTCCTGTGATTTCAACTCAAGTGGGCGGAGTTTTTCGTGCGTTTGTCGGTCCACCAGATCATAGGAGAGTTGCCCGGGAGGGAAACAGAATTCTTCTCCCCATTGCCAAAGCGAGGCGACCACTAGGTAGAGCCGTTCACCTTTCTCGGTCAAGACATACTCTCTATAGGACGATCCATCGGAGGCGGGTGCCGTGGTGAGAACGCCGCAGGCAACCAGCTTCCGCAGACGCGTGGTCAAGATGTTCTTCGCTAGTCCTAAGCTCCGTTGAAACTCCCCAAAACGCCGCGTTCCCGCCAAGGCGTCACGAACAATCAGCAGCGACCACCAGTCACCAATTGACTCGAGGGATCGCGCGATCGCGCAAGTGCTGGTTTCCAGCGTTGTACGCTTGCCCTTCATCTCACTCCTTCATGCCGATGTGTGCATGCCAGTGGCTTGTTGCTATAGACGATCCACGTTCCGACAGCGCCGCAGTCACTGTGGTGTCCTGGTTTGCATCGATTCGTACTCAAGCCGTAGGTTGCAAAAATAAACCAGACAGAGTACCATCTGGGCGGTGGTTGTAAAGTTAAACCGATTTGTTGAGGCATTTCGCGATGGGGCGCCCCGATGACGCCTGCGAGGAATGCTTGCCAGCTCGGGCAAATTGGAGCGAAGAGCACATGCGATTAGCTAGAGGGAGCCTGCCATGAACCCGGCGGCGGAGTTCGACATTATTGTCTTTGGGGCGAGCGGCTACATCGGCCGACTCGTCGCGGAGCACTACGCGCGGCACTATGGCGTGGGCGGTAAGGTGAAGTGGGCCATCGCCGGTCGCAGCCAAGCGAAATTGGCAGAGGTGCGCGATCAGCTCGGGGCGCCGAAGGACATGCCGCTGGTGGAGGCCAACGCGAACGACCCGGCTCAACTCGCCTCGATGATCGCGCGGACCAAGGCGATTGTCTCGACCGTCGGACCCTATCAGTTCTACGGCTCAAACTTGGTGGCCGCCTGCGCGGCTGCTGGGGTCGATTATTTAGACTTGTGTGGCGAGCCCGCCTGGATTCGTCAGATGATCGATACGCACGAGGCGACGGCGAAGGCGTCTGGCGCACGGATCTTATTCTCATGCGGGTTCGATTCGCTGGTGTTCGAGCTTGGAGTCTATTACGCCCAAGAGACGGCTAAGGCGACGCTGGGCGCCCCCGCGCCGCACGTGAAAGCTCGGCTGCGGGCCATGCAAGGCGGCCCTTCGGGGGGCTCTGTCGCGAGTGTGATGGCCACAATGGCGGCGGTTCAAAACGATGCTGTGCAGCGCGCGGTCTTTATGAGCCCGTTTGGCTTAACGCCTGGCTTCGAGGGGCCAACCCAACCTCAAGGCGACGCGGTCAGAGATGACCCCGACGTGGGGCCCGTTGGGCCGTTCATCATGGCGGCGCTCGATACCAAGAACGTCCATCGCTCGAACCTCTTGATGGGTCATCCTTATGGCAGGGATTTCCTTTACGACGAGATGGTGGTTGGCGGTGGCGAAATACCGAGCGTAGGGGATATGAGCCTCCTGCCCAAGCCCGGCGAGGGGCCGACTAAGGATGAGCGTGAGGCCGGCTTTTACGACATCCTGTTCATCGGAATCGGAACGGACGGGCGGAAGGTGCGCACGTCAGTGAAGGGCGATATCGACCCCGGTTATGGCGCGTCATCAAAAATGCTCGCTGAAACGGCGATCGCTCTGATGGGTGCGCCGGATGTGCCAGGTGGCATCTGGACCCCTGGCGCTGCGCTGCGCGGCAGCCTGGTCGAGCGATTGAGGCGGCACGCCGGCGTGAGCTTCAGCGTTGAGGAATAGCTGTTCAAACCATCGTGGCCAGATAGGCGTGCCACTCTGATGTTCGTTTTTCGCCAATTCATCCCCAAACCACAGAAAAGGAAAAACCATGCCACTCGTTCGCGTAACTATGCTGAAGGGTAAGTCTTCAGAATACATCAAGCAGCTATCACAGAGCATTTATGAAGCCCTCGTTGAGGCTTATCTCATGCCTGAGAACGACATGTTCCAGATCATCGAACAGTTGGAGCCCGGGACGCTTATATACGATCGACGATTTGGGATCGACGGCGAGCGAAGTGACGATTTCATCCTCATCAACATCGAGTCCGACGCAAGGCGGCGTGATGAGAAGAAGGCGTTTGTGGCCCGTCTCGTGGAGAAGCTTTCGGTATTACCAGGCCTGTCGCCGGACGATGTTTTCGTCCGCCTCTCGGCGAATACCGTAATGGAAGATTGGTCGTTCGGGGGCGGCAAGGTTGCCTCCGACATCGAATATCCGGCGGGATGAGATGCGGGCGGTTGGCGGCTCCTCAAGATGATCGAAAGATCGACCGCCAAGTTGCTCGAGAAGCGGCGAACCTTTCTCGATGTTCTTCCTGTGAATGTCGGGTCATTTCCCAGTGGAGCCTTTCAAAGTGTCCTCGACCCCAAATGACGTTCTGTTTCGCGCCTGCCGCGTGGAGTCATTTGAACGTGGCATGGCGAAAACGGCCTCAACCATCACCGGATGGGCGAAAAAGCCCATGGGGGCGCCGACCATCAGCGTCGATGCTATTGGACATAACAACGAGTTCCTCAGCACACACAGGCGGAGAGCGCTCAGAAGCCGCAAGCCTCGACCAATTGGTCGATCGGACGGAGTGCGAGGAGTTCGATCTGATCGCTGTCGGACGAGTCCCAATGTGCGATATCCACTGGACAGAGAAGGTAGGCGCCAACCCTGGCTACGCTATGAAAGAGTTCGATCCCGCCGCAATTGGCGTACTCGTATAAGAGTGGCTTCGTGCGACACACCAATCGCTCAAGTCTCTGAACGACCAGCAATGTAACTACAAACAACTGAAAGGGCTAACTTCATGACAACAGCATCAACATCAACGGCCGACGCCAATAAGCGGCTCGTCCTCAAGGCGGCGCAAGAACTCTTCGGGAATCTGGATCTGACCGCAATTGATCGCTACTGGGGGGATTCATACATACAGCACAACCCGCTCTACCCGGACGGGAAGGAACAAATTCGCGCACTTATCCAAGGCGCAATTGACAGCGGCGTTCCGACCAAGGCAGAAGTGAAGCGAGTGGTCGCAGAGGGCGACCTCGTCTGGATTCACGCGAAGAGCTTCTTCTTCGGCAAGGAACTTGCGACGGTCGAAATATTCCGTGTCGAGAACGGAAAGATCGTCGAGCACTGGGATGTCATCCAGGAAGTGCCCGCGGAATCGGCCAACAGCAATACGATGTTCTAGTCCTTGCCCCGCACGAGCCCCGGTTTTGCAGGGGAAGCAGTACGAGTTTTGCATATGCGTAGGTATAGAGCACGTATGTCCATCGCAGGAACTTCGAATCGTTATCCGCCAAGCAAACGGGATGGACGAGTCAATCCTCAAAGCGCTCAAGCTCGTTCCCGAAGCACAACCCGAGTTACCCAGATCGCCGATGGGTCGGTCGAGATGCGGTGCATGTCGCGCGACTGCTGGGCGATTTGCTCTTCGACCACCAATAAGTCTCCATGGAAGGGAAGTGGATGCTCAACTCTCGCGTCTCCCGCCCGCTTCGCCTTGTTGTGCTTGGTGTGTAGGCCCCACTCGCGCATGCAGACAAGTTGACTAGGTCCGACTGCGAAGACAACTGGATTGTGGGCTAGGCATCGACAGTGCCGAGTCTTCGGGGTCCCGCGGAAAGGGGGAGCAAGAGATACCAATCGAGCCATTTTTCAGCGCGGCGTGAACTGCATCGATGTCGACCTGGCGTGTTCGAGTCAGGGCACCTTGCCGAAAGGCAAGATCAAGGAGTGAAAAAAATGAATCGCACTGATGTCACTAGCCTGACGCTTTCTCTCTATCGTCTTGCCACCTTCATCACCGTGCGTTTTCTAGCAGACACGGTGAGGTGGCAATGATCGAGCTGCGGCACCTACGCTACTTCATCGCAGTCGCTGAGGAACTTAGCTTTCGCCGTGCCGCAGAACGCGTGCACATCGATCAGACCCCGCTATCGCGGACCATCCGCGATCTCGAAGATCAGCTGGGCGTGCAGTTATTTGTCCGCACCCCGCGCAAGTTGCATTTGACGCCTGCCGGTCTGCGTTTGCTCAAGGAGGTACGGAAGCTTTTCATCCGCGTCGAACGCACTTATCGCGCCGTACGCGATACGGACGTCCGCTTCCGCGCACCGTTGCGAATCGGGGTGGCCGACGGAATCGCGCAACCCAAACTTTCCGAGTGCTTGGTACGCTGGCGCGAAGTGGCCCCGGAGGTGCCCCTGGAGCTGACCGAGATGCGTGCTTCGGAGTTGGCGGCAGCATTGCAGCGCGAACAGCTCGATGCAGGCTTTTCATTCGGTCTACCGAATGACGACACCATCTCGCAGCAGCCCGCGTGGAGTTACCGCGCCATGGCACTGCTGCCGTTTGGGCATGAACTCGCATTGCAGCCTACGCTACCTATCACCGAGGTGCTGGCCTTTCCGCTCCTGTCCTGCCATGCCGATCGGCTGCCGGGCCTTCTGCATCAGATTCGGGCTATCGCGCAACGCCACTCGACGATTCCTACATTCGCAGGGGAAGCCTCCACGCTGAGCGGCTACTTCACGCGCATCGCTGCAGGCCTGGGAGTGGGCTTGGCAGACGCGGGTCACGTTGCCACGCTGTGCCGCTCGGATGTTGTGGCCGTACCACTGCACGAGGACGAGCGTATCACCACGTTCGTGCTGCACAAACACCAGCGCTTCGGTCTACCGCATTCGCTGCAACGATTTGTTGCGCACACCAAAACTTTGCATTAGTCGTTACAGCTATCGCTCCTACGACGCGCCGCATGGCGTGATCGGTCTTGGACAGTTCGCGCAGTTGCCTCGATGCTGCTACTCGCTGACGAGTTAAACGCATTAAAAGCGCAACTCTGTCGTACGGCCCCAGCTTCTTCCGCCAGCTTACGCCACAACCCGCCCCATCGCGCTTCCATGGGTGTGCGGTTTGGGGCCTCGATTCCAAACTCGGGCAAGCGGTGCCGCTGGAGCATGCACGCGCTGGAATCCAGACGCAAAGGAGGAGTAGCCCATGCCGACTCGGGGTGCGACCGGTATTTTGTTCGGACAGATTGTTGTGGTGCTGGGTATCGCCCTCGCCGGCCTATGGACTGGCACGCAGTGGACGGCGCATGCGCTTGGCAATCAGGCCAGGCTTGGACCACCTTGGTTCCGCGTTTCGCATTCGCCGGTTTACCAGCCGTGGAAGCTTTTCGAGTGGTGGTATTTCTATGGTGCCTATGCACCCGAGGTATTTGAGCGCGGCGGGGTCATCGCCGCGTCGAGCGGATTGCTGGCCACGGGCGCGGCCATTGGCATGGCGATCTGGCGCTCACGGTTGGCCAAGCACGTCACAACCTACGGTTCCGCTCGATGGGCCGAGAACGAGGAGATTGCCGAAACCGGCTTGACTCGGCCTGCCGGTGTGTTCCTTGGCAAGACCGCGCACAGGGACGCCAAATACCTGCGCCACGAGGGTCCAGAGCACGTGATGGCCTTTGCTCCGACGCGTTCCGGCAAGGGTGTGGGCCTGGTCGTACCGACTCTGCTGTCCTGGCCAGGCTCGGCAGTGATCCACGACATCAAGGGCGAAAACTGGAACCTCACTGCCGGCTGGCGCGCGCGGTCTTCGCATTGCCTGCTATTCAACCCGACTGACGCCAAGTCTGCAGCGTACAACCCGCTGCTCGAAGTACGGCGAGGCATGTACGAAGTCCGAGATGTGCAGAACATCGCCGACATTCTGGTCGATCCTGAAGGCGCGTTGGAGCGGCGCAACCACTGGGAGAAGACCAGCCATGCCCTGCTGGTCGGTGCCATCTTGCACGTGCTCTACGCCGGCGAGGACAAGACGCTGCGCGGTGTGGCCAACTTCCTGTCCGATCCGGCATGCCCATTCGAGATGACGCTGCACCGGATGATGACCACCGGGCATCTGGGTGAAGAGGTCCATCCCGTCGTCGCCTCGGCTGCACGTGAAGTGCTGAACAAGAGCGACAACGAGCGCTCGGGGGTGCTATCCACCGCGATGAGTTTTCTGGGCCTGTACCGTGACCCCACGGTCGCCGAAGTCACCTCGCGCTGCGACTGGCGGATCGCCGACCTCATCTCGGCTGCCCATCCGGTCTCGCTCTACCTGGTCGTGCCGCCCTCGGACATCAGCCGCACCAAGCCGCTGATTCGCTTGATCCTCAACCAGGTCGGCCGGCGATTGACGGAGTCGCTGGACGGCTCAGACGGCATTGCACGCAAGCACAAGCTGCTGCTGATGCTGGACGAGTTCCCTGCGCTTGGGCGGCTGGACTTCTTCGAATCCGCACTGGCTTTCATGGCGGGCTACGGCCTGCGTGCCTTCCTGATCGCGCAGTCGCTCAACCAGATCGACAAGGCCTACGGCCAGAACCACTCCATCCTGGACAACTGCCACGTGCGCATCGCGTTCGCGACGAACGATGAGCGCACGGCCAAGCGTATCTCCGAGGCGCTTGGCACAGCGACCGAGCTGCGCGCCCAGCGCAACTACGCCGGGCACCGGCTCGCGCCATGGCTCGGCCACCTCATGGTGTCGCGCCAGGAGACGGCCCGTCCTCTGCTCACGCCTGGCGAGGTGATGCAGTTGCCGCAGGACGACGCGGTCGTGATGGTCTCCGGCCATCCGCCGATCAAGGCGAAGAAGCTGCGGTACTACCAGGACCGGAACTTCACCACGCGCGTCCTGCCCGCGCCCGTGCTGGTTGCCGGCGCGTACGCGGACCGTCCCGCGACGCGCCCTGACGACTGGAGCGGATTGCCACCGCTGGCTGCACTGTCGACTTCTTCTGGCGGCGATGCGGGCGGTCTTGCCGACGAGGGTGGCCACCAGCTCAAACCCGAACTGGATTTCACCGCCGATGCGCCCTTGGTGCCTGACGGCGAGGGCCTGCTGGTGCTTGATGACGAAGACGACGTGCCGCTGCGGCCGCAAGACGTGGACCGGAAGTTGATGCGCACCGCGCGTTTGGTCGCACTGGACCCTGATGACGGGATCGCGCTATGACCCGCGCCCGGCTGAACATCTTCATCGAGCCGGAGCACGCGAAGCGTCTGGACCAGATCGCGACGCACAAGGGCGTGTCGAAGTCCGCCGTGATCGCTGCGGCGCTGGCTTCGTTCCTCTCGCCCGATGGGGAGGACCAGCGTGAGGCCGCCATCGCCAAACGCCTGGACCAGCTTTCACGCCAGTTCGACCGCCTGGAGCGCGACCAGAACGTGCTGATCGAGACGGTGGCGCTCTACGTCCGCTACTTCTTGACGGTCTCGATCCCTGTTCCCGAGGGACAGCAGGAGGCCGCTCGCGCGCAGGGGCGCGCCCGCTACGTGCAGTTCATCGAACAGCTCGCGCGCCAGATCCAGCGCGGGCGCAGCCTGGTGCGCGAAGTCCATGAGGACATTGGACCCGCTGCAGCTGACCCGACGCAGGCGGATGCCCAGTCGGGGACCGATGCCGACGCCATGGAGGTTCCTCGTGAACCTGCCTGATCCGAACGGCATGGACGCCTCGTTGGAGCGGCGCATCCGCATGCTGCGCACAGCCATGGGGCCGGAGATTGCGGCCGCGTTGGAGGACCCCGAAGTCGTCGAAGTGCTGCTGAACCCGGACGGCTCGCTTTGGGTGGACCGGCTGGGCTCGGGCCGGGAGGCCACCGGCGCAGCGATTCCGCCCGCAGTGGCCGAACGGATCATCCGGCTGGTGGCCGCGCACGTGCGGACCGAGGTGCATCCGGGCGCACCGATCCTGTCGGCCGAGCTGCCTGAGACTGGTGAACGCTTCCTTGGGGTGCTGCCGCCCGTCGTGCGCGCGCCGTCGTTTGCGATCCGCAAGCGGGCGCTGCACATCATGACGCTGGCCCATTACGTGGCCGATGGCGTGATGACCGAGGAGCAGGCGGCGTTCCTGCGCCGCGCGGTGCGCGAGCGCCTGAACGTCGTCATCGCGGGCGGCACCAGCACCGGCAAGACCACGCTGGCCAATGCCTTGCTCGACGAGATCGCAGAGACGCGCGACCGTGTGCTGATCCTCGAAGACACGGTGGAGCTCCAGTGCCGCAGCGACGACCATGTGTGCATGCGCACCGAGCCGGGCGTGAGCACCATGGCCGACCTGGTGCGTGCCACCTTGCGGCTGCGACCGGACCGCATTGTCGTCGGCGAGGTGCGCGGCTCCGAAGCACTGGACCTGCTCAAGGCCTGGGGCACTGGACACCCGGCGGCATTGCCACCGTGCATGCCGGCTCGGCGCACGGCGCGCTCACGCGGCTGGAGCAACTGGTGCAGGAGGTCAGCGTGACCATCCCGCGCGCCCTGATTGCCGAGGCGGTCAACGTCATCGTCTTCATTGCCGGCCGTGGCCGCTCGCGCCGCGTGCGAGAGATCGCGCGCGTCGTCGGCCATGACAGCCACGGCTACCAGCTCGATACCGAGCTGTCTTTCTTCCCGTCGCTTCCTCCTTCCAACCCTTCTTCCACAGGAGATCCTTCATGACGACTTCACGCGTTTCCGCAAAACCGCTTCTCTACGTTGCCGCCGCAGCGGCGCTGCTGCTCGCCGTGGCGCTGCCCGCGCATGCGGCCGGCTCGAACATGCCTTGGGAGGCACCGCTGCAATCGGTGCTCGAATCCATTCAGGGACCGGTGGCACGGATCATTGCAGTGATCGTCATCATTTCGACTGGCCTGGCCCTAGCCTTCGGCGACACCAGCGGCGGCTTCCGGAAATTGATCCAGATCGTGTTTGGTCTGTCGATCGCTTTCGCCGCGTCCAGTTTCTTCCTGACCTTCTTCAGCTTCACGGGCGGGGCGGTGCTGGCATGAACTCCACCATCGGAAGTCTGGCCGGCTTCGAGGTGCCGCTGCACCGGTCTTTGACCGAGCCGATCCTGCTGGGTGGGGCACCGCGCACCGTGGCGATCGCCAACGGCACGCTGGCCGCCGCAGTCGGCTTGGGCCTGCAGCTCTGGCTTCCCGGCTTCGGGCTATGGGTCATCGGACATTCGCTCGCCGTCTGGGGAGCTCGCCTGGACCCGCAATTCATGCAGGTCTTCGCGCGACACATCAAGCACCGGCAGTTGCTGGACGTGTGAGGTCACGATGTTGAATCTCACCGAATACCGCAAGCGCCCCGCGTTGCTGGCCGACTGGTTACCGTGGGCCGGAATGGTGGCGCCCGGCGTCGTGCTCAACAAGGATGGCTCGTTCCAGCGCACGGCACGGTTCCGGGGGCCGGACCTGGACAGCGCGACACAAGGAGAGTTGGTCGCCACGTCGGCGCGGCTCAACAACGCGCTACGGCGTCTCGGCTCCGGTTGGGCCTTGTTCGTCGACGCCGTGCGACGCGAAGCGGCTGACTATCCCGATTCGAGCTTTCCCGAGCCGCTCTCGTGGCTGGTTGACGAAGAACGCCGTGCCGCTTTCGAGGAGGACGCCAGCCACTTCGAAAGCAGCTACCACGTGACGCTGCTGTACCTGCCGCCTGAGGAGTCGACGGCCCGCGCGGCCCGGATGCTCTATGAGAACCACCGGTCCGAAGGCGTGGATTGGCGTGAGCGGCTCGAAACCTTCGTGTCCGAGACCGAACGCCTCTTCGGTCTGCTCGACGGCGTGATGCCGGAGATCTCATGGCTCGACGACGCGCAGACCTTGACCTACCTGCATGGCTGCGTGTCCACGCGCCGGCATGCGGTGGCCGTGCCCGAGGTAGCCATGCATCTGGACGCGCTGCTGGCCGACGAACCGTTAGTGGGCGGTCTGGCGCCGATGCTCGGAAATCAGCACCTGCGGGCGCTGTCGATTCGCGGGTTTCCGACCTCCACTTGGCCGGGCCTGCTCGACGATCTGAACCGCTTAGGCTTCGCCTACCGCTGGAGCACGCGATTCCTGTGCCTGGACAAGGCCGAAGCAGAGAAGGAGTTGCGGCGCCTGCGCCGCCAATGGTTCGCCAAGCGCAAGAACATCGTCGCACTGCTGCGCGAGACCATCTTCCAGCAGGAGAGCCCGCTGGTGGATTCCGATGCCTCGAACAAGGCATCGGATGCCGACGCGGCGCTGCAGGAGCTGGGTAGCGACCAGGTGGCCTTCGGCTACGTCACGGCCACAGTGACCGTGCTCGACGCCGACGCCACGGCGGCCGACGAGAAGCTGCGTGCCGTGGAGCGAGCCATCCAGGGCCGCGGCTTTGTCACCATTCCCGAGACCCTGAACGCGGTCGATGCCTGGTTGTCGTCCGTGCCGGGCCATGCCTATGCGAATGTGCGACAGCCGATTGTTTCAACGCTGAACCTTGCGCACATGATGCCGGTGTCGGCAGTGTGGGCCGGTCCGGAGCGCAATGCGCATCTTGATGGCCCGCCGTTGATCGTCACCCGAACCGATGGAGCCACGCCGTTTCGTCTGGTCACGCATATCGGCGACGTGGGTCACACGCTGATCGTCGGACCAACCGGCATGGGCAAGTCGGTGCTGCTCTCGACGCTGGCGATGCAGTTTCGCCGCTACCCGGACTCGCGCATCTTCGCCTTCGACATGGGGCGCTCTATGCGGGCCACAATCTTGGGGCTCGGTGGAGAGCACTATGACCTGGGCGCTGAAGGAGCCATTGCTTTCCAGCCGCTAGCCCGCATCGACCAGCACGGCTATCGCACCTGGGCGGCTGAGTGGATCGAGGGCCGGCTGTTGCAGGAAGGCATTGCCGTCGGCCCGCCCGAGAAGGATGCTGTCTGGTCCGCGCTCAACAGCCTGGCCAGCGCGCCCGTCGAACAGCGCACCATGACCGGCTTGTCGGTGCTGCTGCAGTCCAACGCACTGCGGCAGGCTCTGCAGCCTTACGTGCTGGGTGGCGCTCACGGCAAACTGCTCGATGCTGATACGGACCGACTCGGCTCCTCATCCGTGCAGGGCTTCGAGATGGAAGAGCTGATGCACAGCAAGGCGGCAGTGCTGGCGGTGCTCGGCTACCTGTTTTCCCGCTTCGACGAGCGCTTCGATGGCGCGCCTACGTTGCTGATCCTGGATGAGGCCTGGCTGTTCCTGGACGACCCGGTGTTCGCCTCGCGCATCCGTCAGTGGCTCAAGACGCTTCGCAAGAAGAACGTCTCGGTGATCTTCGCCACGCAGTCGCTGGCGGACATCAAGGATTCGACGATTGCGCCGGCCATCGTGGAGAGCTGCGCAAGCCGCATTTTCCTGCCGAACCCGCAGGCGACCGAGCCGCAGATTCGGGTGATCTACGAGGGTTTCGGACTCAACGGGCGGCAGATGGAAATCGTCGCGACTGCGCAACCCAAACGCGACTACTACTACCAGTCGCGGCTGGGCAACCGGGTTTTCGACCTCGGACTGGGGCCGGTGGCGCTGGCGTTTGCCGGAGCGTCCACACCCGAAGACCAACGGGCCATCGACGCCGTGTCCGCAGCCGCCACTTCCTCGGGCTTCGCAGCAGCTTGGCTGCGCCACCGCGACCTCGATTGGGCCGCTGACCTCATCCCATCGTTTCCATTCATTCCTTCGTCACTTCAGGAGAACTCACCATGAAGAAGCAGCTTCTCGCCGCCGCTGCGGCGTCGCTGATCGCCATTGCTCCCGCCGCGCATGCGCAGTGGGTCGTGATCGATCCCACCAATCTGGCGCAGAACATCATGACGGCCGCCAACACGCTTGAGCAGATCAACAACCAGATCAAACAGTTGCAGAACCAGGCGCAATCGCTGATGAATCAGGCACGCAATCTGACCAGCCTGGATTTCAGCGCGCTCAATGAGCTGCGCGCAGCCCTATCGGCGACGAACCAGTTGATCCAGCAGGGCCAGGGCCTGGCCTTCAACGTTGCGCAGATGGAGACGGATTTCCGTCGGCTGTACCCCGAGTCTTATTCGGCGGCGATCTCGGGCACGCAGATGGCGACCGACGCGCGCACGCGCTGGACCAACTCCCTCGAAGCGCTGCGCACCGCGGCCAAGGTGCAGTCCCAGGCAGTGCAGAGCTTCACGTCCGACGAGCGGACCCTGACCGACCTGGTGAACCGCAGCCAGTCGGCCGCCGGGGCCCTGCAGGCAATGCAAGCGACGAACCAGTTGCTGGCCCTGCAATCGCGCCAGGCGATGCAGGCGCAGCAGCTCCAGATCACGCAGGATCGTGCGACGGCGCTGGAGCAGGCGCGGCAGGTCGCGGTGCAGGAGCGCGCACGCGAGGTGCGCCGGCGTTTCCAGGGCGACGGCACGACGTACACGCCCTACACGGTCAACTTCTACAGCAACTGAGGGGCGGCCATGAGACAGCTTCTGATCATGATCCTGGCCGCTGTCGCAGCGGTGTTGGTTGCTGCCTGCAGCAAGCCCGCGCCCATCGAGTCCGTCGAGTCGCTGATGGCCAATCCCGAGCGCCTGAAGGAACTGCGCGCGCAATGCAAGGTTGACCACGCCAAGGTCGGCGATGCCCAGTGCAACGCGGTGGCAGAGGCAACGCGCCAGCGGTTCTTTGGCAGCGACGGGCCGAAGTACACGCCGCCCTCTTCGACCACATCCCCGCCGCCGGCAGCGTTCTCTCCGCCCGCGGCATCGGCGCCCGCAGCACCGTCTCCCGTGCCTCCATCGGCGCCCAAGGACTGACCGATGAACGACCTGTCGGTCATCGACCGCTTCCTGGACGTCTTCTCGCGCTACATCGACTCGGGCTTCGGCCTGCTGGGCGGCGAGGTGGGGTTCCTGACAGCCACGCTGGTCGCGATAGACATGACGCTGGCAGGCCTCTTCTGGGCGATGAGCAACGCCAGCGGCGGCAGTGGCGACGACGTGATCGGCAAGCTGATCAAGAAGGTGCTGTACGTCGGCGCCTTCGCCTTCATCCTGAATAACTTCAACAGCTTGTCGGGGATCGTGTTCCGGTCGTTCGCCGGACTGGGGCTGGTGGCGTCGGGCTCGTCGATGACCCAGGGCCAGTTGCTGCAGCCGGGCCGGCTGGCGCGCGTGGGCGTGGAGGCCGGCGCGCCGATCATGAAGCAGATCAGCGACCTGACGGGCTTTCCGGAGGTGCTCGCGAACCTCGATGTCATCACCGTGCTGTTCCTGGCCTGGCTGGTGCTGATCGTGAGCTTCTTCGTGCTCGCGGTGCAGCTGTTCGTGACGCTGATCGAGTTCAAGCTGACCACGCTCGCAGGCTTCGTGCTCGTGCCGTTCGCGCTCTGGAACAAGACGGCGTTCCTGGCCGAACGGGTGCTGGGCAACGTGGTGTCTTCGGGCATCAAGGTGCTGGTGCTGGCCGTGATCGTGGGCATCGGCACAGGCCTGTTCGCCGAGTTCACAGTGCCGCCGGGCGCCGAGCCCTCCATCGACCATGCGCTGGTCATCATGCTGGCCGCGCTGGCGATGCTGGGTCTGGGGATCTTCGGGCCGGGCATTGCGACGGGTCTGGTGTCTGGCGCACCCCAGCTCGGAGCGGGTGCGGCGGCGGGGACGGCGCTGGGTGCCGCCGGCTTGGCCGTGGCCGGCGGTGCTGCTGTGGCAGGTGCGGGTTCTGCGGTGGCCGCTGGCGCTCGCATGGCGCCGGGTGCCGCGCGATCAGCCATCGGCGGCGGCGCAAGCGCCGCGCGCTCTGCAACGGCCGTGGCCAGCGGGGCGAAATCCGCCTACCAAGCCGGCGCTGCAGCATCGGGCGCCAGCGGCATGCGCGCGGCCGGTGCAGGCCTTGCCAACGTCGCGCGCAGTGGTACCAGCGCCGTGGGCCAGCGCGTCGCGTCCGGCGCCAGAGCCGTCAAAGACGGGGTGGCGAGCTTCGTTGCCGATGCGGCTGCGCCTGCCGCTGCCAAGCCCGCGGCCGATGGGTCCGAAGCCCATGCGCCAACTGCTGAGCCCGCGTGGGCCAAGCAGATGCGCCGCAAACAGCAGATGACGCATGCGGCGACGACGGCTGCGCACACGTTGCGTTCGGGCGATGCCGGAGGAAGTGGCGCCAGCCCGAGCCTGCATGACAGCTCGAATACCTGACTCAAATTCATAGGAGATCCAGATGCGGTTCAAACGACCCCAGGTGCGGTACTCGGCGACGCCCGAACCCGTCACCCCCTACCAGGCCGCCGCGCAGGTCTGGGACCAGCGCATCGGCAGCGCGCGCGTTCAGGCGAAGAACTGGAGGCTGATGGCTTTCGGTTGCCTGTCCCTCGCGCTGCTGATGGCCGGCGGCCTCGTGTGGCGTTCGGCCCAGTCCATCGTGACGCCATTCGTCGTCGAGGTGGACAACGCCGGTCAGGTGCGTGCTGTGGGCGAGGCGGCCACGCCCTACAAGCCCAACGACGCGCAGATCGCGCACCACTTGGCGCGCTTCGTCACCGACGTGCGTTCGCTGTCTATCGACCCGATCGTGGTGCGGCAGAACTGGCTCGAGGCCTACGAGTACACGACGGACCGTGGAGCGGCCACCTTGAACGACTACGCGCGAGCGAACGATCCGTTCTCGCGCATTGGGCAAAGCTCGGTGGCCGTGGAGGTGACGAGCGTTGTGCGAGCCAGCGACACGTCTTTCCAGGTGCGCTGGATCGAGCGCAGCTTCGCGAACGGCTCGCCCTCTGGCATGGAGCGCTGGACGGCCGTGCTGGCCGTCGTGCTGCAGCCGCCGCGCACCGAGCAGCGGCTGCGCAAGAACCCACTGGGCATCTATGTCAACGGGCTGTCCTGGAGCCGTGAACTCGAATCCACCGATGCAATGAAAGGAACAAAGCCGTGAACACGCATCTCCGTAAATCCGTACTGCCATTGATCTTGCTGGTCCTCGCTGGCTGCGCCACGCAGGGCAAGGCCCCGCCCACGATCTCGCTGGACGAGCCCGTTGCCGTTGCCGCGCAGCCGCTACCGGATCCACCGAAGCCCATCGAAGTGGTTGAGATGCCGAAGCCCTTGCCGCTGCCCGAGCAGATGAAAGCGCTGCCAAGCGAGTCCGACGCGAAGCTGACACCGGAACCCGCGGACGAAAAGCTCCGCGTTTCCCGTGCCAACCTGGAGGCCCGCATCGCACCGACGCGCGAGGGCTATGTCAATGCGATCCAGGTCTGGCCCTACGCTGACGGCGCGCTGTATCAGGTCTACACCAGTCCGGGACGCGTCACCGTCATTGCCCTGCAGCAGGGCGAGGAGCTGGTGACGGTTTCGGCCGGCGACACGGTGCGCTGGATCGTGGGGGATACAGCCAGCGGGTCAGGTGTGACGCTGCGCGTGAACATCCTGGTCAAGCCCACGCGCATTGGCTTGAAGACCAACCTGGTGGTGACGACGAACCGTCGCACCTACCTGCTCGAACTCTCGTCGACGCCGCAGGCCTGGATGGCCTCTGTGTCCTGGGACTACCCGAAGGACCGGATGCAGGCCCTGCAGAAGCAGGCGCAGCAAGCCCAGGCCAGCGCGCCGGTGGAAACCGGCATGACGCTCGAGCAGATCAGATTTCGCTACGCCGTCAGTGGCGACAGTCCGCCGTGGAAGCCGCTGCGCGCCTTCGACGATGGCGAGCGCGTCTACATCCAGTTCCCAGGCGGCATCACCCAAGGTGAGTTGCCGCCGCTATTCGTGATCGGGCCGCAAGGCGATGGGCAACTGGTGAACTACCGCTTCCGTTCGCCGTACTACGTGGTGGACCGCCTGTTCGGCGCGGCCGAACTGCGGCTGGGCGGCGACAAGGCGCAGGTGGTGCGCATCGAGCGCACCGATGGTGTCAGTGCGGGCGCTGGAACAGGCGCAAACCGGAGGAACTGAGCATGGCGACGTCCGACATGCCCGATACGGCGCCGGCCGCAGCCCCGAAGGTCGAACCCGAATCCGTGGCCTTGCGCGCTTCGCCGCGCCCCGTCACGCGCCTGAACCGCCGCATGCTGGCCGTCGGTGCCGGCGTCCTGGCCGCTGCCGTGCTCGGCGGCACCCTGTGGTCGCTGCAGCCGAACAAGCGCGAGCGCAATCTGGCCACCGAGCTGTTCAACGTCGATCGCGTCTCTCGCGCCGAGAACCTGGACCAGCTCCCCAAGGACTATGCCGGGATTCCGCCGGCTGTGAAGCAAGGGCCGCCAGTGCTGGGCGAGCCGCTGCCCGGAGACTTGGGACCTGCCATCGTCAAAGCGCAGCAGCCGATGGAGACGCGCCCGCCGGGCGGCGGCGTCGATCCGGCCCAGGCCGAGCGTCTGGCGGCCGAAGAAGCAGCGCGGTCTTCAGTGTTTTTCCGAAGCGGTGCAAGCAGCGGCGGACCGAAGCCGAGCGCCGCGCAGACCGTCGTTGATCCTCCGGCACTGGCTTCAGGCAATCAGCCGTTCAACCCGATGGGGACCACTGCCACCGCAGCGCAGCACCCTGATCCAACGGCGGTGCAGAACCGGCAGGATCAGAAGGAGGCGTTCGTCGCCAAGGTGGGTGACGCAGCGACGCTCAATCCCGGCAGCTTGCAGTTGCCGTTGTCGCCCTACCAGGTGATGGCAGGCACGATCATCCCGGCGGCGCTGGTGACCGGCATCAACTCTGACCTGCCTGGCCAGGTCATTGCCAATGTGTCCGAAGCGGTCTACGACACTGCCACAGGGCGTCATCTGCTGATTCCGCAGGGTTCGCGACTGATCGGCCGCTACGACAGCCAAGTGACCTTCGGACAGCGGCGCGTCCTGCTGGTATGGACCAGGCTGATCCTGCCCGACACGTCGTCGGTGGCACTGGATCGCCTGCCCGGCATCGATCCTGCAGGCTACGCCGGGCTTGAAGATGGTGTCGATTGGCATTGGGACCGCATCCTGGCTGGCGCTGCGCTGTCCACACTGCTGGGCATCGGTGCCGAGCTGGCAGCGCCGGAGAGCCGCACCGATGGGAACCGAATCGTCATCGCCGGACGTGAGAGTGCCCAGGACACAGTTAACCAAGTCGGGCAGGAGATCACAAAACGCAACGTCAGTATTCAGCCAACATTGACGATCCGGCCTGGCTTTCCCATGCGAGTGATGGTGAGCAAAGACCTGGTGCTTCGACCCTATCAACCATTGTTCTTTCAGAGAGGTTCATCGCAATGAGCGCAGCCAAACTTCGCCTCGGTCCATTACCCAAGTCAACGACGGTGAAGCTCACGATAACCGTGCCTAGGGATCTGCAGATCATGCTCGATCGCTATGCCGCACAACATTCGCAGACATACGGCGAGAAGGTTGATGCAGTTGCACTTGTTCCGCACATGTTGGCAGCTTTCATGGCACGCGATCGTGCTTTCAAGGCTATGCGTCAATCTATTGCGGGCTCCTGATCACCAAGGGGCGGAGGGGATTCGTTCTCCGCGGACTCAGGTTCATTTGGGCCGGTGGCATCGGTGGTGTCGTCGCGCCCCACCACTGTCACCGCGAACCGGAAGTACAAACTGCGGGTCAACTCCTCCTCGACCCACCGACCAGCCTGCTCATCCAAATAGTTTTGCACCACTCCACGCCGACGGAACACTGTGGGGTCGAGTGGATTCTGCGCATACGGATTGTGATAAATCTGCAACCCGTCGGTGAGCGTCTCGCCCGTTTCCTCCGCATAGCCCGCACGCATTACGGGCCGTCCGTCCGGCTCTGAACCCCAGATGGTTTGAACTATGGTGCGTCGCCCGTCCGACGGCGGCGCTAGAGCGTCGACCTTGCCATAGGTTGCGGTGCATGAGAACAGCACCGCGCTGATGTGGCGCATGCGGTCATCATTGAACACGCCCAGTTCGATGTCGGCTCCATTATCCTTAGTGACGAAACCGAGATTCCTATTCGGCGGCCCATTTGGATACGCTGCAGGATTCTTCTGGTACGCAGGTTCATCCACGTAGTGGTCATAGAGCACAGCCTTGATGGGCCGGTTGTACTGGTGATTGAAACGCGGCTGCTCGAATGGGGCAACGGCTAGCACGAACGGCTTGCCAGCAACATGCCCGAGTTTCGAATAGGAGTTCAGGTACTTGCGGTGCTTGCCGTAGATCGCATTGGCCAGCCGCACCATCGCTTCGCGGTTCAGCGCTTCGAGGTCGAGTTCAAACTCGAGCGGCTTCTCGGGGTTAAACCTGATATCCCATTCGTTGGGCTTGCCATCAGCCGCATTCGCCGTCACCGCCTCCACGCAAAAGAATTGCCCATGGTGCGCCAGTGCAAAGTCAGGGGACGCGTGCGACCAATCGAAGCCAAAACCGTACTCGCGAAAAACGGCGTAAAGGTAGATCTCCCAAAAGGGCGAGTTGAACGAGAGCTGAAATTCCTGGACAAACTTCCCGTCTCGATTCGGAAACCCATCCGCCCAGGCCTCCACGACCTGACGGCTTGCTGCGTGTTCCGGTGCCAGCACTGTTTTGAAGTGCTGGTGTTGTCTGCCCTCATCGACGACCGGTTCAAACAGATTCATAAATGTTCCTAATGCTCGGCGCCATCCGCGACTGAATACGGGACCTGCGCCTGTCTGCGATGGCTTGCGACGCGCTGGGTTCACACGGAACGCCATTAAACGCATGCTTGCACTCATTCTTGTCTGATGGAGTTTGCATGATCTTTCCCCCGCCTCCACCGCCTCCGGTGACCAGCAAGGCCCAACCGGCGTACTACCGGCTGCGCGACGTGGTGCGAATCACGGCGCTGAGCCGGTCCACGATCTACCGGCGCGTCGCGGAGGGCCGGTTCCCTGCCCCAGTCCATTTGGGTGGCAAGGCCTCTGGCTGGGCCAGAGAGGCGCTGCAACGCTGGATCGAGGACCCGGCCTGCTATACCGCCCCTACGCCACCGCAAGCCGCTGCAGACCACGGGCTTCCGAGGGCTGGCGCGCAGCCGTAGCACCAGCGCGGACTTCTCGCGGCATGGGCATGACCTCGCGCCCAGCCTCCAGGTCGTCCAGCAGATCAGCCCAAGCCTGCGCCATTTCCCGACGCTGCTCAAGAAAGACGGCGCGGTCATAGCTACCCCCGAGTTCCTCGTCGGACACATGCGCCAGGTGGCGCTCGATGACCTCGCGATCCCAGCCGAGCAGTTCACGGATCAGTGTCCGGGCAGTCGCCCGGAAGCCATGCCCCGTGATGTCCTCCTTGGTGTCGTAGCCCATGGTGCGCAGCGCCGCGTTGACGGTGTTGTCGCTCATGTAGCGGCTCGCTTCGGAACGGCGCGAGATGCTGCGGAACACAGGCCCCTCTGGACCCGTCAGCGGCAGGATGTCGCGAAGGATGGCCACGGCTTGCTTCGGCAACGGCACCAGGTGCGCCGGCGTGCGCGCGTCACGCTTTTGCCACTCTCGCAGCTTCATCTTCTCGGGCGGGCAACGCCACATGGCCGCATCCAGGTCGAAGTCCTCCCAGTGCGACAGGCGCAACTGGCCAGGGCGTTGGAACAGCATGGGCATCAGCCGCAGCGCCATGCGCGTGAGAATATTGCCGTTGTAGGCTTGGATGTCACGCAGAAGCTGCGCGAGTTGGCCGGCATCCGTGATGGCCGCATAGTGCCGAGAGCGCGGCGGCGGCAGGCCCCCTGTGCGGCTGTTCATGAAGTTCGCCGCCGGCTCAAGCGCGCCAACGTCCACCGCGTACTGAAACACATGGATCATGGCTTCGCGCACCCGCAGTGCCGTTTCGAGCGTCCCGCGGTCCTTGATCCGGTGCAGGCAGCGAACCGCCTCCGTCGGAAGGATGGAGGGCATGGGCAAGCCCCCCAGCCAGGGGAAGACGTGGACTTCGAGGTGGCGCAGAACCTTTTGCGCGTAGCCGGACGACCACTGACGGTCCTTTTGCGCCTGTGCATGCCAGGCTCGCGCCAGCAGCTCGAAAGTGTTGAGGCGCTGGACGCGGCGCTTCTCGTCCTGCTCACGCCGGGCCAGGCGCACGTCGATCCCGGCGGCAAGCTTGCCGGCTTCAATCCGCGCCTTGGTACGTGCTTCGGCCAGCGGCACCGCGGGGTAGGCGCCGAGGCTGAGCTTCACCTCCTCTGTACCGCTCCGATATCGAAAGGCCCATGCCTTGCCGGTGGGCCGCACGCGAAGGTAGAGGCCCTCCCCGTCAGCCAGCAAGTATTCCTTGTCGCGCGGCTTCGCGGACTTGATCTTCAGGTCGTTGAGACGTCCCATTTTGGTACCCAGAAAAAGACTGTTGATGAAACACAGTCTGGGGTACCGGCGTGGGTACACGCAAATGCGGGACTTGGTGGGATTTGGCGACACCGTCTGAGCCGCCTTTTCAGGCTAAGTCCTTGATTTGCAAGGACCTTGAGCTTCAGCGGAACCGCTTGAGAAAGAAAGATGGTGGCCTGGGGCGGAATCGAACCACCGACACGCGGATTTTCAATCCGCTGCTCTACCAACTGAGCTACCGGGCCATGGTGTGCAGCCTGCGATTATACAGCGCTTCGGCGGCCTCTGGAAAGGTCCACGCCCAACTGCTTGAGTTTTCTGTAGAGATGGGTTCGCTCGAGGCCGGTCTTCTCCGCCACGCGGGTCATGGACCCGTTCTCCATCGCGAGATGGAATTCGAAGTACGCCTTCTCGAAGCCGTCGCGCGCATCGCGCAGCGGACGGTCGAGGTCAAAGCTCTGGCGCGACTGCGGGCCGCTGTCGACCACGGCCGCCACTGCCGCCATCGGTTGCACCAGCGATGCGTCGCCGATGGTGGTGACGACCGCCGACATGCCGCTCGTGGCGGGCACGACACTGGCCGCCGCGCGGCGTGCGGTCTCGCGCGCCAGACCCTGCTCCACCGCCTTGAGCAGCTTCTGCATGGTGATGGGTTTCTCGAGAAAGGCGAAGGCACCGATGCGGGTGGCGTCGACGGCCGTGTCGATGGTGGCGTGACCGCTCATCATGACGACAGGCATGCTCAGCAGGCCGGCGGTGGACCATTCCTTCAACAACGTCACGCCGTCGGTGTCGGGCATCCAGATGTCGAGCAGCACGAGGTCGGGCCGCGCGCGCTGCCGGGCGGCCCGCGCTTCGGCGGCGTTCTCGGCGAGTTCCACGTGGTGGCCTTCGTCATTGAGAATTTCGAAGAGCAGGTCCCGGATGCCCAGCTCGTCGTCGACCACGAGGATATTTGCCATGAGTCTTTTTTTGCTGCTGCGTTGTGCGGGGTGAGACGTGTCCGTCGGACGGACCATCCTCGCGCGGCGCAGGGCTCAGGCGGTGGATGGCTTCGAATCGTCGGTGTGAGCGAGCGCTACCTGCGGTTCGCCGGCCAGCGCGAATGATAACGAGACTTGCGCGCCTGCCACAGCCCCATCCACGATGCGGTTCGAAAGCTCGATGCGCGCCCCGTGCTCGTCGGCGATCTTCTTGACCACCGCAAGGCCCAGGCCGGTGCCCTTGCTCTTGGTGGTGACGTAAGGCTCGAAGGCGCGCTTGAGGATGTTCTCGGCGAAGCCGGGTCCGCTGTCCTGCACGGTCAGGCGCACGCGCCGACCCGAATCACCCAGGCGTGTACGTACCACGACCTCGCCGTGGCGCCCCTGGGCGGCGGTGGCCTCCGCGGCGTCTTGCGCGTTCTGCAGCAGGTTGTGGATCACCTGGCGGATCTGCTGGGCATCGCCACGGATCGGCGGGCAGCGCGGGTCGAGTTCGCAGTGCAGCGCGTTCGGAGCGTTCTCGTGGCCGTAGAGCTGGAGCACGTCGGTCACCAGCCCATTGAGGTCGACCGGCTTGAGGTCGGCCGCCGGCAGCCGGGCATAGTCGCGGAATTCGTTGACCAGCCGCTTCATCGCGTCGACCTGGTCGACGATGGTCTTGACCGACTTGGTGAGGATGGCCTGCTCGGGCGCCGGCACCTTGCCGGACAACTTCATCTCGAGGCGCTCGGCCGACAGCTGGATCGGGGTGAGGGGGTTCTTGATCTCGTGGGCCAGCCGGCGCGCGACCTCGCCCCAGGCCTGCGCGCGCTGCGCCGAGACGATCTCGGAGATGTCGTCGAACACCAGCAGCCGCGCGGCGCCCGGCAGTTCGGCGCCACGCGCGACGATGCTGATCGCATCCTGCGACATGCCTGAATTGCCGGCGTTCAGTTCGAAGGCGTGCTGCCAGTGGTCGAGGCCGTGCTGGGCGCGCTCGACCTCGAAGTCGTCGAACTGCTGCTGCACACTCTGCGCGAAGGTGGCCAGACCAGGCACGTCGGCGAAGGGCTGTCCTTCGTAGGCCGCCAGGGGCGCGCGCAGCACGCGTGTGGCGCCCGGATTGGTCGAGAGCACGCGACCGGTGTCGTCGAGCACGATCACCCCCGAAGTCAGGTTGTCGAGGATGGTCTGCAGGTTGCCACGCGCGGCGTCGAGCTCGCCCACGGTCTTCTCGACCGCGGCGCGCGCATCGGCCAGCTGCTGCGTCATGACCGCGAACGAACGCGTCAGCCCCCCCAGTTCGTCCTTGCCCTGCAGCACGGCGGTCGGGCGCAGGTCGCCGGCGGCCACCTGGCGCACGCCGTCGGCCAGCACCAGCAGCGGGCGGGCCAACCCGTTGCCGAAGAGCACGGCGAGCAGCACGGCACCGAACACCGCAAGGAACAGGCACAGCGTGAGCGTGCCGATGTACATGCGGCGCAGCCCGTCGCGCGCGAGCGAGCGCTCCTGGTACTCGCGGTTGGCCTCCTGCACCGCCAGGGCGTTGGCCACGACCGCGGGCGGCAACGGCTGCACCACCTGGAGGAAGCGCGGCTCGGTGTTGAATTCGAAACCGGGGCGCTGCACCAGCGCCAGGGCCCGCACCGACGCGGGCGGCTGCGCGCCCTGCGCGGCCGGCGTCTCGTCGAGGCCCTCGATGTGCGCCACCGCCCGGTCGGCCCGCGCCTGCCGGAACTGCTGGGGCGTGGGCCGCTCGGGGTTGAGCTGGAAGCGCGAGGCACCGGCGCCGGCGATCAACTGGCCGGCGCCAGTCCAGAGCACCACGTCGGTGGCGCCCAGCTGGTCGCGGATGCGCTCCAACACCAAGCCGGCGCTGGTGTCCGGCACATCGGCCAGCTGGTTGCTGGCCCCCCGGGTCTTGTTCATCAGGTCGGCGGAAAGCGAGTCGAGCGTCGCGCGGCCCAGGTTGAGGCCGGCGTCGAGCGCGCCTTCGACCTTGACGTCGAACCAGCTCTCGATCGAGCGGGACACGAACTGGTACGACACGAAGTACACCAGCACGCCCGGCACCACGCCAACCAGCGCGAAGATGGCCGCGAGCTTGATCAGCAGCCGGCTGCCGAATTTGCCCTGCCGCAGCCGCCGCAGCAGCCGGAAGATCACCCAGGCGAGCACCAGCGACAGCAGCACGGCCACGACGACGTTGATGCCGAAGAGCCGCGCGTAGTTCTCCTCGTACAGCGTGCGGTTGTTGGTCGACAGCGCCAGCAGGAACATCAGCACCAGGCCGACGGCGGTGACCAGCGCGGCGATCACGCCGACCGCCCAGCGAACCGCCTTGGCGCGGCGCGCAGCCTGGGAAGCCGGGGTGTCGCGCGGCTGGGTGCTCACCGCGGCTTCTCCACGGCCAGGCGCACGCTGCGCTCGGTGGCGATGTCCCACTCGGACTGGCCGACCATGCCGATCTGGAACGGGCGCGGCAACTGCGTGGTGTCGAGCCGGAAGCGGAAGACGACCGGGTGCTGGCCGTCTTCGCCGATCTCGGCCACATCGCCCAGGCGCAGGCGCCCGATGCGCTTGACGGCGTCCAGCGCCTCGTCGAGGCTGTCGAAGTTCTGGTTGAGCGACACGCCGAAGCCGGCGTTGCCGGTGATGGGCACCGGCGCCACGTTGAGCCGCCAGCGGCGGGTCAAGGGCTGGTAGGCCAGGCGCATGTAGCGGCTGACCTGCGCCACCTTGCGGTCGGTCCAGTACCAGCGCTCGCGGTAGAGCTCGGCCTCGGCGACGAAATGCAGGGCGATGCCCTTGTCGAGCACGTCCTCGACCAGGGTTGGCAGCTCGAACTGGACGGTGGCGCTGAGATAGACGCCGTCATCGCCGTTTTCCAGGCGCATCTGGGTGACGGAGGCGCCACGCGACTGCGCCGCCACGGGCCACACCACGCCCAACCAAAGCACGAGGCCCAGGAGCAGCAGCGCCATCCAGGGCGACGCCGCACCGCCACGCTCCCCCCCGCGACGCGGGTCAGCGTGCGTGCTTTTCAAGCAAGGCGTAGAAGAAACCGTCGTGATCACCCAGGTCATTGTCTGGGACGCCACGGGCATTCCCGCCGTTTTGGGGGAGCAAATGGCCGGGCGACGGCTTGAATCGGGCGTCGGTGTTGTGCGCAAGGAACGCATCGATCTGGTGCGCACCTTCTTCCCGGAACACCGAGCATGTGCAATAGAGCAGTCGACCGCCCGGCTTCAGCAGCGGCCACAGCGCCGCGAGCAGCATCGCCTGCTGGAGCGCCAGCTGCGCGGTATCGCTTTCGCGGCGCAGCCAGCGCACGTCGGGATGGCGGCGGACGATGCCGGAGGCGGTGCACGGCGCGTCGAGCAGGATGGCATCGAAGAGTTGGCCGTCCCACCACTCGGCCGGACGGCCGGCGTCGGCCACGACCACCCGCGCCTCGAGGCCGAGCCGGGCCAGGGTCTCGCCGATGCGGCGACTGCGCTGGGCGTCGACCTCCAGGGCGGTCACCTCGATCGGCATGTCGCCGGCGTGTTCGAGCAGATGCGCCGTCTTGCCGCCGGGGGCGGCGCAGGCGTCGAGCACCCGCAGCGGCGCACCGGCAGCCGGCGCGGCGAGGCCGTCGAGCAGCAGGGGCGCCGCGAGCTGGGCCGCCGCGTCCTGCACCGACACCTCGCCGTCCGCGAAGCCCGGGAGCTGCTGCACCGGCCGCGCCTGATGCAACTGCACGCCGTCGGCGCCCACCGCATGGCCGTCCAGCCCGACGTGCTTGAGCGCAAGCAGGTACGACGCGACGGAGCCCTTGCGGCGGTTGACCCGCAGCGTCATGGGCGCCTGCTGGTTGTCGGCGGCCAGCACGCGCTGCCATTCGCGCGGGTGGTCGCGCCGCAGGCGCTCGATCCACCAGCGGGGATGGTTCCACTGCGCAACCGGCTCCTTTTCGGTGGCCGTGACCAGCGCATCCCGCTCGCGCAGGAAGCGGCGCAGGCAGGCGTTGATAAAGCTGGCCTGCGCCCGCGTGACCGGGTTGCGCTTGGCGGCTTCCACGGCCTGGTCGACCAGCGTGAAGGGCTCGTAGGGTGAGGACTCGGCCTCCCAGGCGAGCGCCAGGGCCGTGCACAGCAGCGCGTCGGCCGGCGGCGGCGGCGTGCGCTTGGCCAGATGACGGCGCAGCGCTTCCGCCCGGCCGAGGCGGCGCAGCACCTGGAAGCCGAGCGATTGCACGCCCGGCCGCATCGCCGGCTCGATGGCCTCGAAGGCGACGCTGCCGGAGGTGCCGGAACGGATCGCAGCCAGCGCCTGGGCGGTGAGCTGCAACTGGCGCCAGAGCGGCGGCGAGAGGGAGGATTCGGAGAGGTCTGACAAGCGATGGATGGTAACAACGGCGTCCGTGGACGCCGCGGGGTGAAAGAAGCCGAGGATTGGCCGGTGCGTCAGATCAGTTCGGCCGCCCGTCTCAGTTGCATCACCCATGCCACCAGCACGGCCGGAATCTGGCCGACCGCCGCGTTGTACTGGCGGACCGCCTGGTTGAACTGGCCGCGTGCGATCTCAGCGGCCGCCGAAGGCTCCGGCCAGGCGATCGCGCCGGGGCTGGGCGCGGGCGAGGCGTCGGTCACGACACCGCCCAGCGGGACCGGCCTGGACAGCATGCCGTCGGCGTCGAAGCTGACGACCTCGTCGGGAAAGAGCCGCTGCCAGGCGGCCAGCATGACGTGCAGCGCCGTGGCCAGCGCGGCCATGCGCTCGGGGTCGAGCGGGCGCTGCCGTGTCGCGCCCAGCAGCGTGGTCAGCTGGAGGGCGGTGGCGTGCAGTTGCACGATCGGGCCGCGACCGAAGACGGCGTCGTCGGCGGCCAGCGCGCGCGCCTGGACGAATTCCAGCTGGCGCGCCAGGGCGGCGTCGAGCGTGACGTAGGCCTGCAGGGCGGCCGAGCGCAGGCGCACTAGCCGGTTGTAAGCACCCACAAACCAAAAAAGAAGCACGGCCGCGGCGATCCACCACGGCAGCTCCGGCGGCAGACGGTCCATCACGGCGCGTCCACCTGCCACACCCCGGGGCGCCGCATGCGCGCCACGGGGAACAGAACCATAAAAACGCCCCCGGTCCGCGAACGGACAGGGGGCGTCTGGGGGCCGGTCATGGCCTGTGGATCAGCGACCGGTTACTCGGTCGCAGCACCTTCGCTGGCATCGACGGTGCTCGCATCGTCCGAGCCGTTGCCGGCCAGTTCGGCGGCTTCGGACTCGGCGATGGCGCGGCGCTCGGCCTCGTCCATCTGGTCCTTCGCGCGGCGTGCCTGGTGGTACGCCATGCCGGTGCCGGCCGGGATCAGACGACCCACGATCACGTTTTCCTTCAGGCCGCGCAGCTCGTCGCGCTTGCCCATGATCGCGGCTTCGGTCAGCACGCGCGTCGTTTCCTGGAAGGACGCCGCGGAGATGAACGAGTCGGTCGAGAGCGATGCCTTCGTGATACCGAGCAGCAGGTTGGTGAACGTCGCGGGGATCTTGCCTTCGGCGCGCAGGGCGTCGTTGGTGTTGAGCATTTCGCTGCGTTCGACCTGTTCGCCCGAGATGTAGTTCGTGTCGCCGATGTTGTCGACCACGACGCGGCGCAGCATCTGGCGAACGATCACCTCGATGTGCTTGTCGTTGATCTTCACACCCTGCAGGCGGTACACGTCCTGCACCTCGTCCACGATGTAGCGCGCCAGTTCTTCCGAACCCAGCAGGCGCAGGATGTCCTGCGGATCCGCCGGGCCGTCGACCACGGACTCGCCCTTGTTCACCACCTGGCCTTCGTGCACCAGGATGTTCTTTTCCTTCGGCACGAGCTCTTCGTAGACGCCGCCTTCGGGGTCGGTGATCTGCAGGCGCAGCTTGCCCTTGGTCTCCTTGCCGAACGACACGGTACCGGTCATCTCGGCCAGCATGCCCTTGTCCTTCGGCGAGCGGGCTTCGAAGAGTTCGGCCACACGCGGCAGACCGCCGGTGATGTCGCGCGTCTTCTGGCCTTCGACCGGGATGCGGGCCAGCACTTCGCCGGGGCCCACGTCCTGGCCGTCGCGGATCTGCACCAGTGCGCCGATCGGGAAGCCGATCGTCACCGAGTGGTCGGTGCCGGGGATCTTCACCTCAGCGCCGGAGGCGTCGATCAGCTTGACCTGCGGACGCACGACCTTGGCAGCGCCGCGGCGCTTCGGATCGATCACGACCAGGGTCGACAGACCGGTGACCTCGTCCACCTGCTTGGCGACCGTGAGGCCTTCCTCGACGTTCTCGAACTGCGTCTTGCCAGCGAACTCGGTGATGATGGGACGCGTCAGCGGGTCCCAGTTGGCGAGGATGAAGCCGGCCTTGACCTGCTGGTCGGCCTTCACCGCCAGGATGGCGCCGTACGGCACCTTGTGGCGTTCGCGCTCGCGACCATGTTCGTCGTGAATGATGATTTCACCCGAACGCGAGATCACGACCAGCTCGTTCTTGCTGTTCGTCACGTAGCGCATCGTGGCGTTGAAACCGATCGAACCGTTCGACTTGGCTTCCACGCTGGAGGCGATCGCCGCACGCGACGCCGCACCACCGATGTGGAAGGTCCGCATCGTCAGCTGCGTACCGGGTTCACCGATCGACTGGGCAGCGATCACACCGACGGCTTCGCCGATGTTGATCAGGCCGCCACGGCCCAGGTCGCGGCCGTAGCAGGTCGCGCAGATGCCGAAGCGCGTCTCGCACGTGAGCGCGGTACGCACCTTGACCTCGTCGACGCCCTGGGCCTCGAGCATCTCGATGTTGTCTTCGTCGAACATCTCGCCGGCCGCGAGCAGCACGGCCTGGGTTTCGGGGTGCAGCACGTCGTCGGCAGCGGAACGGCCGAGGATACGGTCGCGCAGCGATTCGATGACTTCACCGCCTTCGACGATGGCGCGCATCACGTAGCCGCCGTGCGTGCCGCAGTCCTGCTCGATCACGACCAGATCCTGCGTCACGTCGACCAGACGACGCGTCAGGTAACCCGAGTTCGCGGTCTTCAGCGCGGTGTCGGCCAGACCCTTACGGGCACCGTGGGTGGAGATGAAGTACTCCAGCACGTTCAGACCTTCGCGGAAGTTCGCGGTGATGGGCGTCTCGATGATCGAGCCGTCGGGCTTGGCCATCAGGCCCCGCATGCCGGCGACCTGACGGATCTGCGCGGCAGAACCGCGTGCACCCGAGTCGGCCATCATGTAGATCGAGTTGAAGGACTCCTGCTCGACGTCCTTGCCGTGGCGATCGATGACCCGTTCCTTCGACAGCTTGGACATCATGACCTTCGACACTTCGTCGCCGGCCTTGCCCCAGATGTCCACCACCTTGTTGTAGCGCTCGCCGGAGGTCACGAGACCGGAGACGTACTGCTGTTCGATCTCCTTCACTTCCTTGGCCGAACGCTCGATGATGCCGTGCTTCTCGGCGGGCACCAGCATGTCGTCGATGGCAATCGAGATACCGGCCTTCGTCGCGAGACGGAAACCGTTCTGCAGCAGCTTGTCGGCGAACACCACGGTCTCTTTCAGACCGCACTTGCGGAACGAGACGTTGATGAGCTTGGAGATTTCCTTCTTCTTGAGCGCCTTGTTGATGTTCGAGAACGGCAGGCCCTTCGGCAGGATCTCGGACAGCAGCGCGCGGCCCACGGTCGTGTCCACCAGGGCAGTCGACGGCGTGAATTCGCCGGTTTCCTTGTCCTTGGTGTACTCCGTGATGCGCACGGCGACCTTGGCGGTCAGCTCGACCTCGTTGGCGTCGAGTGCACGCTGGACCTCACCGATGTCGGAGAAGATCAGGCCCTCGCCCTTGCCGTTGATGCGGTCGCGGGTCGTGTAGTACAGACCCAGCACCACGTCCTGCGACGGCACGATCGACGGTTCGCCCGACGCCGGGAACAGCACGTTGTTGGAGGCCAGCATCAGCGTGCGGGCTTCCATCTGCGCTTCCACCGACAGCGGCACGTGGACGGCCATCTGGTCGCCGTCGAAGTCGGCGTTGAACGCCGCGCAGACGAGCGGGTGCAGCTGGATCGCCTTGCCTTCGATCAGGATGGGTTCGAAGGCCTGGATGCCCAGACGGTGCAGCGTCGGCGCACGGTTGAGCATCACCGGGTGTTCCTTGATGACCTCTTCCAGGATGTCCCACACGACCGGCGTGCCGGATTCGACTTCCTTCTTGGCGGCCTTGATCGTCGTCGCGATGCCCATGGCTTCGAGGCGCGAGAAGATGAAGGGCTTGAAGAGCTCGAGCGCCATCAGCTTGGGCAGGCCGCACTGGTGCAGCTTGAGCGTCGGGCCCACCACGATGACCGAACGGCCCGAGTAGTCCACGCGCTTGCCCAGCAAGTTCTGACGGAAGCGACCGCCCTTGCCCTTGATCATGTCGGCCAGCGACTTCAGTGCGCGCTTGTTGGCGCCCGTCATGGCCTTGCCGCGACGGCCGTTGTCCAGCAACGAATCGACCGCTTCCTGCAGCATCCGCTTTTCGTTGCGCGCGATGATTTCCGGGGCCTTGAGCTCCAGCAGGCGACGCAGACGCGAATTGCGGTTGATGACGCGGCGGTACAGGTCGTTCAGGTCCGACGTGGCGAAGCGGCCACCGTCCAGCGGCACCAGCGGACGCAGGTCCGGCGGCAGCACGGGCAGCACTTCGAGCACCATCCACTGGGGCTTGATGCCCGACTTGCGGAAGGCTTCCAGCACCTTGAGGCGCTTGGAGTTCTTCTTGACCTTGACTTCGGAGCCGGTCAGGTCGCCGCGCAGGCGCTCGATCTCGCTGTCCAGCTCGATGCCTTCCAGCAGGTCCTTGATGCCTTCGGCGCCCATCTTGGCGACGAATTCGTCGCCGAATTCCTTGCGCTTCGTGTCGTAGTCGTCCTCGGACATGATGCTGAACTTCTTCAGCGGGGTCATGCCGGGGTCGGTCACCACGTAGGCTTCGAAGTACAGCACGCGTTCGATGTCGCGCAGCGTCATGTCGAGCACCAGACCCAGACGCGACGGCAGCGACTTCAGGAACCAGATGTGGGCGCAGGGCGCGGCCAGGTCGATGTGACCCATGCGCTCGCGACGCACCTTGGTCTGCGTGACTTCAACGCCGCACTTCTCGCAGATGACACCGCGGTGCTTGAGGCGCTTGTACTTGCCGCACAGGCATTCGTAGTCCTTGATGGGCCCGAAGATCTTGGCGCAGAACAGGCCGTCGCGTTCGGGCTTGAAGGTGCGGTAGTTGATCGTCTCGGGCTTCTTCACTTCGCCGAAGGACCACGAACGGATCTTCTCGGGCGAAGCCATGCGGATGCTGATGGCATCGAAATGCTCATCGGGCGTGAATTGCTTGAACAGGTCGAGTAATGACTTCATGGGACTCTTTCCTTGTCTTGCTTATGAACGTTCGAGTTCGATGTCCAGGCCCAGGGAACGGATTTCCTTGACCAGCACATTGAACGATTCCGGCATGCCGGCTTCGATGGAGTGTTCGCCCTTGACGATGCTCTCGTACACCTTGGTACGGCCTTGCACGTCGTCGGACTTCACCGTCAGCATTTCCTGCAGGACGTAGGCGGCGCCGTAGGCCTCGAGCGCCCACACTTCCATTTCGCCGAAACGCTGGCCGCCGAACTGGGCCTTGCCGCCCAGCGGTTGCTGCGTGACCAGCGAGTACGGGCCGGTCGAGCGGGCGTGCATCTTGTCGTCCACCAAGTGGTGCAGCTTCAAGAAGTGCATGTAGCCCACGGTGACCGGACGCTCGAACTGGTCGCCGGTGCGGCCGTCGTACAGGTAGGCTTGCGTGCGGGTGTCGGTCAGGCCCTTGAGCTTGGCGATCTCGTCCGGGTAGGCGAGCTGCAGCATGCCGCGGATTTCTTCTTCCGTGGCGCCGTCGAACACCGGCGTGGCGAAGGTCACGCCGTTCGACAGGTTGCTGGCCATCTCGACCACTTCACCGTCGCTCAGCTTGCTCAGGTCTTCCTTGCGGCCCGAGCCGTTGTAGAGCTTGTCGAGGAAGGCGCGGAGTTCCGCGATCTTCGCTTCGGCCTGCAGCAGGTCGCCGATGCGCTGGCCGATGCCCTTGCCGGCCCAGCCCAGATGCACTTCGAGCACCTGGCCCACGTTCATCCGCGAAGGCACGCCCAGCGGGTTCAGGCAGATGTCGCACGGCGTGCCGTCGGCCATGTGAGGCATGTCTTCGACCGGAACGATCTTCGACACCACACCCTTGTTGCCGTGACGGCCGGCCATCTTGTCGCCCGGCTGCAGGCGGCGCTTGACGGCCAGGTAGACCTTGACCATCTTGAGCACGCCTGCGGGCAGCTCGTCGCCCTGCGTGAGCTTCTTGCGCTTTTCTTCGAACGCGAGGTCGAAGCTGTGGCGCGTCTGCTCGAGCGAGTTCTTGATCGACTCGAGCTGCGAAGCCACTTCGTCGTCCGCCGGGCGGATGTCGAACCAGTGGAACTTCTCGATCGACGACAGGTAGGCCTTGTCGAGCTTGGTGCCCTTGGCCAGCTTGTTCGGGCCGCCGTTGGCCGCCTTGCCGGTCAGGAGCTTCTCGATCCGGTCGAACGCGTCGGCTTCGACGATGCGCAGCTGGTCGTTCAGGTCCAAGCGGAAGCGCTTGAGCTCATCGTCGATGATCTGCTGGGCGCGCTTGTCGCGCGTGATGCCTTCGCGGGTGAACACCTGCACGTCGATCACGGTGCCTTGCGAGCCCTGGTCCACGCGCAGCGAGGTGTCCTTCACGTCGGAAGCCTTCTCGCCGAAGATGGCGCGAAGCAGCTTCTCTTCAGGCGTCAGCGTGGTCTCGCCCTTCGGCGTGACCTTGCCCACCAGCGTGTCGCCCGGCTGCACTTCGGCGCCGACGTAGATGATGCCGGACTCGTCGAGGCGGTTGAGCTGCTGCTCGGCCAGGTTCGGGATGTCCCGCGTGATTTCTTCGGCGCCCAGCTTGGTGTCGCGGGCCATCACCACCAGTTCCTCGATGTGGATCGATGTGTAGCGGTCTTCGGCGACGACGCGTTCGGAGATCAGGATCGAGTCTTCGAAGTTGTAGCCGTTCCACGGCATGAAGCCGATCAGCATGTTCTGGCCGAGGGCCAGTTCGCCGAGGTCGGTGGACGCACCGTCGGCCACCACGTCGCCCTTGGCGATCTTGTCGCCGCGCTTGACGATCGGGCGCTGGTGGATGTTGGTGTTCTGGTTCGAACGCTGGTACTTGATCAGGTTGTAGATGTCCACACCGACTTCACCGGCCGCTGCTTCGGCGTCGTTCACGCGCACCACGACACGGGTCGCATCGACGTAGTCGACGATACCGCCGCGGGTCGCGGTCACCACGGTGCCCGAGTCGACCGCGGAAACGCGCTCGATGCCGGTACCGACGAAGGGCTTCTCGGGGCGCAGCACCGGCACGGCCTGGCGCTGCATGTTGGCGCCCATCAGCGCGCGGTTCGCATCGTCGTGCTCCAGGAAGGGCACGAGCGAGGCCGCCACCGACACGATCTGCGCGGGCGAAACGTCCATGTACTGGACGCGCTCTGCCCCCACCAGGATCGACTCGCCGGCTTCACGCGCGGAGACCAGGTCGCCGGTCAGCTTGCCGTCCTTGTCCAGGGCCGCGTTGGCCTGGGCGATGACGTACTTGCCTTCTTCGATGGCCGACAGGTAGTCGATGTCCATCGTGACCTTGCTGTCGACCACGCGACGGTACGGCGTCTCGATGAAGCCGTATTCGTTCAGGCGGGCGTACAGGGCCAGCGAGTTGATCAGGCCGATGTTCGGGCCTTCGGGCGTTTCGATCGGGCAGACGCGGCCGTAATGGGTCACGTGCACGTCGCGCACTTCGAAGCCGGCGCGTTCACGCGTCAGACCGCCCGGGCCAAGGGCCGACACGCGGCGCTTGTGGGTGATTTCGGACAGCGGGTTCGTCTGGTCCATGAACTGCGACAGCTGCGAGGCACCGAAGAATTCCTTCAGCGCGGCCGAGATCGGCTTGCTGTTGATCAGGTCGTGCGGCATCAGCGGCTCTTGCTCCGCTTGACCCAGACGTTCCTTCACGGCCTTCTCGATGCGGGCCAGGCCGGTGCGGTACTGGTTCTCGGCCAGTTCGCCGACGCAACGCACGCGGCGGTTGCCCAGGTGGTCGATGTCGTCGACTTCGCCGTTGCCGTTGCGCAGGTCGACCAGGATCTTGACGACATGCAGGATGTCTTCGTTGGTCAGCACCATCGGGCCGGTCGACTCGTCGCGGCCGACCTTGGCGTTGAACTTCATGCGGCCGACGCGCGACAGGTCGTACGTGTCCGGGTTGTAGAACAGGCGCTGGAACAAGGCCTGCACGGCGTCTTCCGTCGGCGGTTCGCCGGGACGCATCATGCGGTAGATGGCCACGCGCGCGGCGAACTCGTCGACGGTTTCGTCGATGCGCAGCGTCTGCGAGATGTAAGCGCCCTGGTCCAGTTCGTTCGTGTAGATGACCTGGATGTCCTGCACGCCGGCGGTGCGCAGCTTCTTGAGCAGTGCTTCGGTCAGCTCGTCGTTGGCCTTGGCCAGGATTTCGCCGGAGTCGGCGTCGACGATGTTGCGGGCGACCACGCGGCCGACCAGGAAGTCTTCCGGCACGCTGATGTGGGTCGTGCCCGACTGCTCGAGTTCACGCGTGTGGCGCGCGGTGACGCGCTTGTCCTTGGCGACCACGACCTTGCCCGACTTGTCGGTGATGTCGAAGCGCGCGACTTCGCCGCGCAGGCGCTCGGAGACGAACTCCATCTGCGCGCCGCTGTCCATCAGGCGGAAGTTGTCGTTCACGAAGAAGTTCGCGAGGATCGATTCCGGGTTCAGGCCGATGGCCTTCAAGAGGATCGTGACCGGCATCTTGCGACGGCGGTCGACGCGGAAGTACAGCATGTCCTTCGGGTCGAACTCGAAGTCGAGCCACGAGCCGCGGTAGGGGATCACGCGGGCCGAGAACAGCAGCTTGCCCGAGCTGTGCGTCTTGCCCTTGTCATGTTCGAAGAACACGCCCGGCGAACGGTGGAGCTGCGACACGATGACGCGCTCGGTGCCGTTGATGATGAAGGAGCCCTTCTCGGTCATGAGCGGCACTTCGCCCATGTAGACCTCTTGCTCCTTGACTTCCTTGACCACCTTCGACTGCGAGGTCGACGACTCGCGGTCATAGATGATGAGCTGGACCTTGGCGCGCACGGCCGACGCGAAGGTCAGGCCCCGCGTCTGGCACTCGCGCACGTCGAACGCCGGTTTCGCCAGGTTGTACTCGAGGAACTTCATCTCCACGAAACCGTTGTGCGAGACGATCGGGAACGCGGCGTCGAACGCGGCCTGCAGGCCTTCGACCGTGCGCTTCTGCGGCGCGATGCCCGCTTGCAGGAACGCGGTGTACGCGTCCTTCTGCATCTGCAGCAGGTAGGGGATTTCAACGACGCTGTCGCGGCTGCCGAAATTCTTTCGGATGCGCTTGCGTTCGGTGTAACTGTACGTGGACGTTTGGGCCATGAGAGCTCCGGTGCTTGAGATCTTGCGCGACTTGTCAGCAGCGCTTTCGCGCCACTGCTTGGCGGCTGGCCACTACCAGCCGTTGGCGGACAGTGATGCGTTGCACATCACCCGAACCAAGGGGTCTTCTGCAGTCGGGGTCAGAAGACACTCAAAAGCCGCGTCGCGACGTCGGCTTGTGGGTGCGCTCTGAAAGCGGCAAAGGCTGGAGGGCTCTTTCGAGCACCTCCAGCCCTTCAGGGAGACTGAATTACTTCAGTTCCACCTTGGCGCCGGCATCTTCCAGCTTCTTCTTGGCGGCTTCAGCGTCAGCCTTCGACAGGCCTTCCTTGACGGCCTTGGGAGCGGCTTCCACCAAGTCCTTGGCTTCCTTGAGGCCCAGGCCGGTGATTTCGCGCACGGCCTTGATCGCCGACACCTTGTTCGCGCCAGCATCCATCAGCATGACGTTGAATTCGGTCTGCTCTTCGGCCACAGCGGCGGCAGCGCCACCGCCAGCACCGGCGGGTGCCGACATTGCAGCGGCGCTCACGCCGAACTTCTCTTCGATGGCCTTGACCAAGTCGTTGAGTTCCAGGACCGTCATGCTGTCCAGCGCGGTCAAAAATGCGTCTTTATCGAATGCCATTTTGGTTTCCTAACAATTGGGTTGAATTTCTCGAACGCAAGGCTTTAAGCAGCTTGCGCTTCGGCCGGAGCCTCGGCCGGTGCTTCGCCACCACCACGCTTCTCGGCCAGCGCCGCGAGAACGCGGGCGGTGCGGGAAATGGGGGATTGCATCAAGCCCAGCAATTGCGCCAGCAGCACTTCCTTCGAAGGGATGTTGGCCAGTTGCTTCACGCCATTGACGTCCAGGGCCTTGCCACCGAATGCACCGCCGCGGATCACCAACTTGTCGTTGGTCTTCGCGAAATCGGCCACCACTTTCGCGGCGGCCACGGCGTCTTCGGAGAAGCCATAGATCAGCGGACCGGTCATCTGGTCGCCGACGATCTCAAATGCGCTTCCGGCGACAGCACGGCGTGCCAGCGTGTTCTTCAACACGCTGAGCGTCACGCCCTGGCTGCGCGCGGTATTGCGCAATTTGGTCATGTCAGCCACCGTGATACCACGGTATTCCGCCATCACGAGCGTTTGAGCTTTTGCGGCGAGGCTGGTCACATCACTGATGACCGCTTCTTTCTCACTGCGATTCAGACTCAAGGTCTACTCCTTTTAATGCGTCCTTCGGCCGGGGCCTCGAGACGCGCTACATGCAGCGACCAACTGTTTCGGAAACGGATTCCTTGCAGCGGGATCGCCATCTGCGCTGGTGAGTCCCCGAGGGGATTCGATTAAGTGCAGCGAACTGCACGCCAGCGGTCTTGGATGGCCCAGCGCGCCCGTCATCCGAAGACGACGCCGCGCTGGCCCACCACATCGCCGCACCTCGAGAGGCGCGGCAAATTCTTCAGATCAGCTCTGTGCGATCGACTGGGTGTCGACGCGCACGCCGAGGCCCATCGTCGACGACACGGCGACCTTGCGCAGATACACGCCCTTGCTGGTTGCCGGCTTGGCCTTGACCAGCGCATCGATCAGCGCAGCCAGGTTGCCCTGCAGCTTGTCGGTGTCGAACGAGCGACGGCCGATCGTGCCGTGCACGATGCCGGCCTTGTCGACGCGGAACTGCACCTGACCGGCCTTGGCGTTCTTCACGGCCGTGGCGACGTCCGGCGTGACGGTGCCGACCTTCGGGTTGGGCATCAGGCCGCGCGGACCGAGGATCTGACCCAGCGTACCGACGACACGCATGGCATCGGGGGCAGCGATCACGACGTCGAACGGCATGTCGCCGGCCTTCACCATGGCAGCCAGGTCGTCCATGCCGACGATGTCGGCACCGGCGGCCTTGGCTTCTTCCGCCTTGGCGCCCTGGGCGAACACGGCGACGCGCTTGGTCTTGCCGGTGCCATTGGGCAGCACGACGGCGCCACGCACGACCTGGTCCGACTTCTTCGCGTCGATGCCCAGCTGCACGGCCACGTCGATGGACTCATCGAACTTGGCGGTGGCGGCTTCCTTGATGAGACCGATCGCATCGACCAGCGCGTACAACTTGTTGCTGTCGACCTTGCCGACGAGCGCTTTTTGCTTCTTGGTGAGCTTGGACATTTACACGCCCTCCACAGTCACGCCCATCGAACGGGCAGAGCCGGCGATGGTGCGAACGGCGGCATCCAGGTCGGCTGCCGTCAAATCCTTCATCTTGGCCTTGGCGATCTCTTCGAGCTGAGCGCGCGTGATCTTGCCGACCTTGGTGGTGTGCGGCGTGGCCGAACCCTTGTCCAGCTTGATGGCCTTCTTGATCAAGGTGACCGCGGGCGGCGTCTTGATGATGAAGGTGAAGCTCTTGTCCGCGAACGCGGTGATGACCACCGGCAGCGGCAGACCCGGCTCGACGCCTTGGGTCTGGGCGTTGAACGCCTTGCAGAACTCCATGATGTTCAAACCACGCTGGCCCAGTGCGGGACCGATGGGTGGTGACGGGTTGGCCTTACCAGCTGGCACTTGCAGCTTGATGAAGCCGACGATTTTTTTCGCCATGCTTTGCTCCTTGCGGGTGATAACGCCTCGGCACTCGGCCGCGGCTCCCCGGGGTTGACGACTCTAGGGTGACGTTTCCTGCCGAGTCGGGAGGCAGGAAACCGGGAGGGCGGCACCGAAGCGTTCGGTGCCGCCCGCTGAATCAGGTCTTCTCGACTTCCGCGAAGCCCAGTTCGACCGGGGTGGCGCGTCCGAAGATCATCACGGACACACGCACCTTGTTCTTGTCGTAGTTCACTTCTTCCACGGTGCCGTTGAAGTCGGTGAACGGGCCTTCCTTGACGCGCACGAACTCACCGACGGTGAACTCGACCTTGTGGCGCGGCTTCTCGGTGCCCTGCTGCATCTGGCTGACGATGTCCTCGACCTCTTTCTGCGAGATCGGGGCCGGGCGGTTTTTCGCGCCGCCGACGAAACCCGTCACCTTGTTGGTGTGCTTCACCAGGTGCCAGCTCTCGTCGTCCATGATCATCTCGACCAGGACGTAGCCGGGAAAGAAGCGGCGCTCGGTGGTGCGCTTCTGGCCGTTCTTGATCTCGACGACTTCCTCGGTCGGCACCATGATGCGGCCGAACTTGTCCTGCATCGCCGCGCGGTTGATGCGTTCGGTGATGTTGCGTTCGACCGCCTTTTCCATGCCGGAATAGGCATGAACGACATACCAGCGGAAGTCCGGGTTGGTCGGGGCGGCCAGCACCGGGGTGCTTTCCGGCGTGGCTTCCGGGGTGGTTTCGACAGCGTCAGTCATTTATTTTCTCCAGCCCAGAATGAGGTCGAAGAACACCCACTCGAGGGTCTTGTCGGTCGCCCACAGGAAAATCGACATGATCGCCACGAAAGCGAACACGTACGCCGTCATCTGGATGGCTTCCTTGCGGGTGGGCCAGACGACCTTCTTGACTTCGCGCCAGGCATCGCGGCCGAAGGCCCACAGCTGCCGTCCGCTTTCGGAACTCGCAAACGTGCCCACGGCTGCCGCCAGACCGACGAGCAGCGCGACCCACTGCACCAGCGCACCCTGGCGCGACAGCAGGTAGAAGGCCACGACCGCGCCCACGGCCAGAACGACCGCTGCAGCCAGTTTGGCTTTGTCGGCGCCGGTGCTCACGGTTTCGATTTGAGAGGTGGCCATTTCGGCTGATTTCCTGCGGCCTTGCGGCCTTCGATTCAAAGTGTCTCTTGAGACGGCGAAGCCCATCGGGTCACGATGGGCTTTTTAGCCTCGCCATCGGGTCAACCGATGGGCTTGTCAGGGTGCCACCTGAGTGGCAGGGGCAGTAGGAATCGAACCTACAACCTTCGGTTTTGGAGACCGACGCTCTGCCAATTGAGCTATACCCCTGTGCAATCCTTAGATATCGAGGATCTTGGCCACGACGCCCGAACCCACGGTGCGGCCGCCTTCGCGGATGGCGAAGCGCAGGCCTTCTTCCATGGCGATCGGGTTGATCAGCTTCACGGTGATGCTGACGTTGTCGCCAGGCATGACCATTTCCTTGTCCTTGGGCAGCTCGATCGCGCCGGTCACGTCCGTCGTGCGGAAGTAGAACTGCGGGCGGTAGTTGTTGAAGAACGGCGTGTGGCGGCCGCCTTCGTCCTTGCTCAGCACATAGACTTCAGCGGTGAAGTGCACGTGCGGCTTGATCGAACCGGGCTTGCACAGCACCTGGCCGCGCTCGACTTCTTCGCGCTTCGTGCCGCGCAGCAGCACGCCCACGTTGTCGCCAGCCTGGCCCTGGTCCAGCAGCTTGCGGAACATTTCCACGCCGGTGCAGGTGGTCTTGACGGTCGGGCGGATGCCCACGATCTCGATTTCCTCGCCGACCTTGATGATGCCGCGCTCGACAGCACCGGTCACGACCGTGCCGCGACCCGAGATCGAGAAGACGTCTTCCACAGGCATCAGGAAGGTGCCGTCCACGGCGCGCTCGGGCGTCGGGATGTAGGTGTCCAGGGCGTCGGCCAGCTTCATGATGGCTTGCTCACCCAGCGGGCCCTTGTCGCCTTCCAGGGCGAGCTTGGCCGAGCCGTGGATGATGGGGGTGTCGTCGCCCGGGAATTCGTACTTGTCCAGCAGCTCGCGCACTTCCATTTCGACCAGCTCGAGCAGCTCGGCGTCGTCGACCATGTCGCACTTGTTCAGGAACACGATGATGTAGCCCACACCCACCTGGCGTGCCAGCAGGATGTGTTCACGGGTCTGGGGCATCGGGCCGTCGGCGGCCGAGCACACCAGGATGGCGCCGTCCATCTGGGCGGCGCCGGTGATCATGTTCTTCACATAGTCGGCGTGGCCGGGGCAGTCGACGTGGGCGTAGTGGCGGTTGGCCGTTTCGTACTCGACGTGCGCGGTGTTGATCGTGATGCCGCGGGCCTTTTCTTCGGGCGCCGCGTCGATCTGGTCGTACGCCTTGGCTTCGCCGCCGAACTTGGCCGACAGAACGGTCGCGATCGCCGCCGTCAGCGTGGTCTTGCCATGGTCAACGTGACCGATCGTGCCCACGTTCACGTGCGGCTTGGTGCGGGTGAATTTACCTTTTGCCATTTTCTCGACTCCGAAAAAAACGAGATCAACACATTCACATGGGGCCGCACGCGCGACGGCTGCAACCCCGAAATCTGGTGCCCTTTGCGGGAATCGGACCCGCGACCTCTCCCTTACCAAGGGAGTGCTCTACCACTGAGCCAAAAGGGCAATCAACACCGAAGACACCAACCAGGAACCGGGTCTCATGGAGCGGGAGACGGGAATCGAACCCGCGTCATCAGCTTGGAAGGCTGGGGTTCTACCATTGAACTACTCCCGCATCGGGGGCATTTCAAGGCACCCAAAGCGCTAGATCCAATCGCTCCTAGAAACCAAATTCATCGCTGGTGGAGAGGGCTGGATTCGAACCAGCGTACTCGTAAGAGGGCAGATTTACAGTCTGCTGCCATTAACCACTCGGCCACCTCTCCGGCGAACCTCGAAATATAGCACGGTTTGATGTCGGTTCCGAAGCCGCGGCGTCGCGCCAAGACGTGGAAACCCGTGTTTTCTCCCCTCGGGCCGTTGCACGCATGCGACGGGCTACAAAAACAGGAGCATCGCCTTCAGCCTGAATGCTGCTCCCGCCAGGCACGCGCCTCGCCGAAGTGCCCGCAACCGATGAAAGGCAGCGGCGGACGCAAGGCCGACAGCGGCGACGGATGGTTGGCGGTCAGCAGCCGGTGGCGATCTGCGTCGATCAGCGCCCGCTTGCTCTGCGCGTGCGAACCCCACAGCATGAACACGACCGGGCGATCGCCCGCGGCCACCTGCCGGATCACCGCGTCGGTCAGCACTTCCCAGCCGCGCCCCGCATGGCTGGCCGCCTGCCCCTCCTCCACCGTCAGGCAGGTGTTGAGCAGCAGCACGCCGTGTGTGGCCCACTTAACCAGGCTGCCGCCGGGTTGCGGGAAGGCCGGTGGCGGCGTGCCCAGGTCGCGCTGCAATTCCTTGAAGATGTTGCGCAGCGACGGCGGCAGCGGCACGCCGGGCGCCACCGAGAAGGCCAGGCCTTCGGCCTGCCCGCGGCCGTGGTACGGGTCCTGCCCGAGGATGACGACGCGCACCTGCTCGGGCGGCGTGAGTTCCAGCGCACGCAGCGGCTGCGGAGGGAAGATGACCGCGCCAGCCTCCAGCCGTTCGCGCAGGAAGCCTTGCAGCTTCACGCCCACCGCGCTCGCGAAGAAGTCGTCGACCAGCGCCTGCCAGCCCGGCGCGACCGGCCAGTCCGCCGGGTCGGCACTCGCGAGTTGCGTGAGTTGCGTCGCCGCCATCACCGGAACAGCTCCGCCAGCGCCTCCCCGGGTTCGGGCGCGCGCATGAAGGCTTCACCGACCAGGAAGGCATGGATGTCCGCGGCACGCAGCCGCGCCACGTCCTCGCGTGTCGTGATGCCCGATTCGGTGACCAGCAGGCGCTCGGCCGGCACGCGCGAACGCAGGTCGAGCGTGGTCTGGATCGACACCTCGAAGCTGCGCAGGTTGCGGTTGTTGACGCCGATGAGCGGCGTCTTCAGCCTCAGCGCGCGGTCGAGTTCGACGCCGTCATGCACCTCGACCAGCACCGCCATGCCCAGGCCGAGCGCGATCGCCTCGAAGTCCTTCATCTGCGCATCGTCGAGGCAGGCCGCGATCAGCAGCACCGCGTCGGCGCCCATCGCGCGCGATTCGTAGATCTGGTAGGCGTCGACCATGAAGTCCTTGCGCAGCACCGGCAGGTCGCACGATGCGCGCGCCTGCTTCAGGAAGTCGATACCGCCCTGGAAGAACTGCCGATCGGTCAGCACCGACAGGCAGGCCGCGCTGATGGCGCCATCACCCTCGGCATAGCTCTGGGCGATGTCGGCCGGGATGAAGTCGGCGCGCAGCACGCCCTTGCTCGGGCTGGCCTTCTTGACCTCGGCGATCACCGCGGCCTGGCGTGCAGCGATCTTGCTGCGCAGGGCGCCGACGAAGTCGCGGGTGAGTACGCGGCTCTCGGCGTCGAAGCGCACGGCCTCCAGCGGGCTGCGCTTCATGGCAGCGGCGATTTCCTCGTGCTTGACGGCCACGATCTTGTTCAGGATGTCGGACATGGATCGGTCTTTCTCTCTCGTCAGAAGGCGGCGGTGGCGGCCACGAGCTCGGCCAGCTTGGCCTTGGCGGCGCCGCTGTCGAGCGCGGCGCGCGACTTCGCCACGCCGTCCGCGATCGAAGTGGCCACGTTGGCCGCATACAGCGCGGCACCCGCGTTGAGCAGCACGATGTCGCGGGCCGCGCCCGGCTCGTTGTCGAGCACGCCGCGCAGCATCGCCATCGACTGCTCGGGCGTCTCGACGCGCAGCGCGCGGTTGCTCGACATCGCGAAGCCGAAGTCCTCGGGATGCAGTTCGTATTCGCGGATCTCGCCGTCCTTGAGTTCGCCGACCATCGTGGCCGCGCCGAGCGAGATCTCGTCCATGCCGTCGCGGCCGTAGACCACGAGCGCGTGTTCGGCGCCGAGCCGCTGCAGTGCGCGCACCTGGATGCCCACGAGGTCCGGGTGGAACACGCCCATCAGGATGTTCGGCGCGCCGGCCGGATTGGTCAGCGGCCCGAGGATGTTGAAGATGGTCTTGATGCCCAGCTCCTTGCGCACCGGCGCGACGTTCTTCATCGCCGGATGGTGGTTGGGCGCGAACATGAAGCCGATGCCGACGTCGGCGATGCAGCGGGCGATCTGATCGGGCTTGAGGTTGATGTTGACGCCCAGCGCCTCGAGCACGTCGGCACTGCCCGACTTGCTGCTCACGCTGCGCCCGCCGTGCTTGCTCACCTTGGCGCCCGCGGCGGCCGCCACGAACATCGAGCAGGTCGAGATGTTGAAGGTGTGCGAGCCGTCGCCGCCGGTGCCGACGATGTCGACCAGGTGCGTTGTGTCCGCCACCGCCACCTTGGTCGCCACCTCGCGCATCACCTGCGCAGCGGCGGTGATCTCGCCGATGGTTTCCTTCTTCACGCGCAGGCCGGTGATCAGCGCGGCCATCATCACCGGCGAGCACTCGCCGCTCATGATGAGCCGCACGATGTGCAGCATCTCGTCGTGGAACACCTCGCGGTGCTCGATGGTGCGCTGCAGCGCTTCCTGGGGGGTGATGGGCATGGTGTCTCCCGTGTCAGTGTGTGGACGAAGAAAGCGGGTTGTCGGACAGTGCGAGCTTGATGCCGAAGCCGATGAACATGGCGCCGGCCACGCGGTCGAGCACGCGCATCCACTGGCGCACGGTGCCGCGCCGTGCCAGCCAGCCGGCCGCCACGGCCCAGCCGGTGTTGACCGGAATGGCGTTGAGGTTGAACAGCAGCCCCAGCAGCACGAAGGCCATCGCCTTGTTGCTGGCGTCCGGTGCGATGAACTGCGGCACGAAGGCCAGGAAGAACAGCGCCACCTTGGGGTTGAGCACGTTCGTCCAGAAGCCGCCCATGAAGATGGCCTTCAACCCGCGCGGCGAATCAACGACCGGTGCGGCATCGGTCACGACCGCAGGCATCGGCTTGGCGAACAGCATGCGCGCGCCCAGATACAGAAGGTAGCCGGCGCCGAGGTATTTGAGCACCGTGAAGGCTTCCGTCGAGGCGACCAGCAAGGTGCCCACGCCCACCGCGGCCGCCACGATGTGCACGAAGCAACCGGCGGTGATGCCCAGCCCGGCCACGATGCCCGCACGCACGCCCGAGCGCAGCGCGTTGCTCACGATGTAGAGCACATCGGGGCCGGGCGTCAGGTTGAGCAGCCAGCCCGCGACGATGAAGGCGATGAGGTGCGCGGTGTCCGGCATGCGCAAGCCCTCAGCGCGCGAAGAAGTCGCGGATCGCGACGAGCGCGCGATCGACCCCGCCCGCATCCACGTCCAGGTGCGTGACGAAGCGCAGCCGGTACAGCCCCGTCGCCAGGATGCCGCGCGCGTTCAGGTGCGCCAGCAGCTCCGTGGCGCGCGCGGCCGCCGCGCCCTCCAGGTCGACGAAGACGATGTTGGTCTGCGGCGCCTCGACCCGCAGCCCCTCGATGCCGGCCAGACCCGCTGCGAGCCGCTGCGCCAGGGCGTGGTCGCTGGCGAGCCGGTCGATGTGGTGGTCCAGCGCATGCGATGCGGCAGCCGACAGCAGCCCGGCCTGGCGCATGCCGCCGCCCGCCATCTTGCGGATGCGGTGCGCCCGCGCGATCAACTCGCGCGAGCCGCACAGGGCCGAGCCGACCGGCGCGCCCAGGCCCTTGCTGAAGCACACCGACACGCTGTCGAAACACTGCGCGATGCGGCGCGCCTCGGCGCGCACGTCGGTGCCCAGCGCCACGGCCTGCGCCGTCGCAGCGTTGAAGAGACGCGCGCCGTCGAGGTGGCGCTGCAGCCCGCGCGACCTGGCCAGGTCGGTGGCGGCCTGCACGTAGCCGAAGGGCAGCAGCTTGCCGCCCAGCGTGTTCTCCAGCGCCAAGAGCTTCGTGCGCGCGAAGTGCGCATCGTCGGGCTTGATGGACGCCTCGATCTGCGCGAGCGGCAGCGTGCCGTCCGGCGCATGGTCGAGCGGCTGCGGCTGCACGCTGCCGAAGACCGCGGCGCCGCCGCCTTCCCAGCGGTAGCAATGCGCCATCTGGCCCACGATGTACTCGTCGCCCCGGCCGCAGTGCGCGAGGATCGCGCAGAGGTTGCTCTGCGTGCCAGTGGGCATGAAGAGCGCGGCCTCGAAGCCGAGCATGCCCGCGATCTTCTCCTGCAGCGCATTGACGCTCGGGTCGGCGCCGAACACGTCGTCGCCCAGGGGCGCAGCGGCCATCGCGGCGCGCATGGCTGGCGTGGGCTGGGTGACGGTGTCGCTGCGCAGGTCGACGGCGGTATTCGGCATGGGCTCAGTCCAGGAAATTTTTCAGCATGGCGTGGCCGTGCTCGGTGAGGATGGATTCGGGATGGAACTGCACGCCCTCGATCCGCACGTCATGCGCGAAGCCGGCGTGGCGCACGCCCATGATCTCGCCATCGTAGGTGCTCGCCGTGATGGCCAGTTCGGCCGGGCAACTCGCACGCTCGATCGCCAGCGAGTGGTAGCGGTTGACGACGAACTTCTCGGGCAGCCCGGCGAACACGCCTTCGCGCGTGGTCGTGATCTCGCTGGTCTTGCCGTGCATGAGCTGCTGCGCGCGCACGATCCTGCCGCCGAAGGCCGCGCCGATCGCCTGGTGGCCGAGGCACACGCCGAGGATCGGCAGCTTGCCCGCGAAGGCCTGGATCGCCACCACCGACACGCCCGCCTCCGCCGGCGAGCACGGCCCGGGCGAGATCACCAGCCGCGCCGTGCCGGCCGCGATGCGCTCGCCGATCTGCGCGACGGTGACTTCGTCGTTGCGCACCACCTCCACGTCCGCCCCCAGCTCGCCGAAGTACTGGACGATGTTGTAGGTGAAGGAGTCGTAGTTGTCGACCATCAGCAGCTTCATGGCTTGGCTCCGATCCGATGCACGCCCTTCACCACGGGGAAGACGTTGAAGTTGATGAGCAGGCCGATCCGATGGCCCGACAGCCGCACCGCGGCCTGCGCCTGCGCACGGTGCAGGTCGTCGAGCGTATCGACCGCTCGCACCTGCACCACCATCGCCTGTTCGATGACGAAATCGGCGCGGCACACGTCGCCGAGCGCCCGGCCCTTGTAGCTGGCCGCGACCGGCACGTCGCGCTCGAAGCCGATCTCGCGCTCGGCCAGTTCGATGGCGAGCGCGGCGGCGTACACCGCTTCCGGCAAGCCGGTGCCCAGCACGCGCTGCACCTCGACGGCAGCGCCGATGATCTCGTGCGAGAAATCGTTGTTCTGAATGTCGTCGGCCATCATTCCAGTCCCTCTTCCACCAGTTCGGCCGCGCGCAGCAGCGCACGCGCCTTGGCCTCGGTCTCTTTCCATTCCAGCTCCGGCACCGAGTCGGCGACCACGCCGGCCGCGGCCTGCACGTGCAGCACCTGGTCCTTGATGACGCCGGTGCGGATCGTGATGGCGACATCCATGTCGCCCGCGTAGCTGATGTAGCCGCAGGCGCCACCGTAGAGGCCGCGCTTGATCGGCTCGAGCTGGTCGATGAGCTCCATCGCATGCACCTTCGGCGCGCCGGTCAGCGTGCCGGCGGGGAAGGTGGCCTTGAGCACGTCGATAGCGGTCATGCCGTCCTTCAACGTGCCTTCGACGTTGCTCACGATGTGCATCACGTGGCTGTAGCGTTCGACCGCGAAGGCCTCGGTCACCTTCACGGTGCCGGTCTTCGCGATGCGCCCGATGTCGTTGCGCGCCAAGTCGATCAGCATCACGTGCTCGGCACGCTCCTTCGGGTCGTTGATGAGTTCCAGCTCAGCGGCCTTGTCGAGTTCCATCGACGCGCCGCGCGGCCGCGTGCCGGCCAGCGGGCGGATCGTCACCTTCTGCTCGCCATCGGCCGTGTTCTCCTGGCGCACCAGGATCTCGGGCGACGCGGCCACCACGTGGAAATCGCCCAGGTGGTAATAGAACATGTACGGCGACGGGTTGAGCGAACGCAGCGCCCGGTACAGCGACAGCGGCGACTCGGTGTAGCGCTTGCTGATGCGCTGGCCGATCTGCACCTGCATGAAGTCGCCCGCGGCGATCAATTCCTTGGCACGCTCGACCGCGGCGATGTAGTCGGCCTTGGCGAAGCTGCGTTCCGCCGGATGCGCCTGCGACGGCTTCACCTGCGGCGCGCTCACCGAGTACTTCAATTGCTCGCGCAGTTCGCGCAGCCGGCGCTTGGCCACCGCATACGCCTCGGGCTGCGCCGGGTCGGCGTAGACGATCAGGTAGAGCTTGCCCGACAGGTTGTCGATGACGGCCAGTTCCTCGCACTGCAGCAGCAGGATGTCGGGGCAGCCGAGCGTGTCGGGCGGGCAGGAGTTCTCGAGCTTCTTCTCGACGTAGCGCACCGCGTCGTAGCCGAAGTAGCCGGCCAAGCCGCCACAGAAGCGCGGCAGGCCGGGCCGCAGCGCGACCTTGAAGCGCTTCTGATAAGCCGCGATGAAGTCCAGCGGGTTGCCTTCGGCCGTCTCGACGACCTGGCCGTCGGTTACGACCTCGGTGCGCGCCGCGGCGCCGAAGCCGCTCGCGCGGATCAGGGTGCGCGCCGGCAGGCCGATGAAGCTGTAGCGGCCGAAGCGCTCGCCGCCGACCACGGATTCGAGCAGGAAGCTGTACTTGCCGCCGTCCTTGGTGTGGGCCAGCTTGAGATAGAGCGAGAGCGGGGTTTCGAGGTCGGCAAAGGCCTCGGCCATCAGCGGGATGCGGTTGTAGCCCTGCGCGCTGAGGCTTTTGAATTCGAGTTCGGTGATCACGGTGGGGGTCTCCGTCGGCCAGCAGACGCTTCGTTCGGTCGCTGGCGGGTCATTCAAGGATCTGGCGCCGGGTCGTTCGGACCGGGGCCGCGGGCGCACGGCGTGCGCCGTGCCATCAAACAGGCAATGACGATGGCGTACGCCAAAGCCAGGCTCCCCGGCAGCCTTGACCTGTCTTGATGACGTGATGAATGAACATGGAGCGGCGAGTTTAGCCGAGCGTCGCGCCGTCGGCCAGTTCTGTCAGTTCGGTGAGCGAATCGACGACCGCATCGGCATCGACCTGGCGCACCGGCTGGCCGTGGTTGTAGCCGTAGCTCACCAGCACCACGGGGCAACCGGCGGCGCGCGCGGCCTGCGCGTCGTTGCTCGAATCGCCGACCATCAGCGTGCGGGCCGGCGTCGTGCCGAGCGCTTCGCAGGTTTTGAGGAGCGGCAGCGGGTCGGGCTTCTTGCGTTCGAAGGCATCGCCGCCGAACACCACCTCGAAGAAGCCGGCCAGGCCTTTCTGGGCGAGCAGCGGCCGGGCGAACGCGGTCGGCTTGTTGGTCAGGCACGCCAGGCGCCAGCCACGCTCGCGCATCGCCTGCAGGCCCGCGATCACCCCGTCGTAGACCGTCGCGTGCCGGCCGTTGATGCCCAGGTAGTGGTGCTGGTAGCGCGCGTAGGCCTGCGGGTAGCGCGTGTCCGGCGCCCCGACGTGATGCAGCACGGCATGGATCAGGTGCTCGGAGCCTTTGCCGACCATGCGTCCCACGGCGGCGGCGTCCACCGTCGGCAAACCGAGGTCGGCGAGCATGGCGCGCAGGGCGGCGACGAAATCACCCAGGGTGTCGACCATGGTGCCGTCGAGGTCGACGATGGCGGCATCCACATCGACCCGGCTCAAAAAACTGGCATTCACATTGATCAAGAAGAGTCCAAGAAGAACACTCGACTCTATCGAGATCCGCGGCCCCGAACTCCTGCGCCCTCATCGCCGTCAATAGGTCTCCAGGTGCAGGCGCCCCTGTTTCTTCAACGTGGCGGCGAGCTGTTCCCAGGGCAGGCCGGCCTCCTGCGCGACATCGCGCAATGCCAGCAACACGCCCTCCTCCATGCTCTTGAGGCCGCACACGTAGAAGTGCGTGTCGGCATCGCGCAGCAGCGATGCCAGGTCCGCGGCGCGCTCGCGCACGGCGTCCTGCACATAGCGCCGCGGCTGTCCCGGAACACGGGAGAAGACCAGGTTGATGTCGATGAAGTCCTTGGGCAGGCTCTGCAGCGGGCCGAAGTACGGGAGTTCCTGCTGCGTGCGCGCGCCGAAGAAGAGCATCAGCTTGCCGCCGTCGAACTTGCCGCTCTTGCGCAGGCGGCGCCGCCATTCGGTCATGGCGCGCATCGGTGCGCTGCCCGTGCCGGTGCAGATCATCACGATGTTCGACTTCGGGTGGTTCGGCATCAGGAAGGTGGAACCGAAGGGCCCAACCACCGTCACCGTGTCGCCGACCTTCAGGTCGCAGACGTAGTTGGAGGCGATGCCCCGCACCGCGTTGCCCTGGTGGTCGTGTGTCACGCGCTTGACGGTCAAAGAGACATTGTTGTACCCCGGGCGCTCGCCGTTGCGCGGGCTGGCGATCGAGTACTGGCGCGGATGGTGCGCCTTGCCCAGCGCGTCGATGCCGGGCGGCACGATGCCGATCGATTGCCCCTCCAGCACGGGGAAGGGCATCGCGCCGAAGTCCAGCACCACGTGATGGGTCTCGTTCTCGAAGCCGGCTTCGGTGCAGTTGAAGTTGCCGGTCACGGTCGCCGTCACCGGCCGTTTCGGCGCGTAGAGGTTGGTGTAGGCATGGGCGGCGGACCACGGCGGCGTGGTCGCACCGTAGCTCGTCGACATGAACGGCGCCTCGCCGGGCGTCACGACCGGCTCGACCTCGACCTGCACCGCCGCATCGAGGCCGCCGCCGGCATCCGTCACACCGGCAGCCTCGAGTTCTTCCGCGCTCAGTTCGGGCGGCAGTTCCTCCCAGCCGAGTTGCTCCTCAATGGAGTAGGCCCGTTGCACGGGCATGTTGCGCCAGTTGTCGATGGAGCCGGTGGGGCACGGCGAGATGCAGGCCATGCACCCGTTGCAGACATCCGCCCGGACGACATAGTTGTTGTCGTCGTGCGTGATGGCATTCACCGGGCACGTGGCCTCGCAGGTGTTACAGCGGATGCAGATTTCCGGGTCGATCAGATGCTGCTTGATCACGCCGGCCTCGACAAGCATGTCCATCGCAATCACCCGAAACGCACGTACTCGAAGTCGACCGGCTGGCGGTTGATGCCCATCACCGGCGGCGCGATCCAGCCGGCGAACTTGCCGGGTTCGATCACGCGGCCCATCAGCGAGGCGACGAAGGCGAAGTCCTCGGATGTCGGCAACCATTCGCTCTTCTTCGCTGCCCATTCCGCCTCGCCTACGACCCGGCCGTCCGGCGACATCTTGATGCCGGCGAGCGCGCCGATCTGGCGGTTGAAGGCCTTGTGCGGCACGGTCAGGCGCGTCGGGATGCCCGCCTTCTCCAGCACCTTGTTCCAGCGGTTCACGCCGGCCACCGAGTCCTTGATGAAGTCGTCGCGCAGCACCTCGTTCAGGGCGTTGAGCATCGGCACGTCCTTCTCGACCAACTGGCCGTTCTGCACCTCCAGCACCTTGTAGGTCTGGCCCTTGAGGACATGGTCGTCGGTGCGCTTGCCTTCTTCGTAGCGGCCCTTGAGGCCCGAGCTGTAGAAGATCGCCGCGTTGCTCGACTGGTCGGCGCCGAACAGGTCGATGGTCACGCTGTAGTGGAAGTTCAGGTAGCGCTGGACAGTGCCCAGGTCGATGGCGCCGGCAGCGCGCACTTTCTGCGCGTCGTCTGTCTTCAACTCGTTCATCACCTGCGCGGTGCGGGCCAGCACCCGCGACACGCCGCTCTCGCCGACGAACATGTGGTGCGCCTCCTCGGTCAGCATGAACTTGGTGGTGCGTGCCAACGGATCGAAGGCACTCTCCGCCAGCGCCGACAACTGGAACTTGCCGTCGCGGTCGGTGAAGTAGGTGAACATGAAGAAGGCCAGCCAGTCGGGCGTCTTCTCGTTGAAGGCACCCAGGATGCGCGGGTTGTCCTGATCACCGGACGTGCGCTGCAGCAGCGCCTCGGCCTCCTCTCGGCCGTCGCGGCCGAAGTGCTTGTGCAGCAGGTAGACCATCGCCCACAGGTGGCGGCCCTCCTCCACGTTGATCTGATACAGGTTGCGCAGGTCGTACATGCTGGGCGCGGTCAGGCCCAGGTGGCGCTGCTGCTCGACCGAGGCCGGTTCGGTGTCGCCCTGCGTCACGATGATGCGGCGCAGGTTGGCGCGGTGCTCGCCGGGCACGTCCTGCCAGGCCTTTTCGCCCTTGTGGTCCCCGAAATGGATCTCGCGATTCGCATCCCCAGGATTCAGGAAGATGCCCCAGCGGTAGTCGCGCATCTTCACGTGGCCGAACTGGGCCCAGCCCTGCGGGTCGACACTGACCGCAGTGCGCAGGTAGACGTCGTAGGCGGTCGAACCGTCCGGGCCGACGTCGTCCCACCAGTTCACGAAGTTGGGCTGCCAGCCTTCGAGCGCGCGCTGCAGGGTGCGGTCTTCGCTGAGGTTGACGTTGTTCGGGATCTTGTCGCTGTAGTTGACGGTGCTCATGTGGGACCTCTCAAAAGCTAAGAAATGTCTGTTCGGGAGATGCCGCGGAACCGGCTTTGCCGGGCCGCTGGCGTCGCCCCCTGGAAGGGGGTGGGCGCTGCGACACGAAGTGCGCAAGCCCCGGGGGTCAGACCCGATCCATGTCGAAGCCGGCCTTCTCGCCGGTGCCGTAGACCTTCAAGGCCCCCTTCGCACCAACGGCATTCGGCCGGTTGAAGATCCAGTTCTGCCAGGCGGTGAGCCGGCCGAAGATGCGGGTGTTCATGTTTTCCTTGCTGGCGAAGCGCAGGTTGGCTTCCAACCCGGTCAGCGCGTCGGGGGACATCGCCACGCGCTCCTCGATGGCCATGCGCAGTTCATCTTCCCAGTCGATGTCGTCGGGTGCCGCCGTCACCAGGCCGAGTGCCAGCGCCGCATCGGCGTCCAGCGCCTGGCCGACGGCCGCGCGGGCGGCTTCGAGCGGCGCGACCTCTTCATAGAAGCGGCGCTGCAGGCGGCTCTGGTCGTTCACCAGCGGATAGAAGCCGAAGTTGAACTCGTTGAGCGTGAGCTTGGGCGCACGCGCCGCGTCGTCGGGCAGCGCGAGCATGTAGGTGCGATCGGCTGCAAAGGCGATCTCCGCCAGCGTGCCGGCGAAGGCGGAACCCGGCTCGATCAGCGCGAAGAGGCTGCGCGACGAGACGTCCAGCCGCGCCAGCGTGCGGCGCAGCGCGCCGATGGTCTCGCGCACCAGCCAGTGGTCCTGGTGGGCGAGCATCAGCGCGTCGCTGGCCAGCACGGCTTGCGCGTCGCCTTCGGTCTTCAGCAGCCAAGTGCCGATGTCCAGTTCGTTGGTGCGCAGGTTCAGGATGGCGTCGTCCAGTTGGCGGCACATGGCGAGCGGCCACCAGGCCGCACCCGCGGCCTCGATGCCCGCGATGTCGGTCGGCTGCGCGCCCGTCGGCGCCTTGACGGTGAGCGTCGCGGTCCGGCGGGTGCGGTCGATGTCGACCTGCACATGCGCATAGCGCAGCGTGTCGGCCCCGTCTTCGCGCTCGATGCGCGCGAGCGTCACGCCCTTCGCGCCCTTGCCGGGCCGCTGGCTGCCCTCGGCCAGCTTGGCGGCGCGTTCCTGCACGGTGGCGGCGAACTGGGCCGGCTTGGCGATCGCGTCGACCAGGCGCCAGTCGACCGCGCGCTGGCCGCGCACGCCTTCGACGCTGGTGCAGAAGATGTCGGCCAGGTCATGCCGCACATGGCGCTTATCGGTCACCCGCGTGAGGCCACCGGTGCCGGGCAGCACGCCCAGCAGCGGCACTTCGGGCAGCGAGACGGCGGAAGAACGGTCGTCGACCAGCACGATCTCGTCGCAGGCCAGCGCCAGTTCGTAGCCGCCGCCCGCACAGGCGCCGTTGACCGCGGCCAGGAACTTCAGGCCCGAATGCTTGGAGCTGTCTTCGATGCCGTTGCGCGTCTCGTTGGTGAACTTGCAGAAGTTCACCTTCCAGGCATGGCTGGAGACACCGAGCATGAAGATGTTGGCGCCGGAGCAGAAGATGCGGTCCTTGCCGCTGGTCACGATGACCGACTGGACTTCCGGGTGCTCGAAGCGCACGCGGTTGAGCGCATCGTTGAGCTCGATGTCGACCCCGAGGTCGTAGCTGTTGAGCTTGAGCTTGTAGCCAGGGCGGATGCCACCGTCTTCCGCGATGTCGAGGGTCAGGCGCGCGACCGCGCCCTCGACGGCGAGTTGCCAGTGCCGGTACTGGGCGGGCTCGGTGCGGTAGTCGACACGCGGTGCTGGGGTCGTGGTTTCGGTCATGGGTTGTCTCCGTTGACAGCAGAAACAAGAAACATAATGCATTTCTTGCGATCAGTGCATGCATCATCATGCACATCAACAGCCAAGTCAATGCCTGTTGCACTTTTCTGCAGTTCAGGAAAACCCGGGCTGGCGCGCCGCCAGCAGGCAGGGATCAGACCGCTGCGGCGATCGCCGCGCGCACGGCGCCGCGCAGCACGTCGAAGCTCTGCGCCAGCGTCTGGCCGCTGGTGTCGACCGTCAGGTCGGCCTTCGAATAGAAGGCCGCGCGCCCGTCGAGGATGCGGTGCAGGTCCTCCATCGCCTCCTTGCTGGCGGCGATGGGGCGCGTGTCGCCCTGCGCCACGACGCGCCCCATGTGCTCCTCGGGCGCGGCACGCAGCCAGACGGTGGTGCAGTGCGCCAGCAACTCGTTGAAGGTGGCCGGATCGGACACGATGCCGCCCGGCGTGGCGATCACCACCTCGCTGTGGATCTGCACCGTTTCCTCCAGCGCGCGACGCTCGTAACGCCGGTAGGCGTTGGTGCCGTAGAGGTCATGGATCTCGCGCACGCTGCAGCCGGCGAGCTTCTCGATCTCGCGGCTCAGTTCGATGAACGGCACGTCGAGATCCTGCGCCAGCATCGGCCCCAGGGTCGACTTGCCGGCTCCGCGCAGGCCGATCAATGCGATGCGACGGTGGCGCGCGGCATCGCCGCGGCCGTTGCCCAGCAGTTCACCCAGGGCGATGCGCGCACGGCGCAGATCGGCTTCGCTGCGGTGCTCGAGCAGTTCGCGGATCAGCAACCACTCGGGCGAACTGGTCGTGACGTCGCCGACGAGCTCGGCGAGCGAGCAGTGCAAGGCCTGCGCCACCTGCTGCAGCACCAGGATCGAAGCATTGCCGGTGCCGTACTCGAGGTTCGCCAGGTGGCGCTCCGACACATCGGCCGCCACCGCCACCGCCTTGCGGGTGAGGCCACGCTGTGCACGCAGGCTGCGGACGCGTTCGCCGAGCACGGCGAGCAGGGGATGTCGCGGCGCTTCCGCGGTGACCGTGTCGATCGCACCCGCCATGGCGCCGCCACTCCGCCCTGCTTCCTCAGTCATGGAACTCCTCATTCGATGCCTTGATTTTGCGCGCTCAGGGTAAACGCCATACATGCATTATGTTGCTTGACACGCTGCATTTTGCTGCTTATTGTTTGATCGAGCGCAAGATACTGCACACCGCCGGATGCTGCAACTGCGCCGATCCCACGCACACCACAAAGCCACACGAGACGACATGTCCAAGGAAGCCTTTCACCACCTGATCGCCGGACTCAGCGCCCAGATCGCGGGCCGGCCGTTGGACGCCTCGCTGGACCGCTGGCTCAACGCGCAGCACGGTGTCGGCAGCCAGACCTACACCCAACTCAAGGCCGCCTGCATCGAGGGCGTGGCCGAGGGCTGGCTCTGCGAACGGGAAGGCGGCGGCATCCGCTACGGCCGCCCCTTCAAGCCCGAGGACGCGCTGCACCGCTTCTCGGTGGACGTGGTCGACATGGCCGATCTCGCCGGCCCGCACCATACGCATCCCAACGGCGAGATCGACCTGATCATGCCGATCGAGGGCGACGCGACCTTCGACGGCCGTCCGGCTGGCTGGTGCGTGTACCCGCCGGGCAGCGCCCACCACCCGACCGTCGACAACGGCCGCGCGCTCGTTCTCTACCTGCTGCCCGAAGGGCAGATCCAGTTCACCAAAAGTTGACCCCATGACCGAGCTTCTTCCCAACCACGTCGGCGGTCGCTGGCAAACCGGCAGCGGCGCCGGCGTGCCGCTGTTCGACCCGGTGCTCGGCACCGAACTGGCACGCGTCGACGCGACCGGGCTCGACCTGCCGGCCGCCTTCGGCTTTGCGCGCGACGTCGGCGGTGCCGCGCTGCGCGCGCTGAGCTATCAGCAGCGCGCCGGACTGCTCGCCGCCGTCGTCAAGGTGCTGCAGACGCATCGCGACAGCTACTACGAAATCGCCACGGCCAACTCGGGCACCGTGAAGAACGACTCGGCCGTCGATATCGACGGCGCGATCTTCACGCTGGGCCAGTACGCCAAGTGGGGCGACGCGCTGGGCGACGTGCACGCGCTGCGCGACGGCGACGCGGTGAAGCTGGGCAAGGAACCCGTCTTCCTCTCGCAGCACCTGCAGGTCCCCACGCGCGGCGTCGCGCTGTTCATCAACGCCTTCAACTTTCCGGCCTGGGGCCTGTGGGAAAAGGCGGCCCCAGCCCTGCTGTCGGGCGTGCCCGTCATCGTCAAGCCCGGCACCTCGACCGCCTGGCTCACGCAGCGCATGGTGCGCGACGTGGTCGACGCCGGCGTGCTGCCGGCCGGCGCGCTGTCGGTGATCTGCGGCAGCTCGAACGGGCTGATGGACCAACTGCAGCCCTTCGACGTCGTCTCCTTCACCGGCTCGGCCGAGACCGGTGCGCTGATCCGATCGCATGCCGCGGTAGCGCAGCGCTCGGTGCGGGTCAACATCGAGGCGGACAGCCTCAATTCCGCGCTGCTGCTGCCCGACGCCACGCCGGGCACCGACGCCTTCGACCTGCTGGTGCGCGAGGTGGTGCGTGAGATGACCGTCAAGAGCGGCCAGAAATGCACCGCCATCCGCCGCATCCTCGTGCCGGCGACCGTCTACGACGCGGCAGCGGAGGCCATCGGCGCCAAGCTGCGCGGCGTGACGGTCGGCAACCCGCGCAACGAGAGCGTGCGCATGGGCTCGCTGGTGAGCCGTGCGCAGCTGAACGCGGTGCGCGAAGGCCTCGCGACATTGCAGCGGCAGACCACCCTGCTGCACGACGGCAGCGCGCAAGCACTGGTCGACGCGGACCCCGCCATCGCCGCCTGCATCGGCCCGGTGCTGCTGGGCGCGAAGGATGCCGACGCCGCGGACAGCGTGCACGACGTCGAGGTCTTCGGCCCCGTCGCCACCTTGCTCGCCTACCGCGACGTCGACCATGCGATCGCGCTCGCGCACCGCGGCCAGGGCTCGCTGGTCACCTCTCTCTACGGGAGCGACGACGCGGCACTGGCACGCGCCGCCGTGCAGCTCGCGGCCAGCCATGGCCGCGTGCACGTGATCACACCCGAGGTCGCGCAGACCCACACCGGCCACGGCAACGTGATGCCGATGTCGCTGCATGGCGGCCCGGGGCGCGCCGGCGGCGGCGCGGAACTCGGCGGCCTGCGGGCGCTGGACTTCTACCACCGCCGAAGCGCGATACAGGCCAGTCCGGCGGCGCTGGCCGGGCTGGGCCTGCGCTAGCCCTCCGCGCACGCAACACACAAGAGCGCATCACCGCGCCGATGACACCAGGAGACACACGATGAGCCTGCCCACCGACTTCAACTTCGCCGAACACCTGTTCGCGCTCAACCGCGGGCGGCCGGCCAAGCTCGCCTACATCGACGACCGCGGCACGCTCAGCTATGGCGCGCTGGAAGACCGCGCCCGTCGCCTGGCCGGTGCGCTCCAGTCGGCGGGCATCCAGCGCGAAGAACGCGTCCTGCTGCTGCAGCTCGACAGCCATGACTGGCCGGTGAGCTTCCTGGGATGCCTCTACGCCGGCGTGGTGCCCGTCGCGGTCAACACGCTGCTCACGGCCGACGACTATGCCTACATGCTCGAGCACAGCGGCGCCGTCGCTGCGCTGGTATCGGGCGCGCTGCTGCCGGTGCTGCACGACGCCATGTCCAAGGCGCCGCATGCGCTGCGTCAGCTCTTCGTCTCGCAGCCCACCGCCGCGCTGCCCAACGGCGCCAGCGACCTCGACGCCGTCATCGGCGCCCATCCGCCGCTGGCCAGGCCGGCACCGACCGGCCCGCAGGACCATGCCTTCTGGCTCTACTCGTCGGGCTCGACCGGCCGGCCCAAGGGCACAGTCCACACGCACGGCAACCCGTGGTGGACCGCCGAGCTCTACGGCAAGCCGGTGCTCGGCCTCACCGAGGACGACGTCTGCTTCTCCGCGGCCAAGCTGTACTTCGCCTATGGCCTCGGCAACGGGCTGACCTTCCCGCTGTCGGTCGGCGCGACCGTGGTGCTGATGGCCGAGCGCCCGACCCCCGACGCGACCTTCAAGCGCTGGACCGGCACGGGCTTCCCGGCGGAAGCGTCGGGCGTGAAGCCCACGGTCTTCTTCGGCGCGCCCACCGGCTTCGCGGGCATGCTCGCATCACCCGCCCTGCCCGCGCGCGACAGCGTCGCGCTGCGCATGTGCTCGTCCGCCGGCGAGGCCCTACCGGGCGAGATCGCCCAGCGCTTCAAGACGCACTTCGGCTGCGAGATCATCGACGGCATCGGTTCCACCGAGATGCTGCACATCTTCATCTCCAACCGGCCCGGCGACATTCGCTACGGCACCACCGGCCGGCCCGTGGACGGCTACGAGATCGAACTGCGCGGGGAAGACGGTCGGCCGGTCGCCGACGGCGAGGTCGGCGACCTCTACATCAAGGGCCCGAGCAGCGCGCTCATGTACTGGGGCAACCCTGAGAAGAGCCGCCAGACCTTCCGCGACGGCTGGACGCAGAGCGGCGACAAGTACTCGCGCGATGCCGACGGCTACTACACCTACGCCGGCCGCAGCGACGACATGCTGAAGGTCAGCGGCATCTATGTCTCGCCCTTCGAGGTCGAGGCGACGCTGATGCGGCACCCGGCGGTGCTCGAGGCCGCCGTCATCGGCAAGCAGGACAGCGACGGCCTGACCAAGACCAAGGCCTTCGTGGTGCTGAAGTCGAACCAGTCGTGCAGCGCCGAAGACCTGAAGGTCTTCGTGAAGGAACACCTGGCCGCCTACAAGTACCCCCGCTTCATCGAGTTCGTCGACGAGTTGCCCAAGACCGCGACCGGCAAGATCCAGCGCTTCCGGCTGCGCGAGCAGGAGCAGCACGCGTGAGCGGCGAGACGCGATGGGCCGCCATCCGCTGGCGGGAGCGGGAGCTGCGCGTCGAGTACGTGCACATCCCGGCCGAGCGCGCGGATGCGCCGCTGGTCGTGTTCCTGCACGAAGGCCTCGGCTCGGTCGCGATGTGGAAGGACTTCCCGGAACGGCTGTGCCAGGCCGGCGGCTTCCGCGGGCTGGTCTTCTCGCGGCCCGGCTACGGCCGCTCGACGCCGCGCGGCGCCGATGAGGTCTGGGACGTCGACTTCATGCATCGCCAGGCGCACGAGGTGCTGCCGCCGCTGTTCGACGCCCTGGGCATCGACGAGCCGCCCTGGCTCCTCGGCCACAGCGATGGCGGATCGATCGCCCTGCTGTATGCCGCGCGCTTTCCGCAGCGCGTGGCCGGCCTGGTGCTGCTGGCGCCGCACATCCTGGTGGAGGACGTCACGGTCGAGCACATCGAGCAAGCGCGCGTCGCGTACCTGCAGACCGATCTGCCCAAGAAGCTCGGCCGCTACCACGACGACCCCGATTCGGCCTTCTGGGGCTGGAATCGCATCTGGCTGCATCCGCCGTTCCGCCAGTGGAACATCGAGCCCGAACTCGACGGCATCGCCTGCCCGGTGCTCGCCATCCAGGGCGTGGACGACGAATACGGCACCCTGCAGCAGATCCGCGGCATCGCATCGCGGGTCGATCGCACGCAGCTCCTCGAATTGCCCGACTGCGGCCACTCCCCTCATCGGGACCAGCCGGAGCAGGTGATAAGCGCGACCCTTTCGTTCATCCATCAATGGAGACAACCATGAGCCAGAAGAACCTTCGCACCGCGCTGACCGCGCTCACCCTCGCCTGCATCGCCACGCTCGGCCACGCCCAGCAGGGCAAGCTGAAGGTCGGCCTGATGCTGCCCTACAGCGGCACCTACACCGCGCTCGGCGTCGCCATCGAGAACGGCTTCAAGCTGCGCGTCGAGGAGCAAGGCGGCAAGCTCGGCGGCCGCGAGATCGAGTACGTGAAGGTCGACGACGAGTCCGACCCGGCCAAGGCGACCGACAACGTCAACAAGCTCATCAAGCGCGACAACGTCGACGTCATCGTCGGCACCGTGCACTCCGGCGTGGCCATGGCGATGGCCAAGGCCGCGAAGGAAAGCGGCACCACGCTGATCGTGCCCAACGCCGGCGCCGACGCCGTGACCGGGCCGATGTGCGCGCCCAACATCTTCCGCAGCTCCTTCTCGAACTGGCAACCGGCCTACGCGATGGGCGAGGTCGCGGCCAAGCAGGAAAAGAAGAAGAAAGCGATCACCATCACCTGGAAGTACGCGGCCGGCGACGAGTCGACGAACGGCTTCAAGGAAGGCTTCGAGAAGGCCGGCGGCCAGGTCGTGAAGCAGCTCACCGTGCCCTTCCCCAACGTCGAGTTCCAGGCGCTGCTGACCGAGATCGCGGCTGCCAAGCCCGATGCGGTGTACGCCTTCTTCGCCGGCGGCGGCGCCGTGAAGTTCGTCAAGGACTATGCGGCCGCCGGCCTCAACAAGACCATCCCGCTGTACGGCCCCGGCTTCCTGACCGACGGCACGCTCGACGCCCAGGGCGACAGCGCGCAGGGCATGCTGACCACGCTGCACTACGCCGACGGCCTGAACACGCCGCGCGACACCAGCTTCCGCACCGCCTATGCCAAGGCCTTCAAGCTGCAGCCGGACGTGTATGCGGTGCAGGGCTACGACGCCGCGCAGATCCTAGCCATCGGGCTGGATGCTACCAAGGGCGACATCTCGAAGAAGGCCGAGTTCGCGGCCGCGGTCGAGAAGGCGAAGATCGACAGTCCGCGCGGCGCCTTCTCGGTGGGCAAGTCGCACAACCCGGTGCAGGACATCTACCTGCGCAAGGTCGACGGCAAGGAGAACAAGATGGTGAGCGTCGCCATCAAGGGCCTGGCCGACCCGGCACGCGGCTGCCGGATGTAAGGCGCGCGCCGTGGACTTCGGAACCTTTCTCGTCCAGTGCCTGAACGCGGTCCAGTACGGCTTGCTGCTGTTCCTGGTCGCGTCGGGGCTCACGCTGATCTTCGGGATCATGGGCGTGATCAACCTGGCCCACGGCAGCTTCTACATGCTGGGCGCCTACATGGCGTTCGCGCTGTCGCCGCTCTTCGGCGACCAGTTCATCGTGATGCTGGTCGCGGGCGTGGTGCTCGCGGCCGTCTTCGGCTACCTGCTGGAGTGGGCCTTCTTCAGCTACCTCTACCAGCGCGACCACCTGCAGCAGGTGCTGATGACCTACGGGCTGATCCTGGTCTTCGAGGAACTGCGCTCGATCCTCGTGGGCAACGACGTGCATGGCGTGAAGGTGCCGGCCTGGCTCGACGGGAGCTTCGCGCTCGGGGACCTCATGAGCTATCCGTGGTACCGGCTCTTCGCGTCGGCCGCCTGCATCGTGCTGGCCGTGGGCCTGTACCTGGTGGTGAACCGCACGCGGCTGGGCATGATGATCCGCGCCGGCGCGAGCAACCGCGACATGGTGCGCGGGCTGGGCATCGACATCCGGCGGCTCTACCGCATCGTGTTCGCGGCCGGCGTGGCGCTGGCGGCCCTGGCCGGGATGATCGCCGCGCCGATGTCCTCGGTGTATCCGAACATGGGTGCGAGCGTGCTGATCATCTGCTTCGTGGTGGTGGTGATCGGCGGCATCGGCTCCATCACCGGCGCCCTGGTCGCGTCGCTGCTGGTGGGCTTCGTCGACACCTTCGGCAAGGTCTTCTTCGCTGAACTCAGCGGCATGGGCGTGTACGTGCTGATGGCGATCGTGCTGATCTGGCGCCCTGAAGGACTCATGGGGCGCAAAGCTTGAACATGAAGAAACTCTCCACCTGGACGCCCCTGATCTGCGCCCTGCTGCTGGCCGCGGCCGGGCCGCTGCTGGGGCCGTATGCATCCGACCTCGTCGTCAAGGTCATGATCCTGTCGATCTTCGCGTTGAGCCTCGAACTGCTGGTCGGCATGACCGGGCTCGTGAGCCTCGGCCATGCGGCCTTCTACGGCATCGGCGCCTATGCGACGGTGCTCGCATCGGGCGCCGAGGGCGGCTCGATCGCCTGGCTGCTGCCGCTGGCCATGGGCAGCGCGGCGCTGTACGCGCTGGTCGTCGGCGCGCTCAGCCTGCGCACGCGCGGCGTGTACTTCATCATGGTCACGCTGGCCTTCGCACAGATGGCCTACTTCATCTTCCACGACACCAAGTTCGGCGGCGGTAGCGACGGCATCTACCTGTACGTGCGGCCGAGCCTCGGCGCGCTCGACATGGAGAACCGCCGCGTGCAGTTCTTTGCGGTGCTGGCGGCGCTGGCCGGCACTTACGGCCTGCTCGCACTCATCCGCCGCTCGCGCTTCGGTGCGGCCCTGGCGGGCATCCGCGTGAACGAGCAGCGCATGCGCGCGGCCGGCTTCGCGGTGTACGGCTACAAGCTCGCGGCCTTCGTGCTGGCGGGCGCACTGGCGGGCCTGGCCGGCTTCCTGGTCGCCGCGCGCGACGGCGTGGTCAACCCCGAACTGCTGGCCTGGCACAACTCGGGCGAGGTGCTGCTGATGATCATCCTCGGCGGCCTCGGCCATCTGCGCGGCGCGGTGATCGGTGCCGTCGCCTTCACAGTGCTCAAGGAAGTGCTGGGCACGCACGCGCTGGTGGGGCCGCTGGCCGACCATTGGCAGCTCACGCTCGGCATCGCGATCATCGTGTTCGTGGCGTTGCTGCCCAAGGGGCTGATCGGACTGGCGGCACGCATCTCGCCGAGCCCGCTGCCGAAGGCGGTGACGTCATGAACGCGCCGCTTCTTGCGGTGCAGGGGCTGACCCGCCGCTTCGGCGGGCTGGTGGCCGTCAACGCGGTGACGTTCGACCTCCATCTTGGCGAGGTGCACGCGGTGATCGGCACCAACGGCGCCGGCAAGTCGACGCTGATCAACATGCTGTCCGGCGAGATCGAGGCGTCCGAAGGCCGCATCGCGCTGGCCGGCGAGGACATCACGACCCGGGCGCAATCGCGCCGCGCCCGCGACGGCATCGGCCGCAGCTACCAGCGCACCACGATCTTCCCCGAGTTCACGGTGCACGAGAACTGCCGCCTGGCGGCGCAGGCCGCGACGCCGCGACCCTGGGCGATCTGGCAGGCGTCGGGCCGCTGCGCAGCCAGCAACACGGCGGCCGACGAGGCGCTGCGTGCCGCCGGGCTCGAGGCCGAGGCGCACCGCATCGCCGGCACGATGAGCCATGGCGCCAAGCGACAGCTCGAAGTCGCGATGTGCCTGGCGACGAGGCCGCGCGTGCTGCTGCTCGACGAACCGCTCGCCGGCATGGGCGCGGAAGAGACCGATCGGATGCTGGCCCTGCTCACGCGCCTGAAGGCCTCGCACGCCATCCTGCTCGTCGAGCACGACATGGATGCGGTCTTCCGCATCGCCGACCGCATCACCGTGATGGTCAACGGTGCGGTCATCGCCAGCGGCCACCCCGCCATGATCCGGCAGGACCCGGCCGTGCGCGAGGCCTACCTGGGCGACGAGGGAGCACATTGACATGCTGCGAATCGAATCGGTCCACACCTACTACGGCGACAGCCACATCCTGCGCGGCGTCGATGCCGTGCACCCCGCTGCCAGCTCGCTCGGCCTGCTCGGGCGCAACGGCATGGGCAAGACCACGCTGATCCGCACGCTGATGGGCTACGTGCGGCCGGCCTCCGGCCGCGTGCTGCTCGACGGGCGCGACGTGACCGGCTGGGCGCCCGAGAAGATGGCCCGGCAGGGTATCGGCTACGTGCCCGAGGGCCGCGGCATCTTCCCCAACCTGACGGTGCGCGAGAACCTGCTGATGAGCGAGCGCGCCGGGCTCGACGGCCGCCGCGCCTGGACCTTCGACCGCGTGATGGCGACCTTCCCGCGCCTCGCCGAGCGGCTCTCGCACGGCGGCCAGCAGCTGTCGGGCGGCGAGCAGCAGATGCTGTCGATCGGCCGGGCCCTGATGACCAACCCGCGCCTGCTCATCCTGGACGAAGCGACGGAAGGCCTGGCGCCGCTGATCGTGGCCGAAATCTGGCGCGTGATCGCGGACATCCGCAGCACCGGCATCGCCACGCTGATCGTCGACCGCGACTGGCGCAAGGTGCTGGCGCACACCGACCATGCGGTGGTGATGGAGAAAGGGCGCATCGTGCTGGCGGCCGAGTCGGCGTCGCTCGCGGCGGACCCGGCCGCGCTGTCCGGTTGGCTGGGCGTCTGATGCAGCACTGAGCGCGGCCGCCTTCGCCTCACGCCGTCAATCGGCGTGCAGCTCGACGATCAGGTTGCGCAGCCACTGGTTCGCCGGGTCCTTCTGGTACTTGGCGTGCCAGAAGAGATGGATGGCGATCTCGGGCAGCTTCACCGGGTGCGGCAACACCGCCAGCTCGAAGGGCGCCACCATCCGTTCGGCCAGCCGGTGCGGCACCGTCGCCACCAGGTCGCTGGACTGAAGGATGTGGCCGATCGCCACGTAATGCGGCACCGTCAGCCGGACCTTCCGCTGCGGTGCGCTTCGGTCCAGGATCTGGTCGACGCGGCCATGACCCGTGCCTGCCGAGACCACGGCCAGATGCTCCGCGGCGAAGAAGTCTGCTTCCTGCAGTTTCCTGCGCGTCAGCGGATGCCGACGCCGCACGAGGCAGACGTACTTCTGCTCGAACAGGCGCCGCTGGAAGAACCCGCTCTTGAGCTGCGGCAGCAGGCCGATCGCGAGGTCGACCTGGCCCGCCTCCATCGCGTCCTTGAGGTTGACCGCCGTATTGCGCACCGTGGTGATCGACACCTGCGGCGCGACCCGGTGCAGGTGCTGCATCAGCTGGGGCAGGAAATAGATCTCGCCGATGTCGGTCATGCCGATCGAGAAGCGGCGCTCGCTGCGGCCCGGATCGAAGGTGCTGCGGGCGTTCACGGCGCTGTGGAGCATGCCCAGCGCCAGGCCGACCGATGCGGCCAGCTGTTCGGCGAAGGGTGTCGGCTGCATGCCGGCCGAGGTGCGCAGAAAGAGCTCGTCGCCCAGCAGCTTGCGAAGTCGAGCCAGCGCATTGCTGACGGCCGGCTGGCCCAGCCCGAGGTTCTCGGCGACCTTCGACACCTTGCGTTCCGCCATGAGCTGGTCGAACACCACCAGCAGGTTCAGGTCGATGTCATGCAGCTCCATGGCGGGCCTTTGTTGTCATTGATTCGGATGATATTGAACATCGACCCCATCGCATTGACTGATTTTGAGGGCAGCCCGAGCATCAGCCCCAAGCGCTCGGACGGCTTCGGCGAGCAGCGCGAAAACAACGAGAGACACCACACGATGAGCAACCCCGACACAGGCACCTTCCCGGCCCGCATCCACTGGGCGTCCGACGACACCAGCCGCATTCCCTTCATGGCCTACACCGACGAGGCGCAGCACCGCAAGGAGCTCGAGCGCTTCTTCTACACGCGGCACTGGAACTACGTGGGGCTCGAAGCGGAGATCCCCGCACCCGGCGACTTCAAGCGCACGGTGGTGGGCGAGCGCTCGGTGCTCATGGTGCGCGATGCCGAGGGCGGCATCGCTGTGGTCGAGAACGTCTGTGCGCACCGCGGCATGCAGTTCTGCCGCGAGCGGCACGGCAACCGCAAGGAATTCGTCTGCCCTTACCACCAGTGGAGCTACACGCTGCAGGGCGACCTGCAGGGCGTGCCTTTCCGGCGTGGCGTGAAGCAGGACGGCAAGGTCAACGGCGGCATGCCGGCCGACTTCAAGACCGCCGACCACGGACTGAACAAGCTCAAGGTGGCGACGCGCGGCGGCGTGGTGTTCGCGAGCTTCGATCACGACATCGAGTCGCTGGAAGACTTCCTCGGGCCGACCATCCTGGGCTACTTCGACCGCTTGTTCAACGGGCGACAGCTGCGCATCCTCGGCTACAACCGCCAGCGCATCCCGGGCAACTGGAAGCTGATGCAGGAGAACATCAAGGACCCGTACCACCCCGGCCTGCTGCACACCTGGTTCGTCACCTTCGGGCTCTGGCGCGCCGACAACAAGAGCGAGCTGAAGATGGATGCGCGGCACCGCCATGCCGCGATGATTTCCACGCGCGGCCAGTCGGGCAAGGCCGATCAGGTGACGCAGGTGTCGAGCTTCAAGGAAAGCATGCAGCTCCACGACCCCCGCTTCCTGGACATCGTGCCGGAGCCCTGGTGGGGCGGACCGACGGCCGTGATGATGACGCTCTTCCCGAGCGTCATCCTGCAGCAGCAGGTCAACAGCGTGTCGACCCGCCACATCCAGCCCGACGGCCATGGCGCCTTCGATTTCGTGTGGACGCACTTCGGCTTCGACGACGACACCGACGAGATGACGCAGCGCCGGCTGCGGCAGGCCAACCTCTTCGGCCCAGCCGGCTTCGTCTCGGCCGACGACGGCGAGGTCATCGAGTTCTCGCAGCAAGGCTTCGAGCAGAAGCCCTTCCATCGCACGCTGGCCGAACTCGGCGGGCGCGAGGTCGGCGACACCGACCACATGGTGACCGAGACGCTGATCCGCGGCATGTACGCCTACTGGCGCGAAGTGATGGAGGCCTGAACCCCATGAACGACATGAGCGAAGCAACCCGCGCGACCCCGCCGGGCACCGCACCGGACATCGGCTTCCAGGACTACGTCGCGATCGCGCGCCTGCACGCCGACTACGCACAGGCCGTGGACTCCGGCGACTGGGACCTGTGGCCGGAGTTCTTCGTCGAGGACTGCCTCTACAAGCTGATCCCGCGCGAGAACCACGAGCGCGGCTTCCCGCTCGCCACCTTGTTCTTCGAGAGCAAGGGCATGCTGAAGGACCGCGCCTATGGCATCCGCGAGACGCTGTTCCACGACCCGTACTACCAGCGGCATGTGGTCGGCGCGCCACTGATCCGGTCGGCGGCGCATGACCGCTTCGAGGTGGAAGCCAACTACGCGGTCTTCCGCACCAAGCTGTCGGAGGCGTCGACCGTCTTCAATGTCGGCCGCTACATCGACACCATCGTCCGGACGCCGAACGGCCTCCGGTTCGCGTCGCGCCTGTGCGTGTACGACAGCGAAATGATCCCGAACTCCATCATCTACCCGATCTGAGGCCCGCCGATGAACGACACCCCATGGACCGACGTCTGCAACGAGGACGACGTGTTCGACGACAACGCCGTCGGCCTGCAGATCGCGGGCCGCGACATCGCCCTCTACAAGGTCGAGGGCCGCGTCTTCGCCACCGACAACAGCTGCACCCATGGCCGCGCGCGGCTGTGCGACGGCTTTCTCGAAGGCTATGAGATCGAATGCCCGTTGCACCAGGGCCGCTTCGACATTCGCGATGGCCGCGCGACCTGCGCGCCGGCCACGACGGACCTGCGGTGCTATCCGGTGCGCATCGAAGGCGGGCGGGTGTTCCTGCAGCTCGCCGGGTAGGCGGCGCCGGTGCCGGCGGGCTCAGGCTTCGGTCAGCGCCTGCGCCGCGACCACCGCTTCGGTGCGGTTGCGCACGTTGAGCGCGCGGAAGATCGCTGCGAGGTGGATCTTGACCGTGCCCTCGCTGATACCGAGGGCGCGGCCGATCAGCTTGTTGGGCTTGCCCTGGGACAGCAGCTGGAGCACTTCGACCTGCCGGTCGGTCAGCACGTTGCGCAGGTGGTCGAGCGTGTGGCCGGCGCCGCCCAGTTGCCGTGCCACCTCCGCCGCCGGCACGCCGGCCACGATGCCGGCGGGCACGGCCGACAGCATCATCGGCGGAACGTAGACGCCACCGGCCAGCACCAGCCGCACGGCGGAGATCATCACGTCGGGCGAATAGGCCTTGGGGATGAAACCCAGCACGCCGCGCTCGATGGTCGCGCGCATCACCGCCGGGTCTTCGGTGCCCGACAGCACGATCACCGGCACGGCCGGGTGGCGTCGGCGCATCTCGTCGATGTGACCATGGCCTTCCGCGCCGGGCATGTTCAGGTCGATCAGCGCCAGGTCCAGGTCGTCGGAGGCCGCAGCCATCAACTCGTCGACGCTCATGGCCAGGACGAATTCGATGCCGGGCTCGAGTTCGGCCAGCTTGGCCTTGACCGCTTCCATGACGAGTCGGTGATCGTCGGCGATCAGGATTTTCATGACGTAACCCCCGGGGTTCGGGTGAACTCCGAAACGGCAGAAGATAACGGCGAACGGGCTGCGCAGCAAGGCATGGCCGACTGCCGAAAGGCATAGACCCCCTGCGGTATTGGCGCGCGCCGGGGCCGGTGGGATGGTTTTCCCCCAAGCCACGAGAACGGGGACAGCATGGGCCATCGATTCCGGCACACGCCCGACCGGCCTCGCACGGCGGCCGCGTCGGCATGACAGCCATGGCACGCCTGCTCGACGCCTTCTCGGCCTTCTTCGCCTTCGGCCTGCGGCTCGCGGCGGTGCGGGAGGACGGCGGCGCCATGACGGACCCGGTGGCCGCGCGGCAACAGGCGCACGCGCTGCTCGATGCCGCCCGCGGCGCAGCGCGCGCGACCGGCTGGCCGGCCGCGCCGGTCGAGTCGGCGAGCTTCGCGGCGGTGGCCTGGTTCGACGAACTCCTGCAACGGCTGGCCGGCGCCACCGATGCCGGCGACGCCCTGCAATCGACGCTCTTCAATTCCAGCAACGCACAGACCGAGTTTTTCCACCACCTGGCAGCGCTCGGCCCGGACGACGGCGCGGTGCGCGAGGTCTACTGGTACGCGCTGGCCCTGGGCTTCCGGGGGCAGTACTACTTCGAGCATGCCGACACCGGCGAGTGGGGCAAGCTCAAGCGCCTGCATGGCCAGCAGTTGCCGACCCCCCCGGTCGAACTCGACGCGCTGGCCTGGACACGGCTCACGCCGCAGCCCTATGCCTCGCCGGACCCACCGGCACGCCGTCGGCCCCAGCGCCGCCGCCGCGCGCTGGTGAAGGCCGCCGGCGCCATCGCACTGCTCGCCCCCGGCGCCTACCTGATCAGCCTGCTGCTCGGCGACCGGGCCGGGCCGCCGCCCGCGCCCACCGAACGCGTGGCCGCGCAACTGCAGCGTTACGCCTGCGCCGACCTGGCGCTGGCGACCGGCGCCGATGGCAGCGCGCACGTCAGCGGCTTCGTCGCCAGTTCCGAAGACGGTGCGCGTGTGCGGCAGGACATCGCGGCCCTGCCGCAGGCCAAGACGCCGGATTTCGACCTGCGCATCCGTGCCTGGCCCTACTGCGAGGTGGCCGCGATCCTCAAGCCCTACCAGCTGCGCAACCAGGACAGCAAGGCCGGGCTGCGGATCGAGGCGCCCTCGGCCCCCATGGGCCGGCTGCGCGAAGGCGACGCGGTGCGGCTGCAGGTCACCGGACCCGTCTATGCCAGCCACGTGCGGGTCGACTACTACACGAGCGATGGCGCGGTGCTGCACCTGATGTCGGAATCCACCGGCACGCGCCTGCCGGCCCGGCAGACCGTGACGCTGGGCGGGAACATGCCCACGAGCTGGCTCGTCAGCCCGCCCTTCGGCACCGTGCTGGTGGCCGTGGTCGCCTCGGCATCGCCCTTCGAACATCTTGCCGATCGGCCACCTTTCGAGCTCGCGTCCGCCTACCTGGCAGCGCTGCGAGAGTCGATCGCGGCGACCCCCGGAAGCCAGCGGCTGGTCGCGGACTTCCTGTTTCTGGAAACCATTGCGCGCTGAATCGACGCACCCAGGAGAAGCGCCATGACCACCCTGTCTTCCCTCCCGGCCACCTTCTGGCAACTGGTTGCCCTCTGCGGCATCGCGTTCATCGCCCTGTGGTGGTGGCTGCTCGGCGCGCCGCAGGCCGCACGACGGCGCGCCCTGCGCGCGCGCATCACGGCCCTCGGGCCGGCGGAATCGGCGTCGGAACTCGCGGCCCTGCAGGTCATGCGGGACGCCGTGGCGCAGGCACGACGCGGGTTGCGACGCGCCGGTACGGCGGCACGCCCGTCGCGCGCGGGTCTCTACGGCATCCCGTGGTTCCTTTTCATCGGCGACACGGCGGCCGACGTGCCCGGCTTGCTGGCGGCCGCGCACAGCGTGTCGCCGCTGCCGGTGGCGCACGACCGCGACACGAGCGGGCGCGCCTTCTGGCGCTGGTGGTTCTTCGAGACGATGACGGCGATCGAGACCAGCTCCGCGGCCGTCTGCGATGCCGGCTCGCGCCGCACGCGCAACCTCTGGTACCAGGCGCTCATGGAACTGGCCGAGCAGCGCGAGCGGCTGCCACTCAATGGCGTGGTGGTGTGCGTCGGCGCCGCCACCCTGCTGGGCGAGCCCGCAGACGTCATGCCGGGCACGGCGCGCCTGCGGCACGTGGTCGACGAGGCGGCCGAGCACCTGCAGCTGCGCCTGCCGGTCTACCTCATCGTCACGGGCCTGGAGCGACTGCCCGGCTACGCCACCGTGTACGGCGCGTTGCCGCCCGAGGTGCTGGCGCAGGCACTCGGGCACCGTCTGCCCCTGCAGGACCGCAGCGCCGCGCCAGCCGCGGGAGACCGATTGAGCGAGCTGTTCGAACCCATCGCGGCGCGATTGCAGGCGCTGCGATTGCGCCTGCTCGATGAGGCGACCAGCGCCGCCGACCAGCTCGCGATCCATGCCTTCTTCGACCAGGTGAACGCCCTGCAACCCGGGCTGCGCAGCGTGGTGGACCGGATGTTCGAGGAGAGTCGGGGCCGGCGTTCGCCGTACTGGCGCGGCCTGTACCTGACGGGGGTGCAGGCCGACGGCGGCGCGGCCTTCGTGTCGGACCTGTTCCAGCGCTTCCTGCCGGCCGACCAGCCGCTGGCGCACGGCTGAGTCCAAGGCGCGGGAGTCAGGACCGCGGTGTGCGGGCCGGGTCTTCAGACCGCGGCGTGCGGGCCGAGCCGGCCACCATGTCGAAGCGAAACAGCCGGCATTCGATCGGGCCGTTCCACATCGGCACCCGGCGCGACTCCTTCAGGCGCATGCGCTTGGGCAGCTGCAGGTCGGGCGTGAGCACCCAGGCGGTCCAGCCGGCATAGCTCTTCTTCCAGTGGCTGGCCAACTGGGTGAAGAATTCGCCGCCATCTTCGGTCGCGGCCTGCTCGCGGGCGCCGGCGCGCGCCACGCCGCCGACCTCGATCCGCTCGCCGTACGGCGGGTTCAGCACGATCACGCCGGCCTCGGCCGGCGGCATCCGCTGCAGCGCATCGCCGCCGCGGAACTGCACAGCCGCGGCAACGCCGGCCCGCTCGGCGTTGCGATCGGCGAAGTCGACCATGCGGTGCGACACGTCGCTGCCGAAGATGGCCGGCGCAGTCCTGGCCGGCGCATCGGCGGCCTCGTTCTGGATCGCCTCCCAGACGTGCGGCTGGAAGGGCAGCAGCTTCTCGAAGCCGAAGCGCCGCAGCGCACCGGCCGGGATGCCCAGGCCGATCTGCGCCGCCTCGATGGCGATGGTGCCGCTGCCGCAGCAAGGGTCGTACAGCGGCGCCTCCGACACGGCGCCGGTTTCCGGGTTCCACCAGCCGCTGGCGGCCAGCATGGCCGCGGCCAGCGTTTCCTTCAACGGCGCGTCGCCGGTGTCCTGGCGCCAGCCGCGCTTGAAGAGCGGCTCGCCCGAGGTGTCGATGTAGAGCGTGCAGGTGTCGGTGGTCAGGTGCGCGAACACGCGCACGTCGGGCCACTGCGTCTCGATGCTCGGCCGCACGCCGCCGGCCTTGGCGCGGAAGCGGTCGGCGATGGCGTCCTTGATGCGCAGGGTGGCGAAGTTCAGGCTCTGCAGCGGGCTGTGCTGCGCCGTGGTCTCGATCTTGAAGGTCTGCTTCGGCGTGAACCAGATCTCCCACGCGATGCCGCTGGCGATGGCATAGAGGTCGTTCTCGCTGCGGTACGGCGCGTGCGCCAGCTCGATCAGCACGCGCTGCGCGAGCCGGCTGTGCAGGTTGAGCTTCATGGCGTCACGCCACGAGCCGCGCACGAAGACGCCGCCGCGCGAGGCCATGAGGTCGTCGCCGGCCAGGCCGGTGAGGCCGTGCACCTCTTGCGCGAGAAAGTCCTCGACGCCGGCGGCGCAAGGCAGGAAGAGATGGAGCTGGTTCATGGGACGGACTTACAGCGCCTTGCGCAGATTGGCCGGCGCGATGCGCAGCGCCTCGCGGTACTTGGCCACAGTGCGGCGGGCGCATTCGATGCCCTGCTCCTTCAACATCTCGGAGATCTGGCTGTCCGACAGCGGCTTCTTGATGCTCTCGGAGCCGACGAACTGCTTGATGAGCGCGCGCACCGCGGTGCTCGATGCATTGCCGCCGGTCTCGGTGCCCAGCGCCGAGCCGAAGAAGTACTTGAGTTCGACCGTGCCGTAGGGCGTGGCCATGTACTTGGCCGTGGTCACGCGGCTGATGGTGGATTCGTGCAGCCCGAGCTCGTCGGCGATCTCGCGCAGCACCAGCGGCCGCATGGCCAGTTCACCGTGCACGAAGAAGCTCTTCTGCCGGTCGACGATGGCGTTGGAGACGCGCAGGATGGTGTCGAAGCGCTGCTGGATGTTTTTGATGAACCAGCGCGCCTCCTGCAGCCGCTGCGACAGCGCCTGGCTGCCTTCGCCCTTGTGCTGCTTGAGCGCGCCGGCGTAGATGTCGTGCACCCGCAGGCGCGGCATCACGTCGGGGTTGAGCATCACGCGGAACTTCACATTGGTGCCGGTGCCGATGCGCGTGACGATCACGTCGGGGATCACCACGTTGCGTTCCACGTCGACGAAGCGCCGGCCCGGCTTGGGCTCGAGCGTCGCGATCAGCTGCAGCGACGAGCGCACCTCGTCCTCGTTGCTGCGGGTGAGCGTGGCCAGGCGCTTGAAGTCGCGCCGCGCGAGCAGCTCCATCGGCTGCTTGCAGATCGCGATGGCGGTCTTGCGCACCTGCGTCGCTTCCGGCGTCTCGTCGGGCCGGGCCAGCGCGCGCAGCTGGATGGCCAGGCATTCGCCGAGGTCGCGCGCACCCACGCCGACCGGCTCCAGGCTCTGCAGCAGGCCGAGCGCCACCTGGAAGTGGTGCACCAGCCCGTCGAACTCGTCGTTGTCGTCGCCCGCCAGGCCCGAGGCCAGGGCGGGCAACGAATCCTCGAGGTAACCGTCTTCGTTGAGCGACTCGATGAGGAAGCGCAACGCGGCCTGGTCGCTCTCGTTCAGGCGCAGGCTCAGGGCCTGGCGGTGCAGATGGGACTGCAGCGATTCCTGGCTGCGCGCCAGCTCGGTGGCGTCGGCGCGTTCGTCGTCGCCCAGGTTGCTGGCGCGCGGGGGGGCGTCGCCGCCCCATTCGCTGTCGTCGGGCGCCATGTCGACGGTGCCGTCGCCTTCCCAGTCGGGCGTGGCTTCGGTCGCATCGACCACCGGTGCTTCGGCCTCGGTCGTGCTGGTGGTGCTGTCGTTGCTGGCGGCGGGGCCGGGCGAGAAGTCGTCGTCGCGCGGCGGCGGGGCATCGGCGGCGTCGACGCCGAACTCCTCACGGGCGGCCTCTTCGGCGGTGCGCTCGAGAAACGGGTTCTCGTCGAGCATCTGCTCCACTTCCTGGCTCAGTTCGAGCGTGGACAGCTGCAGCAGCCGGATCGACTGCTGCAGCTGGGGCGTGAGCGCGAGATGCTGCGAAACGCGCAGCGAAAGGCCCTGCTTCATGGAGAGTTCCGTCCTCCCCTTACATGCGGAAGTGTTCGCCCAGGTACACGCGGCGTACCTCGGCGTTGTCGACGATCTCCGAAGGCGTGCCTTGTGCCAGCACTTGCCCGTCGCTGATGATGAAAGCGTGGTCGCAGATGCCCAGCGTCTCGCGCACGTTGTGGTCGGTGATGAGCACGCCGATGCCGCGGCTCTTGAGGAAGCTGACGATGCGCTGGATCTCGATCACGGCGATCGGGTCGATGCCGGCGAAGGGCTCGTCCAGCAGGATGAAGCGCGGCTGTGTGGCCAGGGCGCGGGCGATCTCGACGCGGCGACGCTCTCCGCCCGACAGCGCCAGCGCCGGCGAATCGCGCAGATGCTCGACGCGCAAGTCCGACAGCAGCTCGTTCAGGCGATCGTCGGTGCGCTTTTTCGACAGCGGCACGAGCCGGCCGTGGGCGTCGGGCTCGCGCTGGAGCTCAAGCACCGCGCGCACGTTCTCCTGCACGCTGAGCTTGCGAAAGATCGAGGCCTCCTGCGGCAGGTAGCTCAGGCCCATGCGGGCGCGGCGGTGGATCGGCATGTGCGCGATCGGCTCGCCGTCGATGCTGATCTCGCCCGCATCGGCCCGCACCAGGCCCACGATCATGTAGAACGAGGTCGTCTTGCCCGCGCCATTGGGCCCGAGCAGACCGACGACTTCGCCCTTCTGCACGTCGAGCGAGACGTTCTTGACGACCTGCCGGCTGCCGTAGCGCTTCTGCAGCCCGCGCACCTGGAGCCGGCTGCCTTCGACGGCGCCGGCCGGCGCGGCCTGTTTCGCGATGTCCACGCTGTCGTTCACGGGCGCGCTTCTCCGCCGAGCGTGGTGCTCGGACGCAGGCCCCGGCCGGGTGCCGATGCCGGCGCGGCGGGTGCGCCCGGCTGCGCCGCTTCGGCGCCGGCCGCCTTCGGCGTCAGGATGGCGCGCACGCGGCTGCCCTGGTTGCCGGCATCCACGCTGGCGCCCGGGGGCAGCGGCGCGCCGTTCACGGTGAAGGTGTCGTTGCTCTGGTCGTAGACGATCAGCGCGCCGGTGGTTTCGTCGTTGACCTTGGCGCCGATCAGCCGCCGCATGATGGCGCGGCGGATGAACTTGACGTTGTCGGCGCGGCTGTCGTATTCGATGACCTCCGACTCGCCTTCGGTCCACTCGTCGACGCCGGAGTCGCGCTTCTGCTTGTAGTAAGCCAGCTTGCCGGGCGCCGCGGTGACCACGCCGTACTGGTAGCCCTCCGGGTCCTGGCGCACGTCGATCCGCGCCCCGCGGATGATGATGGTGCCCTTGGTCACCACCACGTTGCCGGTGAACACGCTGGTCTGCTTCAGGTCGTCGTAGCGCATGGCATCGGCCTCGATGTTCATGGGCTTGGTGCGGTCGGCCTTTTCGGCCAGCGCCGGAACGGTGGCGACGGCGAGCAGCAGCGCGGCGAAGCCGGCGCGCAGGAGGGAGGAAAGGGGAGTGTGGGGTCGAAGTGTCATAAAGGCACGAAACTTGCTCGACGATTGTATGCGCCGGATCAGTGCATCCGGTCGCCCGGACGAAAAAGCCCGCCAAGGCGGGCTTTTGACATTTGTGAAGCGGCCGTGTCGAACGGCCGCGGGCCTTAGAACGCGTGGAGGAACCGTCGCGAGCGCCCCGAGGTTGCATTGAGGACCGGAGCCGCACTCCCGTGCGGTGAGGACCGCAGATGCGAGATCGGGGTGCGCAGCAGGTTCATTCACACGTTCTCAGCCCTTGCGGGCTTCGGCGACCAGCAGGCCGACCACCTCGAGGGCCCGGTCGAGCGAACCGGCCGTGTCGCCGTCCACATACCAACGCCCGGCCACGCCCAGCGCCGGCACGCCGGCCACCTGGTAGTCGCTGGTCAGCTGGGTGGCGCGCTTGGCCTTGCCAGCCACCGAGAAGGACTTGAACAGGTCGGCGAACTTCTTGCCATCCAGGTCGGGCTGCTTCTCGGCCCAGGCCAGGATCGCGGCGTCGCCGAACAGCGGCTGGCGCTGCTGGTGGATGGCCTGGAACAGCTTCATCTGGAAGGCGTCGACCTTGCCCATGGCCTCGAGCGTGTAGTAGAGCCGCTGCTTGACTTCGGTGTCGTTGCCCACGAAGGGCACCGGGATGCGCTTGAACACCACGTCGGCCGGCAGCGTCTTGACCCATGGCTCCAGGCGCGGCTCGAAGGCGGCGCAGTGCGGGCAGTTGTACGAGAAGAACTCGACCACTTCGACCTTGCCGGCGGGCGTGTCGACCGGGGCGCGCTTGCCCAGCACGATGTAGTCGGTGCCGGCCTTCGGCGGGCGGGCCTGGGCGTGCACGCCGGTGGCGGCGAGGGGGAGCAGCCCGATGGAGGCAGCGGCGGTCAGCGAAAAGTCACGGCGGTTCATGGTCATCAAAGGTTCTCCTGTGCGGCTGACAGAGCCGGGCAGCGGCTGCGGAGTTCCCGCAGCCAGGGATGGGCGCCCGAGGACGCCGGTTCGGTCACGCCCTGTGTTGCGCTCAGCGCTGGACGCGGACGAGGTTGGATTCGAGGCCGCCGCTGTCGAGCCGCGACTTCAAGCGGTCGGCGTCGTCCTTCTTGTTGAAGGGGCCCGCGCGCACCCGGTAGACGGTGCGGCCGGCCTGCTCGCGCTCGGTGACGCGCGCCTCGACGCCCATCAGCGAGAGCTTGGCGCGCTGCGCCTCGGCGTCCTCGGTGCTGCGGAAGGCCCCGGCCTGCACGAAGTACACGAAGGGGTCGGTGCCGTCGGCCGCCGCCGTGGTGGTGGCCGGCGCGGTGATGCCGGCGCGCGCGCGGGCCAGGTCGCCCAGCGGGTCGGACGACGCCGCCGGCGCGTTGACCTCGGGGCGGGTGCGGGCCGGAACAGCGGCACTGCGCGCGTCGGGCGCGACGACGGCCGGCACCGGGCCGGTGGCGGGCGCGGCCGGGTTCAGCGGACCGACCGAGGCGGGCTGTTCGGGCGGGGTGCGCGCCGAGGGCTTGCCGGCGAGCGGGGCGTTGGGGTTCCAGTCCTTGTTCTTGCGGGCCTCGGCCTCGTCCTGTTCGGCCCCGCCGCGCTGGGTCTTGGTCATGAACGGGATCGGCACCTTGGTGACGTAGACCGCGATGCCGAGCGCCACGCCCAGGCCCAGGACGATGCCGATGATCAGGCCGATGACCGTGTTGCCGCGTTGTCTTGTTTTCATGGTGAGGGAAGAGAGGTCATCACATCTTGCGCGGCGCGCTCACGCCGAGAATCGCCAGGCCATTGTGCAGCACCTGCGCGGTGGCGGCGACCAGTGCCAGCCGGGCCAACTTGACCTTTTCGTCGTCGACCAGGATGCGCTCGGCGTCGTAGTAGCTGTGGTAGCTGGCGGCCAGTTCGCGCAGGTAGAAGGTCACGTCGTGCGGCGCGAAATCCTTGGCCGCGGCGGTGAGCATCTCGGGGAATTTCGCCAGCATCAGCATCAGCGCCTGCGCGGCCGGGCTCTCGAGCGCCGACAGGTCGACCGCCTTCAGCGCGGCTTCGTCGCCCCCCCAGGCCGTGAGCACCGAGCAGATACGCGCATGCGCGTACTGCACGTAGTAGACCGGGTTGTCGTTGTTCTTCGTGACCGCCAGGTCGACGTCGAAGGTGTATTCGGTGTCGGGTTTACGGCTGAGCAGGAAGAAGCGGACCGCGTCGGTGCTGGTCCATTCGATCAGGTCGCGCAGCGTGACGTAGCTGCCAGCGCGCTTGCTGATCTTCACCTCCTCGCCACCCTTGACCACCCGCACCATGGTGTGGAGCACGTAGTCGGGGTAGCCGGCCGGGATGCCGACGCCAGCCGCCTGCAGCCCGGCGCGCACACGGGCGATGGTGCCGTGGTGGTCGGTGCCCTGGATGTTCACCACCCGGTGGAAGCCGCGCTCCCACTTGGCGATGTGGTACGCCACGTCGGGCACGAAGTAGGTGTACGTGCCGTCTTGCTTGCGCATGACGCGGTCCTTGTCGTCGCCGTAGTCGGTCGACTTGAGCCACAGCGCGCCGTCCTGCTCGTAGGTCTTGCCGGCGTCGACCAGTTTCTGCACCGTGGCGGCCACGCGGCCGCTGGTGTACAGGCTCGACTCCAGGTAGTAGTTGTCGAACTTCACCTGGAAGGCCTTCAGGTCCAGGTCCTGCTCGCGGCGCAGGTAGGCCACGGCGAACTGGCGGATCGAGTCGATGTCGTCCACGTCGCCGCTGGCGGTGTATTCGCGGTCGTCGGCGCTGACGGTCTTCTTCGCCTTGAAGTCTTCGGCGATGTCGGCGATGTAGTCGCCGTTGTACGCCGCAGCCTTCTCGCCGCTCGGCCATTCGGCGTCGCCCGGCTTGAAGCCCTGCAGGCGCAGTTGCGTGCTGTTGGCCAGCGTCTGGATCTGCACGCCGGCGTCGTTGTAATAGAACTCGCGGTAGACGTCCGCGCCCTGGGCGGCCAGCAGGTTGCAGATGGCGTCGCCGAGCGCCGCCTGGCGGCCATGGCCCACGTGCAACGGGCCGGTCGGGTTGGCCGAGACGAACTCGACCAGCACCTTGTCGCCCAGGGCCGGCTGGCGGCCGAAGGCGTCGCCGGCGGCCAGCACCTCGCGCACGATCTGCTGCTTGGCGGCGGTCTTCAGGCGGATGTTGAGGAAACCGGGACCGGCGATCTCGATCGCCTCGACCCACTGCGCGAAGGCGGGCGTGGCGAAGAGCGTGGCGCTCAACTGCTCGGCCAGTTCGCGCGGCTTGCGGCCGAGCGGTTTGGCCAGCTGCATGGCGGCCGTGCTGGCGAAATCGCCATGGGCCGCCACCTTGGGCGATTCGAAGGCGGCCTTGGCACCGGCGCCGGGCGAGAAGGATTCGAGCGTGTTCGCGAGCGCCGCGAGCAGCTCCTGTTTGACCAATAGCATCGCGGGATTTTACCGGGGTGAACCCGCAGGGCCATCCGTCCGGTCATCCGCGGTGCGGGATCGGCCGTTAGCATGAACGGGCCCGGCCGTCGCCGGGTTGCTGTCACCCGATCAACCTTCGAGGAACCACATCATGAAAAAAATCCTTTCCCTGATCGCACTGGGCGCCTGTCTTTCCTTCGGTGCCGCGCAGGCCCAGGACAAGGGCGCCGCCCCCGCCAAGGCCCCCACCGCCCAGCAAGGCAAGATGGCCACCTGCAACAAGGACGCCGGCGAGAAGAAGGGCGACGACCGCAAGGCGTTCATGAAGGGCTGCCTGTCGGCCGACGGCGGCGCCAAGGTGACCCAGCAGGAAAAAATGAAGATCTGCAACGCCGACGCCAAGACCAAGGCGCTGGCCGGCGACGCCCGGAAGGCCTTCATGAAGACCTGCCTCAGCAACAAGCCGGCCTGACCTGCCGCTGACGCGATACCTACCCGAAGAAAAGCCCCGATCGCGGGGCTTTTCCTATTTGCCGAAGCCGCGCGCGAGGAAGACGGCGACCAAGGGGATCAGCGCGATCAGGTGCGCCTGCACCATCACCAGCTTGCGGGTCTTCTGGATGTCGGCCTCCGCCGGCAGGGCGCCGGTGGCGCGCAGCGCCTTGCGCCAGCGGACGTAGGTCAGGGTCGGGAAAATCGAGATCACACCCACCACGATGAAGAGCGTGAGCTTCACGTGCAGCAGCGGGTTGGTCCAGTACCAGGACGTGCCCTTCACGCCCCAGACGGTGCGCGCCACGCCGGTGGCCAGCACCATGATCGCCGCAATGCCGTAGACCAGATCGACCTTGGCGAGCCGCTCCACCACCGCGGCGTTGAGCCACTGCACCCGGCACAGGGCGGCTTCGCTGGAGATGAAGACGACCATCGTGAGGATGGCCAGCAGGTGCAGGTAGGCGAGGATGGCTTCGAAGGTCATCGTTTCTTTTCCGTGGGGTTTGGGGTGTCCGTGCGGACGGCCGCCATTGTGCCGCTCCAGAATTCGGGACGCCCGTATTCGGCCTTGAGGAAATCCAGCCAGAGGCGCACGCGCAGGGCCAGATGCTTGGCGTTGGGAAACACCGCGTAGATGCCGTTCGGCGGTGCCGCGAACTCGTCGAGCACCGGCACCAGCAGGCCGGCCTCGACCTCGGCCTCGATCTCCCAGCCGCTGCGCCAGGCGATGCCATGACCGGCCAGGCACCAGTCGTGCAGCACCTGGCCGTCGGAGCAGTCGAGCGGACCGCTGGGTTTCAAATGGATGGTCTCCGGCTCGCCGCTGGCCGACGGCACGCGGAACGCCCAGCCGCGCGTCTGCGACGCATCGCTCGACAATGTGAGGCAGGCGAAGCGCGCCAGGTCGGACGGATGGCGCGGCGTGCCGTGACGACGCAGGAAGGCCGGCGTCGCCACGCAGCGGCGGCGGTTGTCGGCCAGGCGCAGGCTCACCAGCGACGAGTCGGGCAGGTCGCCGACACGCACCGCGCAGTCGAAGCTCTCGCCAGCCACGTCGACCACGCGGTCGCTCAGGTTCAGCGAGATCGTCACTTCGGGGTGCAGCGCATGGAAGCGCGGCACCAGCGGCGCGACATGGCGGCGCCCGAAGCCGGCCGGCGCCGTCACCCGCAGGTGGCCGCTGGCCTTGACGCCACCGGCACTCACGCTGGCCTCGGCATTGGCGAATTCGACCAGCAGGCGCTGGCAGTCCTCAAGGAAAGCGCTGCCTTCGTGGGTGAGCGTGAGGCGGCGCGTGGTGCGCAACAGCAGCTTCACGCCCAGCCGCTCCTCCAGCGCATCGATGCGCCGGCCCATGATCGCCGGCGCCACGCCCTCGGCCTTGGCGGCCGCGGTCAGGCTGCCCCGGGTGGCGACCGAGACGAAGGATTCGAGTTGCGTGAGGCGGTCCATGGACGCCGGATTATCCGGAGCACCCGCATGGCCTTGTCGGGCATCAGCGGGAAAACCCTAATTTCGATACAATCCAGTTTCGATACTGATTAGTTCCGAAATACATGACCGCCGACACCGCCCTTCCGACCCCCGGCCGCCCCCGCGACGCCGCGCTCGACGCGAGCATCCTGCGCGCCGCGATGGAGATCCTGGGCGAATCGGGCATCCAGGCCGTGACCATGGACGCCGTGGCGCATCGCGCCGGCGCGGGCAAGGCCTCGCTCTACCGCCGCTGGAAGTCGAAGGACGAACTGCTGGCCGACGCCCTCACCCTCCACTCCCCGATCGATGTCGAGGTCGATACCGGCACGCTGCGCGGCGACCTGGTGAAGATCTACGAGCACTACTACGGCATCGGCAACCACGTGATGCAGGCGGCCGTGCAGGAGATGCTGGGCAACGTGCGCCAGCACATGGCCTGGACCGAGAAGGTGACGCCCGAGCGGCTCACCGCACGCCGGGCCAAGGTGCGTGCGCTGGTGGAGCGCGCGGTCGCGCGCGGCGAGATCGACGCCCCGGCCGACATGGATCTGCTGCTCGACCTGGTCCCGGCCATGATCCTCTACCGCTACAACACGCGCAGCCAGAAAGTCACGCGGGCGTCGATCGCCCGGGTCGTCGACGAGCTCGTGATGCCGCTGGCACGCCAGCCCGGCGAGGCACGCCCGACATGAGCGACGCGCCGGGCCGCCCCAAGCAAGCTCGCTCCGCAGCCGGAAGCGAAGGTAATCCAGTGAGCGACGAACGCGAACCCGTCGCGGCCCCCGCGCCCGCCCCGGCCGCGCCGTACGACCTGCGCGAAGGCCTGGCCTTCGCCGCCGTGTCGGTGCTGCTGGGCATCACGCAGGGCCTGGGGGTGAACCTGGTCAACTCCAATCTCACCGGCGTCCAGGGCGCGCTCGGCGCCACGCCCACGGAAGCCAGCTGGCTCACCACCGCCTACTACGCCACCAACATCTCGGCCTCGCTGCTGCTGACCAAGGTGCGCTACCAGTACGGGCTGCGCAAGTTCGCCGACATCGTCATCCCCCTCTACCTGCTGCTGGCGGTGGCGCACCTGTTCACGCAGCACCTGGGCTCGGCGCTCCTCGTGCGTGCAGCGCTCGGCCTGGCCGCCGCGCCGCTCAGCAGCCTGACCGTGCTCTACATGGTGCAGGCCTTTCCGGCCGGGCCCAAGATCTTCATCGGGGCGGTGCTGGGCTTCGCGGCCTTGCAGCTCGGGGCGCCGCTGTCACGCGTGATTTCCGAAGACCTGCTGCAGATCGGCCAATGGCAAGGGCTCAACGTGGTGGACGCGGCGCTCGCCATCCTCTGCGTGGCCGCCATCAACGTGGTGCGCATCAAGCCCATGCCGACGCAGCAGATGTTCGCCAAGGGCGACGCCCTCGTCTTCACGCTGTATGCGACCTCGCTCGCGCTGCTGTGCGTGGTGCTGACGCAAGGCCGCCTGCACTGGTGGACCGACACCCCCTGGCTCGGCCTGTGCCTGGCCGGGTCGGCGCTGTGCTTCGGCCTCTACGTGGCCATCGAGCTGCCGCGCGAGAAGCAGCTGCTCGACCTGCGCTGGCTGGTGAGCCCCTTCATGCTGCGCTTCATGGGCGCGACGCTGCTGTTCCGCATCATCCTGTCGGAGCAGACCACCGGCGCAGTGGGCCTCATGAACACCCTGGGCTTCACCAACGACCAGATGCATCCCTTGTTCCTCTGGGTCACGGCCGGCACGGTGGGCGGCTTCCTGCTGGCCTTGCTGGCGCTGCCGTCCAAACGCTTCGGCGTGCTCGGCGACATCGCGCTGGTGCTGATCATCATCGCCGCGTGGATGGACAGCCAGTCGACCGTGTTGACGCGCCCCCACGACCTGTACCTGTCGCAGACGCTGCTGGCCACGGCCAGCGCGATGTTCCTCGCGTCGGCCCTGCTGCAGGGCTTCGGCGAGGTGATCGCGGGAGGCATGAAGAACATCGTGAGCTTCATCGCCGTCTTCAGCGGCGGCCAGGCACTGGCGGGCCTGATCGGCCAGGCCTGGCTGGCCACGCTGCTGCAGGACCGCCAGCGCCTGCACTACGAGCGCCTGCTCGAGCACATGCAGCTGTCCGACCCGCAGGTGGTGCAGCGCCTGGCGCAGCTCGGCGGCGCCTACGCGTCGACGCTCAACGACACGGCCGCACGCAGCACCCAGGCCCTGGGCCTGCTCGCCCAGCAGGTGACGCAGCAGTCCTATGTGCTGGCCTACAACGACCTGTTCCGCGCCGTGGCGCTCGTATCGACCCTCGGTTTTCTCGTCTTCGCGGGGGCCAAGACGCACCGCTGGCACCGCGCACGCCGCGCCGTTCCTGCCCATGCGTCGACCGCACCTGCCGCTTCTTCCTGATCGCTTCTCATCATGTCTCTCCTGACCCCAACCCTTCGTTCGCGCGGCAGCTGGATCGTGCTGATCGCCACCCTCGCCTGCGTCGCGCTGGTGCTCTACGCCTGGCGCCTGCCGCCCTTCCACACCGGTACCGAAACCACCGAGAACGCCTACGTGCGCGGCCTGGTGACCATCGTCGCGCCCAAGGTCGACGGTTACGTCGCCGAGGTCAACGTGCAGGACTACATGACGGTCAAGGCCGGCCAGGTGATCGTGAAGCTCGACGACCGCATCTACCGCCAGAAGCTCGAGCAGGCACGCAGCGCGCTCGCGGCGCAGGAGGCCAACCTGGCGAACACCGCGCAGGCCCAGCGCGCGCGCGAAGCGGCCATCGGCAGCACGCAGGCGCAAATCGCCAGCGCACAGGCGCAGCTGCTCAATGCCCGCGCCCAGCTCACGCGCGCCCAGGCCGACATGCGCCGGGCCGTGCCGCTGGCGCAGGACGGCTCGCTGTCGCAACGCGAGCGCGACCAGACCGAGGCCGCGCTGCACCAGGCCGAGGCCGCGGTGAAACAGGCCGAAGCCGCGGCGATGCAGAGCCAGGCCGGCAAGTCGGTCGCGACGCAGGACCTGCGCACCGTGATCGTCAACCGCGACGCGGTCGAGGCGGCGGTCGAATCCGCGCGCGCTGCCGTGAAGCTCGCCGAGATCGACCTCGACAACACCGAGATCCGCGCGCCGCGCGACGGCCATGTGGGCGAAGTCGGCGTCAAGCTCGGCCAGTACGTGACACCCGGCACGCAGCTGATGGCGGTGGTGCCTTCGCAGGTGTGGGTCGTGGCGAACTTCAAGGAAGCGCAGACCGCGCACATGGTGCCCGGGCAGCTGGCGTACTTCGATGTCGATGCCCTGTCGGGCGCGCGCCTGACCGGGCACGTGGAGCGCCTGTCGCCGGCCACCGGCTCCGAGTTCAGCGTGATCAAGCAGGACAACGCGACCGGCAACTTCACCAAGATCCCGCAGCGCCTGTCGGTGCGCATCGCCATCGACGCCGACCAGGCGATGGCACAGCGCCTGCGGCCGGGCATGTCGGTGGTCGTGAGCGTCGACACGAAGTCGGCGAAGCACGATCCGGGGAGCCGCTCATGAAGCGCCTCACGCTCGGCACCGCGGCACTGGGTGCGGCGCTGCTCCTCCAGGCGTGCGGCAGCCTGCCAGCCACGCCGGCGCCGCTGGCGGCCGAGGTGCCCGCGCGCTGGCAGGACGCCACGACACCGCCGACCACCGGCAGCCAGGTTCAACCCGGTTGGTGGCACGACCTCGGCGACCCCGTGCTCGACGGCCTGGTCGACCGGGCCCTGGCCCGCAACACCGACCTGCGCGTCGCCGCCGCACGCGTGGCGGAAGCCCGCGCGCTGAGCGACGTGCAGCATGCCGCCGCCTTGCCGACGCTCGACCTCGGCGTGGGCGCCAACCGCAGCCGCAGCATCAGCGCCGCCACCGGCAAGCCCTACCTGTCGACCGTGCTGCAGCCGCAGTTCCAGGCCGCCTACGAGGTCGACCTGTGGGGTCGCGTCGACGCGCTGGGCCAAGCCGCCGACGCACAACTGCAGGCCAGTGCGTCCGCGCGCGACAGCGCTGCGCTGAGCGTGGCGGCCACGGTGGTGGCGGGCTATGTCAACCTGCGCGCGCTCGACGCGCGGATCGAGGTGGCGCGCCGGACGCTCGACGCGCGCGCCTCGGCGCTGCAGCTCGCGCGCTCGCGCCAGGAGCGCGGCTACACCTCCATGCTCGAGACGCAGCAGAGCGAAGCCGAGTACCGCGCCACCGCCGCCGTCGTCCCGCAACTCGATCTGGCCATCCGGCGCCAGGAACATGCGCTGCGCCTGCTCACCGGCGACGCGCCCGGCCCGGTGGCGCGCGGCAAGGCGCTGACCGACCTGCCGCTCGCGGCCTTGCCCGCCGTCGGCGTGCCGTCCGAACTGCTGCGCCGCCGCCCCGACATCGCCAGCGCCGAATCGCAGCTGGCCGCCACCGACGCGCAGCTCGCCGCGGCGCGCGCACAGCTGCTGCCGTCGATCCACCTGTCGGCCACCCTCGGCAGCATCAGCTCGAGCGCGCTCACCGGCGACCCCTTCAAGCTGTGGAGCCTCGGCGGCAGCGTGCTCGCCCCGCTGTTCGAAGGCGGCCGGCTGCGCGCCGGCGTGCGCGCGGCCGACGCGCGGCGCGACCAGGCCCTGGCCACCTACGAAAAGGCCGTGCTCACCGCCTTCGGCGAGGTGGAAGACCAGCTCGCCGCCATCGACGAACTGGCGCGGCAGGCGGTCGAGGTCGAGGCCCAGCGCGCGGCCCTGCAGGAGACGCTGCGCGTGGCCAGCAACCGCTACCGCGAGGGCTATGCCTCGCACCTCGATGAACTCGACGCGCAGCGCAACCTGTTCAGCGCGGAGCAGACGGCGCTGCAGTTGCGTGCGGACCAGCTGGCGGCACGGATCGCGCTCGACCGGGCGCTGGGCGGCGGGTGGGACGCGGAGCGCGCGCAGACGATGTCTCGCGCGCCCTGAACGGCCACGCGCTCAGGCGGCCGACCGGCTCGCCTTCAACGCCGTGATGGCCGCATCGTCGTAGCCCACCTCGCGCAACAGCGCCTCGGTGTGCTCGCCCAGCAGCGGCGGCTGCAGCCGGATGCCGGGGCGCTGGCCGCCCAGCGTGAAGGGCATCAGCGGCACCTTCGATTCACTGCCGTCGTTCATGCGCACCGGCGCCAGGCCGCCCGTCGCGTTCAGGTGCGGATCATCGAACAGGTCCTGCGGCCGGGTGATGGGCGCGAAGGGCAGCTCGTTCTTCTCGAACACCGCGCTCAGTTCGGCGGCGCTGGTGTCGGCCAGGTGCGAGCGCAGGATCGGCATCATCCAGTCGCGGGCGCGCACCCGGTCGTTGTTGGTGGCCAGGCGCGGGTCGGCGTGCATTTCCTGCAGGCCGAAGGCCTGGCAGAAGATGGCCCACTGCTTGTCGCTCACCACGGCCAGGAAGATCTGCTCGCCGTCCTTGACCGTGAACACGTCGTAGATGCCCCAGGCCGAGATGCGGCTGGGCATCGGGTCGGCGGCCTTGCCCGTCGCGGCGAACTGCATCATGTGCTGCGCGACCAGGAAGATGTTGTTCTCGAACAGCGCCGACTGCACCTCGCAGCCTTCGCCCGTGGCGTCGCGCTGGCGCAGCGCGGCCATCGCGCCGATGGCGCCGAACATGCCGCCCATGATGTCGTTCACGCTGGTCCCGGCCCGCAGCGGGTCGCCGGCACGGCCGGTCATGTAGGCCAGGCCGCCCATCATCTGCACCACCTCGTCGAGCGCGGTGCGGTGGTCGTACGGGCCGGGCAGGAAGCCCTTGTGGCTGACGTAGATCAGGCGTGGGTTGAGCTTCTTGAGCGTGTCGTAGTCCAGGCCCAGCTTCTTCATCGTGCCGGGCTTGAAGTTCTCGCTCACGATGTCGGCGCTGGCGACGAGCTTGAGCGCGGCCTCCAGGCCTTCGGGCTTCTTCAGGTCGAGCGCGATGCTCTTCTTGTTGCGGTTGAAGGTGGGGAAGAAACCCGCGCCCGAGCCGAGCAGGCGGCGCGTGTCGTCGCCGGCGATCGGCTCGACCTTGATGACCTCGGCGCCCAGGTCGCCCAGCAGCATGCCGCAGGTCGGGCCCATGACCATGTGCGTGAATTCGACGACGCGGATGCCTGCGTAGGGCAGCGGGGTGGGCTCAGACATGCTTCATTTCCTTGGCGAATCCCTTGGCGAATCCCTTGGTGAACCCCTTGGGCAGGCCGGCCTCCGGCGTCATGCCGTACACCGGCTCGCCCGGCAGCCCGGCCATCAGCGGCGCACGCGCCGCGATCAGCCGTTCGATGTCGATGCCGGTGCGCACGCCCATGGCCTCGAACATGAAGACCAGGTCTTCGGTGACCACGTTGCCCGACGCACCGGGCGCATAGGGGCAGCCACCCAGACCGCCGAGCGAGGCGTCGAAGGTGCGCACGCCCTCCTCGTACGCCGCCAGGCAATTGGCCAGGCCGAGACCGCGCGTGTTGTGCATGTGGGCGGCGCCGGCGTGCTCGCCGATCTCCGCGCGCAGGCGGCGGAACAGGCGGCGCACCTGCGCCGGGTTGGCGTAGCCCACGGTGTCGGACAGGCCGGCCTCGTCGGCGCCGGCCTCGATGCACTGCGCGGCCAGGCGGATGACCTCGTCTTCCGGCACCTCGCCCTGCAGCGTGCAGCCGAAAGCGGTCGACAGGCCGGCCTCGAAGCCGACGTGCGGCGCGACGTCGCGGCGCAACGCGGCGATGGCGCGCACTTCCTCGACCATCTGCTCGCGCGTCTTGCGAACGTTGGCGAGCGAATGCGCTTCGCTGGCCGACACCGGCACGGTGAGCTTGTGCACCCCGGCCGCCAGGGCCGCCTCGGCGCCGCGCAGGTTCGGCACCAGCGCCATCACGGTCAGGCCGGGCAAGGTGATGGCGTGGCGCACGACCTCGGCCGCGTCGGCCATCTGCGGCAGCCGCCGCGCAGGCACGAAGGACGCGACCTCGATCTCGCGCACGCCCGCGGCGTGGAGCGCGTCGATCCAGCGCAGCTTGTCGGCGGTCGGCATGGTGGCCTGGACCGATTGCAGGCCGTCGCGCGGACCGACTTCGCTGATCAGCACATCAGGCTGGGGCATGGCAGGGATATCCGTGACAAATTCGAGGGAAGCCTCGATTGTCGCCACCCGCCGGGCTGCTTCGAACGCCGATTACCCGCATTCAGGTCATCAATCAATGGATTTACGGCGGATTAATCTTCTTCCAGGGATGCAATAAAGTAGACGTCCAACGCACCGTTGTGCACGCGCCCCGTGCGCCCCCACACTGCGAACCGACCCGTTTCCTCCGTCTCCCCCACCCGTCCACTGTCGAGGTTTCCATGACCGATCGCACCACCGTCCACGGCCTCCAGGTCGCCAACGAACTCCACCGCTTCATCGAAGACAAGGTGTTGCCCGCCACCGGCGTCGACAGCGCGACCTTCTGGAAGGGCTTCGACGCCATCGTCGACGACCTGGCGCCGAAGAACATCGCGCTGCTGGCCGAGCGCGATCGCCTGCAGAGCGAGATGGACGCCTGGCACAAGGCGCACCCCGGCCCGATCACCGACATGCCGGCCTACCGCGCCTTCCTCGAGAAGATCGGCTACCTGCTGCCGCAGCCCAAGGACGTACAGACGACGACGTCGAACGTCGACGCCGAACTCGCACAGCAGGCCGGCCCGCAGCTGGTGGTGCCGATCCTGAATGCACGCTACGCCCTCAACGCCGCCAACGCGCGCTGGGGCTCGCTGTACGACGCGCTCTACGGCACCGACGCGATCCCCGAGGCCGACGGCGCCGAGAAGGGCAAGGGCTACAACCCGGTGCGCGGTGCCAAGGTCATCGCCTTCGCGCGCAACGTGCTCGACCAGGCCGCGCCGCTGGCCAACGGTTCGCACAAGGACGCGACCGGCTACCGCGTGAAGGACGGCCAGCTCGTCGTCACGCTGCACAGCAGCGACACCTCGCTCAAGGACCCGGCCGCCTTCGTCGGCTACCAGGGCGATGCGGCATCGCCGTCGTCGGTGCTGCTCAAGCACCACGGCATCCACCTCGACCTCCAGATCGACCGCAGCACGGCCATCGGCAAGACCGACCCGGCGGGCGTGAGCGATCTGGTGATGGAAGCCGCGCTCTCGACCATTCTCGACCTCGAGGACTCGGTCGCGGTGGTCGATGCGGCCGACAAGGTCACGGCCTACTCGAACTGGCTGGGCATCGTGCAGGGCACACTGACCGAGGAAGTCGCCAAGGGCGGCAAGACCTTCACCCGCGGCCTGAACCCCGACCGCGAATACACCGGCGCCGATGGCCAGCCGCTCAAGCTGCACGGCCGCTCGCTCATGTTCCTGCGCAACGTCGGCCACCTGATGACCAACCCGGCCATCCTGTACGGTGCCGGCAAGGAGATCCCCGAAGGCATCCTCGATGCCGTGGTGACGACCACCATCGCGACCATCGACCTCCAGCGCAAGGGCAACTCGCGCACCGGCAGCATCTACATCGTGAAGCCGAAGATGCACGGCCCGGCCGAAGTGGCCTTCGCGAGCGAGCTGTTCGGCCGCGTCGAGCAACTGCTCGGCCTGCCGGCCAACACGGTGAAGCTCGGCATCATGGACGAGGAGCGCCGCACCAGCGTCAACCTCAAGGCCTGCATCGCCGAAGCCGCCGCGCGCGTGGCCTTCATCAACACCGGCTTCCTCGACCGCACCGGCGACGAGATGCACACCGCCATGCAGGCCGGCGCGATGCTGCGCAAGGGCGACATGAAGACGACGCCATGGATCGCCGCCTACGAGAAGAACAACGTGCTGGTCGGCCTCGCGTGCGGGTTGCGCGGCAAGGCGCAGATCGGCAAGGGCATGTGGGCCATGCCCGACCTGATGGCCGACATGCTCAAGCAGAAGATCGCGCACCCCAAGGCCGGCGCCAACACCGCCTGGGTGCCCTCGCCCACCGCCGCCACGCTGCATGCGCTGCACTACCACCAAGTCAGCGTGGCCGACGTGCAGAAGGAACTGGAGAAGATCGACGCCAACGCCGAGCGCGACGCCATCCTCAACGACCTGCTGCAGGTGCCGGTGGCCCCGAAGCCGGCGTGGACCGCAGAAGAGAAGCAGCAGGAGCTCGACAACAACGTGCAGGGCATCCTGGGCTACGTGGTGCGCTGGATCGACCAGGGCGTGGGCTGCTCGAAGGTGCCCGACATCCACAACGTCGGCCTGATGGAAGACCGCGCCACGCTGCGCATCAGCAGCCAGCACATCGCCAACTGGCTGCTGCACGGCATCGTGACGAAGGAACAGGTCAACGCGACCTTCGAACGCATGGCTGCGGTGGTCGATGGGCAGAACGCCGGCGACGGCCTCTACCAGCCGATGGCCGGGCACTTCAAGACCAGCGCCGCCTACATGGCCGCGCAGGACCTGGTGTTCAAGGGCGTCGAGCAGCCGAGTGGGTACACGGAGCCGCTGCTGCACGCGTGGCGGCTGAAGGTGAAGGGCGAAGCCTGATCGGCCGCGTCGCACCGGCACGAAAAAGGCACCTGCGGGTGCCTTTTTCTTTGCCCGCTGCGCAAGACGTCAGTAGCCGCGCGCGGGGTCCACCAACCCCGCCGGCACCTCGCCGCGTTGCACCGCCTGGATCTTCGAGACCATCTGCGCGATCGATTCCGACACCACAGTCTGCGCCGAGATGTGCGGCGTGATCGTGACCTTCGGGTGCGACCAGAACGGGTGGCCTTCGGGCAGCGGCTCGGTGCGCGTCACGTCGAGCATCGCGCCCGCCAGGTGCCCGCTGTCGAGCAGCGCGAGCAGGTCGTTCTCGACCAAATGCGCGCCGCGCGCCACATTGATCAGGTAGCCGCCCGGTTGCAGCTTCGAGAGCGACGCGCGGCACAGGATGCCCTGCGTGTCAGGCGTGAGCGGCACCATGCACACGAGGAAGCGGCTGGCGGCCAGGAAATCGTCGAACTGTTCGGTGCCGCTGAAGCAGCGCACGCCCTCGATCGCCTTGGGCGAGCGGCTCCAGCCACGCACGGGGAAGTCGAACTGCTGCAATGCGTTCACCACGCGCTGGCCGAGCACGCCCAGGCCCATCACGCCGACCGGGAAGTCGCTGCGCGCCCGGTCCGGGCGCGGCGCCCACTGGCCGGCCGCTGCGGTACGGTCGTAGACGTCGAACTCGCGGAAGTGGCGCAGCACCGCGTGGCACACGTAGTCGGCCATCTGCACCGCCATGCCGCCATCTTCGATGCGCACGATGCGCGCCTTCGGCGGCAGGCGAAGGCGGAGCAGCGCATCGACGCCCGCCCCCATGTTGAAGATCAGTTCGAGCGCCGGGTGCGCGTCCATGAATGCCTGTGTCGGCGTCCAGACGATCGCGTGCCGCGCTTCGGGCGATGCTTCGGGCCACAGGTCGATCTGCGTGCCCGGCAGCGCAGCGCGCAGGCCATCGGCCCAGGCCAAGGCCTGCGCCTGGGCGCAGTAGAGCGCGATGCGGTCGCGGCTCACTTGGCGAACAGGGACTCGAGGCTCGCGAAAGCCTTGATCTCGACCGCGTTGCCCGACGGGTCGCGGAAGAACATGGTGGCCTGCTCGCCCGGCTCGCCCTTGAAGCGGATGTAGGGCTCGATGACGAACTCGGTGCCCGCGGCCTTGAGCTTGGCGGCCAGTGCTTCCCATTGCGGGATCGACAGCACGGCACCGAAGTGACGCACCGGCACGCCGTGGCCGTCGACCTGGCTGAGCGCGGAATTGGCGCACTCGTCGGGCGCCAGGTGGGCCACGATCTGGTGGCCGTAGAAGTTGAAGTCGATCCAGTCTGGCGAGCTGCGGCCTTCGGGGCAGCCGAGCAGTTCGCCGTAGAAGGCGCGCGCAGCCGCCAGGTCGTGCACCGGGAAGGCGAGGTGGAAGGGCGGGATCGTGGTGGCGACGGCAGCGGTGGTCATGGGGTGCGTTCGTTGGAAAAGAAAACCGGAAGTCTAGGAAAATCCGATGATTCTGAAAAACGATATATTTTTCTTTGACTCATCACTTTCATTGATCTGTACCGATGCTCAAGGAACTGCGCACCTTCATCGCCGTGGCCCGCCACGGCACCTTCTCGCGCGCCGGCGAACGCATCGGGCTCACGCAATCGGCCGTGAGCGCGCAGATCCAGCGGCTCGAGGCCTCGCTGGGCTTCGCGCTGTTCGACCGCGCGGGCCGCACCGCCACGCTCAACGAGGCCGGCCGCGACACCCTCGCGCGCGCCGAGGCCCTGGTGCTGATGGCCGAGCAGCTCCACGCCGGGCCGGGCGCCGCGGACTTCTCGGTGGCGCTGCGCATCGGCGCCATCGCCTCGGTGCAGGCGGGCGGGCTGCCGGCCGCGCTGGTTGAACTGCGGCGCCGCGTGCCGCAGGTGCGGCTGCGCGTGGTGCCGGGCGTGTCGCTGGCGCTGCTGGGCATGGTGGATGCGGGCGAGCTCGACGCCGCCGTGATGATCCGCCCACCCTTCAGCATGCCGCCCGAGCTGGTGTGGGAACCGTTGTGGCAGGAGCCCTTCGTGCTGCTCGCGCCGCCACAGGCCAAGGGTCGAGACTGGCGCCGCATCCTCGCCAGCGAGCCCTTCCTGCGCTACGACCGCGCGTCCTTCGGCGGCCGGCTGGTCGACCGCTTCCTGCGCAGCGAAGCGATCGAGGTGCAGGACGCCGTGGAGATGGACGAGCTCGAAGGCATCGTGCAACTGGTGGGCTTGGGCATGGGCGCCGCCCTGCTGCCGCGCGTGCGCGCCAACTGGCGCGTGCCCGAGGGCGTGCGGGTAGTCACGCTGGGCGACGCGACCTTCCACCGCGAGATCGGCATGGTGACCCGCGCACGCCCGGCGCAGGCCGGCATCGTGGGCGGCCTGCGCGATGCGCTGCGCACGCCGCCCAAGGCGTGAGCCGATGCATTGAGGAGCCCGCGTCTCAGGCGCCGATGCGCAGCGACGCAGCAACACGGACGAATGGCAACGCCAGCCCTGGCCGTCAGCGGCGCAGCCCCATTCGCCACAACCGTGGGCATGCCTCTCCTACACGGCACCGCGCGCCGGGACGACGGGGACATCGCTCGCGCTGCCTAGGCTGAACGCAGCTGTCCACCGCGTCAGCGCCGGGTTCACCGGTTCGACTCCCTCTCATCCACTCCAGGAGATTCATCATGATCAAGCGCACCGCTCCCCTTCTCGCCGCTCTGCTGATGGGCGCCGCCGGCGTCGCTATGGCGCAGGGCAATCCGCCGAACCCCAATGTGTCGAATCCGGCCATCGGGGCCGGCCAGCAGACGCAGCAAGGCACGCCGATGGGCACCACCGGCACGCCAACGGCCACGCCCGGTGCCGCACCGATGAACAGTGGCACGACCACCACGCCCGCCCAAGCGCCCAACGCGCCGGCCGAACCCGCCATGCGCCCCGCGCGCGCAGACCGCAACTGAGGTCGACCGCCAGGTCGAGACCTGCCCAGAGGCCACGGGGCCGGCGATCGCATGCGGTCGCCGGCCCGTCGTCTTTCCCTTCACGACCATCTCGGGACCGCGTCATGCACCCTTCCCTGCTTCGACTCGTCGCCACGTGGCTGCTCTGCGGCGCGACGCTGGTGCCGGCCTATGCGGCAACCGGCGACGCCCAGGCCTCGGCCTTCGTACAACGCGCCGTGGCGACTGGCGACAACCGGCATCAGCCCTTCGCGCTGATCGACAAGAAGAAGGCACGCCTCTTGATCTACGACGCCAACGGTTCGTTGATGGCGTCGTCGCCGGTGCTGCTCGGTCTGGCGCGCGGCGACGTGTCGGTGCCCGGCATCGGTGAACGGCCGATCGCCCAGATCCTGCCGCATGAACGCACGACCCCGGCGGGGCGCTTCGTCTCGGAGCCCGGCCGCAACACCGCCGGCGAGGACATCGTGTGGGTCGACTACGACGCGGCGATCTCCATGCACCGGGTGCGCGCGACCAACAAAGCAGAACGGCGGCTGCAGCGACTGGCCTCGCCGAGCGCTCACGACAACCGCATTTCCTACGGCTGCATCAACGTGCCGGCCGCCTTCTACGACACGCAAGTGAAGCCGGTGCTGGGCACGCGTCGCGGCCTGGTCTACGTGCTGCCCGAATCGAGCCCGATGCCCTCGCATTTCGCCTTTTTGACCGACGACGAGCCGCGTTGAACCCGCGCGGTGGTGCGCGCGACAATGGCCCCATGTCCAACGTTCCGGCCATCGACCCGACCCGCTGCCCACTCTGCGGCGCGGCGAACGCATGCGCGACGGAAATCGAGCGGACGACCGGCGTGGCCCAGGGGCCGTGCTGGTGCATGACGGCGCGCTTCGATGAAGCGCTCCGTGAGCGCGTGCCCGGCGCCGCGCGCGGCCGGGCGTGCATCTGTGCACGCTGCGCCGCGGCGGCCGACCGAACCGTCTGATCGGCCCCCGACGTCGCTTCAGTGCGACTGCACGTTGCCCACGCTGTGGTCGAACATGCCCTGGTTCTGCTGCAGGCCGGTCTGAAAGAAGGGCTGCTGCGCCTGGGTCTGGGTTTGGCTCTGGGTCATGCCGACCGTCTCGATCGGCGGCGCGGGCGCCGCCTCCGGCGCGGGCGGCACGCTCGACGCGGACGCGTCCAACGCCACATCGGTGCTCGTGCCCTCCGCCTGCGTCGCGCCGGTCTGACTGCGCTGCCGCTGCTCGGTGATCACCTGGTGAATGAACTGCAGCTTGCCCACGGCCGCGCGCGGCAGCACGAAGGGGTAGTAATCGGGCTGGCCCATGCTGCGCGACAGTTCGTTCAGCACATTGGTGAGCCGCACCCAGCCATTGAGGAAGTCGAGAAACTTCATCGCGCCGGGGTGCTCGGGCTGCCACAGGTCGGACGGCTCGAACAGGTCGCTGGCCAGCTCGACGTTCTGCGCATCGACCCCGAAGCTCATCGCGGTGTCCGCCGTGTCGGCCATGTGCAGGTAGTGCGCCCAGGTCTCCGCCCAGTCTTCCCACGGATGCGAGCTGGCGTAGCTGGTGACGAAGCGGTTCGCCCAGTCGGCCGGCGGGCCGTTCTCGTAGTGGGTGCGCAGGGCGGTGGCGTAGTCTGCCCGCTCGTCGCCGAACAGGGCACGGTAGTCGTCGATCCAGGGCGTGGGGAAGACCAGCAGGTCCCAGTAGTAGTGGCCGATCTCGTGGCGGAAGTGGCCGACCAGCGTTCGGTAGGGTTCGCGCATCTCGGCGCGGATGCGTTCGCGCACGGCGTCTTCCGCCTCCTCGGCATTGAGCGTGATCACGCCTTCTTCATGCCCGGTGAGCACGTGCGGCCCGCCGGGCATGTTGCCGAGGAAGTCGAAGGCCAGGCCGTGCACCGGGTCGGCATGGCGGGTGACCACGGGCAGCCCGAGGGCGAGCAGTTGCGACAGCAGGCGGCGCTTGGCCTGCTCCAGCTTGCGCCACAGGTTGCCGTTGGTCTCGATCGACAGGTCGGGGATGGTGCGCGTGGCGCTGCACGACAGGCAGAAGCCGGGCGCCAGCCCCTCGGTGGTGAACGAGGCGTCGTCGCCGTCGCGCGGCGCCGGCACCATCCAGTTGCAGCCGGCAGCCGTCAGGAAGTTGTTGCAGCGGCGCCAGGCCTTGCCGCCGATGTCGCCGAAGACGGTGAAGGTCTCGGGCTCGGCGTTGTCGTGGGTGGCCGGCGCCAGCGGCACGACGCCCAGGCGTTCGGTGACGTAGCCGAGCGGCGTGCGGCAGGCCAGGCACTGGCTGTTGCCGAGAAAGACGGGGCGGCCACACTGGCACTGGTAGGCGCGGCTGATCGTCGGGGCGCGCAGGTCCGCCGCCAGGGAGTGACTGTCGCTGGCGGGGGCGTCGGCCGCTTCGGTCGATGCGGCGCTGGCGCCGTCGTGAAGGATGGAGTCCATGGTGTATGTTCTTTTGAGAGGCGGAACAGTGCGAGGAGAAAGCCGCGCAGCTGGCGTGACAGCCCCGGCATTGTCCCCGCCGTGCGTCGGCGCCCCGCAGCGCAAAGACCCGTATCCTTGTAGGACAGGCCAACACGGCCATGCCGCCGCCCGCCCACCTCGATGAACGACACCCCTCTTCCCTCGCTGCGCAGCCGCTACGGCGAGCGCTACCGCTGGCTCCTCCTGCTCTCGGTGATGGTCGGCACGATGGCGTCGATCATGTCCTCGACCATCGTCAACGTCGCGATCCCAGGCATGAGCCACCACTTCGCGCTCGGCCAGGAACGCGCGCAATGGGTGAGTTCGGGCTTCATGGTGGCGATGACGGTGTCGATGCTCACCACGCCCTGGCTGCTGGGGCGCTACGGCTACCGCCGCACCTATGTCGGCACGATGGTGCTGCTGCTGGCCGGCGGCATCGCCGGCGGGCTGGCCAACGACTTCTCGCTGGTGCTGCTGGCACGCGTGGCCGAAGGCCTGGCCGCGGGCGTGGTGCAGCCCATCCCGGCCATCATCATCCTGCGCGCCTTCGAGCCGCACGAGCAGGGACGCGCCAGCGGCATCTTCGGCATGGGCGTGGTGCTGGCGCCGGCCATCGGGCCGAGCATCGGCGGGGTGCTGGTCGACCTGTTCGGCTGGCGCTCCATCTTCTTCATGGTGGTGCCGTTCTGCCTCGCGTCGATCTGGCTGGCCTACAAGTTCGTGCCCACCACGGCGCCGGGCGGCGTCACCGCCACGCGTGCGGGCGGGCTGGACTGGCGCGGCCTGCTCATCGGGTTGGCCGGCACGCTGTGCCTGCTCAATGGCCTGGTCGAGCTGCGTGGCGACGCGCCGGTCGAGGCCGCCCTGCTGCTGGCGGGCGCGGTGCTGTCCTTGGCCGTCTTCGTGGGGTGGCAGAAGCGTCTGGCGGCCGGTGGCGGCGCGCCGCTCATGCACATGGCGCTCTTCGGCTACCGGTCGTTCGCGATGGGCAGCGTGGTGTCGTTCATCTACGGCGCGGCGCTGTTCGGCTCGACCTACCTGCTGCCGGTGTACATGCAGGTCGCGCTGCACCTGTCGGCCTCGCATGTGGGCACCATCATGCTGCCGGCCGGCATCGTGCTGGCCATCTCCATCGCCCTGGTCGGCCGGCTGGCCGACCGCCAGCCGACGTGGCTGCTGGTCAGCATCGGGCTGGCGCTGCTGGCCGTGTCCTTCGCGCTGATGAAGGTGCTGACGCTGGGCAGCACGCTGTGGCTGCTGGTGGCCTTCGCCGTCATCGGGCGCATCGGGCTGGGCTTCATCCTGCCCTCGCTCAACCTCGGTGCGATGCGCCCGCTGGCCAAGCCGCTCATCCCGCAAGGCGCCAGCGCCATCAGCTTCCTGCGCATGCTCGGCGGCGCGGCGGGCGTGAGCCTGTGCGCCATCGCGCTCGAATGGCGTCTGGCCGCACATGGCGATTCGCTCACGCAGGCGGCCAGCAGCCCGGCGCGGCTGGCCGCCTTCAACGAGGTGTTCTTCATGCTGTCGGCGCTGTGCGCCATTGCCATCCTCGCGGCCCTGCAACTGCGCGTGCCCCCACCGCCGAAAGAGTCCTGACCATGTGCCAACTGCTCGGCATGAATTGCAACACGCCCACCGACGTGACCTTCAGCTTCACGGGCTTCGCGCAGCGCGGGGGCCGCACCGACCATCATGCCGACGGCTGGGGCATCGCCTTCTTCGAGGACCGCGGGCTGCGCCACTTCGTCGACCATCTGCCGGCCTGCGACTCGCCGGTGGCCGAGCTGATCCGCCGCTACCCCATCAAGAGCCGCAACGTCATCGCGCACATCCGCAAGGCGACCCAGGGCGCCATCAACCTGCAGAACTGCCACCCCTTCGTGCGCGAGCTGTGGGGCCGCTACTGGGTGTTCGCGCACAACGGCGACCTGAAGGACTTCCGGCCGCGGCTGCACGGCAACTTCCATCCGGTGGGCAGCACCGACAGCGAGCACGCCTTCTGCTGGGTCATGCAGGAACTGGCCAAGTCGCATGCCGATGTACCCAGCGTGGCCGAACTCACGCTGACGCTGCGCGAACTGGCGCCGCAGCTCGCCCGGCACGGCACCTTCAACTTCATGCTGTCGAACGGCCAGGCGCTGTGGGCGCATGCGTCGACGAACCTCTGGTACATCGAACGGCAGCATCCGTTCACGCTGGCGAAGCTGGCCGACGAGGATGTGCAGATGGACTTCTCGCAGCACACGACGCTCGACGACCGCGTCGCGGTGATAGTCACCGCGCCACTGACGACCAACGAGCAATGGATGCCGTTCTCGGCGGGCGAACTCGCCGTTTTCGTGGACGGCCGCCGGGCCGGCTGAATACCGGGTCGCGCGGAAACAACGTCCGCGCTCTTTTTGCGGCGGCCTGCGCGCGCGCCGGAAAGCCGGCAAGATAATAACGGTTCTCATTTGCACTCCAATAAAGAGGGAACCGTTCATGTCTTCCATCCGCTTTCCGCTGCGGCCCGTCACCTTGGCCGCGACGCTTGCGCTGCACGCGCTGTCGACGTCTGCACAAACCACCCCGACCGCCGCTTCCGGCACCCTGTCGACCGTGACGGTGGAAGCCAGCGCCGATGCGTCGGCGGAAGGGTTGACCAAGCCCTATGCAGGCGGACAGGTGGCGCGGGGTGGGCGGGTGGGGATCCTAGGCACACAGGACATCATGAGCACGCCGTTTTCCACGACGAGCTACACGAGCGAACTGATCCAGAACCAGCAGGCCAGGAGCGTGGCCGACGTGCTGCAGAACGACCCGACGGTGCGGGTCGCACGCGGCTTCGGCAACTTCCAGGAGTCGTACTTTATTCGCGGCTTCATCGTGAATTCCGATGACATCGCCTACAACGGCCTGTACGGGTTGTTGCCGCGCCAGTACATCTCGTCGGAACTGTTCGAACGCGTCGAAGTGCTGCGGGGCGCCAGCGCCTTCCTGAACGGCGCAACGCCCAGTGGTGGTGGCATCGGCGGCAACATCAACCTGTTGCCCAAGCGCGCGGGCAACGATCCGCTGACGCAGGTCAGTGCCGGCGTCAGCAGCGGCGAGCAAGGCTATGTGTCGACAGACATCGCGCGCCGCTTCGGTCCGGACCAGAGCACCGGCATCCGTCTGAACGCACTGCATCGTGAAGGCGGCACCGCTGTGGATGACGAGAAGGTCAAGCTAGACCTGTTCTCGCTGGGCCTTGACTGGCGCAGCCGCGACGCACGCATCTCGGTCGACGTCGGCCACCAGGAGCACCGTCTGACGCGGCCGCGGCCGAACGTGACGCTCGGCCCGGCGCTCACCTCGGTACCGTCGGCGCCCGACAACAGCGTCAACTACGCGCAGCCCTGGACCTATTCGAACGAACGCGACACCTTTGGATCGGTGCGCGGGGAATACGACATCAATCCAGATGTGACCATCTGGGGTGCTGCAGGCGCTCGCCGGAGCTTCGAGGGCAACCGGCTCGCCGGCATCACGGTCACCACCGCTGCTGGCGCAGGCAACATGTCCCGCTTCGACAACGAGCGCCAGGATGACACCCGCACCGCCGAACTCGGCATGCGCGCCAAGTTAACGATGGGGTCAGTCAAGCATTCGCTCGTTGCTTCGTACTCGTTCTATGAACTCAAGGAAAAGAACGCCTACGAGTGGGACTTCTTCAACCCCACCGTGAGCAGCATGTACACACCGGTAGGCATCGCACTGCCTGGCTTCACGGCGGGCGCCTTCCGCGGCAACGATCTGAACGACCCAGCACTGCTGACCAAAGTCCGCCTGAGCAGCTTCGCCGTCGGCGATACCCTGTCACTCCTTGACGATCGGGCCTTGCTGACCTTGGGCCTACGCCACCAGACGCTGTCGAGCACAGGCTACGAATACTTTACAGGCGTCCCCTCCGGGTACGAAAAGAGCCGCGTCAGCCCGATGGCCGGCTTCGTCTACAAGTTGCAACCGCAAGTGTCGCTGTACGCGAACTACATCGAAGGGCTGAGCAAAGGCGAGACCGCGCCCACCACCTCGACCAGCGGTCCGGTGTTCAACCCCGGTGCGCAACTCTCGCCATACGTCTCCAAGCAGAAAGAGGTCGGCGTCAAATACGACGGTGGAAGCATTGGTGGTGCCATTGCGTTTTTCTCCACCGACAAGCCGCGTGCTTTCATCAATGACCAGCGCTATTTCGTGGAGGCGGGCAAGGATCGCCACCAGGGCTTCGAACTCACGACTTTCGGTGAAGCAGCCAAGGGCCTGCGAGTGCTGGGCGGTCTGACGCTCCTCGATGCCAAGCAGAAGTCGACCGGAGCCACCATTACCGACGGCAAAAGGGTGATCGGCGTCCCAAAGGTACAAGGCAGCATTGGCGTCGATTGGGATGTGCCGGGCATGCGCGGGCTGTCTTTCGACGCCCGCGTGGTCGCGACCGGTCACAGCTATGCCGACAGCGCCAATACCCTGCGCGTGCCGGGCTGGGCCCGCCTCGACCTCGGTGCGCGCTACGTCACCGAGTGGAGTGGAAAGCTCGTGACGCTCCGCGCCCGCGTGGACAACGTCGCCGACCGCAACTACTGGTCGTCGGTGGGCGGCTACCCCGAGAACGGATACCTCGTACTGGGGAATCCACGCACGTTCAGCGTAAGCGCCTCAGTCGAATTCTGATCACCCTAGCGACGCCTCGGCGTCGTTGGTACATCCAAAGGGACCTCACGGTCCCTTTTTCAATTCCGCCTCGAGCGCATCGATGAACATCGCCGGCACGTCGAAGCCGCTCTGCTCGGTGATCTCCTGGAAACAGGTCGGGCTGGTCACGTTGATCTCGGTGACGCTGTCGCCGATCACGTCGAGGCCGATCAGCAGCAGGCCGCGCGGCGCCAGCGCACGGCCAACGGTTTCGGCGATCTCGCGGTTGCGCGGCGTCAGCGGCTGGGCCACGCCCTTGCCGCCGGCCGCGAGGTTGCCGCGCACCTCGGTGCCCTGCGGGATGCGCGCCAGCACGAAGGGCGCCGGCACGCCGCCGATGATCAGGATGCGCTTGTCGCCCTCGGTGATCTGCGGCACGAAGCGCTGCACCATGATGGTCTCGGCCCCGTCCTTGTTGAGCGTCTCGATGATGGAGCCGAGATTCATCGCGTCCTGCTTCACGCGGAAGATGCCCATGCCGCCCATGCCGTCGAGCGGCTTCAGGATGATGTCGCCGTGCTCGGCGTGGAAGTCGCGCACCGCGCCCGCGCTGCGCGTGACCAGCGTCGGCGTGACGAACTGCGGGAACTCCATGATCGCGAGCTTTTCCGGGTGGTCGCGCAGCGCCCGCGGCTTGTTGACCACGCGCGCGCCTTCGCGCTCGGCTTGCTCGAGCAGGTGGGTGGCGTAGATGTATTCGGCGTCGAAGGGCGGGTCCTTGCGCATCAGCACGGCGTCGAAGTCCTTCAGTGCCTTGGACTCCTCGATGTCGACGTGGTACCAGGCCTTCGCGTCGCCGGTCAGCGTGATCTGCAGCACGTTGGCCGCAACCACGCCGCCCGACTTCCAGGTCAGGTCCTGCGGCAGGCAGGCCGCGATGCGCCAGCCGCGGCGTTGTGCCTCGCGCATCATCGAGAAGGTCGTGTCCTTGTAGATCTTGAATTGGTCGAGCGGGTCGGCGACGAAGAGGATGTTGCGGCTCATGGTGTCTTTCCGGCGGCCCGGATGGCCGCCTTGCTGTCTTGCTTGATCTTGCAGGCAGGCGCGATGTCCTTGCCCGCCGCGGCCCTTTTTCCGACGCGCTGGATCGCCAGCGCGACGGCGCCGGCCACCACGCCCCAGAAAGCCGAGCCGATGCCGGCGAGGGTCACGCCCGAGAGCGTGACCAGGAAGGTGATGAGCGCGGCCTCGCGGTGCGACTCGTCGCGCAACGCCGCCGCCAGGCCACCGCCGATGGTGCCCAGCAGTGCCAACCCGGCGATGGCCGCGACCAGTTCCTTCGGGAAGGCGGTGAGCAGACTGGTGACCGCCGCGCCGAACAGGCCGATCACGACGTAGATCGCGCCGCAGCTCACGGCCGCGGTGTAGCGCCGCGCCGGGTCTTCGTGCGCCTCGCGGCCCATGCAGATGGCGGCGGTGATGGCGCTCAGGTTGAGCGCATAGCCGCCGACGGGCGCGAGCACCAGCGTCGCCACGCCGGTCAGCGTGATGAGCTTCGAGATCGGCATGTCGTAGCCGGCCGCGCGGATGGCCGCCACGCCCGGCAGGTTCTGCGACGCCATCGTCACCACGAACAACGGCAGCGCCAGGCTCACCGCCGCCTGCCAGGTGAAGACCGGCATCGTGAACACCGGCATCGCCAGGCTGAAGTGCACCGCCGACCAGGCCAGCTCGCCGCGCAGCGCCGCGTACGCGATGGCGGCGCCCAGCGTGAGCGGCACCGCATAGCGCGGCGCGATGCGCTTGCCGACGAGGTAGGTGCCGAGCATCAGCAGCACCAGCGGCAGCGCGGTCTGCGCCGCCGCGAAGGCCGACAGCCCGAAGCGCGCCAGCACGCCGGCCAGCAGCGCCGAGGCGATGGCCATCGGGATCCGGTTCATCACCCGCTCGAACCAGCCGGTGGCACCGGCCAGCGTGATGAGTGCGGCGCACACGATGAAGGCGCCGACCGCCTCGCCCATGCCGTAGCCCGCGCCGGCGGTGGCCAGCACCGCCGCGCCGGGCGTGCTCCACGCGACCATCACCGGCTTGCGCAGCCACAGCGACGGCAGCAACGAAGCGAGGCCCATGCCGAGGCCGAGCGCCCACATCCACGAGGCGATCATCTCGGGCGTGGCGCCGAAGGCCTGCGCGGCCTGGAACACGATGACGACCGAGCTGGTGAAGCCGACCAGCACCGCGACGAAGCCGGCGGTGAAGGCCGAAAGACTCAGGTCCTTGAAGAAACGCATCCGGCGATTGTGCCGCTCGGCACGCCGGGCGGTCTCGCTGTGAGAATGGCGACATGACGACACGCTGGCCCGACTTGCTCCCCGCACACGACCGCTTCGACTACCGCCCCATCACGCGCCGTCCCGATTACGTGTGGCCGAATGGGGCACGGCTGGCGGTGTACCTCGGCTTCAACATCGAGCACTTCGCCTTCGGCGACGGGCTGGGCGCCAACATCGGCCCGGCCTCCCCGCAGCCCGACGTGCTCAACCACGGCTGGCGCGAATACGGCAACCGCGTGGGCGCCTGGCGCTGCCTCGAACTCTTCGACGCGCTCGGGCTGCCGACCGGCGCCCTCATCAACACCGCCCTCTACGACCATTGCCCGGAACTGGTGCAGGCCTGCGTGGCGCGCGGCGACGAACTCATCGGCCACGGCCACAGCAACGCCGAGCGGCAGGGGGTGCTCGACGAGGCGCATGAGCGCGCGCTGCTGGTGCGCTGCCGCGAACGCATGCAGCGCGAGAGCGGGCAAACGCCCGCCGGCTGGCTGTCGCCCTGGATCTCCGAGACGCACCTGACGCCCGACCTGCTGGCTGAGACCGGTTACGGCTACACGCTCAACTGGTGCCACGACGACCAGCCGGTGCGCATGCGCACCCGCGGCGGCGGCTCGCTGTGGTCGGTGCCGTACCCACAGGAGCTCAACGACATCCCGATGATCGTCGGCCGCCTGATGGACGCGAAGGACTTCACCGCCATGGTGATCGACAACTTCGACGAGATGCGCGAGCAGTCGCGCGCGCAGCCGCTGGTGATGGGGTTGGCGCTGCATCCGTACATCGTCGGACAGCCCTACCGGCTGCGGCATCTGCGGACCGCCCTGCAGCACCTGGCGCGCGCAAGGGATCGGGGCGATGTCTGGTTCACCACGCCGGGCGCGATCGCCTCGCACATGGATGCGCTGGCACGCGAGCGGCCGGCCGACTTCGGGTGAGCACGCGACCCCGAAGCGCTACATCGCAACGTAGCGCCCGGGCTTGTGGTTGACCGCGAGGAACACGCTCATCACAACGGCCGCCAGCACCGAATACAGCACCCGGCTGGGCTCGATGACGAGGAAGGCCAGTGCGACGATGCTGCAGTCGATGCCCATCTGCACCTTGCCGGCGCGCCAGCCGTGCTTCTCCTGCATGTAGAGCGACACGATGGTGGCGCCGCCCAGGCTCCCGCGATGCCGCGCCAGGAAGAGGCAGCCCGCACCCAGCAACAACCCGCCGAGCACGGCCGCATAGGCCGGGTGAAGCCGGTCGATGGCGAAGAGCGCGGGCGACCATTCCGTCATGGCCGACAGCATCGTGATCGCGATGAAGGTCTTGACCGTGAATTCCCGCCCCATGCGCATCCAGGCGAAGCCGTAGAAAGGCAGGTTGATCAGGAAGAACAGCTTGCCGAAGCTGATGCCGGTGACGTAGTGCAGCAGGAAGGCCAGGCCCGCTGCGCCGCCGGTCAGCAGCCCCACCTGGTTGAACAGGATGAGCGCCAGCGACACGAACAGCGTGCCGGCGAAGATCGCCTGGGCATCCTCGAAATAGCTGTGGCGCAGGGAAGGCATGGCGGCGGTGGCGGGGTGGTGCATGGCGGGCATCGGGTCGGGGCCTGACCCAGCTCAAGCACGAACCTTGCCGTCGCCGGCCGCCGCCTCAGATCTCGATCTTGGAACCCAGCTCCACCACCGCGTTGTTCGGCAGGTTCAGGAAGTTCGCCGCGCCGCTCGCGTTGTGGTGCATCTGCGCGAAGAGCTTCTCGCGCCATGGCGCCATGCCGCTGCCCAGCGTCGGGATCACGACGTCGCGCGACAGGAAATAACTGGTGGTCATCGGCTCGAGCTGGCAGCCGCGCAGGCGTGCGTTTTCCAGTGCGCGCGGCAGGTCGACGTCGTTCTTGAAGCCGTAGTGCACCATCACCTGCCAGCAGTGGCGGCCCAGGGCCTCCACCTCAATGCGCTTGTCCATCGGGATCCAGGGTACCTCGTGGTTGCGCACGGTGACGAACAGGTTCTGCTCGTGCAGCACCTTGTTGTGCTTGAGGTTGTGCAAGAGCGCATTGGGCGTGACGCCCGGCTCGGCCGTGAGGAACACCGCCGTGCCGTCGACCCGGGCCGGAGGGCTCACGAAGACGGCATCGAGGAAGCTGCGCAGCTCGATCGCATCCGTGCGCTGCACCTCGCCCATCAGACGCCGGCCCTCCTTCCAGGTGATCATCAGCATGAAGATGGCGCCGCCGATCAGCAGCGGGAACCAGCCGCCTTCAGGCAGCTTCAGCAGGTTCGACGCGAAGAAGGCGAAGTCGACCACGAAGAAGGCGGCCGTGGCGCCGACGCACAGCAGCAGCGGCAGCTTCCAGGCATAGCGGATGACGAAGAAGGTGAGCACCGTGGTGATCAGCATGTCGGTGGTCACCGCGATGCCGTAGGCCGCCGCCAGGTTGCTCGACGAGCGGAACATCACCACCGCCAGCACGATCGCCACGAACAGCCCCCAGTTGACGAAGGGGATGTAGATCTGGCCGGCCGCGCGCACGCTGGTGTGCTCGATGTTCAGGCGCGGCAGGTAGCCCAGCTGGATGACCTGGCGCGTCACGCTGAAGGCGCCGGTGATGAGGGCCTGCGAGGCGATCACCGTGGCCAGCGTCGCCAGCAGCACCAGCGGGATCAGCGCCCACTCGGGCGCCATCATGAAGAAGGGGTTCTTCACCGCTTCCGGGTTCTCCAGCAGCAGGGCCCCCTGGCCGAAGTAGTTGAGCGTGAGCGCTGGCATCACCACCGAGAACCACGCGATGCGGATCGGCCCCTTGCCGAAGTGGCCGAGGTCCGCGTAGAGCGCCTCGGCACCGGTGACGCACAGCACGGTGGCGCCCAGCACGATGAAGCTGGTCATTGGGTTGTCCCAGATGAATTTCAGCGCGTAGTGCGGGCTCACCGCCTTGAGGATCGCCGGGTGGCCGAGGATCTGCGACACGCCCAGCACCGCCAGCACCAGGAACCAGGCCAGCGTGATCGGTCCGAAGAACTTGCCGATGCCCGCCGTGCCGCGCTTTTGCACGGCAAAGAGGCAGAACAGCACCACCAGCGTGATCGGGATCACGTAGTGCTTGAAGTGCGGCGAGACCACCTCCAGGCCCTCGACCGCCGACAGCACCGAGATGGCCGGCGTGATGACCCCGTCGCCATAGAACAGCGAGGTACCGAAGATGCCCACGGCCAGCAGCACGTTGCGCACCCGCGGCTTGTCGGCCACCGCCCGCGAGGCCAGCGCCAGCATCGCGACCAGGCCGCCTTCGCCCTCGTTGTCCGCGCGCAGCACCAGCACCACGTACTTGAGCGACACGATGATGGTCAGCGTCCAGAAGAACATCGACAGGATGCCGTAGACGTTCTCGTGCGTGAACGGCACATGGCCGTGGCCGAAGACCTCCTTGGTGGCATAGAGGACGCTGGTGCCGATGTCGCCGTAGACGACGCCGATGGCGCCGATGATCAGGGCGGCGGAGGAAGATTTGGGGGCTGACACGAAGTCGTGGAAAAAGGCGTCGGTGCCTGGCACCGGCGGGCTGAGAAGCAACGGATGCGTCCGCTGCGTCCACCCCACCCTGGATTCCGTTGGCTGTAGAGGACGGCTATTTTGCCCGTGCCGCCAGTCCCCGCAAGGGGACGAAATGTGCTACGGCTGGGTGCCGCCGCCTACTCGTAGACCTCGGCGTCCGGGTCTGTCGCCTCGAGCTCGTAGCTCGCAGCCACCATGGCCAGACGGCCGATCACGCCGTACATGTAGAAGCGGTTGGGCGCGCTGGCACCGGGCTTGGCGCCGGGCTGCGGCAGGTGCGCGCTGTCGGAAAAAGCCAACGGAACGAAGCTCGCACCGGGCGACTTCAGGCTTTCGTCGATGCCGCGGTCGGCGTGCACACGGTAGAAACCGCCGACCACGTACCGGTCCATCATGTAGACGACCGGCTCGGCCACGCCGTCGTGCACGCGCTCGTTGGTGAGCACGCCTTCCTGGACGATCAGGTCCATCAGCGCCGGGGCGCTGCCCTTCGAGCTGGTCTGGCTGTGCGCCTGGGCGCTCAGCGCCTCGACCTCGCGCGCATCGCGCACCGTCATCACGCTGGTGCCGCCGGGGCCGCTGTCGGCCTTCACGACCACGAAGGGCTTCTCGTTGATGCCGTATTCCTTGTACTTGCGGCGCACCTTGGTGAGCATCGCGTCGACATGGCTGGTGATCAGGTCGACCCCGACACCTTCGCCGAGGTTCACGCCCTCGGCCAGGCTCGACATCGGGTTGATCAGCCAGGGGTCGATGCCCAGCAGCTTGCCGAAGCGCTTGGAGATCTCTTCGTAGCTGCGGAAGTGGTTGCTCTTGCGGCGCACCGACCAGCCCGCGTGCACCGGCGGCAGCAGGTACTGCTCATGCAGATCTTCCAGGATGCCCGGCGCGCCCGCCGACAGGTCGTTGTTCAGCAGGATGGTGCAGGGGTCGAAGTTCTTGATGCCCAGGCGGCGCTTGGTGCGCACCACCGGCTCGAGCGTCACGGTGTCGCCGTTGGGCAGTTCGATCTTCTTGGGCGACTTGATCGCCGGGTCGATCGACCCCACCCGCACGTTCAGCCCGGCCATGTGAAAGATGCGCACCAGCTGCGCGATGTTCGCCAGGTAGAAGGTGTTGCGCGAATGGTTCTCCGGGATGACGAGCAGGTTGCGCGCCTCCGGGCAGATCTTCTCGATGGCCGCCTGCGCCGCCTGCACGGCCAGCGGCAGCATCTGCTGCGTCAGGTTGTTCCAGCCGCCGGGGAAGAGGTTGGTGTCGACCGGCGCCAGCTTGAAGCCGGCGTTGCGGATGTCGACCGAGCTGTAGAAGGGCGGCGTGTGCTCCATCCATTCCAGCCGGAACCAGCGTTCGATCGCTGGCGTGGAATCCAGGACGCGCTGTTCGAGTTCGTTGATCGGGCCGGTCAGGGCGGTGACGAGATGGGGGACCATGCGGGCGGCCTTCTTATGCGATTTCTGCAGAAAGGTGGACTGCAATTGTAGGATTTGGGGCCACCCGCCCCGATGACAAGCCGAAAACAGTGCGTTTCCGGCTGCGCGCCCTCAAGTCCGGCTCAAGTCAGCTCAGGTTCGGATCTCGCCCTGGCCCAGCACCACGTATTTGAGGGAGGTCAGGCCCTCGATGCCCACCGGCCCCCGCGCATGGAACTTGTCGGTGCTGATGCCGATTTCGGCGCCCAGCCCGAACTCGAAGCCGTCAGCGAAGCGCGTGCTCGCATTCACCATGACGCTGGCCGAATCGACCTCCCGCAGGAAGCGCTGCGCATTGATGTGGTCCCGCGTGATGATCGCGTCGGTGTGATGGCTCGAGTAGCGGTTGATGTGCGCGATGGCTTCGTCGACGCCGTCCACCACCTTGATGCTGATCACCGCCGCCAGGTATTCCTCCGACCAGTCCGACTCGACCGCATCGACGATCGTCCCCGTCTCGCCGTGCAGCGCGCCCTCGGCCCGCAGGATGCGCGCGGCCGCCGGGTCGCAACGCATCTCGACGCCCTTGGCTGCGAACACCGCACCGATCTCCGGCAGGAAGAGCTCGGCCACCGAGGCCGCCACCAGCAGGCCTTCGGCGGCATTGCAGGGGCTGTACTTCTGGGTCTTGGCGTTGTCGACCACCTTGAGCGCCATGTCCAGCGGCGCGCTGTCGTCGACGTAGACGTGGCAGTTGCCGTCCAGGTGCTTGATGACCGGCACCTTCGCGTCGCGGCTGATGCGCTCGATCAGCCCCTTGCCGCCGCGCGGGATGATCACGTCGACGAACTGCGGCATGGCGATGAGCTGGCCCACCGCCTCGCGGTCGGTGGTCTGCACCAGCTGCACCGCATCGACCGGCAGGCCGGCCTCGGCCAGTGAGGCCGACACCAGGTCGGCCAGCGCCTTGTTCGATTCGATGGCTTCCGAGCCGCCACGCAGGATGGCGGCGTTGCCGCTCTTGATCGCCAGGCTCGCCGCCTCGATCGTCACGTTGGGCCGGCTCTCGTAGATCATGCCGAAGACGCCGATCGGCACCCGCATCTGGCCCACGCGGATGCCGCTGGGCTGCTGCTTCATGCCGCTGATCTCGCCGATCACGTCGGGCATGGCCGCCAGCTGTTCGCAGCCGAGCGCCACGGTCTCGATGACCTTCGGCGTGAGCTTGAGGCGGTCGACCATCGGTGCCGACAGGCCGGCGGCCGTGGCGCGTTCGATGTCGCGCGCATTAGCCGGTGCCAGCTCGGCGGCGCTGTCGCGCAGACGGCGGGCCAGCGCCTTCAGGGCCTTGTTCTTGGTGGCGGCATCCGCCTTGGCCATCAGGGCCGACGCGGCCTTGGCCTGCAGCCCGAGGGTCTGCACGTATTCCGAAACATTGAGCGCATTCATTCACGCATTTTGCCGCGCCCGGGGTCGACCGGGGTTGCCAAGGCTCTTTGGCGTGGCTAGCCTGCGCCCTGTCACACATTAATGCGAAAGAATACATATGAAGCCGTTTCAACCACGGTCGCTGGCGCTCGCCTGCGCGACGCTTTCCCTTTTGGCCGCCTGCGGCGGCGGCGGTGGCGGTGAATCCGGCGGCACGGCGGCCGGGGGATCCGGCACCGGCACCGAGGTACTCCCGCCTTCGCCGGCCCCATCGCCCGCACCGCCTCCGTCGCCCTCACCCGCGCCCGCGCCCGCCCCTGCGCCTGCGCCTGCGCCTGCGCCCCAGGCCGCCACCCTCCTGAGCCCCGCCGCACCCAGCAAGCTCGGCGGGGCGCGCGTGACCTTCGACTGGACGGCCAGCAACGCGGACGCCTACCGGCTCACGGTCGAACGGCCCGGCAGCACCGCGCCGCTGTTCGACGGCACGACCCCCGACACGCGCCTGGTCGTCGCCGGATTGCCGGTCGACGGCGGCGAACTGGTCGTCCGCCTGCAGACCCGCCATGGCGAGACCTGGCTGCCCGCGGTGGACTACCGCTTCACCGCGGCCGGCTACACCGCCGCCCAGTCGACCGCCGCGGCCAAGCCCTGGACCGCCCCGATCGCGCTGCCCCTGGTGCCGGCCTCAGCGGCCAACCTGCCCGACGGCAAACTGCTGATGTGGTCGGCGCAAGGCACCACCTACTTCGGCAGCAACAGCGGGCTCGCCACCTACACCACGGTCTTCGATCCGGCCAGCGGCACCAGCACGCCGACCGTGACCACCAACCCCGGACAGGAAATGTTCTGCGAAGGGCTCAGCATGCTGGCCGACGGCGGCATCCTGGTCAGCGGCGGCAGCGACGCCGGCAAGACCTCGCGCTTCGACCCGCAAAAAGGCAGTTGGTCGGCGGCGGGCACGCTGAACATCCCGCGGGCCTACAACGCCAGCACGACGATGTCGGACGGCAGCGTGTTCACCGTGGGCGGCTCCTGGAACGGCGGCTTGGGCGGCAAGTTCGGCGAGGTGTGGTCGCCGGCGACGCAGGCTTGGCGCACGCTGTCGGCGGTGCCGTCCGACATGCCCACCGCGGCCAACGCCGCCAATCCGCCGCTCAATGGGCCGGACGCGGCCGGCGTCTACCGCGCGGACAACCACATGTGGCTGTTCGGCGCCGCCGACGGCTGGATCTTCCATGCCGGCCCGAGCGCGGCCATGCACTGGATCGACACGCGCGGCGCCGGTGCCATCGTGCAGGCCGGGCTGCGCAGCGACGATCCGTACGCCATGACCGCCAGCGCCGTGATGTACGACGCGGGCAAGATCCTCAAGCTCGGCGGCGCGCCCAACCACGACAGCGGCGATGCCTTCAAGACCGCCTACGTGATCGACATCAGCGCCGGCCCGCCGAAGGCGCCGACGGTGCGCAAGGTGGCGCCCATGGCCTACGGCCGCACCTTCGTCAACAGCGTGGCGCTGCCCAATGGCGAGGTCGTGGTGATCGGCGGCCAGACCTATCCCAAGGGCTTCTCCGACGACTTCTCCGTGCTGGCCGCGGAGCTGTGGAGCCCGGTCACCGAGCGCTTCGTCACGCTGCCGCCGATGCAGAAGGCGCGCAACTACCACAGCATCGCGCTGCTGCTGCCCGATGGCCGCGTGCTCGCAGGCGGCGGCGGTCTGTGTGCCTGTGCGGGCGACCACCCCGACGTGGAAATCCTGACGCCGCCCTACCTGCTCGCGCCCGACGGCACGCCCGCCGCACGCCCGACGCTCCAGACGGCGCCGGCCGCCGCCACCTGGGGCGCCCAGGTCGCCGTCACGACCGACCGCCCCGTGCGCCAGTTCGCGCTGGTGCGCATGGCCTCGGCCACGCATTCGGTCAACACCGACCAGCGCCGCATTCCGGTGGCCTTCACCGGCGACGCCGGCCGCTACACGCTGGCGATCCCCACCGACCGCGGTGCCCTGCTGCCGGGCAACTACATGCTGTTCGCCCTCGACGCGCAGGGCGTGCCGAGCGTGGCGCGCACGGTCAACATCCGCTGAGGTCGTGGCAATGAAGCAAGCGCCCGGCGCCGGGCGTCGGCGCGCCACGCGCACGGTGATCGCCGTGATCGTGATGGCCCTGCTGCTGTCGGTGGCAGCCGCCGTCTGGGTCGCATGCCGGGGGCTAGGGGCCGCCGCGCGCGGCGCGCGGCTGTTCGACGGCCGCGAGCCGCTCACCGCCACGCTGGCGGGCCACGCGACACCCTTGCCGGCCCAGACGGCGCGCTGCAGCCAGTGCCATACCGGCCCCGTCACACCGATCGCCGTCAACAGCTGGCCGGCCTTGCCCGGGCCACCGCTCGACAGCCAGCACCTGCGCGCCCCCCTGTCGCGGCGCGGCGGCCCACCCGTCGCCTATGACCTGGCCGCCTTCTGCCGCGCCGTGCGTGAGGGCATCGACCCGGCGCACGTGATCCTGCCGCGAACCATGCCGCGCTTCGACATCGACGACACGCGCTGCGAGGCGCTCTGGACCCACCTCACCCGCAACACCCCATGACCACCCCCGTCCTCCTTTCCACGACATCCCCCGCGAGCCCTTGCGCATTCCGCCGGCGCTTGTTGACAGCCGCAGGGCTGGCCCTGCTGGCCGCCCCCGCGCACCGGGCCCTGGCCGACGGCATGGGGCCGATTCGACCGCGGCGCGCACCACCGACCGCGCGGCTGACGCGGCACGACGGCCGATCGATCACGCTCGCGGAGCAATTGAGCGGCCGCTTCACCGCGGTCCAGCTGATGTTCACCGGCTGCAGTGCGATCTGCCCCTTGCAAGGTGCGTTGTTCGCGTCCCTGCAGGCGCGCCTGTCGGCCCAGGCCCTCACCGATGTGCAATTGCTGTCGCTGAGCATCGACCCGCTCGGCGATTCGCCCCCCGCCCTGAACGCCTGGCGCGAGCGCTACGGTGCCGGCCCGCGCTGGAGCGCGGCCGCCCCCACCGTCACCGACCTCGACAAGCTGCTCGATCTGCTCGGCCCCGCGGGCGCCAGCCTGGGCGACCGCCACACCACCGAGGTCCACCTGTTCGATCGCGAAGGTCGCCTCGCCTGGCGCACCAGCGGCCTGCCGCCGCTGGACGAGATCGGCGGCGCCTTGCAGCAACTGCGCGGCTGACGTCGCGCTCCACCGTCGTCCCTGCTTCCGTTCATCCCCACAAAGGTTTGTCATGACGCCCTCCTTGCCACCCTTCCCGCGCCGCACCCTCCTGCTCTTGGCGCCTGCGCTCTGGCTCTCCGCGTGCGGCGGTGGCGGCAGTGGAGACGACGGCGCGTCCGTGCCGTCGAGCGGCACCGCCCCTTCGCCCACCGTCCCGACCGAAACACCGCCGCCGGCGGTGCCCCAGGCCGCGAAGCTGCTCAGCCCGCCCGGCGACAGTAAGCTCGACGGAGCCAGCGTGCGTTTCGCCTGGGACGCCGGCGATGGCGATGCCTACGGGCTGCGCATCGAATCCACCGCCTCGGCAACGGCGCTGTACGACAGCGTCGTGACCGGCCAGAGCGTCACGGTCCCGAACCTGCCGACCCAGGGTGAAGTCCTCACCGTCACACTGAGAACCCGCAAGGACGGCGTGTGGCTGGCCCCCGCCAGCTACCGCTTCGTCGCTGCCGGCTACACGCCACTGCAATCGAGCGCCGCGCAGCAGTCCTGGACGGCCCCCATCGCCTTGCCCCTGGTCCCGGCGGCGGCCGCCAACCTGCCCGACGGCAAGCTCCTGCTGTGGGCAGCCGGCAGCCCCGACGGCCTCGGCGGGCTGAACATCAGCGGCCAGACCCTCACCGCGGTGTTCGATCCGGCGACACAGACCGCCACCGCCCGCATGGCGACCGAAACCGGCCACGACATGGTGTGTCCCGGCATCAGCATGCTGGCCGACGGCAGCTACCTGGTCACCGGCGGCTGGGACAGCGGCAAGAGCACGCGCTACGACCCGAGCCTCGGCGGCTGGGTCGGCGCCGCGCCGATGAACATCGCGCGCGGCTACCAGTCGAGCACCACCATGGCCGACGGCTCGGTCTTCCTGGTCGGCGGCTCCTGGAGCGGACTCGCGCTGGGCGGCAAGTACGGCGAGCTCTGGTCGGCCTCGACCCAGACTTGGCGCACCCTGAGCGGCGTGCCCGCAGAGATGCCGTCACCGTCCAATGCGAGCGATCCACCCCTGGCGGGGCCGGATGCCGGCGGCTACTTTCGTGCCGACAACCACATGTGGCTGTTCGGTGGTGCGGACGGCTGGGTCTTCCACGCCGGCCCGAGTGCGGCCATGCACTGGATCGACACCCGGGGCGACGGCCGGATCGTGCAGGCCGGTCCACGCGACGACGATGCCTACGCCATCACCGGCGGCGCCGTGATGTACGACGCCTACAAGATCCTCAAGCTCGCTGGTTCGCCGGGGCACGATTACGGCATCCCGCTCAAGACGGCCTACAGCATCGATATCTCGGCCGGTGCCCCGCATCCACCGGTGGTGCGCAAGCTGGCGCCCCTGGCCTACGGCCGCACGTTCTCGAACAGCGTGGTGCTGCCCAGCGGCGAGGTGGTGGTCATCGGCGGCATGACGCTGCACGGCCCGACGCCGGACGACTTCTCGGTCCTCACACCCGAAATCTGGAACCCGGCTACCGAGACCTTCACCCCCCTGCAACCGATGAAGGTGCCGCGCAACTACCACAGCGTTGCGCTGCTGCTGATGGACGGGCGGGTGCTGGCCGGTGGCGGCGGGCTGTGCGGCACCGGCTGTACGGCCAACCATCCCGACGCCGAAATCCTGACGCCGCCGTATCTGCTGACGCCGGAAGGCACGCTCGCACCTCGACCGGCGATTGCGCAGGCCCCCGGTCGTGCCGCGCCGGGCGAGGTGATCGTGGTGCAGACCGACCGCGCGGTGGCACGCTTCGCGCTCGTGCGCATGGCGTCCGCCACCCACTCGGTCAACACCGACCAGCGCCGCATCCCGCTCACGGCGACCGGCAGCGACGGCGACTACCGCCTGGCGATTCCGGCGGACCGGGGCCTGGTCATCCCCGGCAACTACATGCTCTTCGCGCTGGACGCCCAGGGCGTGCCGAGCGTCGCGCGAACGATCAATGTCCGTTGACCATCGGGGGCGGGCAGCGCCCTAAGCCTTGACGCAGGCGCGGCACAGCATCAGCGCCAGCCGCTGCAGCGCCTGCCAGCCGCTGGCCGGCCAGTCGGGCTGCTTCAGGCCCTTGACGATGCCGTCGACCGTGTGCGCCGCCTTCAGCAGGCGCGCCAGCGCCCGGTCGTCGAGCCGCGGCAGCACCCGCTCGAACGCCTGCTCCTTGGCGCCCCAGATGCGGTTCTCGCGCAACGCCATCGGCAGCGGCCGGCCGGCGTTCATCGCGTCGCGCACGCGCTTGAGCGCGCGGATGTCCTCGGCCAGCGTGTAGTGCACCAGCACCTCGGCCTCGCCCTCGGCACGCAGGCCGTCGAGCATGCGCGCCACACGCACCGGGTTGCCGGCCAGCACCGCGTCGGACAGCTTGAAGACGTCGTAGCGCGCCACGTTGTTGACAGCGGCCTCGACCTGTTCCCAGCCCAGCTCGCCGGCCGGGTGCAGCAGCGCGAGCTTCTGGATTTCCTGGTGCGCCGCGAGCAGGTTGCCTTCGACGCGGTCGGCGAAGAACTGCAGCGTGCGCTGCCCCTCCTCGCCGCCCTTGACCCGCTGGCCCTGCAGCGCCAGGCGCTGCGCGATCCACTGCGGCAGCGCGGCACGCTCGACCGGGTCGACCTGCAGGCTGACGCCGTTGTTCTCGAGCGCGGTAAACCAGGCGCCGGTACGGGTGGCGCGGTCCAGGCGCGGCAGCAGCACCAGCGTGAGGGTGCTGTCGTTGCCGGCAGCACCTTCCGCGATGTGCTGCAGGGCGGCGCTGCCATCCTTGCCCGGCTTGCCGGAGGGCACGCGGATCTCCACGATCTGCTTGTCGGCGAAGAGGCTGAGCGAACCGCCGGCCGCGAGCACCGCGCTCCAGTCGAAGTGCGCGCCGGCCACGGTGTACGAACTGCGCTCGGTGTAGCCCTGCGCGCGCGCGGCGGCGCGGATGGCATCGGCGGCCTCCTGCGCCAGCAGCGGCTCGTCGCCATGGATGGTGTAGAGCGCGCGCAGCCCCTTGCCGAGATGCGCCGACAGCTGGGCGGCCGCGAGTTGCATGCGTGCGCCTAGAGTTCCTTGACCGCCGCGATGCGCCGCAGCATCTGCTGCGCCACGTCGTTCTGCATGTCGCGGTAGAGCAGTTCGGCTTCGCCTTCCTTGGCGAGCGCGTTGGTTTCGCTGTAGGTCAGGTCGCGCTTCTGCGAGATGTCCGCGACCAGCAATTCCTTGCCGGCCTGGGTGCGCAGGCGGAAGCGCACCGTCAGGCGCAGTTCCAGCTCGCGCACCTCGCCGGCGGCGTTGGTCGACAGCACGACGCGCTCCCGGTTCTCGCCGAGGATGTCGAGCACCGCTTCGGCGTCCTTGGCACGCTCGGGCGGCACGAGTTCCACCGTGCCCGCCGCGGCGATGTTGCGGCGCAGGTAGACGGTGAAGGCCGAGCGGCCCGGTAGCGACAGGCTCTTGAAGGCGAAGGTCGGGGCCTTGCGCAACTCGAAGCCGCAACCGGCGAGGACGGCCAGGCCGGCCAGCGCGGAACCGGCGGCGAGGAAGCGGCGGCGGGAAGCAGTTGTTGGGTTGTTCATTCGCTCAGATCACCACGTTGACGAGCCGGCCCGGCACCACGATCACACGCTTGGGCGCGGCGCCCTGCGCATGCAGCACGAAGTCGTCGCACGCCAGCGCGAGCGCCTCGATCTCGTCCTTCGACGCGCCGGCCGGCACCACCACCTTGCCGCGCAGCTTGCCGTTGATCTGCAGCATGAGTTCGATCTCGTCCTGCACCAGGGCGTCGGTGTCGACCGCCGGCCAGGGCGCGTCGAGCAATTCGCCGAACGCCTCGACATAGCCCAGCTGCGACCAGAGCTGTTGCGCGATGTGCGGCGTGGCCGGGTACAGCACGCGCAGCAGGATGCCGAAACCCTCGCGCAGCGCGGCGGCATCGCCGGGCGTGCCGGTGGGCTTGAAACCTTCCAGGGCGTTGAGCAGCTTCATCGCGCCCGACACCACCGTGTTGTATTGCATGCGCTGGTAGTCGTAGTCGACCTGGCGCAGCACGGTGTGCACCTCGCGGCGCAGCGCCTTGGCGTCCTTGCCGAATTCGGTGGCGGCACCGGCCGTCGGCGCCGCCTGCAGCGCCACGCCGAAGTTCCACACGCGGCGCAGGAAGCGCGAGCTGCCTTCGACCGCCGCGTCGTTCCATTCCAGCGTGGCTTCGGGCGGCGCGGTGAACATGGTGTACAGGCGCGCGGTGTCGGCGCCGTACTTCTCGATCAGGTCCTGCGGGTCGACGCCGTTGCGCTCGCTCTTGCCCATCTTGCCGACGCCGCCGTACTCGACCGACGAACCGTCGGCCAGCGTGCCGCCGACGATGCGGCCCTGCGCATCGAGCACCGGCGTGACTTCGAGCGGCGGGAAGTAGTCCTTGCCGCCCGACGCCCCACGGCGGTAGTAGATGTGGTTGAGCACCATGCCCTGCGTGAGCAGCTTGGCGAAGGGCTCGTCGCAACTCACCAGGCCGAGATCACGCATGACCTTGGTCCAGAAGCGCGCATACAGCAGGTGCAGGATGGCGTGCTCGATGCCGCCGATGTACTGGTCCATCGGCATCCAGTACTTCGCGCCCTCACCGACCATGGCCTGGTCGTTCTTGGGGTCGCAGTAGCGCATGAAGTACCAGGACGAATCGACGAAGGTGTCCATCGTGTCCGTCTCGCGGCGCGCAGGCTTGCCGCACACCGGGCAGACGACGCCGGCGTGGAAGCCTTCGTGCTTGATCAGCGGGTTGCCCGAGCCGTCGGGCACGCAGTCGGTCGGCAGCACGACCGGCAGGTCCTTCTCCGGCACCGGCACCGCGCCGTGCTCGTCGCAATGGATGATCGGGATCGGCGTGCCCCAGTAGCGCTGGCGGCTCACGCCCCAGTCGCGCAGGCGCCAGGTGGTCTTGAGTTCGCCCAGGCCCTTCTGCGCCAGCGCGTGCGCCACGGCGGCCACCGCCTCCTTGAAGGACATGCCGCTGAAGTTGTCGGAATTGATGGTCACGCCGCGCGTCTTGTCGGCGTACCAGTCCTGCCAGCGGTGGTAGTCGAAGTGCGGCTCGCCGTCGACCAGCACCACCTGGATGATCTCGATGCCGTACTTGTTCGCGAAGGCGAAGTCGCGCTCGTCGTGCGCGGGCACGCCCATCACCGCGCCGTCGCCGTAGCTCATCAACACGTAGTTGCCGACCCAGACCGGCACGGGCTCGTCGGTGATCGGGTGGGTCACCGTCAGGCCGGTCGGCACGCCCTTCTTCTCCTGCGTGGCGAGCTCGGCTTCGGTGGTGCCGCCGGCCTTGGCTTCGGCGATGAAGGCGGCGACCTTCGGATCGCGCTTGGCGGCGTGCAGCGCCAGCGGATGCTCGGGCGCCACGGCACAGAAGGTCACACCCATGATGGTGTCGGCGCGCGTCGTGAAGACGTACAGGCGGCCGTCCTGGATCGCCTGGCCGTCGTCGCCGCGGATGTCGTGCGTGAAGGCGAAGCGCACGCCTTCGCTCTTGCCGATCCAGTTCTCCTGCATCAGCTTGACGCGCTCGGGCCAGCCCGGCAGCTTGTGCTGGGTGTGTTCGAGTAGTTCGGGGGCGTAGTCGCTGATCTTGAGGTAGTAGCCGGGGATCTCGCGACGCTCGACCGTGGCGCCGGTGCGCCAGCCCTTGCCGTCGATCACCTGCTCGTTGGCCAGCACCGTCATGTCGACCGGGTCCCAGTTGACGACCTGGGTCTTGCGGTAGGCGATGCCCTTCTCGAGCATCTTCAAGAACAGCCACTGGTTCCACTTGTAGTAGGCCGGGTCGCAGGTGGCGACCTCGCGGCTCCAGTCGATCGCCAGGCCCATGGCCTGGAGCTGGCCGCGCATGTAGTCGATGTTCTCGTAGGTCCACTTGGCCGGCGGCACGCCGTTCTTCAGCGCCGCGTTCTCGGCCGGCAGGCCGAAGGCGTCCCAGCCCATGGGCATGAGCACGTTGTAGCCCGACATGCGCAGGTAGCGCGTGAGCATGTCGTTGATGGTGTAGTTGCGCACGTGGCCCATGTGCAGCTTGCCGCTGGGGTACGGCAGCATCGAGCAGGCGTAGTACTTCTTCTTGGGATTGCCCCGCGCGTCACGCGCGTTTTCGATGACACGATAGGCGTCGGACGCGGTCCAGTGGGCCTGGGCGGCGGACTCGACGTCGGCGGGTTGGTAGCTGGGGTTCATGAGGCTTTGGCAACGGCCCCGGCGCTCGGTCGGCCGGGGGAACGCGGATTATCGCGGCTGCGGCGGGCCGGGGCGGCGCGGGGGCTTGGGGGCGAATTTCGAATGCACAATGAAAACGTCTTCTGGGAGACGGATGAAGCGATACGTTGTCAGTGTTTTGGCGATGGTTCCGGGGGCGTCGGCGGGCGGTAGGCCTGTGGACGGCAGACGACTGCGGTCCTTCGGACTTCGCTGCTGCTCCTCGCCAAAGGCGGGGTCCGCGCAAACTCGCTTCGCTCAAACACGCGCGGCCCTGATCCGCCTTTCGCTGCGGTGCTCGCCGCAGCCGGACAGCCGCCCACAGGCCGACCGCCCACCGACGTGGACACGATCGTTGTGCATCCTTCTCGGCGAGCGCAATCGTCGCGCGCCCACCAAGCCCGGCAGGCGGTGCGGGCCGGGCGATCCCCTGTGTGCCGCTGAGGAGCGCAGCCTTTCGCGGATCAGGGCTCGCGAATGTCTGAGCGAAGCGAGTTCGAGCGAGACCCCGCGAAAGGCGAGCACCGCAAGGCAGCCCGAAGGGCCGGCGCACCGGGGTCGATCGGCCCGCACCGCCTGCCGGGCGAACGCCGCAAACGCCATCTCACCCGCTTGAACTGAACAACAAAAAATGCTGACCCCTGGCCTCCCCTACCCCCTGGGCGCAACCCCCGACGCCCGCGGCATCAACTTCGCCCTCGCCGCACCGCACGCCAGCCGGGTGGAGCTTTGCCTGTTCGACCAGGCCGGCCACAGCGAGCAGCAGCGGCTGCCGCTGCCCGCCTGCACTGACGGTGTCTGGCACGGCCGATTCCCCGGCGCTGCGGCCGGCCTGGTCTACGGCTACCGCGTTCACGGCCCCTGGGCGCCGCACGACGGCCAGCGCTTCAACCCGGCCAAGATCCTGCTCGACCCCTATGCCCGCGAGATCGTCGGCCACTACGACGGCAGCGACCTGTTCCTCGGTCACCTGCCGGGCGCCCCCTCGCAGCGGGACACCCGCGACAACGCCACGGTCGCGCTCAAGGCCCGCGTCGCCGCCGACCTGGGCGTGTCGACCGTGGCGCGCCCCCGGGTGGCGGCCGCCGAGCGCGTGATCTACGAGCTGCACGTGCGCGGCCAGACGCGCCGGCACCCGGGCGTCGCGCCTGCATTGCAGGGCACCTACGCCGGCCTGGCCGAACCCGCCGTGCTCGACCACCTGCAGCAGCTCGGCGTGACCACCCTGAGCCTGATGCCGGTGCAGCACCGCGCCGACGAGGAGCGGCTGCTGAAAATGGGGCTCAGCAACTACTGGGGCTACACCACCATCGGCTGGTTCGCGCCCGAGGCGCGCTACTGGAGCGGCCGGCCCGGCACCACGCCCGCCAGCGAGTTCCGCGCGATGGCCGACGCGATCCATGCCCGCGGCATGGAACTGGTGATCGACGTGGTCTACAACCACAGCGCCGAGACCGACGAGTTCGGCCCCACACTGTCGATGCGCGGCATCGACAACGCCCTCTACTACCACCTGCGCCCGGACGACCGCGCGCGCTACGAGAACTGGACCGGCTGCGGCAACTGCCTGAATTTTGCCGAGCCGCGCGTGGTGCAGCTCGCCACCGACAGCCTGCGCCACTGGGTGACCGAACTCGGCGCCGACGGCTTCCGCTTCGATCTGGCGACGGTGCTGGCGCGCCGCGAAGGTGGCGCGTTCGATGCGCGCGCCCCCTTCCTGGCCGCCGTCGCGCAAGACCCGGTGCTGTCGCGCGCGCTGCTGATCGCCGAACCCTGGGACATCGGCCCCGGCGGCTACCGCGTCGGCGAATTTCCGTCGGGCTGGCTCGAATGGAACGACCGCTTTCGCGACACCCAGCGCAGCGTCTGGCTGCGCCATGGCGCCGGCCTGGGCGACTTCGCCCACCGCTTCACCGCGTCGAGCGGGCAGTTCCGGCATGGCGGGCGAGCCCCCACCGCCAGCGTCAACTTCATCACCGCGCACGACGGCTTCACCCTGCGCGACCTGGTCAGCTACAACGAACGGCACAACGGGGCCAACGGCGAAGGCAACCGCGACGGCAGCGGCAACAACCTCAGCCGCAACTGCGGCGTCGAAGGCGAGACCGACGACCCTGCGGTGCTGGAACAGCGGGCCCGCATGCAGCGGGCGCTGCTTGCCGCCTTGCTGCTGTCACAGGGCACGCCGATGCTGCTGGCCGGTGACGAGATCGGCCACACCCAGCAGGGCAACAACAACGCCTACTGCCAGGACAACCCGACGACCTGGCTCGACTGGGACCATGCCGATGCCGGGCTGCAACGCTATGTCGCGCACCTGCTGGCCCTGCGCCGCGAGGCCGCGCCGCTGCGCAGCGCCCACTGGTGGCCGGGCGACACCCACCCGGCCCGCCCCGGGCTGCGGTGGCTGTGCCCCGAGGGCAGCGACATGGCACCGGCGAACTGGGAGCGCGACGACCGCGGGGCGCTGATGGTGCTGTTCGACGCGCCGCCGACCGAGGTGGCATGGCTCGTGCTGGTCCATGCCGGCACCGACGCCGTCGACTTCACCCTGCCGCCCGGCCGCTGGACGCGCCGGCTGGCGAGCGACGACGATGGCGCGCCGGAGCGGCCGATGGCGGCCACGGAACGACTGCAGCCGGGATCGCTGTGGCTGGCGCACAGGGTGCGCGGCGGCGATCCCGGTGCTACGCTGAGTTGACGAACCACGAAAGCGAGACAAGAGACATGTCCGACGACGCAACGACCCGGTCCCTGCAGGCCCATCAACTGGTTCGCCGCACCATCGCCGTGGTGCTGGCCGGCGGCCGGGGCTCGCGCCTGAAGCAACTCACCGACCGGCGCGCCAAGCCGGCGGTGTACTTCGGCGGCAAGTTCCGCATCATCGACTTCGCCCTGTCGAACTGCCTGAACTCCGGCATCCGGCGCATGGCGGTGGTCACGCAGTACAAGTCGCATTCGCTCATGCGCCACCTGCAGCGCGGCTGGAGCTTCCTGCGCGCCGAGCTCAACGAGATGGTCGACGTGCTGCCGGCCCAGCAGCGCACGGGCGACGAGCACTGGTACCGCGGCACGGCCGATGCGATCTACCAGAACCTCGACATCCTGCAGACACGCTCGACCAAGCACGACTACGTTGTGGTGCTGGCCGGCGACCACATCTACAAGATGGACTATTCGGTCATGCTGATGGACCATGTGAAAAGCGGCCGCGCCTGCACGGTCGGCTGCATCGAGGTGCCGCGCATGGAAGCCACCGCCTTCGGCGTGATGGCGGTCAACGAAGACCGAACCATCACCGACTTCCTCGAGAAGCCCGCCGACCCGCCCGCGATGCCCGGCAAGCCCGACATCGCGCTGGCCAGCATGGGCATCTACGTCTTCGACGCTGCCTACCTCTACCAGCTGCTCGAGGAAGACAACGCCAACCCCGCCTCGAGCCACGACTTCGGCAAGGACGTCATCCCGCGCGCCGTGGTGCAGGGCCGGGCGCAGGCCCATCCGTTCAGCCTGTCGTGCGTGACGCGCGGCGCGCGCGGGCCCCATGCGCCGGTGTACTGGCGCGACGTGGGCACGATTGATGCATTCTGGGCGGCCAACCTCGATCTGGCGTCCATCACCCCCGAGCTCGACATCTATGACACCGACTGGCCCATCTGGACCTACCAGCGGCAACTGCCCCCGGCCAAGTTCGTGCTCGACATCGACGGCAACCACGGCATGACGGTCAACACCATCGTATCGGGGGGCTGCATCGTCTCGGGCTCGCAGGTGAAGGATTCGGTCCTGTTCTCCAATGTGCGCATCCATTCCTTCTGCGACGTGAAAGAGGCGGTGCTGCTGCCCGATGTCGAGGTCGGCCGCGGCGCCCGGCTGGCGAAGGTGGTGGTCGACCGCGGTTGCGTCATCCCCGCGGGCATGGTGGTCGGCGACGACCCAGCGGCCGATGCGGCGCGCTTCGAACGCACCGACGCCGGCGTGGTGCTGATCACGCGCGAGATGCTCCAGCGCCTCGAGACGCCAACGCCCTGATGCGCGTCCTCCAGGTCAGCGCCGAGTTCTTTCCCCTTCTCAAGACCGGCGGGCTGGCGGATGTCGCCGGGGCGCTGCCGCTCGCCCTAGCGGCCGCCGGTCAGGATGTGCGGGTGCTGCTGCCCGGTTTCCCGTCCATCCTGGCCGGGTTGACCGACACCACCGACGTGGCCGACGTCGAGGCACCGTGGGGCCAGCGCGCCCGGCTGCGCGCCGGGCGCATTGCCGCGCCGGGCGGCGCGCCGATCACGGCCTACGTGCTCGACGCCCCGGCGCTGTACGACCGACCCGGCACGCCCTATGAAGATGCATCGCGCCAGCCCTACGCCGACAACGCGCGTCGCTTCGCGCTGCTCGGATGGGCCGCCGCCCGCCTGGCCCGCGGCCTCGACCCGAGCTGGCAACCCGACGTGGTGCATGCGCACGACTGGCATGCCGGCCTGGCACCGGCCTACCTGTCCTTCGACGCCGCCGCGGGCGGGCCGCGCGTCGGCAGCGTCTTCACCGTGCACAACCTGGCCTACCAGGGCGTGTTCCCGCCCTCGGATTTCGCCGGGCTCGGCCTGCCGCCCGCGGCCTTCGACGTGAACGGGCTCGAATACCACGGCCAGCTGTCGTTCATGAAGGCCGGCCTCTACTTCTCGGACCGCCTCACCACCGTGAGTCCCACCTACGCGCGGGAGATCCAGACACCGGAACAGGGCTGCGGCCTCGACGGCCTGCTGCGCGGCCGCAGCGGCGTGCTCACCGGCATCCTGAACGCGGTCGACGACGCCGTCTGGGACCCGGGCACCGACCCCCTGCTGCCCCATCCCTACGACGTGCGCCGGCCCGGCGGCAAGGCGCTGTGCAAGGCCGGCCTGCAGCAGGAACTCGGCCTGGCCATCGACCCGGACGCGCCGCTCTTCGTGATGGTGAGCCGGCTGACCGAGCAGAAGGGCCAGCACCTGGTGCTGGACGGGCTCGACGCACTGATCGCGCAAGGCGGCCAGCTGGCGCTGCTGGGCAACGGCGAGCGCTGGCTCGAAGACGCGTTCCGCGACCGCGCCGCCGCGGCACCGCAGTCGGTCCACGCCACCATCGGTTACAACGAGCGCTTCGCCCACCGGCTCTTCGGCGCCGGCGACGTGACCCTGGTGCCCTCGATGTTCGAGCCCTGCGGACTGACACAGATGTACGGCCTGAAATACGGTAGCCTGCCCCTGGTGCACCGCGTGGGCGGGCTGGCCGACACGGTGGTCGACTGCACGCTGGAAGACATCGCCGACGGCCACGCCACCGGCTTCGTGTTCGACGGCTTCGATGCCGACGGCTACGGCCGCGCACTGCGACGCGCCTTCGCGCTGTACCGCCGCCCCGCCGACTGGCGCCGCGTCCGCGGCACCGCGATGCGGCGGCCGGCCGACTGGCAGGCCGCCGCGGCACGGTACATCGGCGTGTACGAGCAATCGCTCGCCTGACGAACCCCTTTCACTTCAACCCCTCCACCACCATGACGATCGAAGAATTCGCCTACGACCATCCCGACCGCGACGTGGCCGCGTTCAAGCGCGCGGTGGCCAACAAGCTGATCTACGCCGTCGGCAAGGACCCGGTCGCCGCCAGCCCCGACGACTGGCTCAACGCCACCGCCCTGGCCGTGCGCGACCAGCTGGTCGAGCGCTGGATGGCCACCACCCGGGCCAGCTACGCGCAGGACCTCAAGCGCGTGTACTACCTGTCGATGGAATTCCTCATCGGCCGCACCTTCACCAACGCCCTGCTGGCCCTCGAGCTGCAGGACATCGTGAAGCAGGCGCTGGCCGACTTCGGCGTCGACATCGCGGCCATCGCCGAGCGCGAGCCCGACGCCGCGCTGGGCAACGGCGGCCTCGGCCGGCTGGCCGCCTGCTTCCTCGACTCGATGGCGACGCTGGGCGTGCCGGGCTTCGGCTATGGCATCCGCTACGAGTACGGCATGTTCCGCCAGAAGATCGTGGATGGCCAGCAGGTCGAGACGCCCGACTACTGGCTCACGCGCGGCAATCCCTGGGAATTCCAGCGGCCCGAGGTGACCTACCGCGTGCGCTTCGGCGGCCACGTGCAGCGCCGCGAGGAGGCCACCGCCGGTGGCGCCGCCGACTGGGTCGACACGCACGACGTGCTGGCCGTGGCCTACGACACCATCATCCCCGGCTACGGCACGCAGGCCACCAACACGCTGCGGCTGTGGTCGGCCCGGGCCACCGAGGAGATCGACCTGTCGGCCTTCAACCGCGGCAACTACATGCAGGCGGTGGAGAGCAAGAACCACTCGGAGAACGTCTCGCGCGTGCTCTACCCCGACGACTCGACCGCCTCGGGTCGCGAGCTGCGCCTGCACCAGGAGTACTTCTTCGTCAGCGCCAGCGTGCAGGACCTGCTGCGCCGCTACCTGCGCACCCACACCACCTTCGACAAGCTGCCCGAGAAGGTCAGCATCCACCTGAACGACACGCACCCGGTGCTGGCTGTGCCCGAGCTGATGCGACTGCTGCTCGACGAGCACGGCCTCGGCTGGGACAGCGCCTGGGCGCACACGCAGAAGGTCTTCAGCTACACCAACCACACGCTGATGCACGAGGCGCTGGAGACCTGGCCGGTCGAGATGATGGGCCGCATCCTGCCGCGCCACCTGCAGATCCTGTACGAGATGAACTCGCGCTTCCTGGCGACGGTGACGCAGAAGCTGGGCCACGATGTCGAACTGCTGCGCCGCCTGTCGCTGATCGACGAGACCGGCGAACGCCGGGTGCGCATGGCCTACGTGGCGGTGCTGGCGAGCCACTCGATCAACGGCGTGTCGGGGCTGCATTCGGAGCTGATGAAGCAGTCGATCTTCGCGGACTTCAACAAGATCTTTCCGGAGCGCTTCAACAACAAGACCAACGGCGTCACGCCGCGGCGCTGGCTGGCGCAGGCCAACCCGCCGCTGGCTTCGCTGCTCGACCAGCGCATCGGCCGGGGCTGGCGTCGCGACCTGACGCAGCTGGAGGCGCTGCGCCCGATGGCGCAGCAGGCGCCCTTCGTGCGTGCCTTCCGCCATGCCAAGCGCGAGAACAAGCTGCGCCTGGCCAACTGGATCGAGCAGCACATGGGGATCGTGGTCGACACGGACGCGATGTTCGACGTGCAGGTCAAGCGCATCCACGAGTACAAGCGCCAGCTGCTCAACGTGCTGCACGTGGTGTCGCGCTACCAGCGCATCGTCGCAGCGCACGAGGCCGGCCAGGCCAGCGACCTGGTGCCGCGCGTGGTGGTGTTCGCCGGCAAGGCCGCGTCGGCGTACCACGCGGCCAAGCTGGTGATCCGCCTGATCAACGACGTGGCCGCGGTCGTCAACAACGACCCGCGCGTGGGCAAGCTGCTGAAGGTCGTCTTCCTGCCGAACTACAGCGTGAGCCTGGCCGAGATCATCATGCCGGCGGCCGACCTGAGCGAACAGATCTCCACCGCCGGCACCGAGGCCTCGGGCACCGGCAACATGAAGTTCGCGCTCAACGGCGCGCTCACCATCGGCACGCTGGACGGCGCCAACGTCGAGATGAAGGACAACGTCGGCGACGACAACATCTTCATCTTCGGCAACACCACGCCGCAGGTGGCCGACATCCGCGCCAGCGGCTACCAGCCCCGCACCTTCTACGAATCGAACCTGGAACTGCAGCGCGTGCTCGACGCGATCCGCGACGGCGTCTTCTCGCCGGGCGAGCCGGCGCGCTACCAGGGCATCTTCGACACGCTGGTGAACTGGGGCGACCAGTACCTGCTGCTGGCCGACTACGCGAGCTACGTCGCCACGCAGGCGCGCGTCGATGCGCTGTACCGCGATGCCGACGCCTGGACGCGCATGGCGATCCTGAACGTGGCCGGCATGGGCGCCTTCTCGTCGGACCGCACCATCGCCGAGTACGCGCACCAGATTTGGCACACGAAGCCAGTGGCGCTGGGCTAACGCGTCGGTGCGGGGGCTTCGGTCACGAAACCGATGCGGCTGAGCCCGGCCTTGTTGGCGATGCCCATCAGCGCGACGATGCGGCCGTAGGGCACGGTCTGATCGGCGCGCAGCTGCACCTCGGTGTCGCGGCTGGCCGCGGCGGCGCTGGTCAGGCGCGCCGCCAATTCGGCCTCGGTCACGGGCTGGTCGTTCACGAAGACCTGGCCCTTCGCGTCGACCGCCACGCTGACGGACTTCGGCACGTCGCCGGTCTTGCCGGCGTCGGTGCGCGGCAGGTCCAGGCGGATCGAACTCGCCATCAGCGGCGCGGTGATGATGAAGATCACCAGCAGCACCAGCATCACGTCGACCAGCGGCGTCACGTTGATGTCGGACATCGGCCGCTGGCCACCGCCGCCGGTCGCGCGGCTGCCGCTGGCGCCGGACCCGAGCGAAGTGCGGCCGAAGCTCATGGCGCGAAGGCCTTCAGACCGGCAGGGGCCGCGCCGGCGGCAGCGCCGCAGCGGGCGCTTCGCCGAAGACGGCCAGCAGGTCGTGCGCGAAGCCTTCGAGCTCGACCTCGATGCGACCGATGATCCGGCCGAACACGTTGTAGCCCAGCACCGCCGGGATCGCGACCGCCAGGCCGAAGGCCGTCATGATGAGCGCTTCGCCGACCGGCCCTGCCACCTTGTCGATGGTGAAGCCGCCCGCCTCGCCGGCGATGCCCGCGAGCGCGCCATGGATGCCCCACACCGTGCCGAGCAGGCCGACGAAGGGCGCGGTCGCGCCGATGGTCGCCAGCAGGATCTGGCCCGACTGCAGGCGCCGCAGCGCCGCGTGCAGTGCATCGCGCAGCGTGCGCGTGAGGCGCTGGTTGCGGTCACCCGCGTGGCCGAGCGTGGCGCCGCCGGGGTCCGCGGCCAGGGCCTTGAGCGCGACGACCGCCGGCAGCACCAGCCGCGGGCCGTCGAAGGCGCGCAGGCCCTGCTCGGCCTCGGTGATCGACGGTGCCTGCCAGAACGCGGCGATGCTGCGCAGCACCGCGCGCGTGCCGCCGCGCAGCAGCCAGGCCTTGAGCAGGATCGCGATCCAGCTCGCCACCGACATCAGGAGCAAGAGGGCCGCCACGCTGCGGCTGACGCCATCGCCCTGGGCCAGCAGCTGGAGGACGTTCATGGGCGAGGCGGCTTCAGCGCAGGCCGAGCACGTCGAACATGTCGAAGAGCCCGGTCTTCTGCGTGGCCAGGAAGCGCGCCGCGCGCAGGCTGCCCTGTGCGTACGTCGTGCGGCTGGCCGACTTGTGCGTGATCTCGATGCGCTCGCCGGTGCCGGCGAAGAGCACGGTGTGGTCGCCAACGATGTCGCCGCCGCGGATGGCCGAGAAGCCGATGGTCGACGGGTCGCGCTCGCCGGTGATGCCCTCGCGGGCGTACACGGCGCATTCCTTCAGGTCGCGGCCGAGTGCGTCGGCGATGACCTCGCCCATCTTCAGCGCGGTGCCCGAGGGCGCGTCGACCTTGTGGCGGTGGTGCGCCTCGATGATCTCGATGTCGTAGCCGGTCGACAGCGCCTTGGCCGCCATCTCCAGCAGCTTGAAGGTGACGTTGACGCCGACGCTCATGTTGGGCGCCATGACGATCGCGATGTCCTTAGCGATCGTGGCGATCTCGGCCTTTTCGGCGTCGCTGAAGCCCGTGGTGCCGATGACGGCCTGCACGCCCAGTTCGCGGCAGACCGCCAAGTGCGCCAGCGTGCCTTCGGGGCGGGTGAAGTCGATCAGCACCTGCGCGTCCTTCAGGCCCGCGCGCAGGTCGGAGGCGATGGCAACCCCGCTCGTGAAGCCGAGGAATGCCGCCGCGTCGGTGCCGACGGCCGCGCTGCCGGGCACGTCGAGCGCCCCGGCCAGCCGGAGGTCGTCGGCGTTGCGCACCGCTTCGACGAGCATGCGGCCCATGCGGCCGGAAGCCCCGGCGACGGCGATGCGGCGCACGGCCGCGGAGGGGGAGGAAATGGGTTCGGTCACGCGGATTCAGCCTTCGGAGGGGAGAAACGCTCGACGCCGCCGAACGGCGGCCACGCTCAGCGCGTGGGTTCGAGCGGCGGGTAGCTTGGCGGCAGCGGAGGCAGCGGCACCGCCGGGGCACCGGCGGTCGCTTCCTTCTTGGGCGGATCGAATTTCTTCAGCTGGTCCTCGGACGCTTCCAGCTCAGGCACCTTGCCGCTGAAGCGGCGAGCGTCCAGCCCGGCCACGAAATCCTTCTCGCTGGGCATCTCGTCGCCGACGAATCGCTCGAGCACTTCGCCCTTGAAGAACAGCGTCAGGCGACGTTGCTGTTCTTCGACGCCCTGGCGACGGATGGTGAACACGTAGTCCCAGCGGTCGGCGTGGAACACGTCGGTCAGCAGGGAGGTGCCGAGGATCTCGCGCGCCTGCTGGCGCGACATGCCGGGCTTGAGCGCGTCGACCTGTTCCTTGGAGACGAAGTTGCCCTGCACCACCTCGACCTTGTAGGGCGTCACGGCGTACAGCATGCTGCGGGTGCGATCGGTCATGCCGCCGCAGGCGCCGAGTGACAGGCTCGCGAGAAGGGCGGCCGCCAGCAACCACAGGCGCGTTTTGGGATTGGCAAGCATCGGAAAAAGAGGGAGCGATATGATCGACCCATTGTAGCGGCAGCCCTTTTTCGGGCAGGCCGTCCACACGGCTGGCGCAGGAAAGACCATGGGCAACATCGACGAACTCAAGAACACCGGCCTCAAGGCCACGCTGCCTCGGCTGAAGATCCTCGAGATCTTCCAGGCCGGCGGCCAGCGCCACATGACCGCCGAAGACGTGTTCCGGGTGCTGCTCAACGAGCATTCCGACATCGGCCTGGCCACCGTGTACCGCGTGCTCACCCAGTTCGAGCAGGCCGGCATCCTGGAGCGCAGCCATTTCGAGAGCGGCAAGGCCGTCTACGAACTCAACGAAGGCACGCACCACGACCACCTGATCTGCACCTCGTGCGGCAAGGTCGAGGAGTTCTACGACGCCGAGATCGAACGCCGCCAGCAGATGATCGCCAAGGACAAGGGCTGGATCCTGCAGGACCACGCCATGTCGCTGTACGGCCTCTGCGGCGACTGCGCCGCCCGTCGCTGACTCGCTGACCGAAGCTCAGTCGGTACCGCCGGCTTCCATCGCCTTGTGGTGCCGCGCCACGAAGTCGGCGTACGTGTCGATGCCGCGCAGCTGCAGGATGGAGTTGCGCACCGCCGCCTCGACCAGCACCGCGATGTTGCGGCCCGCCACCACCTGGATGATCACCTTGCGCACCGGGATGCCCAGCACGTCCTGAGTCAACGGCGCCGCGGGCATGCGCTCGTAGTCGCGCTCGAAACTATCGCGGCGCACCAGGTGCACGATCAGCTTCAGGCGCATCTTCCGGCGCACCGCCGTCTCGCCGAAGATGGCGCGGATGTCGAGCAGGCCGATGCCGCGCACCTCCAGCAGGTTTTGCAGCAGCTCGGGGCACTTGCCCTCGATGGTGTTCTGGTTGATGCGAAAGAGGTCGACCGCATCGTCGGCCACCAGGCCGTTGCCGCGTGAAATCAACTCCAGGCCCAGCTCGCTCTTGCCCAGCCCGGACTCGCCGGTGATCATCACGCCCAGGCCCAGGATGTCCATGAACACGCCGTGCATCGAGGTGCGCTCGGCGAAGTGCTTCGACAGGTAGGCGCGCAGCAGGTCGATGACGTAGGCCGAGCCGTCGCGTGTGGCGAAGAGGGGCAACTGCGCCCGCTCGCAGATCGAGAGCAGTTCGTCCGGCGCGGCCTGCCCGTCCGCCAGCACCAGCATCGGTGGCTCGAGCGTGACGATGCGGGCGATGCGGCGCGCGCAGTCTTCGGCGGTTCCCCGCGTGAGGTAGGCGATCTCGCGCGCCCCCAGGATCTGGACGCGGTACGGGTGGATGTAATTGAGGTAACCGACCAGGTCGGCGGCCGATTGCGCCTGGCTGATGACCTCGGCGTCGAACTGCCGCTCGGAGGCGCCGAGCCCGGCCAGCCACTCCCAGCGCAGCGAGGCGCGGAACTCCTCGAACATCGCGTCCGCGCTGATGACCGTCGGCTTCATGCGCAGCCCACGGCGAGGATCAGGCGATCTGGGCGGATTGCCAGCCGGCGATGAGGGCGTGCAGCGCGCCCGCGTCGGTGCTCGACTTGATCTGCTCGCGCAGGCCGGCGTCGCTCAGCAGCTCGGCGATTTCCGACAGGATTTCCAGGTGCTTCTGCGTGGCGGCTTCGGGCACCAAGAGGAAGATCAGCAGCACGACGGGCTGCTCGTCCGGCGCGTCGAAGCCGATCGCCTGCGCGAGCTGGAACACCGCGGCCATCGGCGACTTCAGCCCCTTGATGCGGCCGTGCGGGATGGCCACGCCGTGGCCCAGACCGGTCGAGCCCAGCCGTTCGCGCGCGAACAGGCTGTCGGTGATGAGCGCGCGACCCAGGCCGTGCAGGTTTTCGAACAGCAAGCCGGCTTCCTCGAAAGCACGTTTCTTGCTGGTGGCGTCGACGCTCACGAGGACTTGAGCGGGCGGCAGGATGGACGCGAGGCGATTCATGTGTGGGGGCGGAGCGGGGGCGATTATGCACCCGCACCGCAAAAAGCAAAGGGCCACCCGGAGGTGGCCCGCAAGAGTGTTTGCCCGAACAGGGTCACATCAGGCGCTTGGGGGCCGCGTGGTGGTGGTCCTGCAGGCGGTCCTTGTGGCGCACCACCTGGCGGTCGAGCTTGTCGACCAGTTCGTCGACGGCGGCATAGAGATCAGCGTGGCTGGATTCCGCGAACATGTCGCTGCCCTTCACGTGGATGTTGCATTCCGCCTTCTGGCGGCCCTCCTTCTCCTTCTGCTTTTCCACCGTAAGAATCACCTTGACATCGACCACCTGATCGAAGTGCCGGGTGATCCGGTCCAACTTGGTGGTGACGTAGCTGCGCAGGGCAGGCGAAACGTCGAGGTGATGACCGCTGATCGTCAAATTCATGAATGACCTCCAGATTGACGGTTGGGAAAATGCCCAGCGCTCCGGAATTGGGGCGTGAGCGGCGAGATTCGGTGCGGGGGGTTGAAGCGGAGAGAACGAGACAGAAGAGAAGGTCGGTTCACTATGCCCAAGGCACCGCGGTATTGCAATGCCCCTGTCACATCCGCTTCCACTTCTTTCGGCACCACCTCCGTTCAGCTACCAATTGCATAGCGCCGGCTTCAGGCACCGTCACTGGTTCGAGGCGCATGAGCACCAAAGGCTGCCTGTCGAGCAGCCCTCCTGCCGACCCCGGCATGTCACCACGAAAGTGACGATCAGCGCCAGGCCGCGCGCATCCGCGCCAGCAGGTCGATGGCCGCGGCCGGTGCCGGCACGTGCGGCGCCTGGACCGGGGGCGGCGGCCAGGTGCAGCGCTCGAAGCGGGCAGCATCCGCTTCGGTGATGAAGCGGCTCCGTCCGGCGTACAGGTGCCGGTCGCCGCGAGCCGACTGCTGCGTCACGTAGAAACGCTGCGGCACCAGCAGGTGCAGATGGTCCTTGGCGCGCGTCATGGCGACGTAGAGCAGGCGGCGCTCCTCTTCCAGTTCCTGCGCGCCCTGGGCCACGTCGGCCGGCAGGCAGCCGTCGACCACGTTCAGCACATGGACCGAGGTCCATTCCTGTCCCTTGGCCGAATGGATGGTCGAGAGGATGAGGTAGTCCTCGTCGAGCAAGGGCGGGCCGGCGCGGTCGCTGGTCGCTTCGGGCGGGTCGAGCGTGAGTTCGGTCAGGAAGCGCTCGCGCGAGGCGTAACCGGCGGCCAGTCGGGCGAGCTGCTCGACGTCGCCGCGGCGAACGCCCGCGTCGTCGTGCAGCCGCTCCAGGTGCGGGAGGTACCAGTCGAGGGCCAGCCCCATGTCGGCGGGCCATTCGAGCGTCGGCGCACGCAGCGCGGCATAGGTGTCGGCAAAGCACCCCCACTCGACCTGCGCCGACGCCGGCGGCACGAAGTCCTGCACCGCCGCGGTCGGGTCGGCGGCCGTGTCCATCGCATCGAGCAGCCGCGTCGCCGTGGCCGGGCCGATGCCCGGGATGAGCTGCGTCACGCGGAAACCGGCCATGCGCCCGCGCGGGTTCTGCGCGAAGCGCAGCACGGCGAGCAGGTCCTTGACGTGCGAGGCCTCGAGGAACTTGAGGCCGCCGTACTTGACGAAGGGGATGTTGCGGCGCGCCAGCTCGAGTTCGAGCGCGGCGCTGTGGTACGAGGTGCGGAACAGCACCGCCTGCGACTTCAGCGCCAGCCCGCCTTCACGGTGCGCCAGCACCCGGTCGGCCACCCACTGCGCCTGCTGCGCCTCGTCGGGCACCAGCACCAGTTGCGGCCGGCCGGCGGAAGGCTTGTCGGTCCAGAGCGTCTTGGCGTGCCGCTCGGCGGCAGCGGCGATGACCGCGTTCGAGACGTCGAGGATCGGCTGGGTGGAACGGTAGTTGCGCTCGAGCGCGACGACGCGCGCCGGCTCGGCGAACTGCGCCGGGAAGTCGAGGATGTTGCGCACCGTGGCGCCGCGGAAGGAATAGATCGACTGCGCGTCGTCACCCACCACCGTGAGCCCGCGACCGTCGGGCTTGAGCGCCAGCAGGATCGCAGCCTGCAGCCGGTTGGTGTCCTGGTACTCGTCGACCAGCACGTGGTCGAAGCGTGCGCCCAGATGCGCCGCCAGCGCGGGCTCGGCCACCATGCCGGCCCAGTAGAGCAGCAGGTCGTCGTAGTCGAGCACGTGCTGTTGCTGCTTGGCCTCTACATAGCCCGCGAACAAGCGCTTGAGCTCGCTTTCCCATTCGGCGCACCAGGGGAAGGCCTGCGCCAGCACCTCGACCAGCGGCGCGCAGGTGTTGACGGTGCGCGAGTAGATCGACACGCAGGTTCCCTTGCGCGGAAAGCGCTTCGTCGTCGCGGAGAAGCCGAGCTCGTGGCGCACCAGCCCCATCAGGTCCTCGGCGTCGCCGCGGTCGTGGATGGTGAAGTTCTCGTCGAGCCCGATCTGCGCGGCGTACTCGCGCAACAGCCGCGCCCCGACGCCGTGGAAGGTGCCGGCCCAGGGCAAGGCCGGCGCGGCCTCCGAGCGCAGGCCGAGCACCTGCGCGGCGACCTGCCCGGCGCGACGCGCCATCTCCTGGGCGGCGCGGCGCGAGAAGGTGAGCAGCAGGATGCGCTGCGGGTCCGCCCCTTGCGCGATGAGGTTGGCGACACGGTGCGCCAGCGTGCTGGTCTTGCCCGAACCGGCGCCGGCGATGACCAGCAGCGGCCGCACGTCGCCGAGCGCCGCGCCGACGCCATGCTCGACCGCGGCGCGCTGCGCGTCGTTGAGCGTGGCCAGCGCGGCGGCTAGGCGCTCGGTCTGGGTGCTCTGGGCAGAGGCCGGGGGCGGCAGGGAAACGGTGTCGGGCGTCGGCATCGGAGGCTGCACTGTACTGGATGCCCATCCAGCCGCATAGCCGATCACAACATGCTGCAGTGCCATAATCGCGCCTCGCTGCAACCCCGGAGATTTCGCATGGACAGCTATCCGTCTCGGCAGCTTTCAACTCCCTTCTGAGCGTCGTTGGCGAGGGTCTTGAAAGCGCCACCTTCCGCCGCCAACCGCAAGACCCCATCTCCCCGGGAGTGAGCCATGCTCAACATCTTCTCGCTCGCCAACGGGCGCCTCGTTCAGGAAGAAATCGAGGCCCTCGAAGAGCTATCCCAGTTCCAGCCCATCTGGGTCGACCTCGAATCGCCGACGGTCGAGGAAAAGCGCTGGATCAAGCAGTACTACGGCCTGTCCATCCCCGAGGATGCGATGGACGAGGACATCGAGGAGTCCGCCCGCTTCTACGAGGAAGACAACGGCGAACTGCACATCCGCAGCGACTTCCTGATCGACGACGACGAGAACCCGCGTTCGGTGCGCGTCGCCTTCATCCTGAACCAGCACAACGCCGAGCTGCGCAGCCGCGGCGTGCTGTTCTCGATCCACGACGAAGACGTGCCGGTGTTCCGCCTGCTGCGCATGCGCGCACGCCGGGCGCCGGGCCTGATCGAGGACGCGAAGGAAGTGCTGCTCAAGCTCTTCGATGCCGACGCCGAATACTCGGCCGACACGCTGGAGAACATCTACGACGAGCTCGAGGTCGCCGGCAAGAAGGTGCTCGAAGGCAACGTCAGCGACGAGCTGGCCGGCGAGGTGCTGGGCGCCATCGCGCGCCAGGAAGACTTGAACGGCCGCATCCGCCGCAACGTGATGGACACGCGCCGCGCGGTCAGCTTCATGATGCGCAGCCGCATGCTGAACGCCGAGCAGTTCGAGGAAGCGCGGCAGATCCTGCGCGACATCGAGTCGCTGGACAATCACACGGCCTTTCTGTTCGACAAGATCAACTTCCTGATGGATGCGACCGTCGGTTTCATCAACATCAACCAGAACAAGACCATCAAGATCTTCTCGGTGGCCAGCGTCGCGCTGCTGCCGCCGACGCTGATTGCCAGCATCTACGGGATGAACATGAATATCCCCGAGGTGCAGGCGCTGGGCAACGGCGCCTATATCTATGTGCTGGTGCTGATGGCCGCGAGCGCGCTGGGCCCCATGTGGTATTTCCGCCGCCGCGGTTGGCTGAAATAGACCCACCCCCGAGGGCTGGCGCCCTCCCCCTCAAGGGGGCGATGCCGACGGCCCGGCAAAGCCGGTTCCGTGGCATCTCTGGCGAAGAGCGCGCGGATCAGGACCGGGGAAGATTGCGCAGCAGCGTCTCGACGATCGCAGCCGAATGCGGGCTTGCCACCGTGCGGATGAATTCGAGGAAGTCGCCATGCGCGGCGTCGTCGGCGCGGTCGGAGATGGTGCGCACCGCCGCGAAGGGCAGCCCGAAATCGTGGCACACCTGCGCAAAGGCCGCGCCTTCCATCTCCACCGCGAGCGCGTCGGGCAGCTCGGCCTGCAGCACGCGTGCCTCGGCCGTGGTGGAGACGAAGCGATCGCCGCTGACGACCAGTCCTCGATGCACCCGCGCCTGCGGCAGCGCCGAGCGCGCGGCTTCGCACAGCGCCGCTGCCAGGTCCGCGTCGGCTGCGAAGCGGCTGCGGCCGTAGAGCGGCACCTCGTGGCGCGGGAAGATCGGCGAGGCGTCCATGTCGTGCTGCAGGAATTCGCTGGCCACGACCACGTCGCCCACCTGCACGCCGGGGCCCAGCCCGCCGGCCACGCCGGTGAAGACAACGCGGCCGACCTCGAAGCGCTCGGCCAGCACCGCGGCCGTGGTGGCCGCAGCCACCTTGCCGATGCGCGCCAGCACCGCGACGACCTCGTGACCGTGCAGATGTCCCTGCCAAAATTCGCGCCCCGCCACCACGACCTTGCGCTCGTCGGGCAGGAGGTCGAGCACCGCCGCCAACTCCTCGTGCATCGCTGAAACGATAGCGATGGGCGCGGCGGCCACGACGCTCACTTCTTCGCGTCGCGCAGTTCGCGTCGCAGGATCTTGCCCACCGGCGTCTTGGGCATGTCGGTGCGGAACTCGATCACCTTCGGCCGCTTGTAGCCGGTGAGGTTCTCGCGGCAGAAATCGCGCACCTGCGCTTCGGTCAGGGCCGGGTCCTTCCGGACGATGACGAGCTTGACGGCCTCGCCGGTCTTCTCGTCGGCCACGCCGACCGCAGCGCATTCGAGCACGCCCGGCATCATGGCGGCCACGTCCTCGATCTCGTTCGGGTACACGTTGAAGCCCGACACCAGGATCATGTCCTTCTTGCGGTCGACGATCTTGAAGAAACCTCGCTCGTCGACGACGCCGATGTCGCCCGACTTGAACCAACCATCGACCGTCATGACCTTGGCCGTCTCGTCGGGCCGCTGCCAGTAGCCCGCCATCACCTGGGGCCCCTTGATCGCGATCTCGCCAGGCTGCCCCGGCGGGACCGGCTGACCGGCGTCGTCGAGCAAGGTCATGAACGTGCTCGGCAGCGGCACGCCGATGGTGCCGGTGTAGGCCTTGCTGGTGGTCGGGTTGCAGCTCACGGACGGCGAGGTTTCGGACAGCCCATAGCCTTCGCAGATCGGGCAACCGGTCTTCTCGAGCCAGAGCTTGGCCACGGCCGCCTGCACCGCCATGCCGCCACCCACCGAGACCTTCAGGTTCTTCCAGTTGACGGTGCCGAAGTCGGGATGGTTGGCGATGCCGTTGAAGAGCGTGTTGACCGCCGGGAAGCTGTGGAAGGTGTGCTTGGACAGCTCCTTCAGCGTGGCCGCCATGTCGCGCGGATTGGGGATGAGGATCACCTTCCCGCCGGTGCGCAGGCCCAGCATCATGTTCACCGTGAAGGCGAAGATGTGATACAGCGGCAGCGCGCACACGCTGGTCGGTTGCTCGCCGGCCGGCACCTTCTGCATCACCGGGTCGTTCCAGGCCTCGGACTGCAGCACGTTGGCGATCACGTTGCGGTGCAGCAGCACCGCGCCCTTCGACACGCCGGTGGTGCCGCCGGTGTATTGCAGCACCGCCACGTCATCGGGACCGATGGTCGGCGTCTTCACGCCCCGCGCCGCGCCCTCGCCCAGCGCCGCATTGAAGCGCACTGCCTGCGGCAACTCGTAGGCCGGCACCAGCTTCTTGACCTTGCGCACCACGTAGTTGACGAGCGTGCCCTTGAGCAGGCCCAGGCGATCGCCCATCGCACCGAGCACGATGTGCTTGACCGGCGTGGACGCCAGGCAGTGCTGCAGCGTGGCGGCGAAGTTCTCCATGATGACGATGGTCTTCGCGCCACTGTCCTGCAGCTGGTGCTCGAGCTCCCGCGGCGTGTAGAGCGGGTTGACGTTGACCAGGATCAGCCCGGCCCGCAGGATGCCCGCGACCGCGATCGGGTACTGCGGGCAGTTGGGCATCATCACCGCGACCCGGTCCCCCTTGACCAGACCCAGTCCCTGCAGGTAGCCGGCGAAGGCACGGCTGTGGCGGTCGACGCTGGCGTAGCTCACGTCCTTGCCCATGAAGCTGTAGGCAGTGCGGTCGGCATACTTCGTGAAGCTCTCGTCCATCAGCCCGACCAGCGAGCTGTACTGCGAGGGATCGATGTCGGCCGGGACACCCGGCGGATAGCTGCCGAGCCAGGGGCGATCGGTCATGGTCTTGTCTCCATGTCAGAAAAAAGGGGCGCGACATCGCCGCACGAGGCCGCTCTTGAGGGCACGGGGCGCTTCTACTCGATGGCCTTGCCCATGTCCTCGACCACCTTCTTGGCGTCGCCGAAGACCATCATGGTCTTGTCCATGTAGAAGAGTTCGTTGTCCAGGCCCGCATAGCCCGCGGCCATGGAGCGCTTGTTCACGATCACGGTCTTGGCCTTGTAGGCCTCCAGGATCGGCATGCCGTAGATCGGGCTGCCCTTGGTGTGCGCGGCCGGGTTCACGACGTCGTTGGCGCCCAGGATGATCGCCACGTCGGCCTGGCCGAATTCGCCGTTGATGTCCTCCATCTCGAAGACCTGGTCATAGGGAACCTCGGCCTCGGCCAGCAGCACGTTCATGTGACCCGGCATGCGGCCGGCCACCGGGTGGATCGCGTACTTGACCGTGATGCCCTTCTCGGTGAGCTTGGCCGCAAGCTCCTTGACCGCATGCTGCGCGCGCGCCACCGCCAGGCCGTAGCCCGGCACGATGACGACCGTCTCGGCATTGCTCAGCACGAAGGCCGCATCGTCGGCACTGCCGCTCTTGACGCTGCGCTGCACCGCACCGCTCGCGGCCGCCGCGGTGGCATCGCCTCCGAAGCCACCCAGGATCACGTTGAAGAACGAGCGGTTCATCGCCTTGCACATGATGTAGCTCAGGATCGCGCCCGAGCTGCCCACCAGCGAGCCCGCGATGATCAGCATCGCGTTGTTCAGGCTGAAGCCGATGCCCGCCGCCGCCCAGCCCGAGTAGCTGTTGAGCATCGACACCACCACCGGCATGTCGGCGCCGCCGATCGGGATGATCAGCAGCACGCCCAACGCGAAGCCCAGCGCGATGACCAGCACGATGTCGATCCAGCTCTGCGAATGCCAGAAGCCGAACACGAAGAAGGCCGCCGCCAGACCGAGCACCGCGTTGAGGATGTGCTGGCCCTTGAACTGGACCGGTGCGCCCTGGAACAGGCGGAACTTGTATTTGCCCGAGAGCTTGCCGAACGCGATGATCGAGCCGGTGAAGGTCACCGCGCCGATGAAGGCGCCGAGCGCCAGCTCGATGCGGTTGCCGCCCGGGATCGGCTCGCCGTGCGCCGAGATGCCGAAGGCCCAGGGCTCGGCCACCGCGGCCACCGCGATGAACACCGCCGCCAGGCCGATCATGCTGTGCATGAAGGCGACCAGCTCGGGCATCTTGGTCATCTCGACGCGCTGCGCGGCGAGGGTGCCGGCCGTTCCGCCCACCAGCAGACCCAGCAACACCCAGCCGAGGCCGAGCACGCTGCCGTGCGCCAGCTCGACGATGAGGGCCGCCGTGGTGACAGCCGCGATCGCCATGCCGGCCATGCCGAACATGTTGCCGCGGATCGAGGTGGTCGGATGGCTCAGGCCCTTCAAGGCCTGGATGAAGCAGACGCTGGCCACCAGATAGAGCAGCGTGACGACGTTCATGCTCATGGGGCGGCCCCCTCGGCCTTGGCGTCCTTGGCAGGCGCCTTCTTCTCTTTCTTCCTGAACATCTCCAACATGCGCCGCGTGACCAGGAAGCCGCCGAAGACGTTGACCGCCGCCAGTGCCACGGCCAGCACGCCCATGGTCTTGCCCAGCGTGGTTTCGGTGAGCGCGGCGGCGAGCATGGCGCCCACGATCACGATGGCGGAGATCGCGTTCGTCACCGCCATCAGCGGCGTGTGCAGCGCGGGCGTGACGGTCCACACCACGTGGTAGCCCACGTAGATGGCCAGCACGAAGATGATCAGGTTGATGACGGTATGGGAGACGGGATCCATGGCCTACTTTCTTGTGACTTGACCGTCTTGGGTCATGCGGCAGGCGGCGACGATGTCGTCCTCCAGATCGATCTTCAGGCCGCCCTCCTTGGGCAGGATGAGCTTGAGGAAGTCGAGCACGTTGCGCGCATAGAGCGCCGAAGCATCCGCCGCCACCTGCGCGGGCAGGTTGGTCTCGCCCACCAGGGTGACGCCGTGCTTGACCACGGTGCGGTCGGTCTCGGTGAGCGGGCAGTTGCCGCCCACGCCGTCCGGGCCCTTGCCTGCGGCGATGTCCACGATCACCGAGCCGGGCTTCATCGACTTGACCATCGCCTCGGTGACGAGGGTGGGCGCGGCGCGGCCGGGGATGAGCGCGGTGCTGATGACCACGTCGGCCTGCGCCACGCGCTTGGCGACTTCGGCCTGCTGGCGCGCCAGCCAGCTCGCCGGCATCGGCTTGGCGTAGCCGCCCACGCCCACGGCCGCTTCCTTTTCCTCGTCGGTGTCGTAGGACACCTCGATGAACTTGCCACCGAGCGACTCGACCTGTTCCTTGACGCTCGGGCGGACGTCGCTCGCCTCGATGACCGCTCCGAGCCGCTTGGCGGTGGCGATGGCCTGCAAGCCGGCCACGCCCACGCCCAGGACGACCACGCGCGCCGCCTTCACGGTGCCGGCGGCCGTCATGAGCATCGGGAAGAAGCGCTGGTAGGTGTCGGCCGCGATCATCACGGCCTTGTAGCCGGCGATGTTGGCCTGGGAGGACAGCACGTCCATGCTCTGGGCACGGGTGGTGCGCGGCGCGGCTTCGAGCGCGAAGGCCGTGGCACCGGCCGTGGCCAGCCGCTGCAGGCCGGCGGCATCGAAGGGGTTGAGCATGCCGACGACGACGGCGCCCGGCTTGAGCAGGGACGCTTCGGCGTCCGACGGTGCGCGCACCTTGAGCACGACCTCGGCGGCGAAGGCGCCCGCAGCGTCGGTGATCTGGGCGCCTGCCGCCTCGTAGGCGGCGTCGGTGACGCTGGCGGCCAGCCCCGCCCCTGACTGCACCACCACCGCATGCCCCTGCGCGACCAGCTTCTTCGCCGTCTCGGGCGTCACGCTCACTCGGGTCTCGCCAGCCGCTGTCTCGGCCGGTACGCCTATCAACATGGTGAATCTCCTCGGGGCAGGCGGGCTGCGTTGTTTTTCGTGGCGCAGCTTACCCGAAGAAATTCGTCAGGCCGGCCGTGCATTCCCGCCCCGGTCGCCGAGACACGCCGAGGGGCTCAGCGCGCGGTATCGGCCGGCTTCTGCCGCGTCAGGGACGGCGACAGCCACTGTCCGCACTCGTCAGGGCGCCAGTGGAACCGGCGTGCGGCATAGGCGCTGTCGAAGATCACCTTGTAACGGCAGGTCGTGATGCCGCCGCCGCTGTAGAAATGAAAGATGTAGTCCCATTCGCGCACACCCGCGATCCCCTCGCTGAAATGCGGCGGTCCGAACCACTGCAGCAGGTGTGATTTGCGCACGCCCGGTTCGATCTCGTACAACACGGTGCGATCGGGAAAGATGCCTTCCGGCCGAGTCGCGCTCGACATGGGCGGGAAGACGACCTGCCGGACTTCACCGCTGTCGGTCAGCCCCTCGCTCAGAGGCGCTGAGCAGCCCGACAGCACGGCCATGGCGAAGAGCGCCGCCACGGCGGCCGGTAGGCGACCGAACCTGAAAAACATGCTGCTCAACGTTCTCTCCCCATGTGCTGCATCAGCCGACGAAGGCGCACTGTAAGCACGGCGTCGCCCCCGTCTCGACACACAGGGCCATAAAGCGGAACTTTGGCACTTAATGACAATTGTTAACCATTGAGATTGCATTCCGGACACTAGTTGACAGTTGCAATCTTTGCCACAATGGTGTCCGACGGTATCGGGCACCTAGACTCGTGACGTCGACTAAGGGAGTGATAAAAAATGCGCATAGCTGCACTGGACGACGAAGCGGGTCAGCTCGACCTGATTCAGTCGACGATGGAAGGTATTGGCCACGAATGCCATGGCTTTTCCGACGGCCGATCCCTGCTGCGCGAGCTTCGCCAGCAGACCTATGACCTGCTCATCCTCGACTGGACATTGCCGGACGTTCAAGGTCCTGGTGTCGTCAAATGGATCCGGGAAGACCTGAACAGCCGTCTTCCCATCCTGTTCGTGACCAACCGGCGCGAAGAGGCCGACATGGTCGAAGGCCTGAGCGCCGGCGCCGACGACTTCATGGTCAAGCCGATCCGGGTCGCCGAGCTCGAGGCGCGGGTACGCGCCCTGCTGCGGCGCGCCTACCCCGCCCAGCACGAACCTGAACTCGTGTTCGGCCCGTATCACTTCTTTCCGCAGTCGCGGGTGCTCAAGTTCAAGGGCGAGCCGGCCGAACTCAAGCACCGCGAGTACGAGTTGGCCCTGTTTCTCTTCCAGAACCTCGGCCGCCTGCTGTCGCGCGAGCACCTGCGTGAAGCGGTCTGGGGGCTGGGCGCCGAGAACCCCTCGCGCTCGCTCGACACCCACATCTCCCGCCTTCGCACGAAGCTCGACCTCCGCCCCTCGAACGGCTTCCTGCTGTCGGCGATCTACGGCCTGGGCTACCGGCTCGAAGCGATCGACGGCACCGACCTTTCCGGCACACGCGAGCCCCACGACAACCTCCCATGAGACGCCCGCTGGTGTTTCGTCGGCCCCTGCCGACGATGCTGCTGGCCGGGCTGTTGGCGTTAGGCAGCGTGCAGGCGGCATGGCCCGACAGCGATCTGCAGCACCGCGTCGTGGCGGGCGACACGCTGCAGGCCCTGGGCGAACGCTACCTCCGCGCGCCCTCGCAATGGCGTGCGCTGCAGGCGCCGAACAAGATTTCGGACCCGCAAGCGCTGGTGCCCGGCACCGTCGTCCGCATCCCGCGCCGGCTGCTGCGGCCCGCCGGCGTGGCGACGGCCAAGGTCGAGTTCGTCGAGGGCCAGCCGGTCGGCACGACGTCGGGCAAGGTCGGCGGGGGCGCCTCGGCCTCCGACGAGGCGGGCACCCCGCTGGCCGCAGGCGACGCCATCGGCGAAGGCACGCGCATCCAGGTGCCGAAGGACGGCTACCTGCGGCTGCGCCTGGCCGACGGTTCGGTCGTGCGGGTGCTGGCGGAGTCCGACGTGGAACTCAAGCGGCTGCGCAGCAAGCGCGCGACCGGCCCCTACGAATCGGTGATCGACGTGCGCCGCGGGAAGGTCGAATCCGATGTCGCCCCGCAGCCGAAGGGACGGCGCTTCGAGATCCATGCACCGGGCGCCGTCGCCAGCGTGCGCGGCACGCGCTTCGACGTCACGGTCGCCGAGGACGGCCGCGTCTCCACCTCGGTGGCCGAAGGCATCGTGAAGGTGCGGCCACGCCAACCCAAACGCCGCGGCGCGCGCAGCGCCGATATCCAGGCCGGTCAAGGCGCGGTGGTGGCCACCGACGGCCAGCTGGACAAGCGGCCGACCTTGCCCGATGCACCGGACCTGTCGGCGCTGCCCACGACCTTCGAGGACGCCGCCCTGTTCATCCTCCACCTGCCGGCGCCGCGGCCGACCGTAGCCGGCTACGCGGTGCGCATCGCGCGCGACACGGCCATGCAGGCGGTGGCGCGCAACGGCCTGTTCCCGAGCGAGCGCGTGCAGTTCCCGGCGCTGGACGACGGCGACTACCTGCTCGGCGTGCGCGCGGTCGACGCCGACGGGCTCGCCGGCGCCGAGTCCCGCCTGCCCATCCGCATCCACGCACGCCCGGTGCCGCCGCTCTACCAGGCGCCCGCGCCGGGTGCGCGCATCACCGGCGACACCGGCCAGCTCGTCTGCTCCGACGTGGCGGGCACCGCCGGCGTGCACCTGCAGGTCGCCCCCCGGTCGGACTTCACGCGACCGGTGATCGACGAGGTGCGACAGGGCCCGTGCCGCTTCGGCATCGCTGCGCTGTCGCCGGGCGACTACGGGTGGCGCACGGCGTCGGTCGTGCGGGACGCGGACGGCGCGCTTCGGCGCGGCCCCTTCGCCGCGCCCCAGCCCTTCTCCGTGGTCGACGCGCCGAGCGTCGGGGGGATCGACGTCGACGACAACAGCGAAAGTCCCACGCTGCGCTGGCAGGCCGAAGCGGGGCAGACCTTCCGCGCCCAGCTGGCGCGCGATGCCGACTTCACCGCCCCGCTGCTCGACGTGGAACTCGACACGCCGAGCTGGACCCTGCACGGCATGCCGCGCGGCAGCTACCACGTGCGCCTGCAGGCCCGCGACGCGTCGGGCCTGGTCGGGCCCTTCTCTCCGGCCCGCCGCGTCCACATCGGTCCGGTGGTGCGCACGCTCGACGGCGGCACGCTCGGCGCGAGCGACGGCCTGCCGGTCGGTCGCCCCTGAGCATCGCCATGCCCGCCCATCGCCCGCCTCCGCCGAGGGCGCCGCGACCCGCGGGCCAGCGCAGCCGCCTGCGCCGGATGCTGCTGAACCGCCTGCCCTGGCTGCTGCTGTCCACCGGCCTGGTCACGCTGGTCACGCTGCTGACCCTGACGCAGCCGATGCCGCGCTTCGACCGCATGCTGCAGGACAACGCCCGGGCGGACATGCGCCAGCCGCCGTCGCAGGACATCGTGATCGTCGCGATCGACGAGGCCAGCATGGCCGCGATCGGTCGCTGGCCCTGGCGGCGGGCGCTGCACGCCGAACTGCTGCGCCGCGTCGCCGCCGATGGCCCGCGCTGCATCGGCCTGGACCTGCTGCTCACCGAGCCCGACCCGGAGCATCCACACGACGACGCCGTGCTGGCCGCCGGCATCGCCGACGCCGGCTGTGTGGTGCTGCCGATGGCGCTGCAGTCGCGCGGCCTGCAGTCGAACGCCGAACTGCTGCCGGTGCCGGTGCTGGCCGACGCGGCCTCGGCCATCGGGCACGCGCACCTGTCGATCGACGAAGACGGCATCGTGCGCAGCGTCTACCTGCGCGAAGGCCTCGCCGGCCGCGCCTGGCCGCACTTCGCGCTGGCCCTGCAGCAGGCCGCCGACGCCTACGGGCGCGACCTCGCGATGCCGGCGGCGCCCGACCCGCACACCTCGCCCGCGCCCGGCCCGGGGGCCTGGCTGCGCGGCAATCACGAGGTCGTGATCTTCACCGACGGCGCACCGCCCTTTCGCACCGTGCCGTACATCGACGTGCTGCGCGGCACCGTGCCGGCGGGCACCTTCCGCGACCGCTATGTGCTGGTCGGCTCGACCGCCGCCGGCCTCGGCGACAACTACGCCACCTCGGCGCCCAAGCCCACCGGACTGATGCCCGGCGTCGAGATCTTCGCCAGCGTGCTGCAGGGCCTGACGAGCGACCGCCGCGTGGTGGTCGCCAGCCCGTGGCAGGACCTGGTCTACAACCTCGCACCGATGGTCATCGCGCTGCTGGGCCTGCTGTGGCTGCGGCCCATCGCGGTGGTCGCGCTGATCGGCGCCATGCTCGCGCTGCGGCTCGGCCTGCACAACGCGCGGCCCTGGGTCGGCATCCAGTTCGCACCGGCGGCGGGCTTCCTCGGGCTGACGCTGGTCTATCCGCTGTGGAGCCTCATGCGGCTCACGGCGGCGCTGCGCTACCTGCGCTGGGGCACCGAACAGCTCAACGAGGCCCTGGACGGCCTGCCGGTGGCACGGCCGCCCCGCCTGGCCGGCGACTTCCTCGACCGCCAGATGGCGGCGACCTCGGCCGCCGGCCTGCGCATGCGCGACCTGCACCGCTTCGTGCGCGACGGCATCGACCACATGGCCGACGCCACGCTCGTGCTCGACCGCGGCGGCCGCGTCTTCATCGCCAACCTGGCCGCCGCGCGGCATTGGAAGACGCCGGCGCCGGCCCTGGTCGGGCAGGACGCGCACCGCTTGCTGGCCGACCTGCGCTGGCGCACCACCGGCGGCCCGATGGTGCTACCCGGCGCGCTGCGGGCGGCCACGCTCGGGCCGATCCTGGGCGAGGGCGAAGACGCGGCCGGTCGCATCCTGCTGCTGCGCTGCGTGCCCTTCTTCGACGCGCGCAACCAGCACGCCGGGTGGATGAGCGCGCTGGTCGACATCACGCAGATGCGCAACGCGCAGAGCCAGCGCGACGAAGCGCTGCGCTTCATCTCGCACGACATCCGCGAGCCGAGCGCGTCGATCCTCACCGCGCTCGAACTCGCGCGCACCCGGCCCGACGTGCTGGCCGGCCCAGCCCTGCTCGACCGCGTCGAGCAGCATGCCCGCACCGGGCTCGAGCTGGCCGACGGCTTCGTCAACCTCGCGCGCGCCGAGGCCCAGCCCTTCCGCGCCGAGGTGCTCGACCTGGTGGCGCTGCTGCAGCAGGCCATGGACAACGCCTGGGCCACCGCGCGCAAGAAGCAGGTCCAGCTGCAGCTGGTCACCTCGCTCGACGAGGCGCCGTGCATCGCCGACCGCAGCCTGCTCACGCGGGCCCTGACCAACGTGCTGAGCAACGCGCTCAAGTATTCGCCGCACGGCGCCACGCTGCCCTGCAGCGTCGAGGCACGCGCCGGCGCATGGGCGCTCTCCGTCAAGGACCACGGCCCGGGCATTCCGCCCGAGCTACAGTCACAGCTGTTCCAGCCCTTCCACCGACTGCATCGCGAAAGCCATCCGGAGGTCCATGGGGTGGGCCTGGGACTGCTGCTGGTGCGCACCGCCGTGCAGCGGCATGGCGGGACGATCGAAATCGACAGCGCAGCCGACGCCGGCTGCACCGTCACCCTGGTGCTCCCCCAACCCCCTGCGGCCGCTATCGAGGCCGCGACCCACCACAAGGAATGAACCACATGATCCGGATGATGAAGCTTCTCTTGGCCGCCAGCCTGGCGGGATGGCTCGGCCTGGCCGCCGCGCAGGACGTGGAACCCAGCGACATGGTGCGCGGCGGGCTGCAGGCGATCCAGATGATCGACCAGGCCAAGGTGGGCGAGCTGTGGGACGGCGCCGCCGCCGGAGCGCGCAAGCGCGCCCCACGCGCCGACTTCATCGGCCAGGTCACCAAGGCGCGTTCGCCACTGGGCGCCGCGCAGCAGCGGACCTGGGTCGCGGTCAACCGCCAGGTGGTCAACGATGCCGACGCCGACCTGACCGGCCAGTACGTCAGCGTCGAGTACGAGACGCGCTTCGCCAACAAGCCCGCCGCCATGGTGCGCGAGCTGGTCAGCTTCCACCTCGAGCGCGACGGCGTCTGGCGTTTCAGCGGCTACGTGCTGCGCTGAACGAAGGCACAGGCGCCATGTCGGACCTGCGCTGGAAACCCAACGTCACCGTCGCCGCGGTGATCGAACGCGACGGCCGCTTTCTGCTGGTCGAGGAACACACCTCGCACGGCCTCAAACTCAACACGCCGGCGGGCCACCTTGACCCCGGGGAATCGCCGGCCGAAGGCTGCGCCCGCGAAGCCCTGGAAGAAACCGCCCACCACTTCGTGCCCACCGCGCTGGTCGGCGTGTACATGGCGCGCTTCCAGCGGCCACCGGTGGCGAGCGCCGAGCGGCGGGACAGCGAAGAAGACATCACCTACCTGCGCTTCGCCTTCGCGGGCACGCTCGGGGACTTCGTCCAGGGGCGTGCGCTCGACGAAGGCATCGTGCGCACGCTGTGGATGACACCCGACGAGATCCGCGCCAGCGTGGATCGGCACCGCAGCCCGCTGCTGCTGCAATGCATCGAGGACTACCTGGGCGGCGCGCGCCACCCGCTGTCGCTGATCCACACCGACGCGTCGGTGTACGGGCCACCGCTGCGCTGATCGGGCCGCATCGCCCTCAACGGGCAGGGGCAGGGGCGGGGGCTGTGGCGGTGGCGATCACGCCGCCACCCAGGCACACCTCACCGTCGTACAGCACGGCCGACTGGCCCGGCGTGACGGCCCATTGCGCCTCGGGGAAATCGAGGGCGAAGGCGCCATTGGCGCCCGCTGCCAGCGTGCACGCGGCATCGGTCTGGCGGTAGCGCGACTTGGCCGCGTACGCACCGGCAACCGGCGCCGCGCCCGCCACCCAGCTCGCATCGTCGGCCGTCAGCGCCTGCGACAACAGCCACGGATGGTCGTGGCCCTGCACCACCCACAGCGTGTTGGCCGCCATGTCCTTGCGCGCCACGAACCAGGGCGAATGGTCGCCCGCGCCACGTTGCGCACCGCGCGCCTTCACGCCGCCGATGCCCAGGCCCTGCCGCTGGCCCAGCGTGTAGAAGCTCAGGCCCTGGTGCTCGCCCAGCGTGCGGCCGCGCTCGTCCTTGATCGGACCGGGTTCCTTGGAGATGTAACGGTTGAGGAACTCGCGGAACGGCCGCTCGCCGATGAAGCAGATGCCGGTCGAGTCCTTCTTCTTCGCATTCGGCAGGCCGATGGCGTCGGCGATGCGCCGCACCTCGGTCTTGTGCAGTTCGCCGACCGGGAACAGCGTCTTCGACAGCTGCGCCTGGTTCAGGCGGTGCAGGAAATAGCTCTGGTCCTTGGCCGGGTCGAGGCCCTTGAGCAGTTCGTGGCGCCCCGTGCCCTCATTCAGGCGGACGCGCGCGTAGTGGCCGGTGGCGATCTTCTCGGCCCCCAGGCGCATCGCGTGGTCGAGGAAGGCCTTGAACTTGATCTCGGCGTTGCACAGCACGTCGGGGTTGGGCGTGCGGCCGGCCTGGTATTCGCGCAGGAACTCGGCGAAGACCCGGTCCTTGTAGTCGGCCGCGAAGTTGACGTGCTCGATCTCGATGCCCAGCACGTCGGCCACGCTGGCCGCGTCGACGAAGTCGATGTTCGACGAGCAGTACTCGCTGTCGTCGTCGTCTTCCCAGTTCTTCATGAAGATGCCGACCACCTCGTGGCCCTGCTGCTGGAGCAGGTGCGCGGTGACGGCGGAGTCGACCCCGCCGCTCAGGCCGACCACGATGCGTTGCTTTTTCATAAGCCCGCCATTGTCCCTGCCCCGGCCGGCCGTTGCCCGTCTACGGGAAATCCCCGAGACGGCAGCGGCCGGATTGCCGAGCCCGCACTTCCACAATGCGGTGACAAGCATCACAACAGGAGAGTCCATGCCCGTCCCCTCCATCCTGCCCAGCGGCGCGCCCGTGTCGCGCCGCCGGGTCTGCCAATCCCTCGCGCTGCTGGCAGCCGGCGGCACCGGCGCGCTGCACGCCCAGGGCGCCTGGCCGCAGAAGCCGATCCGGCTGGTCGTGCCCTTCGCGCCGGGCGGCTCCAGCGAGGTGGTGGCGCGATCGGTGGCGGGCGAGCTCACCAAGCTGCTCGGCCAGAGCGTCTTCGTCGAAAACAAGCCCGGCGCGGCCGGCACCATCGCGATGCAGGACGTGGCCAAGGCCGGCGCCGACGGCTACACGCTCATCCTCGGCCATGTCGGCACGCTGGCGGTCAACCCCTACATGCTGACCAACCAGCCCTACGACGTGAACAAGGACTTCACGCCCGTCACGCTGCTGGCCAAGGTGCCGAACGTGCTGGTGGTGCACCCGGACGTGCCGGTGAAGAACTTCAAGGAGTTCATCGCCTACGCCAAGGCCAACCCGGCCAAGCTCAACTACTCGTCGGCCGGCAACGGCAGCTCGGGCCACCTGAGCATGGAATACCTGAAGCTCACGGCCGGCTTCTTCATGACGCACATCCCCTACCGCGGCAGCGGCCCGCAGATGACCGACCTGCTGGCCGGGCGCACCCAGGTGGCGATGAACGGCCTGCCCAGCATCTCGGCCTTCATCAAGAGCGGCAAGCTGCGGGCGCTGGCGGTCGGCTCGGCACAGCGCATCGGCGCGCTGCCTGACGTGCCGACCATCGCCGAGAGCGGCTACAAGGGCTTCGAGACCTCGCAGTGGTACGGCCTGCTGGCGCCCGCCGGCACGCCCTCGCCGATCGTCAAGCGGCTGCAGGAAGAGAGCCTGAAGGCGCTGCGCACCGGCCCGGTGACCGAGCGCTTCGCGCACGACTCCGCGCTGGGCGTGGGCGACACGCCCGAGCAGTTCGGCGCCTTCATCGCCGCGCAGCAGAAGATCTGGAAAGAGATCGTGGTGAAGGCCGGCATCAAGCCGGATTGATCGACAACGAACGGAGAACAACATGCCCTGGCAACAAATCTACGACCCCTTCGGCAACATGATCATCTCGACCGCGCTGGCGGCGATCCCGGTGGTGGTCATGCTGGCCGCGCTCGGCTTCTTCCATATCAAGGCGCACGTCGCGGCCGGCATGGGGTTGATCGCGGCCATCCTGGTGGCCATCTTCGCCTACGGCATGCCGGCCGAGATGGCCGGGCGCGCGGCGCTGTTCGGCGGCTTCACCGGCCTGCTGCCCATCGGCTGGATCGTGCTGAACATCATCTTCCTGCACCAGCTGACCGAGCAGAACGGCAGCTTCAAGGTGCTGCAGGATTCGCTCTCGGGCATCACCGAGGACCGGCGCATCCAGCTGCTCTTGATCGCCTTCTGCTTCGGCGCCTTCTTCGAGGGTGCGGCCGGTTTCGGCACGCCCGTGGCCGTGACCGCCGCCATCCTGATCGGCCTGGGCTTTTCGCCGCTGGCCGCCTCGGGGCTCTCGCTGATCGCCAACACCGCCCCTGTGGCCTTCGGCGCGCTGGGCACCCCGGTGATCACGCTGGCCAAGGTGCACGGCTACGACCTGATGGAGGTCACCGCGATGATCGGCCGCCAGTTGCCCTTCTTCTCGCTGCTGGTGCCCTTCTGGCTCATCTGGGCCTTCGCCGGCCGCAAGGGCATGATGGAGATCTGGCCGGCCATCCTGGTGGCGGGTCTGTCCTTCGCCATCCCGCAGTACCTGGTGTCGAACTTCATCGGGCCGGAGCTGGTGGACATCATCGCGGCCATCGTCTCGATGGCCTGCCTGGTCGCCTTCCTGCGCGTGTGGAAGCCCCGGACCATCTGGACCTCGGCGTCGCTCCGCGGCAAGGACATCAGCGCCCACGAAGCCAAGCCGCCGCAGCCGCTGACGCAGCACAGCCGTGCCGACCTGGTGCGCGCCTGGATGCCCTGGGTCATCCTGTCGGTCTTCGTGTTCATCTGGGGCCTGCCGCAGGTCAAGACCTGGCTCAACGGCCTGTTCGCGCCCGCGTTCCCGATGGGCGGGCTGCACAACCTGATCGAGAAAATGCCGCCGGTCGTGCCGCAGCCCACGAAGGAGGGCGCGGTCTACACGCTCAACATCCTGTCGGCCACCGGCACCGCGATCCTGCTGTCGGCGGTGGTGAGCGCGATCTTCATGAAGTACAACCCGGTCGCCATCGTGCGCACCTTCTTCAACACGGTCTGGCTGGTGAAGTATTCGCTGCTGACCATCGTGTTGATGCTGGCCCTGGGCACGCTCACCCGCTACTCGGGCACCGACACCACGCTGGGCCTGGCCTTCGCCAATACCGGCGTGTTCTACCCCTTCTTCGGCACGCTGATGGGCTGGCTGGGCGTGGCGCTCACGGGCTCCGACACCGCATCGAACGTGCTCTTCGGCGGGATGCAGAAGGTGGCAGCCGACCAGCTGGGCCTGTCGCCCAACCTGATGGGCGCGGCCAACAGCTCGGGCGGCGTGATGGGCAAGATGATCGACGCGCAGTCGATCGTCGTCGCCTCCACCGCCACGCGCTGGTTCAACCACGAAGGCGATATCCTCCGCTACGTCTTCTTCCACTCCATCGCGCTGGCCTGCCTGGTCGGCCTCTACGTCACCATGCAAGCCTACGTCTGGCCCTTCACCCTGATGGTCGTCAAATGACCGTGATCACGACCATCGAAGACCTGCGCGTCATCGCCGAGCGGCGCGTGCCGCGCATGTTCTACGACTATGCCGATTCGGGTTCGTGGACCGAGAGCACCTACCGCGCCAACAGCGACGACTTCAAGAAGATCAAGCTGCGCCAGCGCGTGGCGGTGAACATGGAAGGCCGCACGCTGGCCACCACGATGGTCGGCCAGGCGGTGAAGATGCCGGTGGCCATCGCGCCGGTGGGCCTGACCGGCATGCAGCACGCCGACGGCGAGATCCACGCCGCGCGCGCGGCCGAGAAGTTCGGCATCCCGTTCACGCTCTCGACCATGAGCATCTGCTCGATCGAGGACATCGCCGCGAACACCACGGCGCCCTTCTGGTTCCAGCTCTACATGATGCGCGACCGCGAATCGATGGCCCGCATGATCGAGCGCGCCCGCGTCGCGAAGTGCAGCGCGCTGGTGCTCACGCTCGACCTGCAGGTGATCGGCCAGCGCCACAAAGACCTGAAGAACGGCCTGACCGCGCCGCCGCGGCCGACCATCAAGAACCTCATCAACCTCGCCACCAAGCCCGGCTGGTGCCTGGGCATGCTGGGCACCAAGCGCCGCACCTTCGGCAACCTGGTCGGCCACGTGAAGGGCGTGAGCGACATGAAGTCGCTCTCGGCCTGGACCAACGAGCAGTTCGACCCGACGCTGTCGTGGGCCGACATCGCGTGGGTCAAGCAGCAATGGGGCGGCAAGCTCATCCTCAAGGGCATCATGGTGGCCGAAGATGCGCAACTGGCCGTCGACGTCGGCGCCGACGCCATCGTCGTGAGCAACCACGGCGGCCGCCAGCTCGACGGCGCGCCCTCGAGCATCGAGGCGCTGCCGCCGATCGTCGACGCGGTCGGCGACAAGCTCGAGGTCTGGATGGACGGCGGCATCCGCAGCGGCCAGGACGTGCTCAAGGCCTGGGCCCTCGGCGCCCGCGGCACCATGATCGGCCGCGCGATGGCCTATGGCCTGGGCGCGATGGGCGAAGCCGGCGTGACCAAGGCACTGCAGCTCATCCACAAGGAACTGGACGTGACCATGGCCTTCTGCGGGCACACGGACATCCGGAACGTGGACAAGCGGATCTTGCTGCCGGGGACGTTTCCCGTTTGACTGTTTTCGTTCGCTGCGTTTGCTGCGCTCAGGGTGGAGCGTGCTTGCGAAGGTCGTAGCGCAGCGCATGCCGGCGGGGGGCACTGCTTTGTCCCGCACCCTCAAGTCGTCAACGACGCGATAAAGTCAAAGCCGATCCATCAGGTGGTTGCTGCCGCTATCGACCAGGAGTGGACATCGGCCGTTGTGGCCGTTCTAGGGGAACGAACCATGCGTTACCGCTTCAACGTTTTCGGGCGAATCTTTGCCGTCGAGCGGGTCGATGACGCCTGGGCTGCGCACCTGATAGGGAACGAGGGCAAGCGACGGCCAGCAGGCCTCGCGATTCCGTCCGATGTGACCCACGCCGAGCTACCGCAGTACCTCTACGACATCTACCATGAGTCTGCGACGCCCACCAACGGCGATGTCTTCGAGATTTCCCCTGGTCAGAATAGCTAGCGCATCGTGGTTCGCCATCCCTTGGCCGGCTTCATTCGGCCAGGACCAGACATCCGACGCCCTGAACCATAGCGTCAAGAAATAACTTCAGAAATACGAAAAATGATGGATTGGGTCCCTATAGCCTTCGTTACGTTCAAAGTTATCGTGTTCGGCGCAGGCATGTTCTTCGCCATCAAGTGGCACTATGAGCGAGGCAAGAACGGGAAGGAGAAACAGGGCACGGTGGCGCGCGCGGGCGGCAAGGTGGCCGCGGTCTTCGTGCTATCGCTGCTGGGCCTCTCGCTCCTCACCTTCGGCCTTAGCACGATGCTCGGTTTGGACTTGACCTTCCCATGATGGCAAAGAATAGTGGGCCGATATCCGAATGCGGCCAGGAGCGGCCGTTCGCCACAATTGCTCGACTTGATTGAGGCTGAAGAGCGAACTCCGCTCGGCTTTTGGATACCGTTGTCGGATGACTCCTCGTAATAGGCGAAACGTTGCCAACGTTCTGATTCTTCTTGGCGCTGCGCCGGCCGCTTTTTGGCTTGTGCTCCTTGCGCTCAGTGGTGGACTAATGCCTTGGGCTGCGGTGGGCGTGGTTTGGCTTGGGGTTCCGTTGTGTCTATTGAGCTTGATGACTTCGGGCGGCGCATGGGTATGGGCGCGCGGTTTGACCAGAGCTAGCCCGGAACTTTGGCGCGGGGCTCACCGCGCTCCAATTTGGGCGACTGGAACAATCGCCACTCTTGTGGTCTGTGCTGGGTTCGCAATGAGCCTTCAACTGCTTCTCCCCAGACCCGAGCCTCAATCCCTCCAGCTTCCCCTTGAGGAAAGTGCAGCTATCGAACGGCAGATGCGCATGAAGATTGAAGAGCTAACAGGCAAGCCGTAAGCCCGGTTCCGGCCACTAGCGGGCCTTCGACGGTCAAGTCCAGTAAGCTGTTTCTGGATGACCTCCGCGCCGTTGCGTCGTTCCGAGGTATCCAAGATAAAAGAAGTGAATGCGGCCTATGCGAATTGCCTGTCTCCACACAGCCGAGAGCAACATCGCGGTTTTTGAAGCCGCAGCAAGGGAACTTGGCATTCCGCCTGATGTTTTGCGCCATGAAGTCCGAGCTGACCTTTTGGCCGCAGCCGAAGGTGCCGGCGGATTGACTGCCGATATCGCCGACACCACGAGGCTTGAGCTGCTTTCCCTCGCTCAAAGCGCAGATGCTGTGGTTCTAACCTGTTCGACCTTGGGGGCGTCGGTCGACACCATCGCAGCAAACTCGAGGGCACCCGTCCTGAGGACGGACGGTGCGTTGGCGGCAGCAGCAGCCCGTGCGGGCGGCAGAATCGTCGCCTTGTGCACGGTCGAGACGACCATCGACCCGACGTCCCGTCTCTTCTTCGATGCCGTGCAGCAATCGGAGGCTACCGTCGAGGTACAGCTTGTTCCCGAAGCGTGGGTCATGTTCAAGGCCGGCGACCTGGGCGGCTACCTGGCGACCATAGCTAAGGCCGCGGACGGCGCCTATGCAAGCGGTGCTTCAATTGTTGCTCTGGCACAAGCGTCAATGAGCGGTGCCGCCGCGTTAGTTTCAGCAGGCCCGCGCTCCCTTAGCAGCCCAACAGCCGGCCTGGCTGCGGCGCTGGAGGCGGCGTCGCCCCACCTGGGTCTGGGCGCAACGAGTTGAGTAGCATACGGCTCGCTGAGGCAGCATGCGGCCAAGAGAAGACATTCGTCGACTGGGTCCAGTTCGCTCCAAAGGGCCGGTAGGACCGACCGGCTACAGTAGGCAAGAAGCATTCCTCGAGAGACCTGAAGTTGTGGAAAAACCAACCATCCGCGAGCTGTTAGGCGAGGTTTCTCAGGCTGACATCCCGCAGAAGAGACCCCTCCTCGTCCGTATCGTCTTGATATTGCTGAAGCTGCTTGTCATAGTTTTCTTCGGGTACGTCATCCTCCTAGCGGTCGTATTCGCCCTCCTAAGCAACCGAGTGTGCTGTTAGACGTTGGAGCAGCCTCGACTCCGTCAACTTCTCCTGTCGGCCAATAGCGGCCGTTGGAGAATCGGGCGCAACAAGCACAAAAATGAATCATTCGTCGATGGTTGGTCAGACCCTTGAAGCACTCTGGATGAGTCCGCCAAGGGAGGCGCACCCTGCATGGGTCGACGGAACCACGGCGGCTATCAGTACCGACCTCGTCAATTTTGCGCTGGTCGGAGGCTCCTCGGTCCAGGTGTTGCCTTGCGAGGTCCCAATCCCTGGCGCGTATCCGGCACTTGGCATCGAACTCCATGAGTCGTTGCATGCACAAGATGTACCACCGACCTGGCCTGAGGGCTGGCGAGCACTGGAGCAACTTGACGAGGTTCAGCGGCATCTACCTGGCACGATTGCGCAGGTGAGAGTTTGGGATGCCTTAGGCGAAGGGCCCGAATCTGCTATCCAGCTCATCTTGGGAAGCGGGGTCGCGCTTACTGTGAGGCACACATACCCGCCGATGACCTTGGGCCTGGACATCGCGCTGGCGGGCCATCCTTCAAACCCAGCTTAGGACCTGCCGCGACGTGCTGGGCATGTGGCAGGATGCGGCCAAGACCAGACATTCCGATGAGCCTTCTGATTTGCAGTTTCGCCAGCGGAAAACGGGCATGAAGCCACGTCTTCGTCCGCCTACGGTCCCCTGGAAGGTCAGTCCGTCGGTCCCGCACATTGGCGTCACCCAGCCCGACGTCGACCGCAGCGCGTATGTGACCTTTATCGGGTTTTTCAAAACCGCCGGTCTGGATGCGGCCGCCGATTCGGTCGCGGCTACCATCCCGGCCCCCGAGGATTTCGTCGAAGCATCCGATTGGCACGGCTCCAGGCACAGGCTGGTGCAGCTTGAATTCTCGAACTGCTTACGGGTTCGACAAACCCCGGCTTTCGCCGATGCGGAGGTTGTCGAGGAAGAGGCGTACGACTGGTCGCTCGTCCCAAGCAACATGCGAGAGGACGAGACTGCCGAAGCCTGCGTTCAACGTATTCACGACCTTTGGTTGTCCACGGGAGCTTGTCCGGACCCCGGGATGTATGAGGTAGAAGGTTCGCTCTGGCTTGCGGCTCTAGGCCATCCTTGCGACGCGCGTCACTTTCTGCTTCTCGGGCATGACGATTATCTGGATGTCATCGCCAGCAGCTGGAAATGGAGACCCGGGCAGGCCGTTCTCTGAGCGTAGACGTTAGCCGGCAGAATGCGGCCAGCAGCAGCCGGTCGGTACAGTGCCACGATTGGCCGACACACCATGGCCACAAGCCGCACCTGGAACTTTCATGCCTGTTTTTAAGTACCCCGTGCCTCGTTTGGCGGCGCAGACCGCGAGCGACTGGTCAGAAGAGCTTGGAGTTCACTTGGGCTGCTCCGCCGTTGACGTGCGCGAGCGCTCCGAAGCGGTCATGAAGTTTCCCTTGGAGACGGTTCGCATGGAACTGATGGACGGTTCCTTAGTGGAGTTCAGGTTTGCGTTCTTCATCGTGAGCGATACGAAGAAGGCGGTTGCCGTGTTTACGGAACACTGCGGCCATCACGTTTTCCCGTATCACGAAGCCAAGGTCTTCATCGATGGCCGGCTCGTTTATGAGCAATAGCCGCGGCGAAGCTACGCCGGCACCCGGCCAGGACCGGTCTCTCGTTGTCGCCGCTTGGTTGGACCTACCCTCCTTTGTTGTTGGAGATGCAAATGGCTCGTCATATTGTTTTCACACCGAAGGCTGCCAAGCCACCCCCGACATACAGCCAGGCCGTCAAGGCCGCCGGCCTCGTTTTCGTCTCCGGTACGTCGCCAGCAGATGCCGTCACGGGTGCATTCGTCGGCGGCACGATTCAGGAACAAACCCGTCAATGCCTGACCAATGTGCGGGCGATTCTTGAGGAAGCGGGTAGCTCCATGGATAAGGCGGTGAGCTTTACCGTCGTCCTAGCGGATGAGGACGACTTCGCGGGCATGAACGAAGAGTGGCTCAGGTGGTTTCCATCCAATCCACCAGCGCGGCAAGGAGCGAAGTTGCCGGTACGAGTCCCCGGCCTGAAGGTTTCCATCGCTGCAGTCGCCGAGGCCTAGTTATTTAACTGCGGCCTTCGGCCAGAAGCTGACCTTGCCCTAACGGCCAGAAGCAGCCGTCAGACCGCGTGGACAATCAGAGCACTTACTTGCCATAGGCCACGGCAAGCTTCCGCCAGCAGGAGAAGACAGAAATGAAGGACGAGGAGCTACTTGCAGCGCGCACTGATTGGTACGCTGCCTACTTGGCGGGCGACACCGCTCGCATGGCCGAGCTTGAGGACCTGTCATTCTTTGTTGTGACCGACTCAGGCATTCAATCGCGAGCGAAGCAACTGGAAGGTATCGATGCCGCGGTGCGAATGGAGCGTTGGTTCCCTGCTGGTAGTTTTAGCGAGGACCGACACCTCGAGTTGCACGAGGTATGCGAGGGCTTGGTCTCGGCTCGAGGAATCGGGCGCGTCGCGACGCCCCGGAGTGCAAATTCGGTTGTTCTTTTCACAGAACTTTGGAAACGGACAGACCAAGGCTGGCGGGTGCTGCATCTGCATTATCACGAAGCAAAGTAGCCAGCGGGCATGCTCGCTCTCTCAAGGCCCCGGGAGTCGGTCTACAACCCGATTGGCAGTGGCCGGCCAGCATCGGCCGGTCGACGCAATTGCTCAGTAGGAGGTGAAGGTGGCAACTACCGTTCAAAGTCAACCAAGCAATCAGGAAGTGGCTGAAGACCTCGTGTTTTTCTCGCGCATCGATGTCTGGCTGGTACTTTGTGTTGGCGCTTCCCTCGCCCTGTGTTTTGTCTTAGCTTGGACCCAACAGAGCGTCATGGCATTTGCAATAGGTAGCCTCACAGTTGCCGCCGTGCTGGCGCTGACCGTGCCGTGTAAATACACGCTAACGAAGAGCCACCTCAAGATTCGATGCGGCTTGCTCAAACGAGTCGTTCCCTACGCGGACATCGTCGGCATCGAGTTGAGTCGAAGCATCGTATCGGCACCGGCTCTGTCATTGATGAGGGTAAAGGTTTCGTGCGCCAGAACAGCACACCTGATTTCGCCGAACGACCGGGAACGGTTCATGAAGGAGCTCCGTGCGCGAGCGCCCTTGCATGTCGAAAAATCTGGCATTCATAGCTAACGCAGGGACCTACTTCGACAAACGTACTTCCGCTGTGGAGAACCCCGTACAGCCGCTTTGGGCCCGCTGCAGACATACACCTCACCCAAAAGCTGCCGTCCAGCCAACCGACGTTCAGCTCTTCATTCTGCAGTTCCGTGTCGCTGGCTTCGAGCGAGCTCAAGTGCTCCGCAGCCCGCGGTAACTTTGCTGCGCATCCAGCGTCAAAGGCGGAGGGTGCCCCCCTGCAGCGAGGTAAAGGAGGAGGAGCAGCCGGAGGCCGCGACCGGGGACACGAGCGGAAGGGGGCACCCTTCGCGCTCGGCCTGACCACAACGTCGAAACTTCAGTTCCGGGAACGCACTGCCCTCAGCCCTTGGCCGTCGCAACCTCTTCCCTGAGCGACGCCACGATCTCGTAAGACCGCAGCCGCGTCGCATGGTCGTACACCTGCGACGTGATCATCAGCTCGTCGGCACCGGTGCGTTCGATGAAGGCCGCGATGCCGTTGCGCACCGTCTCGCGCGAACCCACGGCCGAGCACGACAGCACCGAGTCGAGCAGCGCGCGTTCCGACGGGCCGACGCTGGCGTAGTAGTCCTTCACCGGCGGCGGCAGACGCCCGGGCCGGCCGCTGCGCAGGTTCACGAAGGCCTGCTGCCACGAGCTGGCGCGGAACTGCGCCTCTTCGTCGGTCTCGGCCGCGAACACGTTGAAGCCCAGCATCACGTAGGGCTTGGCGAGTTGCGCTGACGGCTTGAAGGTCTCGCGGTAGATGCGGATGGCCTGCATCATCTGTTGCGGCGCGAAGTGCGACGCGAAGGCATAGGGCAGGCCGAGGTGCGCCGCCAGTTGCGCGCCGAAGGTGCTGGAGCCAAGGATCCAGATCGGCACCTCGAGCCCGTGGCCCGGCACGGCCATCACCGGCTGGCGCGGCGACTTGCTCATGAAATCCATCAGCTCGACCACGTCCTGCGGGAACTGGTCCGAGTCGGACTCGAGGTTGCGCCGCAGCGCCTGCGCCGTGCGCTGGTCGGAGCCCGGCGCGCGGCCCAGGCCGAGGTCGATGCGGCCGGGGTAGAGGGACTCGAGCGTGCCGAACTGCTCGGCAATCACCAGGGGCGAGTGGTTGGGCAGCATCACGCCACCAGCGCCGATGCGGATGGTCGAGGTGCCGGCCCCCACGTAGGCCAGCAGCACCGCGGTCGCGGCACTGGCGATGCCCGGCATGCCGTGGTGCTCGGCCAGCCAGTAGCGTCGGTAGCCGAACTTCTCGCCGTGCTGCGCGAGCGCGAGCGAGTTCTTGAACGACTGCGCGGCATCGCTGCCTTCGCAGATCGGGGACAGGTCGAGGATGGAGAACGCGGTCATGGGCGGATCATCCTCTGGCTCGCGCCCCGCCGCCGGCCCGGGGATTTTTGTCCCGACGCTCAGGCGGGCGTTGCACCGCGCCTGAGGACACCCACCTGAGCGCCGTGCTTGCGCAGGCTGTCGGCGAAGGCGTCGGAGGAGAGGTAGGCGTACTCGACCCTCCGCGCGTCGGCGATCGCGTCGCCGTCCACCCGCGCGTCGGCCGGGTGGCACATCAGCAGCGTGCCGTCGGGGCTGGCCGCCAGCCACCGGTCCATGTGCTGGCCGTAGGCGGCCGGCGTGGGTGCGTCGAAACCGTAGACGCCGGCGAAGCCGGCGTTGTGCGGCACGCCGCGCGCCGCGAGCTGCCGCCGCAGGCGCCATCCGCCCAGCAACGCCAGCACGCCGGCCTTGCCCGCGCCCCAGCGCCAGGTCGCGGGCACCGTCGTGCGCACCCACGGAGCCGCCGCGCCGTAGCGTTCGGCCAGCACGGCCAGCAACACCTCACGCACGCCCGGGAGCTGGTGCACGTGCTGATGCCCGTCGATGAAGTCGGGCTGCATGTCGAGCACCCGCTCGAAGTCGTCGAGCTGGCGCGTGACCTGCTCGCGCACCTGCGCCGGCGACAGCCGGTGCGCATAGGCGCTGCGCAGCACCGCGCCCAGCGTCGGCGCGGGCTGGCCGTGCCCTTCGGTCATGTTCAGGTGCAGCCCGCGCGCCAGGGCAGGCACGGCCTCGAGCAGGCGTGCCGCCTCGGCCCAGCGGGGCGATGTGGTCATGCAGCTGGTGGCGCTCAGCCGGCCCTGCCGGGCAAGTGCGACGACGGCGGTGTCGACCGCCGGATGCAGCGCGAAGTCGTCCGCGCAGAGCAGCACGCGCTTGCCGCCGGCGGGGGCGGCGGACACGGCGGGCATCAGGCGTTCATGCATCACGGGGCCGGTCGTCCGCGTCGTCGGCCGCGGCCCTCGCCGCGGGGTTCAACGCACTGTGGTCCAGATCTTCGGCCAGCAGGTAGAGCGGGCGCCCCTTCACCTCGGTGTAGATGCGGCCGATGTATTCGCCCAGGATGCCGATCGACAGCAGCTGCACGCCCGAGAACAGCATCAGGCCGGCAGCCAGCGTCGGCCAGCCGTTCAGCGGGTTGCCGAACAGCATCGCTTCGATGGCGATCCACAGGCCATAGCAGATGGCCAGGAAGGAGATGATCAACCCGGCCGCGCTCCACACCCGCAGGGGCAGCGAGCTGAACGAGGTCAGCCCCTCGAGCGCCAGCATGACGAGGTTGCGCAGGCTGAAATGCGACTCGCCGCTGCGGCGCGTATCGGGCGTGAAGGGCAGCGCCACCGACCGGAAACCGACCCAGGCATAGAGGCCCTTCATGTAGCGGTTGCGCTCGGGCATCTGGCGCAGGGCCTCGACCACCCGGCCGTCCATCCACCGGAAGTCGCCGGCGTGCTGCGGCATGTCGATCGAGCTGCCGGCGTGCAGCAGGCCATAGAAGAGCCGCGTGCCGACGCGCTTGGTCCAGGCTTCGCCGGCGCGCTCGGCGATCACGCCGTAGACCATGTCGTAGCCGCTGCGCCACAGGGCCGCCATCTCGGGCACGAGCGACAGCGGATGCTGGAAGTCGGCGTCGATCAGCAGCACCGCATTGCCGCGCGCATGGGCGAGCCCGGCCGTCAGCGCGGCCTCCTTGCCGAAGTTGCGCGACAGCTCGAGGTAGCGCAGGCCCAGCCGAGGACCGAGTTCGCGGGCGATCGCCTGCGTGGCGTCCCGGCTGCCGTCGTTGACCACGATGATCTCGACCTCGCTCGTCAGCGTCTTCGCCGTGGCGTGCAGTGCCTCCAGAAAGGCGGCCAGGTGCGCCGCCTCGTTGTACGCCGGCACCACGCAGGTCAGGCGAAGCGGCGGGCGGACGACCGGCGCGGCGGCAGGGGTAGGGAGGGTCATGGTCTCGGTCTGAAGGAGGTCGGGGCCGGCGGCGGGCCCCGGGGGACATGTACGCTCGCGGCCCATGGACATATCCGCGAATTCTCGCCGCAAGGCCGGTGCACCGGCCCGGGCCTTCGGCATCTTCGTCACCCTGCATGTGCTGGTGTGGACGTTGCTCCCCGTGCTGCTGACGTACAACCTCCCGCTGGACACCATCGAGGCCCTGAGCTGGGGCCGCGAATGGGCCGCCGGGTACGCGAAGCATCCGCCGATGTCCGGCTGGCTGGCCGAGCTCTTCCGCTGGGGCACGGCCGACTGGCCGCTGCTCCTGCTGCCGCAGCTGGCCGTCGGCGTCGCGTTCTGGGCCGTGTGGGAAATGATGGGCGACGTGCTGTCGCCCCCGGCGGCGCTGGTCGCTGCGATGGCGCTGGAGGGCGTGCACTACTACAACCTCACCAGCCTGGAGTTCAACGCCAACGTCGTGCAGTACCCGTTCTGGGGGCTTGGGGCGCTGGCCTTCTGGCGCGCGGTGCGCTGCACCAAGGGCGCCGGCCTCGGCTGGTGGGCGCTGCTGGGCCTGGCCTGCGGCGGCGGCCTGCTGGGCAAATACTCCTTCCTGCTGCTGCCGGCCTCGATGGTGCTGGCGCTGGTCGCCGTGCCTGCGCTGCGCAGCCAGTGGCGCGGTGCCGGCCCCTGGCTCGCGCTGGCGATCGCGGCGGCGGTGTTCGCGCCGCACCTGCTGTGGGCGCAGGCCCACGATTTCCCGACGCTTCGCTACGCCACCGGCCGGGGCGAATCGACGATCGCCAACCCGGTGTTGAGCCGCCTCGAGGTGCTGCTGAGCTTCAGCGCTGCGCAACTCGCTGCGCTGGCGCCGATGCTGGTGTTGCTATGGGCTGCCGGCGGTCGGCCCCGTTCGGCCACGGACGGCGGGCGTCTCTGGCGCCGCCCCGGGCGCGACGGTTGGGTGCTGCTGGCCATGGGCGGCGGGCCGCTCGCGGTCTACCTGGTGGCCGGCGTGGTGGGCGTGCGCCTGCACGACATGTGGGGGTCGCCGGTGCTGCTGGTCGCCGGCCCGGCGCTCGCGATGGCCTGGGGGCTGCAGCTGCGGCACCCGAAGCGCTTCGCCCGCGTCTTTGGCGGCTGGGCCCTGATCCTGGTCGCGCTGTATGGCGCGCTGGCCATCGGCGGGCCGTGGCTGCGGGGCAATCTCTCGCGCATCCACTACCCGGGAAGGGAACTGGCCGCCGCCATCTCGCAAGGCTGGCAGCAGGCCCGTGGCGCCGGCGTGCCGGTGCCGATCGTCGCGGGCGACATGTGGGCCGCCGGCAACGTGGCCGCGTACCTGCCGCCGCAGGCCGGTGGCCGCCCGTCGGTCTACATCCAGGTCGATCCCGTGGCGGCGCAGTGGCTGGACGACGCGAAGACCCGCGCGCGCGGCGGCGTGTTCGTGTGGGAAGCGGCGCCCGGCCGCGCTCTGGAGACACCGCCGGCCGACTGGCTGGTGCGCTTCCCTGCGCTGCAGGTACAGCCGCCGCTGACGCTCGACGTGCGCCGCTTCGGCCGCGACTTCACGGTGCGCGCCGGCTGGGCCATCCTGCCGCCGGCGCCGCCGTGACGCCCGGCATCACCCCAGCGGCACGCTCGCTTCCTTGAGCACGCGCAGCACGAAGTGCGACTGGCTGTGGCGGATGCCGGGGATCTTGTAGAGCTTCTCGCGCAACAGCCGCTCGTAATCGCGCGTGTCGCGCACGGCGATGCGGATGTAGTAGTCGTAGTCGCCGGAGACCAGGTAGGCCTCCTGGATCTCCGGGATGGTGGCCAGCACGCGGCCGAAGTCGTAGAGCGTCTCGTCGGTGTGGCTCTCGAGCGTGACCTGCACGATGACCGAGTCGTGGTAGCCCAGCTTGGCCGGGTCGATGTCGACCGTGTAGCGGCGGATCACGCCCTGGGCCTCCAGGCGCTTGATGCGCCCCCAGCAGGTGGTGGGCGACAGGCCGACCTCGGCGCCGATGTCCTGCAGGGTGCGGCGCGAGTCCTTCAGCAGGATCGCCAGGATGGCCAGATCGGTCTTGTCGAAAGAATCTTCGGACGATTTGCCCGTTTCGCGAATAGCTTTCAATTTATGCCCCGATTCAGTCGAAAGAATAAAGCACATTCTGCCTCGACGTCGGAAGAATCGAGGCATGAACCTCACCGCCACCGTCACCGCCGCATCGGCCTTCGCTCACGAGGCGCCGGCCGCCCCGGCCCCTACCCTGCGCAACGGCGCCGAAGCGCTGCTCGACACCCTGGTCGCCTGCGGCGTCGACACGATCTTCGGCTACCCCGGCGGCGCCGCGCTGCCGCTGTACGACGCCCTGCACGGCGAGCCGCGCCTACGGCATGTCCTCGTGCGCCACGAGCAGGCGGCGGTGCACGCGGCCGAAGGCTACGCGCGCAGCACCGGCCGCGTCGGCGTGGTGCTGGTCACCTCCGGGCCGGGTGTGGGCAACACCATCACCGGGCTGCTCGACGCCATGAGCGACTCGGTGCCGGTGCTGTGCATCAGCGGGCAGGTGGCGACCGCCGTGATCGGCACCAACGCCTTTCAGGAAAGCGACGCGCTGGGCATGTCGCGGTCGGTCACCAAGTGGAACCACCAGCTGCGCGCGCCGGACGACGTGCCGGCCGCGGTGCGGCGCGCGCTGCAGATCGCGAGCTCGGGCCGGCCGGGGCCGGTGCTGCTCGACGTGCCGAAGGACGTGCAGCTGATGCCCCTGACCGGCGCCGCAGCGGCCGTGCCGACCCGCGCGCGCCGTGACGAAGGCCGCAGCGCCCGCGCCCTGCCGCCGCGCGGCAGCCTGCAGCGCGCCGCCGACCTGCTCTCGACCGCGCGCCGGCCGGTGCTCTACGGCGGCGGCGGCCTCGTCAATGCCGGGCCCGCCGCCTGCGCCGCCTTCACGGACCTGGTGCGGCGGCTTGGCGCGCCCTGCACGCTCACGCTGATGGGCCTGGGCGCCTTCCCCGCGTCCGACCCGCTGTTCATCGGCATGCTCGGCATGCACGGCACGCTCGAGGCCAACCTGGCGATGCACGAGGCCGACCTGGTGGTGTGCGTCGGCGCGCGCTTCGACGACCGCGTGACAGGCAAGCTCGACGAGTTCTGCCCGCACGCCCGCAAGATCCACATCGACATCGACCCCAGCAGCATCAACAAGGTGGTGAAGGTCGACGTGCCGATGGTGGGCGACTGCGGGGCCGTGCTCGACGCCTTGCTCGCGATGCCCGAGCTCGACGGCCTCGCGCCCGAGCGCCTGGCGCCCTGGTGGGAACGCATCGCGCGCCGCCGCGCGGTGGATTGCCTGGCCTATGTGCCGCGCACCGATGCCATCCTGCCGCAACAGCTCATGGCCACGCTGCAGCAGCGCCTGCACGGCCGCGATGCGATCGTCTCCACCGACGTCGGCCAGCACCAGATGTGGGCCGCGCAGTACCTGCGCTTCGAGCGCCCGCGCCGCTGGCTCACCTCGGGCGGCGCCGGCACCATGGGCTACGGCCTGCCCGCCGCGATCGGCGCGCAGATCGGGCACCCCGACGCGCTGGTGGTGTGCGTCAGCGGCGACGCGTCGGTGCTGATGAACATCCAGGAACTGTCGACCGCCGTGCAGCACCGCACGAAGGTGAAGCTGGTGCTGTCGAACAACGGCTACATGGGCATGGTGCGGCAGTGGCAGGAGCTCAACCACGGCAACCGCCTCTCCCACAGCTGGAACGAGGCGCTGCCCGACTTCGTCGCACTGGCCAAGGCCTTCGGCTGGGGCGCGGCCCGCGTCAGCGACCCGGCCGAACTCGACGCCGCGCTGGCCGAATGCCTGGCCTACGACGGGCCCTTCTTCCTCGACGTGCAGGTGGCCGCAGAGGAGAACTGCTTCCCGATGATGCCGTCGGGCCAGGGCCACCACCGCGTGATGCTGGGCAAGGACCGCTGGTACGAGGAAGGCTGATCGCCGTTGCGCGGGAGAGAGGCGCAGGCGGCGATCGATTAGGATTCCGCCCCGCCTGCATGACCCTCTTTCGCGCTCCCCGTTCCCTCGCTGTGCTGCTGCTCGTTGCGGCGGCATTGGCGACGGCGCAGCCGGCCCGCGCCCAGGTGCGGATCGTCGACGACCGCGGGCAGGCCGTCACCCTGCCGGCGCCGGCCCGGCGCATCGTCTCGCTCACGCCATCGCTCTCCGAAGCCGTCTGTGCCATCGGCGCCTGCGACCGCCTGGTCGGCGTCGACCGCTACGCGAGCTGGCCCGCGTCGGTGCTCGCGCTGCCCAAGGTCGGCAGCGTCGACCATCCGCAGGTCGAGGGCATCGTGGCGCTCAAGCCCGACCTGGTGCTGCTCAAGCCGCGCAGCAAGGTCGCCGATCAATTGGAAAGCCTGGGCATCCCCGTGCTGGCACTGGACGCGAAGACGCACGCCGACGTGCGGCGGGTGATGCAGACGCTGGCCGTCGCGGTGGGGCGGCCCGGTGCCGGCGACGCGCCCTGGCAGCGCATCGAGAAGAACCTCGCCGTTGCCGCCGCGCGCGTGCCGCCGGCCTGGTCGGGCGCACGCGTCTACTTCGAGGTGCACGGCGCCTCGGCCGCCGGCGAGGCGTCCTTCATCGGCGAGACGCTGGCGCGGCTGGGGCTGAAGAACATCGTGCCCGCCGCATCGGGCCCCTTCGCGCGCGTCAACCCGGAGTTCGTCGTGCGCGCCGACCCCGACCTGCTGATGGCCTCGGCGCACAGCGAACTCATCGCCATGACCGGCCGGCCCGGCTGGTCGCGCATGAAGGCGATCCGCGGCAGCCAGACCTGCGCGTTCGCGCCCGACCGGCTCGACGTGATGATGCGGCCCGGCCCGCGCCTGGACGAGGCCGCCGACGAGGTGGTCGCCTGCCTCGCTCGGCTGAGCACGCGGCTGCCTTGAGGGCATCGCGGCGCTAGCATGCGCCCATGCGATCTCCCCTTCTTCTGCCCGCGTTGCTTCTGCTGTCCGCCGCCGCGGCCTTCCACGCATCGGCCGCACCAGCCGGCCCGGCGGCCCAGCCCTTCGATGCCGTCGACAAGCCCGAGCGCATCGACCCGCAATGGCGTACCGGCCTCTGCGCGCTGATGCCCCAGCCGTGCGAGGCGGCATCGCTGCAACTGCTGCGGCCGCGTGCGGCAGGCGCCGATGCTTATGTCGTGCTGTCCGCGCAGCCGCTCGCCATGGCGCGCGCCACGTACGTGCCGGGCGCCGGCTGGAAGCTCGACACCCTGCACGACTTTCGCGGCTACCGCCATTCGATGGCGGACCCGAAGACCGACAACGGCGCCTCGGAACCGCCACCGCTGTCGCTCGCGCCGGCGCTGTACCCGCTGGCCGACGGCCGCTGGGCGGTGGCCGTGCTGTGGTCCGTCACCGAGAGCTACTCGGGCGGCGGCGCGTCCTTCCGCACGGCGGACTTCGTGCCGGTGGACGGGCCGAAGCAGGCCGACGGCCTAGCGCATACCGGCGTGCCTTTCGACTGCTACAAGATGGTCCGCGCCTGCTTCAGCGAGAAGGAATACAGGACCTCGCCGCACTGCCACGACGAGAGCACCGGCAGCCTGCGCATCGCCTACGCGGCGCCGTCGAAGCCTGGCGGCGACTACGGCTGGTCGTACACCTGGCGCCAGAGCGACTGGGCGGCGCACGAGCCGGCACGCGCCACACGCACCCGCGTGACCCGCTTCACCGATCGCGGCGGCGATGCCGCGCCGTTCTGCAGCGGGCCGCAGTAGTCGCCGGGCTCAGCCGATGACGGCCGCTTCGTCGGCGTGCATGTAGCGCGCCTGCCAGCGTTCGGCCAGTGCCGCGGCACGGCGCAGCGCCTGACGCGGCGGCTCGAAGTCGAGCACCGAGATCGCGTCGAGGCCCGCGGGCCGTGCCGGGTGCTCGGTGCTGCGGCCGTCGGTCAGCAGCCATAGCCATCGCCGCGCGCTGTCGTGCTTGGCGAGCAGCGCGGCGGCCTGCTGCACGCCGAGGGCCAGGGGCGTGCCGCCGCCACCGCCGATCGGCGCCAGCCATGTGTCGTCCCATGCGCCCGCGCGGCGTGGCGGCACGCGCAGCTCGACCGTGTCGCCACCGAAGCACAGCAAGGCCACGCGGTCGCGCCGCCGGTAGGCCTCGTCCATCAGCGCGAGCAGCACGCCCTTGGCGCGCGCGAGCTTGCCGCCGGTCACCATCGAGGCCGAGCAGTCGAGCAGGAAGCAATGCAGCGCGCCGCTGCACGCCTCCTGCGGGCGGCGGCGCAGGTGCTCGGCCCGCAGCGCATCGGCACCGCGCGCCATCAGCGTGCGCGGCCAGTCGTAGGCGTTGCCCATCGACGATGCAATGCGCCCTGCGTCCCGTTGCGTGCCCTGCCTCCGGTCACCCTGGCGCGCGCCAGCGGGGACGGCGTCCCGGAGGCTCAGGCTTTTTTTGCGGCGCCTTGCGGTACGGGTGCGGCGATCAACGGGCGCAGCGGCTTGACGCGCTCGATGCCGACGGGCTCGGGCGACAGTGCGCCCCAGTCGGCATCGTCGGAGGCGCTCGGCGGGGTGCCGGATGCCGGGCCGCCCGCCGACGGGCTCGTCGCCGCCGCCGCCGCGTCGCGTTCGGTACCGGGCTTGCGCCGGTGCAGCAGCACCAGTTCGGCCACCTGCTGCACGTGGCCGGGCGTGAGGCGCTCGGCCTGCTCCCACGCCGCCAGCGCGCGCGCGGCCCGCAGCATCACGAGGTCGGCGCGCAGGCCATCGACCTGTGCGGCCAGGCACAGCGCGCCGACGGCGGCATGCACCGCATCGTCATAGGGCAGCGCGTCGCGGTCCGCCACGGTCGCGCGGGCGCGTCCGAGCGACAGCGCGAGCGCGCCCTGCGCGTCGGCATGCGCGGCGCGAAAGCCCGATGGGTCGGCATCGAAGGCGAGCCGCGCCCGCACGATGGCCGTGCGCGCCGCCGCGTCGTCGATGTTGTGCAGCCGCACGCACAGGCCGAAGCGGTCGAGCAGCTGCGGGCGCAGTTCGCCCTCCTCCGGGTTCATCGTGCCGACCAGCACGAAGCGCGCGGCATGGCGGTGCGAGATGCCGTCGCGCTCGACGCGGTTGACGCCGCTCGCCGCCACGTCGAGCAGCGAATCGATCAGCGCATCGGGCAGCAGGTTGACCTCGTCCACGTACAGCACGCCCCCATGCGCGCGGGCCAGCAGGCCGGGCGCGAAGTGGACTTCATGGCCGGCCAGTGCCTGCCCCAGGTCGAGCGTGCCGACCAGGTGCTCCAGGCTCGCGCCGAGCGGCAGCGTGACGAAGGGCGCGCCTGCCAGCAGTTCGGCCAGCGCACGCGCCGCCGTCGACTTGGCGGTGCCGCGCGGGCCTTCGATCAGCACACCGCCGAGGCCGGGGTCGACCGCGGCGAGCAGCAGCGCCTGGCGCAGCTGCGGCTGGCCCGCGATGGCGGCGAAGGGGAACGGCAGCGGCAGGGCCGCGCTGTCGGGGGTGGTCATCGGCGTCCTTCCATCTGCGCTTCCTGTTGAAGCAGCAGGTCTTCCAGTTGTTGTCGGTAATCGCCCGGGGCCTGCCACAGCCCGCGCTGCATCGCTTCGAGCAGGCGACTCAGGATGTCATGCAGCGCCTGCGGGTTGTGGTCTTGAATGAACCGACGCGTCGCCGCATCGCGCACGTAGGCGTCGGCCACCATCGCGTACTGGTGGTCGCCGACCACGCGCGCGGTGGCGTCGAAGCCAAACAGGTAGTCGACCGTCGCGGCCATCTCGAAGGCGCCCTTGTAGCCGTGGCGCTTCACGCCGTCGATCCACTTCGGGTTGACCACGCGCGCGCGGACGACGCGCGCGATCTCTTCCTTCAGCGTGCGCATGCGCGGCGCTTGCGGGTTGCCGTGGTCGCCGTGGTACATCGCGGGTTGCTGACCGCTCAGGTGCCGCACGGCAGCGACCATGCCGCCCTGGAACTGGTAGTAATCGTTGGAGTCGAGCAGGTCGTGCTCGCGGCTGTCCTGGTTCTGCAGCACGACGTCCATGGTCTGCAGGCGGCGCACCAGCGCGTCCTGCGCGGGCACGCCGTCACTGCCCTGCCCGTACGCGTGCGCGCCGCCGTCGACATAGGCGCGCGCGAGATCCTCGTCGCGCTGCCAGTCGCCACGGTCGAAGAGCGGCTGCAGGCCCGAACCGTAGTGCCCCGGTGCCGAGCCGAAGACGCGCCAGCCGGCCTGCGCACGCGCGGCCTCGGCAGCGACGCCGCTCGCTTCCAGCGCAGCCGCTTCGCGCAGGATGCGTGCGCGGATCGGGTTGCGCTCGGCGTCCTCGTCGTCCTGCGCGGCCACGGCCTGCACGGCCGCGTCGAACATCTGCACGGCCGCGGGAAAGGCATCGCGGAAGAAGCCCGAGATGCGCAGCGTCACATCGATGCGCGGGCGCCCCATGCCGACGGTCGGCAACACCTCGAAGTCGACCACGCGCTGGCTGCCCGCCGCCCACTTGGGGCGCACGCCGATCAACGCGAAGGCCTGCGCCAGGTCGTCGCCGCCGGTGCGCATCGTCGCCGTGCCCCAGACCGACAGGCCCATCGCGACCGGGTACTCGCCGTGTTCCTGCAGATGCAGTTCGACCAGCCGCGCCGCGGATTGGAGGCCGAGCATCCAGGCCGTCGGCGTCGGGATGGCGCGCGTGTCGACCGAGTAGAAGTTGCGCCCGGTCGGCAGCACGTCGGGCCGGCCGCGCGAGGGCGAGCCGCTCGGGCCGGCGGGCACGAAGCGGCCTTGCAGCGCGCGCGACAGCTGCGCGAGTTCCTGCGTGCCGCAGGCGTCGAGGTCTGGCGCGAGGCGGCGTTCGATGCGGGCGAGCACGGCGCGGGTGTGCGGCAGTTCGTCCGCGAGCTTTGCGTCATCGAGCAGCCGCTGCGCCAGCAGCTCCAGCCGCTCGCGCGTGTCGCCCTGGTGGCGCCACGCGTCGTCGCCCACCGACTGCAGCGGCGCCGGCCGCGCACCCTGCCACGGCGCGGCCGCATCGATGTCGAGCGGGTCGAAGGCATCGTGGGGCAGCAGGTCGCGCGACAGCGCCATCAGCAGACCGGCGTTCTCGCCCGCGCCGTCGCCCAACGGATAGCGCGCCAGCGCGAGCAGCGTGTCGCGTCGCAGCCGGCCTTCGGGCGACTGGCCAAAGACGTGCAGGCCGTCGCGGATCTGCGTTTCCTTGAGCTCGCACAGGTAGGCATCGACACGCGCGAGCACCGCGTCGTCGTCGGCAGCAGCGGCGTTCAGCGCCAGCTCCTCCACCAGATGCTGCTCGCGCACCGTCGCGAGGATCTGAGCGCGCAGCACACGGGCACGGCGCGCGTCGACCAGCAGCGCGTCGTAGTACTCGTCGACCTGACGCTCCAGGTCCTGCAGCGGCCCATGGTTCTCGGCCCGCGTGAGCGGTGGCATCAGGTGGTCGACGATCACGGCCTGCGTGCGACGCTTGGCCTGCGCGCCTTCGCCCGGGTCGTTGACGATGAAGGGGTAGATGTTGGGCAGCGGCCCGAGGATGGCGTCGGGCCAGCAGGTCTGCGACAGCGCCAGGCTCTTGCCCGGCAGCCATTCGAGATTGCCGTGCTTGCCGACGTGCACCACCGCATCGATGGCGAACACGTCGCGCAGCCAGAAGTAGAAGGCAAGGTAAGCGTGCGGCGGCACCAGCTCGGCGTCGTGGTAGCTCGCGTAGGCATTTGGCTCTGGCGTCCCCTGCATCGCCAGCGATCGCGCGGGCTGAATGCCGATGAAGACCTGGCCGAGCCGCAGCCCCGCGATCATGAAGCGGCCCTGCCGCAGCGACGGGTCCTGCTCGGGCGTGCCCCAGCGCGCGTCAATGGCCGCGGCCATGCCCTCAGGCAACCCGGCGAGGCGTGCACGGTAGTCGGCCAGCGCGTAGCTCTGCCAGGCCGGCCGCGTCGGCCATTGCGCGGGGTCGTTGGCGATGCCCTGCTGCAGCGTGCGCATCAGCCCGTCGCCGTCGGCGGGCTGCTTTGATGCATCGCCCAGCATGTAGCCCTCGCCCGCCAGCGCGCGCAGGATCACCATCACCGACGCCGGCGTGTCCAGCCCCACGCCGCTGCCGATGCGCCCTTCGCTGCCGGGGTAGTTGGCGAGGATCAGCGCGATGTGCTTGTCCGCCGCCGGCAGGCTGCGCAGCCGGCACCAGCGCCGCGCGAGCTCGGCCACGAAGGCGATGCGGTCGGGCTCGGGTTGGTAGGTCACAACCTCGGTCTGCGTGAGTTCGTCGCGGTGCGACAGTCCCTTGAAGCTGATGGCACGCGTGACGATGCGGCCGTCCATCTCGGGCAGCGAGATCTGCATGGCGATGTCGCGCGGGCGCAGGCCCTGGCTGTCGGCCAGCCAGTCCTCGCGGTTGCCGCCGCTCACGATCACTTGCAGCACCGGCGCATCGCCAGCCAATTCGGTCAGCGCGTCGCCTGCATTGCCGCCTTGCCCCAACGCCGCGAAGGCCGTGGTGTTGAGCACCAGCTGCACGGCATGTTCACGGCACAGGTCGCGCAAGGTCGAGAGACACAGCGGGTCCTTCAGCGAATCGAGCGCGATGGGCAGCGGGTTCAGCCCTTCGGCCTGCAAGGCCGCCGCCATCGCATCGAACACCGCCGTGTTGCCCGACTGCAGGTGCGAGCGGTAGAAGACCAGCGCCACCACCGGTGCGCCATCACGCCAGCCGGCGCGCAGGTCGTCGATGCCGGCCACCATGCGGCCGGCGCCGAAGACCACGCCGGGCACATGCAGCGCCACCTGCGGCAGGCTGCGCGGCGGCTGCGGCGCCTCGCCGTGGCCCATGCCGTGGAAGGCGATGGCGCGCAGGAACTGAAGCGCATTCGCAGCGCCGCCCGACCGCGTGTACTGCCACAGCTGCCGACCGACCGCCTGCGGCAGCGTGCTGCGTGCGAGCAGGTCTTCGTCCTCCTGCAGGTCACCCGAGAAGATGGCGAGCTGCTGACCCTGGCGGCGCGCGAGCTTCTCGATCTGCTGCAGGCCGTACGACCAGGCCGACTCGGCGCCCAGGTGGTCGACGATGACGACGCGCGCGTGCTGCAGCACCTCGTCGACGTACAGGTCGAGCGACGCGGGCTGGCGCAGGTACTGCAGGTTGGCCAGCCGCAGCGACGGATAGCCCGGGTCGCTCGTGGCGAGCGCGGTGCGGGCCGCGGCGAGCAGCGCCAGCGTGGTGTCGGCCGAGCTCAGCACCACGATGTCGCCCGGCGTCTGGTCGAGCCGGGTGACGACGCTGTCGTCTTCGACGAAGCGTCCGGGCTGGGTGCTCAGCAGGTGCATGGCGGGCCGGCGCGCAGATTCAGACCATCGCGGCGAGCGCACCTTGCAGCGCCTCGCGCAGCACCGCTTCGTCGAGGTCTTCGCCGATGAAGACGAGTTGCGTGCGCTTGGCCTCGCCCTCGCGCCAGGCGCGGTCGAAGTGGTGGTCGAAGCGCTTACCGACGCCCTGCACCAGCAGACGCATTGGCTTGCCCGGGATCGCGACGAAGCCCTTGATGCGGTAGATGGTGTGCGCCGCGACCAGTTGCTCGAGCGCGGCAATCAGGCGGTCGCGGTCGACGGCGGGGAGCTCGATCACGAGCGAGTCGAACTCGTCGTGGTCGTGGTCCTCTTCATGGTCGTGGTGGCTGGTGCGCTGGTCGATGGTGGTCTCGGCGGCGCGGCCCTGGCCCAGCAGCAGCGCGAGCGGCAGCCGGCCCTGGCTGGCCGTGACCATCTTCACCTCGGCCGGGATCTCGGCGCGAACCAGCGCCTCGACCTGCATGCGCGTGGCGTCGTCCATCAGGTCGCTCTTGTTGAGCACCACGAGGTCGGCGGCCGAAAGCTGGTCTTCGAAGAGTTCGTGCAGCGGCGACTCGTGGTCGAGGTTGGGGTCGGCACGGCGCTGCGCGTCGACCGCGTCGGTGTCTTCGGCAAACTGACCCGACGCGGCGGCCGGGCCGTCGACCACCGTGACCACCGCGTCGACGGTGAACACGTTCGCGATCTCCGGCCACTGGAAGGCCTGCACCAGCGGCTTGGGCAGCGCGAGGCCCGAGGTCTCGATGATCACCGCGTCGATGTCGCCGCGGCGCGCGGCCAGTTGCAGCATCACGGGCTGGAACTCCTCTTGCACGGTGCAGCAGACGCAGCCGTTGGCCAGTTCATAGAGCGCGCCTTCGCGTTCGTTGCCCTCATCGTCGCAGCCGATGCCGCAGCCGCGCAGGATCTCGCCGTCGATACCCAGTTCGCCGAACTCGTTGACGATGACGGCGATGCGCCTGCCTTCGGCGTTGCCGAGGATGTGGCGCAGCAGCGTGGTCTTGCCACTGCCGAGGAAGCCGGTGACGATGGTGACGGGGATCTTTGCGCTTTGCATGGTGTGACTTTCGAAGAGGGGAGGAATCATGCCGGCGCGCGAAGCGCGGTCAGCACCTCGTTCGCAAAGAGCGTCATGCCGGCGAGGGCTTGGGTGTTGTCGAGCAGGCCGTTGGCGTTGAAGACGCAGCGCAACGCGCCGATGCCGCTGCGCTGCCGCAGGGCGGCGATCTGCACATGGCACTGCGCCGGGTCGCCATGGATGAACTGTTCGCGCAGCATGCGCTCGGGGTCGATGCGCGGCACCTGGTCGGGCGGCACGCCGCGCTTCGCCGCGAAGAAGTTGCGGCGTTCCTGCAGCTTCGGCCAGAGGCCGTCGAGCTGCGCCGTCACCTGCGCCGCGGTCGCGCCGATGCAGACGTAGCGCGCCAGCGACGAGCGTTGCAGCAGGGTCGACGGGCGCCCCTGCAGGATGTCGGCGACATGGCCGAGCTGCGTGGTCTCCGGCGGCTCCAGGCTCAGCAGCAGCGGGATGTCCCGCGCAACGGCGAAGCCGAGGGTCTCGGGGGTCGACCCGGCGATGTAGAGGGGCACCTGCGCGGCCTTCGCCTGCAGCACGGCGCAGTGCTGCTCGAAACGCGCACGCGTTTCCGATGGATCGATCGCCAGCGCGGCCAGCGTCGCCGCCTCGGTACCGCGGCCCACACCGATGTCGATGCGCCCGCCGCTCTGGAACGCCAGCTGCGCGATCTCGTCCGCGAGCATCAACGGCTGGTGCAGGGGCAGCACCAGCACCGACGTGCCGACGCGCAGCCGCTCGGTGCGCGCCAGCAGCGCGGCGGCCAGCAGCAGCGGCGACGGGTACGGCCAGTCGGCGCTGGGCAGCCGGAATTCGCTGAACCACACGCCGTCGAAGCCGAGGCGATCGGCCGCGTCGAACAGCGCGAAGAAGGCACGCGGGTCGCCTTGCGTGGCTTCGCGGGTCCAGCCGGCGAGGTCGATGCGCATCATGGGGCCGCACCCTGCTGGCGCAGGCGCGCGCGCAGCATCACACCCGGCGGCACGCCGATGCGGTCGAACACCACGCCGAAGCTCTCGTCGAGTAGCGCGGCATGGATGAGTTCTTCGCCACCATCGATGGCGATGCGGCCGTCGGCCACCACCACGATGCGGTCGAAGTGGCGAAAGGCCAGGTCGAGGTCGTGCATCGCCACGATCACCAGCCGCGTGCGGCCGCGCTGCGCCAGCGCCTCGACCAGCGTGAGCCGATGCCGCACGTCGAGCGCGGCGCCGGGTTCGTCGGCCAGCAGGATCGGCGGGTCGGTCGCGAGCACGGTCGCGAGCAGCACGCGCGCCTGCTCGCCGCCCGAGAGCGTCGACCAGCGGCGGCCGCGGAAGGCCTCGAGCTGGTGGCGCGCGATCACTTCGTCGACGGTCGGCCACACGCCGGCGGCCTGCCCGCGCGGCGGCGTGAGCCGCATGCCGAGCAGCTCTTCCAGCACCAGGTCCCAATGCGGCTCGAAGTGCTGCGGCATGAAGCCGATCGATTGCGCGCGCTCGGCCGCAGGCACGTCGGCCACCGGATGCGTGCCGAGCCGCACCTCGCCCGTCGCCGGCTTCTCGAGGCCGGCCAGCAGCGCGAGCAGCGTCGACTTGCCGGCCCCGTTGGGACCGATGATGGCGACGGAGCCGGTCGCGCCGAAGCCGATCGACACGTCGCGCAGGATGGATTGGCCGCGGCGCGATACGCCCAGCCCTCGGGCTGCGAGCAGCAGGGGCGATGTGTCGCTCATGATCGCAGCCGCCGCGCCAGCAGCACGATGAAGAAGGGGCCGCCCGCGACGGCCGTGACCAGCCCCAGCGGAATCTCCGCCGGCGGCAGCGCCGAGCGTGCGATGGCATCGGCCACCGTCACGACGATGGCGCCCGTCAATGCCGATGCCGGCAGCAGCCCCCGGTGCAGCGGCCCGACCATCCAGCGCGCGATGTGCGGTGCCGCCAGGCCGACGAAGGCCACCAGCCCGCCGTAGGCCACCGCGGCCGCGACCACCAGCGAACCGACGACGACCGCCCGCGGCGTGAAGCGCGCCACGTCGAGCCCGAAGCCCTGCGCCGCGCGCGTGCCGAGCCCGAGCAGGTCGAGCCCGTGCGCGATGCGCGACGTCGCCAGCAGGCACGCCACGCACAAGGCGGCCAGCAGCCCGAGGCCGGGCCACGACGGCGTCTGGATGCCACCGAGCACCCAGCTCATCACGACCTGCAAGCTCACCGTTTCGTCGGACAGCGCGAGCATCAGGAAGGACCGCAACGCGCCGAGCATCGCCGCGATGGCGACGCCGGCCAGCAGCATGCCCGCCGCATCGAGCGCGCCCGCGACGCGCGACACGCCGAGCACCAGCGCGGTCGCGCCCCACGCGCCAGCGAAGGCCAGCACCGGCAGCACATACGCCTGCGGCACGCCCAGCGGCACCAGCAGCGCGACCGTGGCGCCGAGCGCCGCGCCGCCCGATGCGCCGAGCAGGTAGGGCTCCGCGAGCGGATTGCGGAAGACGCCCTGGAACACCGCGCCCGACAGGCCCAGCAGCGCGCCGACCAGCGCCGCCGCGAACACGCGCGGCAGGCGCCATTGCAGCAGCAGCCGGCTGCGCAGGCTGTCGTCGCCGGCCAGCGCACGGACGATGGCGCACGGCGACGACCATTCGTGGCCCGCGCAGGCGGCGAGCAGGAGCGCGGCCACCAGCACCGCCGTCGCGATCAACCAGGCACGCGTGCTGCGGCGATTCATGGGCTGGCCTTCACGGGATGCAGCCAGCGCGCGAGGCTTTCGATGCCGTCGATGGTGCGCGGGCCGGGGATGAGGAATTCACTGCGCGACACCGTGACGGCGCGCTGCTCGCGCACCGCCCGCATGTCGCGCCAGCCGGGCAACTGGACCAAGTCGTCCAGCGCCGCCTGCGTGCCGGCGAACAGCAGCACGTCGGGGTTCGACGCGAGGATCGCCTCGGGCGACACCTGCGCGACGGCGCCGCGCCCGGCGATGGCGAAGCGGCCACCGGCCAGGACCATCGCCTCGCCGGTGTAGGTGTCCGACCGCGCGACCAGCAGCATGCCGTTGCCGACGCGGCCGGTGACCATCACGATGCGCGGCGCGGGCCGGCCGGCCACCTGCTGCGCGACGCGGTCGAGCCGCACCTGCAGCGACTGCGCGAGCGCATCGCCGCGCTCGGACACGCCGGTGGCGCGGCCGATCAGGCGGATGTTGTCGAGCACCTCACCGACCGAGCGGCTCAGCAGCACAATCACCGGCACGCCGAGGCGTTCCATCGGATCGACCAGCTGGTGGGCCGCCTGTCGCGCCGGCGTGACGATGACCAGGTCGGGCCGCTGCGCCACCACCGCGTCGACCGAGAAGCCCAGCCGCCCGCCGACCTTGGGCTTGGCCGCGGCCTCCTGTGGGAAGCGCGTGTATTCCTCGACGCCGACGATGCGGTCGACCAGGCCGAGCGCGGCGACCAATTCGGTGTTCGACGCGAAGATGGTCACCAGCCGCTGCGGCGGCGCGGGCAGCACCACGGTGCGGCCCAGTGCGTCGCGCACTTCGATGGGCGCGGCGTGCGCCAGCGCCGCCACGCACACACCGAAGGCCAGCGCGATTCGCTTCATCGTCAGAACGTGACCTGCATGCCGACCTGCAACTCGCGGCCAGGCATGGAGGTGCCGCATCCGCCGTTCTGGAAGCGCGCGTCGGCGATGCACGGCTTCTGGTCCAGCGCGATGAAGATCGGGCTGCGGTTGAGGTCGAAGAGGTTGTTGATGCCCGCGAACACCTTCACGTTCGGCGCGATGCGCCAGTCGCCGCGCAGGTTCCAGGTGGTGAAGGCGCCCTTGCGGTGGATGAAGGTGCTGCGCGGTTCGCCCTGCGGGATCAGCAGCACCTCTTCGGTGTCGTACCACATCGGTCCGCGCAGCAGGGCACCGATCTGCAGGCTCCAGTCGTTCGCCAGCTTGCCGGTGCCGCGGCCGTAGCGCAGGCCCACCGAGGCTTCGTACTTGTACATGCGCTGCACGCGGTCGGTGTCGAGCGCGGTCGCGCCCTTGTCGCGCATGGTGAAGTTGTAATAGCCGTTGCCGTAGGCGTGCAGGCTGTGGGCCCCGGCGCCGAAGTCGAGCGCCTTGGCCAGGTCCACGTCGACATTCGTCTCGAGCCCGCGCACCACGATGTCGGCCGCGTTGTTGGCGTAGTCCGACGTGTTGGTCGTCGGCCCGCGCGACACCGTGACGATGCGGTCGGCGATGGTGTTCTGGAACAGCGCCATGTCCACGGTCCACACCGGCATCTGCAGCGTGCTGCCGAACTCGATCTGCCGGTTGCTCTCGGGCTTCAGGCTGGGGTTGCCGAAAGTGCGGCCGCCGCCGACCGCGGTGAAGTCGGCACCGAGCTCGGTCGACGTGGGCGCGCGGAAGCCGGTGGAGATGCCGGTGCGCAGGTTGAGCACGTCGAGCGCGCGCCAGGTCGCGCCGGTCGACCAGGTGGTCTCGCTGTAGTCCTGGCTGCCGCTGCGCTGCAGGGGCAGGTTGGGTGTCGGGTCGAAGCGGGTCGTGCCCCAGGTGCGGCGGGCGCCACCGCGCACCGTGAGCTTGTCGCTGAAGAACTTCTGCGCGTCCTCGAAGTACAGTGCGTTGACGTGCTCGGTCTGGTTGTTGTCGTAGGGCGCGACCTGGCCGGTCGGGCCGCCGGGCAGCGCCACGCGAAAGCGCTCGGAGCGCAATCGGCTGCGTTCCCAGTCGTAGCCCAGCAGCAGGTCGTTGCCCTCGCCCAGCTGGAAGCGCGGCTGCAGGCGCGTGCCGATGATGTCGAGCTGGCGGTCGTTGTGGTCGCGTGACGTGCCCGGCGTGGCCGCCGTGCCCGTGCGCACCACCGGCGACGCCCACTTGAATTCGTCCTCGTCCTTCACCGAATAGAACTGCGCCATCCAGCCCATGCGGTCGTCCCTCGTGCGGCCTTCGTAGGTCGCGTCGAAAGACGCGTTGGTGCGATCGTCCTGGCTGATCGTGTTGGCGCCCGATCCGCGGAAGCCCGCGTTGTAGATGCCGTCGGTGCGCAGCTTGAATTCGAGCCGGTTGAGCTCGTCGATCTGCAGGCCGACGCTGCCGGCGAAGCCGCGGCGCTCCCACGACGTGTTCTCCATCGTGCTGCCGCCCTTGCCCGAGCGGTAGTCGTCGCGCTTGCCGCCCGACACGCCGAAGTACCAGTCGATCTTGTCGTTGCCGCCGCTGCTCTGCGCATAGCCGTTCACCAGGCCCCAGGAGCCGCCCGTGATGCCGACCTCGCTGGGCGGTGCGTTCTCGCCGCTCTTCATGATGATGTTGATCACGCCGCCCATGTTCTGGCTGCCGTAGATCACCGACGCCGGGCCGCGCACGATCTCGATGCGTTCGATCTCGCGGGTGCCGAGCTTCGAGATGTTGGCCGTGCCGGCGCGCCGGCCGTTGACCAGCACCAGCACCTGGCCCTTGTAGTCGCGGCCCTGGCCGTCGCTGGTGGCGCCGCGGATGTTGATGGAGGTCTGTGCAGCGGTCCATTCGCTGAAGAAGCCGACGGCGTTCTCGGCCAGCAGGTCGGTGACCGACTTGGCGGTCGAACGCTCGATGGCTGCGCGGTCGATGACCTGCGTGGTGGCCGCGATGCGGCTGCGCGCTTCGGGCCGCGCAGTGGCGGTGACGAAGATCTCGGCCATCGCATCGGCCTCTTGCGCCATGCCGTCGCCGGCAGCCAGCGACAACAAGGCCAGGAGGCCCAGGCGGGCGGGAACGGGGGACAACGTGCGCATGCGTGCTCCAAAGCGTCCCGCGACCCCGCGGGACCCATTGCAATTCGCCGCAGGGCACGCCGCAGGCAGGCGCAGTGCATGCACACCCACCGGCCCGGAACGACGCACGCCCGCAGCGTCCGAAGCGGTTGCGAAGGCCGGTATCCGGGCTCGCGGAGCGTCTGCGTGCATGGCGCGCACCCAGACCGGACTCCTCGCCTTCCCACGTCGAAAGACGCAGTGGCTGGCCTGCCGAAGCAGCCCGTGAGGAGGTCCCAATCCGCTGACCGTTGCGGGGGCAGCGCAGGCCTGGCGCGTGTTGCGACGCGCGTCACCTGCTTCCCGTTTAACCCCGACGCATCACGCAGTCGGGGCACCTTCGAACCGTGGGCGAGCCGGCCTGATGCCGACTCGAACCCGCGCGGATTATAGGAACGCGGCCTGGCGGCCGGAGCGGCGGCGTTGCGCCAGCCGGTTCAGTTCAGCGCCAACCGGGATGGATGCCCGGGGCTTGGCCGGATCGATGCTTCAGCGCTGCGTCGCACCGGGTCGCCGGCGTCGATACAGGGTCCTCGCTTGCCATGCATAGCCCACGACGAACACGACCAGCCATGCCAGCAACGCCCCCCGCACCAGCGGCGAATCCGGACCGCTGGCCAGTGGCCGGGACGGTGGCAGACGGCTCAGCGTCTCGTTGATGCCGGGCACGAGCAACAGGAAGAAGCTGAAGGACCAACCCAGCGTCGCGAGGTAGGTGCGGGCGCTGCCGAGGAATTGCAGCTTCGGCACCGACCATGCGCCGACCATGGCCAGCAACGCCAGGATGCCCAGCGCATGCCCTGCATTGAACTTGCCGGTGCTCGACAGGCCGAACGCCGTCAGCACCGACAGCACCATGCCAACCAGGTAGACGCGGCCGGACCGGGCACTCGGCTCGATGGTGCCGAAGCGGGCCAGGCTGTAGAGACCTGCGCCGAGCGGCAGGAGACTGATCACCGTATGGGCGATGCCGAGGGAGGAAAGCGGGTGAGGCATGGGAAGCGGTCTCTCGTCGTGGGGATGGCGAGACTGTAGGAATTCCGGCAGCGGCCGGGGGTGACAGGTGAATGACAAAATCGTCATCGGCCCGTGCGTTTCCGGGGCGGAGAATCCATCGGCATGAAGATCCTGATCATCGAGGACGACCCCGGGACCGGCGACTACCTGAAGAAGGGCCTGCGCGAAAGCGGCTACACCGTCGACCTGTCGCGCACGGGCACCGACGGCCTGGCGATGGCGTTGACCAACGCCTACGACCTGGTCGTTCTCGACGTCAACCTGCCCGGCATCGACGGCTGGAAGATCATGTCGGCGCTGCGCGAGAAGGACGATCTGCGCGTGCTGTTCCTGACCGCGCGCGACCAGCTGAGCGACCGCATCCGCGGGCTCGAACTCGGCGCGGACGACTACCTCGTCAAGCCCTTCTCCTTCACCGAGCTGGTGCTGCGGATCCGCACCCTGCTGCGCCGCGGGCCCGTGCGCGACGCCGATGCCTACGAGATCGGCGACCTCAAGCTCGATGTGCTCCGACGCAAGGTCACGCGCCAGGGCGAGGAGATCTCGCTGACGAACAAGGAGTTCCTGCTGCTGCACCTGCTGGTCAAGCGGCAGGGGGAGGCCCTGTCGCGCACCTTGATCGCCTCGGAGGTCTGGAACATGAACTTCGACAGTGACACCAACGTCGTCGACGTCGCCGTCAAGCGTCTGCGCGCCAAGGTGGATCGCCCGTTCGCGACGCCTTTGATTCACACCGTGCGCAACGTCGGCTACGCCTTCGGAGACCCGGCGGGCGACACGGTCGGGAGCGATCGTTGACCGCTGCGTGGCGCCCGCGTTCACTCGCGGTCCGCGTGACCTTGCTGTGCGGGCTGATCGCCGTGGCGATCACCGGCATGCTGGGGGCCAACTACTTCTTCGCCGTACGCACCGCCGTCCTGACCCATGCCGACGAACAGCTGATCGCGCGCACCGAGCACTTTCGACGCCTGGTCGGCGATGCCCGCACGGCCAGCGAACTGCGCGACCAGTCCCTGCTGCTCGTTGCCATTCTCGGCAATGCAGGCGATGTCCTCGTCGTGCGCCACCCGGGCGAGGCGCTGCCTTGGGTGGACGTCAATCCCGAGCGTCTCCCGCTGCCAGGCTGTGCGCCGCCGGTCGCATCCGATCGGCCGATCGGTCGGCCGGATGTGTGCGATGCCCGAGCCCCCGACCTGCCGCGCGGACGCTGGATCACCGCCCTGGCACGATCCGGACACGACGGCGCCCTGGTCGAGATCACGACGGGCCATCCGCTGGCCAGCGAAGCGCAGATGATCGGTCGCGCCCGCAATCAGGTGCTGTTCAGCACCGTCCTTGCCGTCCTGGCCTCCTTGCTGCTGGTCTATCTGGTGCTGCGCCGGGGCTTGCGATCGCTGCATCAGGTGGCCGCGCAAGCCTCCCTGATCGCACCGGCCAACCTGGCCATCCGGCTGCCCAAGCACGACGCGCCGCTCGAGCTGCAGCACATGGTGGCGGCCTTCAACGCGATGCTCGACCGCATCGCCATCGGCTACGACCGACTCTCGCAGTCGTCGGCGGACCTCGCGCACGAAATCCGCACGCCGGTCGGCGCCCTGATCGGACAGACGCAGGTCGCCCTCAGCCGCACGCGCAGTGCCGACGACTACCAGCAGGTGCTCGAATCGAACCTGCAGGAATTGAACCGGCTCAGCCTGACCGTCGACAACATCCTGTTTCTGGCCCAGGCCGACCACGCCACCCTCCAGATCGAGCGCGCGACGCTGGAGATGGCCGAAGAGTTGGGGCGGATCGCCGAGTACTTCGAAGGCCCCGCGGACGAGGCGGGCCTGCGGTTCGACGTGCAGGCCAGCGGAACGGCACGGGTCAACGCCGCACTGTGTCGGCGCGCCCTCCACAACCTCGTGGCCAATGCGGTGCGCTACAGCACGCCGGGCACCATCGTGCGCTTGAGCGCCCGTCACGGCGACGCGATGTCGACCATGGCGGTCGAGAACGAAGGCATGCCCATTCCGCCCGCGCAGATGGAGCGGCTGTTCGACCGCTTCTACCGTGCCGATGCGGTGCACGCCCGCCCTGCCGAGTCGAGCGGCCTGGGGTTGGCGATCGTGAAGGCCATCATGGACTTGCACGGGGGCGAAGTCACGGCATCGAGTTCCGCGACGGGCACCATCCGGTTCGAGCTACGGTTTCCTCATTGAGACGAAGAACGACCGATGGCTCCGGTCCCGCTCAGCCCTCGTCCGGCGTCCAGTCGGGGCTGTAGCCGCCCAGCGCCGGGTGGTACATCTCATCGCCGTCGTGTTGGGTGAACTCCACGTTGAGACGGTCCTCGCGCAGCCCCAGGATCTCGACACAGTGCGCGCACAGGGCCTGGGCCACCGCCATGCGGAGCTCGGCAGAGCGGCCCTTGCGGATGTCCAGCATCATCACCGAGACCGCCGTGGGCGCTTCGCCTTCTGCCGCAATGCGCCAGATGGATCCATCGCCGAGCTCGCGCACGGCCACACTGATCCGCCGGATGTCGACGGACATCATGCGTGCGTACGTCTGGCTCATCGAAGCGGCAAGCCGGCGCTTGTCTGCAGTCGAATAATGTCCGGTCACGTCGAGCTGAAGGTATGGCATCGAAACCCTTTCCTAGGCGGCCTTCCGCGGCCGTGATGACCTGCGACCGTTGTTGACCAGCCGAAGGGGTGCCCAGCGCCAACCGCGCTAGGTCGCCCCCGCGCCTTCCAGCGCAAACAGCGGCACATCGGCCCGTCGGCTCAGCCACATGCCGCCACCCAAGGCCTGGAACTTCCTCGACAGCCCGCGCCGATAGAGATCGGCACGGTGCCGAAACAGCAGCGGGTCGGTCAGGTCCTCGTCGACGATGTCGTTCTCGTAGTCCTCGAGCGTCACCGCCTCGAGGTAGAGCGCGCCACGGCTCAAGGTTCCGAGGTTGCGCAGGGCCTGCTTCAGGTCGACGGGATTCAGGTAGGCCAGCACGCCCTGGCAGATGACGAAGTCGAAGGGTTCCGGGGCACGGTAGTCCACCACCGAGCCGCGCTCCCAGCCGTAGCGGCGGCACAGGTACTCGCTGACCTCGACGCCGTGATAGCTCGCCTGCGGGAAGTGCCGGGCGACGATGTCGCGCCAGAGGCCCACGCCGCAGCCGACGTCCAGCACGCGCCGGACGGGGACGCGGAGGTACTTGAGGTACGAACTCACGAAGGCACCGAGCCGCTCGACGTGCTGCGGGTCGGCCACCTTGGTCTTCTTGTCGAAGTAGTAGCGCGCGTAGTACGCCTCGTCAAAGGTGGCAGCGTCGACAGATTCCATGCCCGATCCTACTTGCACGCGCCGTCGCGCTTCGTGCTTCCATCCGCTCGACCGCGGCCAGGGGAAGACCCTCACCCCCAACGGCGGGCGCAAAAAAGGCCGGCAGCGTAACGCTGCCGGCCCTCGTGGACGACCCGTCGACAGGCGTCAGAACGGAATGTCGTCGTCCATGTCGTCGAAGCCGGACGACGACTTGGCCGGGGCCGGGGCCGGACGTGCGGCCGGTGCGCGCGGCGCCGCGGCCGGGGGGCGCGAGTAACCGCCGCCACCACCACCGCCACCGCCACCGCCTTGCGAGTAGCCGCCGTCGTCGTCACCGCCGCCCGACGGACCGCCCATGCCCTGCCGGCTGCCCAGCATCTGCATCTGGTCGACGCGGATGTCGGTGGCGTACTTCTCGACGCCGTCCTTGTCCTGGTACTTGCGGGTGCGGATCTGGCCTTCGACGTAGATCTGCGAGCCCTTGCGCAGGTACTGCGCGGCGATCTCGGCGAGGCGGCCGTTGAACACCAGGCGGTGCCACTCGGTGGCCTCCTTCATCTCGCCGCTCGCCTTGTCCTTCCACTTGTCGGTGGTGGCCAGCGTCACGTTGCAGATCTGGTCGCCGCTCGGGAAGGTTCTGGTTTCTGGGTCGCGGCCGAGATTGCCGACGAGGATGACTTTGTTGACCGATGCCATGTGCACTGCCCCTGATGAATGGATGGAAGGGAAGGAAAAGAGAACCGGCGATTATCCACGCCGCGCGCCGACCGGCGCTGCGGAACGTTCAGAATCGATGCGGTGAATCACGAACCCGACTTCTTCCAGAACCTGCGCGCCGAGTTGTCCAGCGTTCGCCTCTGGGTCGACCGGGCCATCGTGCTGGGTTATGCGGTGGCGGCCGGGCTGTTCGTGGTCGGCTTCACGATGGCGAGCGAATGGGCGTTCTCGATGTTCCAGTCGCTGCACGGCAGCCACCCGTGGGCGGTGCTGGTCTGGACGCCGGCGCTCACGGCCGCCATCGTCTGGGCCACGCGCCGGTGGTTCCGCGGCGCCTCGGGCTCGGGCATTCCGCAGATCAAGGCGGCGCTCAACCCCGACCTGCCGCCCGAGCAGCGCGGCCTCTTCGCCTCGCTGCGCCTGACCGTCGCCAAGATCGGCCTGGGCGCGGCGGGCTTCCTCGCCGGCCTGTCGATCGGCCGCGAAGGCCCCTCGGTGCAGGTGGCGGCCGGCGTGATGCAGCACGCGAAGCGCTGGCTGTCGCCGCACAGCACCATCGACACGCGCTCGCTGCTGGTGGCCGGCGGCGCGGCCGGCATCGCAGCCGCCTTCAACGCACCGCTGGCCGGCGTGGTCTTCGCCATCGAGGAGTTGAGCGGCCGGCTGGAGGCGCGCGCCAGCGGCGTGATCATCACCGGCATCGTGCTGGCGGGCCTGGTGGCCGTCTCGGTGTTCGGAAACCTGAGCTACTTCGGCGTGATCCGCGTGCCGCCGGTCGGCTGGAACCTGCTCGGCCCCGGCCTGGCGGTCGCATTGGCGAGCGGTGTGGCCGGCGGCCTCTTTTCGCGGCTGATGATCGCGTCGCTCACCGGCGCGCCGCAGCGCCTGAACCGCTGGCGGGCGCGCTGGCCGGTGCGCTTCGCGGCGGTCGGCGGGCTGCTGATCGCGGTGATCGGTCTCGTCACGGGCGGCGTCACCTTCGGCGCGGGGTCCGAGGCGGTCAAGCAGATGCTCGCCGGGCACGACGAACTGACGCCGCTCTACACGCTGCTCAAGTTCATCGCCACCTGGCTCACCGCCTGGTGCGGCGTGCCGGGCGGCATCTTTGCGCCGTCGCTGTCGATCGGCGCGGGCATCGGCGACGGCATCGCGCAACTGGCGGGCGCCGATCTCGGCCCGGCGCTGATCGCCATGGGCATGGCCGGCTTCCTGGCCGCGGTGACGCAGGCGCCGCTCACCGCCTTCATCATCGTGATGGAGATGGTCGACGGCCATTCGATGGTGCTCAGCCTGATGGCCTGCGCCATGCTGGCCAGCCTGGTGTCGCGCATGATCAGCCGGCCGCTGTACGAGGCGCTGGCCGAGCACCTGGTGGGTGCGGCCAGCGCGCGGGCGCCGCAAAAGCCCGTGCCCGCCGAAGTGCACCCGCCGCCGACCCTGCCCTGAAACACGCGGGCGTCTATCATGTTCGGTTGCCCCGAACGGACCGCCCCCAGTGAATTCGCCCCCCGATGACGTCTACCTCGGCGCCGTGCTCGCGCAGCAGCGCATCAGCATCCGCGGCGCGCGCACCCACAACCTGAAGAACGTCGACCTCGATATTCCGCGCAACAAGCTGGTGGTGATCACCGGCCTGTCGGGCTCGGGCAAGTCGAGCCTGGCCTTCGACACGCTCTACGCCGAAGGCCAGCGCCGCTACGTCGAGAGCCTGTCGGCCTATGCACGGCAGTTCCTGCAGCTGATGGACAAACCCGACGTCGACGTGATCGAGGGCCTGTCGCCCGCGATCAGCATCGAGCAGAAGGCGACCAGCCACAACCCGCGTTCCACCGTGGGCACCGTCACCGAGATCCACGACTACCTGCGCCTCTTGTATGCGCGCGCCGGCACGCCCTTCTGCCCCGACCACCACCTGCCGCTGCAGGCCCAGACCGTCTCGCAGATGGTGGACGCCACGCTGGCCATCCCCGACGAGCCTCGGCTGATGATCCTGGCGCCGGTGGCGCGCGAGAAGAAGGGCGAGTTCCTCGAGCTCTTCGCCGAGATGCAGGCGGCCGGCTACGTGCGCTTCCGCGTCGACGGGCAGACCTACGAATACAACGACCTGCCCAAGCTCAAGAAGACCGAGAAGCACGACATCGACGTGGTGATCGACCGCCTGCGCGCGCGCCCCGACATGCAGCAGCGCCTGGCCGAGAGCTTCGAGGCGGCACTGCGCCTGGCCGACGGCCGCGCCATCGCGATGGAGATGGGCGACGAGGGGGCGAACGGCAAGGAACACCTGTTCAACGCCAAGTTCGCCTGCCCGATCTGCCACTACTCCCTGGCAGAGCTGGAGCCGCGTCTCTTTTCCTTCAACTCGCCGGTGGGCGCCTGCCCGAGCTGCGACGGCCTGGGCCACCGCGAGTTCTTCGACCCGGCGCGCGTGGTCGGCTTCCCGTCGCTGTCGCTCGCCAGCGGCGCGATCAAGGGCTGGGACCGGCGCAACGGCTACTACTTCAGCATGCTGGAGAGCATCGCCAAGCACTACCGGTTCGACATCGACGCACCCTTCGAATCGCTCACACCCGAAGTGCAGGCGGTGTTGCTGCAGGGCTCCGGCGAGGAAGAGATCAAGTTCAACTACACGATGGAGTCGGGCGCCTCGGCCGGCAAGAAGCTCACGAAGAAGCACCCGTTCGAAGGGATCATCCCGAACATGGAGCGGCGCTACCGCGAGACCGACTCCACGCTGGTGCGCGAAGACCTGGCGCGCTACCGCAACTTGCAGCCCTGCCCCGACTGCGGCGGCTCGCGGCTGCGCATTGAGGCGCGCAACGTCTTCCTGGTCGACGACACGCCGCGCGACGATGGCAGCACGCCACCACGTTTGGCGATCTACGAGGTGAGCCACCTCACGCTGCGCGACAGCCTCGCCTACTTCCAGACGCTCAAGCTGCGCGGCGCCAAGGCCGAGATCGCCGACAAGGTGGTGCGCGAGATCGGGCTGCGGCTCAAGTTCCTGAACGACGTGGGTCTCAATTACCTGAGCCTGGACCGCAGCGCCGAGACGCTGTCGGGCGGCGAGTCGCAGCGCATCCGGCTCGCGTCGCAAATCGGCTCGGGCCTGACCGGCGTGATGTACGTGCTCGACGAGCCGAGCATCGGCCTGCACCAGCGCGACAATGACCGGCTCATCGGCACGCTCAAGCACCTGCGCAACATCGGCAACAGCGTGATCGTGGTCGAGCACGACGAGGACATGATCGCCGCCGCCGACCACGTCATCGACATGGGCCCCGGCGCCGGCGTGCATGGCGGCCGGGTGATGGCCGAGGGCACCTACGAAGAGGTCAAGGCCAACCCGAACTCGCTGACCGGCCAGTACCTGTCGGGCGCGAAGAAGATCGAGGTGCCCAAGCACCGCACCGCGTGGCTGCCGGTGGTGACCAAGCCGGCCTTCAACGAAGGCAAGAAGGCCTCGCGCTTCCCGCAGAGCCCGGCGGCCGAACGCCGCGCCGCACGCGAAGCGGCCCACCTCGCCACGCAAACCGACCTGCAGGAAATCCGCGTGGTCGGCGCAAGCGGCAACAACCTGAAGAACGTGAGCGTCGCCTTCCCGGTCGGCCTCTTGACCTGCGTGACCGGCGTGTCGGGCTCGGGCAAGTCCACGCTGGTGAACGACACGCTCTACAGCGCGGTCGCACGCACGCTCTACCGCGCGCACGACGAGCCGGCCGAGCACGAAGCGATCGAAGGCATCGAGTACTTCGACAAGGTCATCAACGTCGACCAGAGCCCCATCGGCCGCACGCCACGCAGCAACCCGGCCACCTACACCGGCCTGTTCACGCCCATCCGCGAGCTGATGGCCGAGACCAACACCGCGCGCGAACGCGGCTACGGCCCGGGCCGCTTCAGCTTCAACGTCGCCGGCGGCCGCTGCGAGGCCTGCCAGGGCGACGGCGTGGTGAAGGTCGAGATGCACTTCCTACCCGACGTGTACGTGCCCTGCGAGGTCTGCCACGGCCAGCGCTACAACCGCGAGACGCTCGAGGTCCAGTACAAGGGCAAGAACATCGCGCAGATCCTGGAGATGACGGTCGAGGCCGCGCACGAGTTTTTGAAGGCAGTGCCGACCATCGAGCGCAAGCTGCACACGCTGCTCGACGTGGGCCTCTCGTACATCAAGCTGGGCCAGGCCGCCACGACGCTCTCGGGCGGCGAGGCACAGCGCGTGAAGTTGGCGCTGGAGCTGAGCAAGCGCGACACCGGCCGCACGCTCTACATCCTGGACGAACCGACCACCGGCCTGCACTTCGCCGACATCGAGCTGCTGCTGCGGGTGCTGCACCAGCTGCGCGACGCCGGCAACACCATCGTCGTGATCGAGCACAACCTGGACGTCATCAAGACCGCCGACTGGCTCATCGACATGGGCCCCGAAGGCGGTGCCGGCGGCGGCATGGTGGTGGGCGAAGGCACGCCGGAAGACATCGCGGCGAACGAGGCGAGCCATACGGGCAAGTACCTCAAGCGCCTGCTGTAGGCGCCAGAATGATGCGCACCGCCTGAGTGCGACCCGCCGGCCACGCACCAGAACGACAGCGTGCCGGCCGCCACTGGCCCCAAACGCAGCGCCTGGCTGGCACTTACCGGGCGCGGGGCTTGCCTGCACAGTCGACATCGGCGCGGCATCGTGGAGATGCTGCATTCCAGATGTCGATCTCAGGAGCTCCCATGAAATTCATCCCCTGTCTGTCGATGGCCTTCGCGGCCTGCGTGTTGAGCGGTGCGGCCACGGCGCAAACCAAGGAACTGACCTTCGCCCACCAGGACATGCTGGTGCCGCTGCGCCTGGTCATGGAGTCGGGCGAAGTCGAGAAGGCCACCGGCTACAAGATCAACTGGCGCATGTTCTCGGGCGGCGGCGACGTGATCCGCGCGATGGCGTCGGGCGACGTGCAGATGGGCGAAGCCGGCTCCAGCCCGCTGACCGCGGCCGCCAGCCAGGGCCAGGACATCCAGCTGTTCTGGATCTCGGCCGACATCGCCGACGCCGAGGCGCTGGTCGCGCGCAACGGCAGCAACATCACGAGCCTGAAGGACCTCAAGGGCAAGAAGGTCGCCACGCCCTTCGTCTCGACCGCGCACTACCAGCTGATGGCCGCGATGAAGATGGACGGCGTGGCCGGCCGCGACGTCAACGTGATGAACATGCGCCCGCCCGAGATCGCTGCCGCCTGGGAGCGCGGCGACATCGACGCCACCTTCATCTGGGACCCGGTGCTGTCGAAGATCAAGGGCAACGGCAAGGTCATCGCCACGTCGGGCAGCATCGGCAAGAAGGGCGCACCGACCTTCGAAGGCCTCATCGTCAACAAGCAATGGGCCGCTGCCAACGAGCCCTTCATGGTCGCTTTCGTGAAGGCGCTGAACCGCGCCAACGACGAGTACAAGGCCTCGGGCAAGAGCTGGACCGCCGACTCCGCCCAAACCAAGGCAATGGCCAAGTGGACCAAGGCCAACCCGGCCGACGTCGGCCCGGCCATGGCGCTCTACACCTTCCCCACGCTGGCCGAGCAGGTGTCGCCCGCGTGGCTGGGCGGCGGCGCGGCCAAGGCCATGGCCAACACCGCGGCCTTCCTGAAGGAGCAGGGCCGCGTGCAGGAGGTCAAGCCCGACTACAGCGCGTTCGTGACGACCGCGTACGTGCAGAAGGCGATGGCCAAGTAGGCGCCCCCATGCCCACGCTCGACATCCGCGACCTCGAGGTCCACTACGCCGTCAAGGGCGGCTCGCTGCAGGCACTGGCGCCCGTCAACCTGACGATGCACGACGGCGACTTCGTCGTCGCGCTCGGCGCGTCGGGCTGCGGCAAGAGCACGCTGCTCAACTGCATCGCCGGCTTCCTGCCGCCGTCGAGCGGGCAGGTGCTGCTCGACGGCCAGCCCGTGACCGGCCCCGGCGCCGACCGCGGCGTGGTCTTCCAGAAGCATGCGCTGATGCCGTGGCTCAACGTGCGCGACAACGTCGCACTGGGCCTGCGCCTGGCCGGCATGGACAAGGCTGCGCGCGACGCCATCGCCGAACAGAAGCTCGCGCTGGTGGGCCTCGAGAAGTACGCCGACCGCGCGGTGTACGAGCTGTCGGGCGGCATGCAGCAGCGCGTGGGCATCGCCCGTGCACTGGCCAGCGACCCGGCCGTGCTGCTGATGGACGAACCCATGGGTGCGCTCGACGCCTTCACGCGCGAGACCGTGCAGGAGATCCTGCTGCACGCGTGGCAACAGTCGAACAAGATGGTCTTCTTCATCACGCACTCGGTGGAAGAGGCGCTGTTCCTCGGCACCCGGTTGATCGTGATGAGCCCCAGCCCCGGCCGCATCTCGCATGTCTACGACGACGTGCCCTTCTCGCGCCAGTTCCTGGCGCACGGCGACGCCCGCAAGGTCAAGTCGGAGCCGGCCTTCATCCGCATGCGCGAAGAGGTGCTCGCCATCATTCACCAACGCGAGGCTGCCCATGCCTGAACTCGCCATCGACGCCCCGGCAGCCGCCGTGCCGACCGCACCCGCCTCCCCTGCAGCGCCCATGCAGACGGCCACCGCCGCCAAGCCCAAGACCACGCGCTTCAAGGTGCCCGGAGAAGGCAACAGCGCGGGCATCAGCGTGGTCACCGTGGCGGTGCTCATCGCCGTGTGGTTCGCCGTGACCAACCTCGGCTGGGTCAAGCCGATCTTCCTGCCCACACCGCAGGCCGTGTTTCAGCAGTTCTACGACTACCTCACCGGCCAGGCCAACGACAAGCCGCTGTGGCAGCACTTCCTCGCGAGCATGCTACGCGTGTTCTCGGCCTTCGTGCTGGCCTGCGTGACGGCGATTCCCATCGGCATCGCGATGGGCATGTCGCGCACGGTGCGCGGCATCTTCGACCCGCCGCTGGAGTTCTACCGGCCACTGCCGCCGCTGGCCTACCTGCCGCTGATCATCATCTGGTTCGGCATCGACGAAGTGCCCAAGGTGCTGCTGATCTTCCTGAGCTGCTTCGCACCGCTGGCGCTCGCTGCGCGATCGGGCATGCGCAGCGCGTCGCAGGAGCAGATCAACGCTGCCTACTCGATGGGCGCGACCTACCTGCAGGTGATCCGCCACGTCATCCTGCCCTCGGCCATGCCCGACATCCTGATCGGCATGCGCATCGCCATCGGCTTCGGCTGGACCACGCTGGTCGCCGCCGAGATGGTGGCCGCCAACGTCGGCCTGGGCCAGATGGTGCTGAACGCATCGAACTTCCTGCGCACCGACATCGTGATCATGGGCATCATCGTGATCGGCGTGGTGGCGTATCTGTTCGACCTGCTGATGCGCTGGGTCGAACGCAAGGTGGTGCCGTGGAAAGGCCGCATGTAGGCGCCTCCGCCGACATCGCCGGTTGGCAGGCTCGCTAGACTTTGTTGCTCGGGCGCCAGGCTCGAACCCCACTTCCGACGCCGCGAACCCAAGCCCAGACCGATGCAGCTGTTGCCACCCGAGCAACCCACCGCCGGCGCACAACAGCGCGACTATGTTGTCGCGTTCGCGGCCGTGCTGGCTGCACTGGGACTGCGCTTCCTGATGAACCCGCTGCTGGGCCAGCAGGGGCCGTACCTCATCCTGTCGCTGGCCATCGTGGTCGCCGCGTTCTACGGCGGCTTCGGGCCTGCACTGTTCGCGACGGTGCTGAGCGTTTCCATCGGCACCTATTTCTTCATCGGCAGCGGCCTCGGACAGGACTTCTTCCAGCCCCAGAACATCAGCCGGACCGTGCTGTTCCTGCTCATCGGGCTGAGCATCGCGGTGATCGGCGGCCGACTGCGTACGTCGCGCCACGACCTGGCAGAAAGCGTGCGGCAGTTGCGGGCCAGCAACCGCGCCAAGGACAACGCGATGGCCACGCTGGGGCACGAAATCCGCAACCCGCTGTCGGCCCTGCACACCGCGCAGGAAGTGCTGCGCCGCGCGCCCGACGACGCGAAGCGGGTGGTGTGGGCCAGCGAACTCATCGGGCGACAGGTGCTGCAGATGACGCGCATGGCGGACGACCTCGTCGACCTTTCGGGCGTGATGCGCGGCGAATTCCAGATCGCGCAGCAGCCGGTCGACCTGCGGAAGGTTCTGGCCCAGGCGCTCGAACAAAGCGGGCCGCTCATCGCGAAGAAGGGCCATCGGCTCCACACCGACCTGGGCACCGAGCCGGTGGAAGTGCTTGGCGACGCAACGCGCCTCGTACAGGTGTTCGCGAACCTGCTGAACAACGCGTCCAAATACACCGACCCGGGCGGCGACGTGACGCTGGCCCTGCGCACCACCGCCGCACGCAAGGTGGCCGTCACCGTGCGAGACAACGGCATCGGCATGCAGCCCGAGTCGATCAACGACCTGTTCGAGCCCTTCGTGCAGGCGCCCGGGGCTGCGTCGAATGCGGAAGGTGGGCTGGGACTGGGGCTGGCGATCGTGAAGAAGATCGTCGAGCGGCATGGGGGCACCGTGTCGGCCACGAGCGCGGGGCTTGGGCAGGGCAGCACGGTGAGCGTGATGTTGCCGCTGGCGCCGGCCTGACGGCGCCACGCGCGCAGCGGGCGCTCCGCCCAAAGGCCCAGCCAAAGGCCGGACATCGACGAAGGAGGCGCCCGCAGCGGGCATCATCCGCCCACCCCCACTCCGCCCGAACGACGTGCAAAGCCTCCAAGCCCTGTTTTCCGACCCGACCGCCTGGGCGGCACTGGTCGCCCTGGTGATCATGGAAGTCGTGCTCGGCATCGACAACCTGATCTTCATCTCGATCCTGTCGAACAAGCTGCCGGAACACCAGCGCAAGCGGGCGCGGCGCATCGGCATCGGCCTGGCGCTGATCATGCGGCTCGCCCTGCTGTCGATGATCGCGTGGCTGGTCGGGCTCACGGCGCCGGTGTTCGACCTCGGCTGGACGGGCACCGTGGATTCGCACGGCACGCCGAGCTTCGAGACGCTGTTCTCGTGGCGCGACCTGATCCTGATCGCCGGCGGCCTCTTCCTGATCTGGAAGGCGACGAAGGAAATCCACCACCATGTCGACCCGGTCCCCGCAACGGTCACGGCCAACGGCGCCGCCGTGGCGACCATCGCGTTCTCGTCGGTGCTCGTGCAGATCGTGCTGCTGGACATGGTGTTCTCGGTCGACTCCATCCTCACCGCCGTCGGCATGACCGACAACCTGGCCGTGATGGTGATCGCCGTGATCGCCGCCGTCACCGTGATGCTGCTGGCCGCCGAGCCGCTGGCGAACTTCATCAACCGCAACCCGACCGTCGTGATGCTGGCGCTCGGCTTCCTGCTGATGATCGGCGCCGTGCTGATCGCGGACGGCTTCGGCGTGCATGTGCCCAAGGGCTACATCTACGCTGCGATGGCCTTCTCGACGCTGGTCGAAGTGCTCAACATGCTCTCGCGGCGCGCCAAGAGCCGGTCGGCCTGACCGCGCGCCACGCGGGCCTTCAGCCCGGCGGCGCGTGGCAGACCGCCTCGACGTTGTAGCCGTCCGGGTCCAGCACGAAGCAGGCGTAGTAGTGCGGGTGGTAGACCAGCCGGATGCCCGGCGCGCCGTTGTCCGTGCCACCCGCGGCGAGCGCGGCGCGATGGAACGCATCCACGCTCTCGCGGCTGTGCGCGCGAAAAGCGATGTGGATCCGCGGCTCGAGCGGCGTGCCTTCGATCAGCCAGAACTCCCCGGCCGGATCATCGAACGGCCCCGGCGTTGCCTTGCCGTACCCAACAGCATCGCCCAGGTCACGCCGCGGCACATGGCCCAGGGTGGCCAGCACGGGTTCGTAGAAGCGCTTGCTGCGGGAGAGGTCCGAGACTTGGAGGCCGGTGTGGTCGATCATGAGGGCAGTATCTCGCCGACCATCAGGCGATGTCCATCCGGTGTGGCGATCGCGAATTCGCGCATGCCCCAGTCGCGGTCGATGGGTGGGTGCAGCACGATGGCGCCGCGCTGCGCCCACTCCGCATGCAGGGCGTGGGCATCGTCCACGTGCAGGTAGGCGAAGTAGGCATGGTCGCCGGTGGCCGAAGGCAACAGTGCGTCCGGGCAATGGCCCAGCATGATGCTGACGCTGCCACGACGAACGAGTTGCCAGTCCGTCCGGCCCGGCCATTCGACGGTGAAGCCGAGTGCGTCGCGGAAGTACGCGGTGTTGCGGTCGAGGTCGGGGACGGCTAGTACGAATGCGAAGGGACGTGGGTCATTGCGAAGTGGCACGGGCACTCCTCTGAGGAAGGTGAGGACGGCATTTTCTATGCGTAGGGGCAAGCTCAACACGATGCGCGCATCGCCATCGGTTTCGAGTGAACGACGCTGGTGACGTCGATGTGGTCACCGCCAACGTCCGCCTGGGTCAGATGGTGCTCTTGAACGCATCGGCGCCTGTGCACAAACGTCGCGATCGGGGGCGGAGTGGGTTTTCTTACTGATGTGTTTGGGCGATCGGGGTTATCCCCTGTAAGTGAGCAAGTGTCTGCAATGCAGTGTTGCAGACGCTGCCCCCGCAGTTAGGGGCCGCGATAAGAAGGAACGCTCCCGCGCATAAAGCCTTGCTCGCGGTCAAGTTGCCAACGACCTTGGGTGTCCGAGCACGCGAAGTAGCGCCTCTGCGTCAGCGTGAACGTCGAAAAGGTGCGTGGTTCCGTCGTAATACGAGGTGACTGCATCCAGCACAGTCACCAAGGTACGGAGCGCGCCATTGATTTGCTTTCGGCTGCCAAGATCGAAGCCGGCATTCTCGCGATCCAGTGCCACGCCGACTGCCAAGTGCGCCAAGTATTTATTTCGAGCCGCCGCGCAGAACTCAATGCCTTCAATCGCATTCCGCACCGCTGATTTGACCGCGCTCTTAGCGGGCACATCGACTAAGCGCGGCAAGGTTCGAATGGTGAGGTTCATCTGCGTGCTCGCCTTGTGGCCGCTCTGAGCCTCGGCAGTGATTCGTGTGAGGCGCAAAAGCATGGAGTTCCACAATTCTCGCTCCACCAACGCGAAGAAGTTGGGACTGCATGCGTTCAGCAGGTCAACGCGCGCAGCATCCTTTCCAAACAGCGTCAGGTAGTGCGACCAAGTGAAGTGCAGATCCAAGATTTCGTGATAGAGCTGGTCGTACTGCTGACGCAGCCCACCTGGCATTGCGAGTGGCGATTGGATTGACATGCGAGAAGTATCAGAAGACCCTGCGTTCTCCAGCAACCTGCTGCAGCCGCAACAGGTAGTACATCGGCGATCGAGCAGCGACAGCGTTGGGACCGTTTTCTCGTTGGTCTAGAACGATGGCACCGACGGCGGCCAACGCCTGCGCAATCGCCATCTCCAGACCCATCGTCGCATAGGTAGACGCAAGCGTAGGCGCGTGCTTGACGACTTCAAACGCCTTGGACAGAAACGGCTTCGATGCTCTCTCAACGTCTGCTCGCAGTTGTTCAAGATTCGCGGCCACTTCGGTTTGTACGAGGAAGCGCGCGCGTGCCATGATGTCCTGGTGCACCGCACCCTTCGCAATTCCCTCATTCAGCTGAACGGCTAGGCGCAGCAAACCCGCCCGGAACGGGACGATCGATCCGCGCAGTTCGGCCCGCAACGCGATGATCTCCTTCGGCGACAACGACGGAACGGTAGGCAGGGCCAGGAACACACACTCTAGGGCCAAGATACTGGCGAGCAATGGCGCATTGTCTTTCACAGAGTCGCCGCCTAATCCAGGCACGGGCAATCCGCTGTCGTTGACTAAGGGTAGGCCCTTTTCGGCTGCGTAGATCATTGCCTTGGCCGGATAGAAGAGCGGGCTCGCATAGTTGAGCGACGCCGTCCGGTCAGCTGGGATGGCTTTGTGGGAAGCTGGTTGGTACGTCGGGATAAAGCCTTCTGGACGTGGCCCCCATAGCTTCTCTTCGAGAGCGGCAACAAGCGCATGCGCTCGGGGCGACTCTTTGCTTCCGAAGATCGAATCGAAGTCGCCTGTGAACGTACAGAACTCTCGGAGATCGCCGACGTGGGGGAGGATGCGGAGCATGGCTACCACGAGCAACGTGTCGTGATCCCTATGCCCATAGCCCTCGATGCGCCGCGCCTCATGCTCGACTGCTTCGAAGTCCACCCCCTCGTATGGCAGCTGTACGTTGGGAAAGTGAATCCGATCGAACACCAACGCAAGCGCGGTCAGCTGAGCTTTTCCGCGCGGAATGGGGGAGCCGTAGTACACGGCCTCGAGTCCAGGAATTGATGACCGCATTCGCCGTCTCCGCTGGGCCTAGCAGGCGCCCTTGACGCCCAAGGCCCGGGCGGCGCTGCACTTCATCGCGACGTCCATGACCGCGCCGGAACTCTTCCGAATCGAGAACACGAGATAACTCTCTTTGTTCGAACAGGCCGCGAGGATCGACTGATCCTGGGCTCGGCTGGCGCGTACCACCTTGGGGCAAGGGTGCTCGGCCTCGCGGATCACGCGCATAGCAACAGCCATCGGCTCACCTCGTGGCGCCGGCAGCACTTGAATTGACTGCGCCGCCGCGGCGCCGGCGAGCATTGAGGCCAAGACTGCAAGTTGCTTCATCCCGTCTCTCCGTTGTTGGGTGCATGGTACTCGGGCGATGCGAAATTGAGCCGCAGCCGGCGTCAGCTTGAAGCAATGTGTACTGTGGCGAGCGGCCGCTGGCCGGTACAGATTGATCAATGGAAGTGACGTTCGAAGAGCGAATACAGTGCCTCAGCAATACCTCGCAGGGCTTTCAGGCGTTGCGTGACATGGTCGAACGCGGCTACATCCTAGACTCTGCCGAACGAGCCAGAATCAAAGCCGGGGTGCAGGCTGAAGCAAAGTGCCGGCACGCCGCAGCCTCACACAACCCTTTCAGACCGCTGGACGCCGGCTATCAGGCACTGAGCGATCCTATGATCAGCCAACCTGAAGCAGACCTATCACCCCCGCTCCCGCCCCATCCCCTTCACCGCCTCCCTCAACGCCCGAACCCCCGCCTCGATCTGCCCCACATCGATCGACGACAGCCGCAGCCTGAAATACGGACAAGGCCGCGGCGGCTGCGCAAAGAACACGTCACCGGGTTCGATCAACACACCATGCTCGCGTGCCCGCACGGCCAACTCGCCGCCATCCAGCCAATCGGGCGTCTTCACCCATAGCGACGCGCCGCCCTGCGCGGGCGTGCATTCGAATTCGGGGATGTGATCGGCCAGCGCCTTCGTGGCGGCGTCCATGCGCTGGCGCAGCACCTGGTTCACGCGGCGCGCGTGCGAGTCGTGGTGGCCGAGCGAGAGGAACAGCGCATACGCGTGCTGCAGGAAGGCGCTGGGGTGCCGCACCATGGCGTGGCGCAGCACGCGCAGTTCGCTCACCAGTTCCTTCGGCGCCACGATGTAGCCGAGCCGTAGTGCGGGCGACAGGCTCTTGCTCAGAGACCCGATGTAAATGACGCGGCCGGTCTTGTCGAGGCTCTTGAGGGCGGGCGTGGGTTCGCCGGCGTAGAGGTTCTCGGCCTCGTAGTCGTCTTCGATGACGACGAAGTCCTGCAGCGTGGCCTTGCGCAGCAGCCACTGGCGGCGCTCCAGGCTCAGCGTTTGCGTGGTCGGACTCTGGTGCGACGGGGTGACGAAGACGTAGTCGAGCGCGGGCAGCGACTCGACCACCAGCCCCTCTTCGTCGACCGGCACGCCGATGATCTGCGACGTGCGCAGCGAGAAGGTGTTGCGCGCATGCGGGTAGCCGGGCTCTTCGAAGCCCACGCGCGTGTGGCGGTCGAACAGGGCTTCGGCGATGAGGTAGCAGGCGTGCTGCGCGCCGACGGTGACGAGGATCTCCTCGGGCCGCGCGAAGACGCCGCGCTTGGGCAAGAGGCGCGTGCGGATCTGCTCGACGAGGTCGGGCACGTCGTCGGTCTCGAAGTCGGGCGTCCAGTGGGGCAGCTGCGAGCGCGCCAGACTGCGCACGCAGCACTCGCGGAAGTCTTCAGTGGGAAAGAGCTGCGCGTCGTGCGTGCCGTAGACGAAGGGGTAAGGCACTTCGCGCCAGCGGTCGGGCTTCGACAGCGTGGGCTGGTCGGTCAGCGAGCGCAGCACGCGCGTGCCCCAGTGCGGCGGCGTGCCGCTCGCGGCGCCTTCTCGGCTGAAGGGGTCGACGATGTGCGCGGGGTCGCCGATGGTGGCGGGGCGTGCGCCCTGGCGCACGAACACGCCCGAGCGCGGGCGCGCTTCGAGGTAGGCCTCGTCCACCAGTTGCTGGTACACGGCGGTGACGGTGTTGCGGCTCAGGCCCAGCGCCTGCGCGAGGTCGCGTGACGACGGCAATGCCGCACCGGGGGCGAGGCGGCCGTCGAGGATGACCTGCACCACCTTGAGCCGCAGCCGCGCCTGCAGCGGCAGGCGGGTGTTGTCGTCCAGCATGAAGAGCTGGGCCCACAGCGGGCTCGACGCGGGCGGCAGCGCGCTCATCGTTCGCGTCGCGCCTGGCGTGCGCACGCACCCGAAGAGGGCGCGCGGACGTCGATGGTGCATGCGGTGTCGGGTCTGGCTTTCACGATGGGGGCGGACTGGCTCTATGGGTCGGAAGGGGCGGAGCTTAACCTTTGGTCACTCGCACACACACGCAGTTTGCGTGCCGTTCGCCACACCGATCCGACCCTGCCAAGGAAGCTTCTTGACCACCCCCGCCACCGCCGTCACCACCGACATGCTCGCCGCGTTTTCCGACGCATGGAACCGCCACGACCTGCCCGCGCTGATGTCCTTCATGCACGTGGACTGCGTGTTCGACACCGCCGCCGGGCCCGAGGCCTTCGGCACGCGCCACACCGGGCACGAGGCCGTGGCCAAGGCCTTCGCTGCGGCGTGGACGAACTTCCCCGATGCGCAGTGGCGCAACGGCCGGCACATGGTGATGGGCGACCGCGGCCTGTCCGAATGGACCTTCACCGGCACCGCGCTCGACGGCACGCGCAGCGAGTCCGACGGGGTCGACCTGTTCACCTTCAAGGACGGAAAGATCCTCGTGAAGAACGTGTTCCGCAAGGCCCGCCCCGCCCTGCCACCACTCTGACCCGGGCGCTGCCATGAGCATCACCACGCCGCGCGAACTCTTCGCGCCCTACGACCCGGCCTATGACCCGCTGGTGTCCGACGGGCCCGGCCGCAACCGCGACTACGCACCGACCTACTGGGCCGCCACCGCCGGCCCGGCACCCGACGACGACGGCCCGGTGGCGGGCGATGTCGATGCCGACGTGGTCATCATCGGCTCGGGCTTCACCGGCCTCGCGACGGCGCTGTTCCTCGCGGAAGAACACGGCATCAAGGCCGTGGTGCTCGAAGCCAACCGCGTGGCCTGGGGCTGCACCAGCCGCAACGGCGGGCAGGGACAGAACGCGAGCGGGCGGCTGTACCGCTCGCAGTGGATCGAGCGCTGGGGCCTGGCCACGGCCAAGCGGCTCGACGCCGAGATCCGCTACGGCTTCCAGACCTTCAAGGACCTGGTGGCCACGGCCGACTGCGAGCCGCAGGGCGGCGGCCACCTGTACATCGCGCACCGCGCGAAGAAGCTGGCCTTTCTCGAGAACGAGACGCGCGTGATGCGCGACCACTTCGGCTACGACGCCCGCATGCTCAGCGCCGACGAGGTGCGCAGCCGCTACTGCGACGACCGCGACGCGCACGGCGCCATGCACGAGCCCGAGGGCATCTGCGTGCACCCGCTCAAGTTGGCCTACAGCTACCTCAAGCGCGCCCGCGCCGGCGGTGCGCGCGTGCATCCGTCGAGCCCGGTGATCGGCTGGGAAACGAAGAACGGCGTGCACCACCTGAAGACGCCCGGCGGCACGGTGCGCGCCCGCGCGGTCGGCATCGCGACGGGTGCGTACACCGCGCCTGGCCTGCACCCGACGCTGAAGAACCGCCTGTTCCCGGTGCTGTCGAACTCGAGCGTCACGCGGCCACTGACCGATGCCGAGCTGAAGGCGACGAACTTCCTGACGCACGAAGCCATCACCGACACACGCACGCTGCGCTTCTATTACCGCCTGCTGCCCGACAAGCGCGTGCAGATCGGCAGCCGCAGCGCCATCACCGGCGCCGATGCGCACCGCGACGCACACTACAGGCTGCTGGTCGACGGGCTGGAGCGCAAGTTCCCGGCGCTCAAGGGCATCCCCATCGACTACTCGTGGTGGGGCTGGGTCGACGTGGCCCACGACATGATGCCGCGCATCGTGCAGCCGGATGCCAAGCAGAGCGTGTTCTATGCGCTGGGCTATGGCGGCAACGGCGTGTCGTTCTCGGCGCATGCGGGGCGGCGGATGGCCCAGCGCATCGCAGGGCATGATGACGCCATGTTCGACCTTCCGATCTACGACAGCCCCTTGCCCTTTCCCGCGCAGGGCGAGTGGGCCGCGCCCTTCCGCCGTCTTGGCCAAAGCATGCTGTACCGCTGGTATCAACTGCGCGACGAAGTGCTCTGATGAGCGCTCGGCCACTGGCGAATGCACAAGCGCCCCTGATGGGCCTGGACCTCCTCGCCGCACTCGGCGTGGTCGTGATCTGGGGGCTCAACTTCGTCGCGATGAAGTTCTCGCTGCGCGACTTCACGCCCTTCCAGCTCGGCACCTTCCGCTATGTGTTCGCGGTCCTGCCGCTGCTGCTCTTCATCAGGAAGCCGGCGCTGTCGTGGCGCTGGCTGCTGCCGGCGGGGCTGGCGCAGCTGGGGCAGTTCGGCCTGCTGTTCGTCGCGCTGCAGGTGGGCATGACGGCGGCGCTGGCCTCGGTGCTGATGCAGACGCAGGTGTTCTTCACCACGCTGCTGGGCATCATCCTGTTGCACGAGCGGCTCAGCGGGCCGTTGCGCGCGGGGCTGGTCCTGGCCGCGGCGGGCCTGGCCTGCTTCGCGGTGAACCTCGGCGGTGGCAGTGGGGGCATCACGCTGCTGAGCCTGCTGCTGAACCTGGGCGCGGCGTCGATGTGGGCGGTGTCGAACATCATCGTGCGGCGCGCGCAACAGTCGCAGCCGGGCTACGACCCGCTGGGCTTCGTGGTGTGGATGTCGGTGGTGCCCATCCTGCCGTTCGCGGTGATGGCGTGGTGCTTCGAGCCCGCCGCCACGCGCTGGCAATGGACGCACGCGAGCTTCGGCGCCTGGGCCGGCGTGGCCTACCTCGGCTGGTTCGCCACCGTCGCGGCCTATGCGATGTGGACCTGGCTGCTCAAGCGCCATGCGGCCAATCGCGTGGCGCCCTTCAGCCTCGGCGTGCCGGTGATCGGGCTGGCGGCGGGCATGCTCGCGCTGGGCGAGACGGTCTCAGCCTGGCAATGGGCCGGCAGTGCGTGCGTGGTGATGGCGCTGGCCGTCGTGATGTTCGGCGGGCGGTGGCGCCGGGGCTGACGGCAGGCGCCCCGGAACTCACTCGCTGTGTTCTCGCGCGTAGGCCCGCAGGCCGTCGATGTTGACGACACCGATGCTGCCGTAGGCGATGCAGACCAGCCCGGCATCCTCGAGCTCGTGCAAGGCGCGGTGCGCATGCTGACGTGAAATCCCCGCGAGTCGACCGATCTCTTCCTGCGAGATCTGCAGGATCGGATCGGTATGGGGGTTCAGCTGCGGATTGAACAGTTCGGCCAGGCAGTGCGCCACCCTGGAGCTCAGGTCGTGCATCCGGTAGCTCTCGGCCAGCGCGATGAACTGACCCACCCGCGCGTTGAGCTGCTTGATCATGAAATGGCAGAACGCCAGGTTGGTCTCCAGCAGGTAGTGGAAGGTGTGGCTCGGCACCAGTGCGACCCGGCTGTCGCGCAACGCGGCCACTTCGTACGGTCGGTGCTCGCGCTTGAGCACCGAGCCCTCGCCCAGCCATCCGCCCACGGAGGTGCCGCTCAAGGTGGTGCTGCGACCGTCGGCAGACAGGATGTCCACCTTGAGCATGCCGTCGACCACGCCGATCCAGTGCGTGGCCAGGCTGGACTTGCGGCAGACCACCTCGCCCGCCGAATAGAAGCGGTCCACCGTCTCCGCCCGGACCCGCCCGAACTCTTCGTCGGAGAGGCCCTGGGCCCAGGCGGCCGCGCGCAACATCTCGATGGTCTGCACATGCTTTGTCATCAGAAGGACTTTCTTTTGCCGCCTCGCTGCCTAGCATCCATGTCGCAGGCCCCGCTCGCGGCGGCCTGATTAGGCGACTGTACAAACAGGAGACAAATCATGAGAAACCCTCTCTCAGGGGCCCGCGTGGCCCTGCTGGGCATTCCGTTCTTGCTGGTGGCCTGCGGCGGCGGTGGCGGTGACGGAAACCCGCCCGCCGCATCGGCACCGCCGGTCGTATCGGCGGCCGACAAGTGCAAGGCGTTCGCGGGCACGTCGGTCGCCGGCGCGTCGATCAACGACGCCAGCCTGGTCGCGGCCAGCGCCGCGTCCGCGGAGTACTGCAAGGTGACGGGCACGCTGCACAGCACGCTGAATTTCGAGATGCACCTGCCTACCGTCTGGAACAACAAGCTGCTGTACGCCGGCGGCGGCGGCTGGGACGGCAGCATCAACATCGTGCCCAGCTCTCCGAGCGGCTCGACGGGCGGCTACGTTCTGGTGGCCTCGGACGGGGGCCGGCAAGGCAATGCACTGGACGCGTCGGTCTTCCTGAACAACTCCACCGCGCAAGCCGACTTCGGCTACCTCTCGATCCACTCGGTGAAGGAGGTCAGCAACGAGATCGTTCGCCAGCGCTATGGCACCGACGCGCAGTTCAGCTACTTCGAAGGTTGCTCCAACGGGGGACGCGAAGCGCTGATCCAGGCCACCCGCTTTCCGAACGACTTCGACGGCATCGTCGTGCGTGCGCCGGCGTACTCGTTCACCGAGCTGTTCCAGGCCTTCGTGGCGAACGGAAAGGCGCTCGCCGCGCCGGGCGGCCAAATCAACGACGCGAAGGCCTCGCTCATCGGCAAGACCGTCACCGCGCAGTGCGACGGGCTGGATGGTGCGGCCGATGGCATCGTCAGCAACCAGGCCGCCTGCACCTTCAACCCGGCGGTGCTGCGATGCGCCTCGGGCGACGCGGACACCTGCCTGACCGACGCGCAGATCGCGACGGCCAACACGATCTATTCGGAGCTCAAGCGCGCGGACAGCACCAGCGTGTACCCGGGCTGGGGACCGGGCGGCGAAGACCTGGGCTGGCCGGTGTGGGTCACCGGCTCCGCGGTCGGCGGTACCGGCCTCCAGTTCCAGTTCGGCAGCGGTCTGGTGAAGTACTGGGTGACCGGCGATCCGGCCTTCAACGTCCTGACCTTCGACCCCGAGATCTACACGGCCGGATTGCGGCTGGCAGCCACCACGCTCGATGCGACGCCCGACCTTCGCTCCTTCTTCGGCCAAGGCGGCAAGATGATCCTGGTCCACGGCACGCATGACTGGGCGATCAGCTACAAGGGCTCGATCAAGTACTTCAACGATGTCGCGACGGCGGTCGGTGGCGCGTCCACCCGGGATGCCTCGATGGAGTTCTTCCTCCAGCCGGGCGTTCAGCATTGCGCCGGCGGGGTCGGCCCGGACACCGTCGACCTGGTGGACGCCGTGGCCAAGTGGCGAGAAGGCGGCGCCAAGCCCTCGGCCCAGAGCATCGTGGCCAGGAAGCTCAATCCGACGAGCCAGGCCACCGTGCAGACACGCCCCCTGTGCAAGTACCCGACCTTCCCGAAGTACAAGGGCAGCGGCGACTTGAATTCGGCCGACAGCTTCACTTGCCAGAGCAGCTGACCGCACGGGCGGCAGGCGGGTCGGCATGCGCATCGGCATGCCGCCACAATGCGTGCGCATGGAGACCCTCACCCGCCGCCAGCTCGCGCTGCTCGTTCCCCTCACGCTGGTGTGGGGCCTCAACTGGCCGGTGATGAAGCTGGGCGTGACGGACTTTCCGCCGCTGAGCTTTCGCGCGCTGTCGCTGTGGATCGGCCTGCCGGTGCTCGGCCTGGCGCTGGTGGCGATGAAGGTGCCGTTCCGCATCCCGCGTCGCCACTGGCCGGAGCTGCTGTGGCTGGCGGCCACCAACATGTTCGTGTGGCACACCTGCATGATGCTGGCGGTCAAGGCGCTGTCGAGCGGGCGCTCGGCCATCCTCGGCTACACCATGCCGATCTTCTCGGCGGTGATCGGCGCGTGGCTCTTCTCGAATCGCCCGAGCGCGCGCGCCTGGATGGGCGTCGCCGCCGCGGCGCTGGGCGTGGCGCTGCTGCTGTGGCACGAGCTCGTCGGCATGGCCGGCAAGCCCGGCTACATGGCGCTGGCGCTGCTGGCCGCGGCGACCTGGGCGCTGGGCACGCAGCTGCTGCGCCGCTCGACGATGCCGGTGCCCACGCTGGCCATCTCGTTCTGGATGACCGCGCTCGCCGCTGTCGTGATCACCGTGCTGGCGACGCTGTTCGAGCGGCCGCAATGGACGATGCCCGGCACCGTCACCTGGGGGTCGGTCCTCTACAACGCGATCCTGATCTTCGGCTTCGCGCACGCGGCCTGGTTCTCGCTGGCCCGCGGGCTGCCGCCCATTGCCTCGACGCTGAGCGTGATGCTGATCCCGGTGCTCGGCGTGTTCAGCGGCGCCATCTGGCTGGGCGAGGTGCTGCACTGGCAGGACTGGGCGGCCGTGGTGCTGATGGTGGTGGCGATCGCCGCGGTGCTGGCGCCGGCTCGGGGCACTTAGCAGGTATTCAGGCTGGCACTGTTCGTGCAAGCCCGATTGACACCAGATGCTTCATGCATAAAGTATTTACTTGTGAATGAAGTGGCCCGCACAATGCCGGGGCCACGTGCATCGAAGTGGTGCCAACCTGACCTAACCGGAGTCTTCCCCATGCGCTCGAAGTCCACCAAGCCGCCCGTCGCGACCGCCCTGTCCCGCACGCTGCGCTCCCTGATGCTCGCGTCCGCCTTCGGCGTGGCCGGCGCGGCACTGGCCGCCCCCGTGAAGGTGGGCCTGGCGCTCGACATCTCCGGCCCCTTCGCCGCCCTGGGCGCCGAAGCCCGCGACGGCTTCGCGCTGGGCATCAAGCAGCTGGGCGGCAAGCTCGGCGGCCAGCCGGTGGAGTTCGTCCAGGCCGACATGGCCGGCAGCCCCGACCAGGCCAAGCAGCTGGTCGACCGCATGATCCAGCGCGACAAGATCGACCTGTTCTCGGGCCCGATCGGCTCGAACATCGCCCTGGCCGTCGGCCCGACGCTGTTCGCCGCGAAGGTGCCCTACCTCTCGTCCAACGCCGGCCCCAGCCAATTCGCCGGCGCGCAGTGCAACGCCTACTTCTTCGGCACGGCCTACCAGAACGACCAGTTCCACGAGGCGGCCGGCAAGTTCGCGCAAGACCGCGGCTTCAAGAAGATGGTGATGATCGCCCCCAACTACCCGGCGGGCAAGGATGCGCTGGGCGGTGCCAAGCGCCAGTTCAAGGGCCAGGTGGCCGACGAGCTCTACACCAAGCTCGGCCAGATCGACTACGCCGCCGAGCTCGCGCAGATCCGCGCGGCCAAGCCCGATTCGATCTACTTCTTCCTCCCCGGTGCGATGGGCATCAACTTCATCAAGCAGTTCGTGGGCGCGGGCCTGTCGAAGGACATCACGCTGGTCACCAGCGGCTTCTCGGCCGACGAAGACGTGATCGGTGCCGTGGGCGAGCCGATGCTGGGTCTGTTCAACACCTCGCATTGGGCGCATGACCTGGACAACGCCGCCAACAAGGCCTTCGTCGACGCCTTCAAGAAGGAATACAACGGCCGCTACCCGTCGGTGTACGCCGCCCAGGCCTACGATGTGATCCTGGCGATGGACGCCGCCGTCAAGCAGGCCGGTGGCAACGCGCAGAACCGCGAAGCGGTGATCGCCGCGCTGAAGAAGGCCAACTACGCGTCGACGCGCGGCAGCTTCAAGTACGCGAACAACCACTACCCCATCGAGAACTTCTACCTGCGCGTGATCGGCAAGGACGCGCAAGGGAAGATCACGAACAAGACGGTGAGCACCCTGTTGACCAACTACGGCGACACGTATTCCGACAAATGCCCGATGAAGTGAATCGTTTTCTCGGCGCATGACTGGCATTCTTTTTCTCGAGCAACTGCTCAACGGCCTCGGCTTCGGGCTGATGCTGTTCCTGCTGGCCGCCGGCCTGACGCTGGTGTTCGGCATCATGGACGTGCTGAACCTGGCGCACGGCTCGCTGTTCATGTCGGGCGCGTACGTGGCGGCGCAGGCGCACCAGCAGAGCGGCTCCTTCGTGGCGGCGATCGCGCTGGCGGTGCTCGTCACCGTCGTCGTCGCGGCGCTGCTCGAAGTGCTGCTGATGCGCCAGCTCTACAAGCGCGACCACCTGGCGCAGGTGCTGGCGACCTTCGGCGTGATCCTGGTGGCCGACGACCTCGTCAAGATGATCTGGGGCCCGTCGCCGGTGATGGCGCCAACGCCCGCCGCGCTGAGCGGGCCGATCGAGATCATCGACGGCCTGCCCTACCCCGCGTACCGCCTGGTCATCCTCGGCGCGGGCGTGCTCGTCGCGCTGGCGCTGTACCTGCTGGTGAACCACACGCGCGTCGGCATGCGGGTGCGTGCCGGTGCGTCGGACCGGCCGATGGCCGAGCTGATGGGTGTGCACGTGGGCCGCATCTTCAACGGCGTGTTCCTGCTGGGTGCGGCGCTCGCTGCGCTGGCCGGTGCGCTGATGGGCCCGATCGTCGCGGTGCAGGTCGGCATGGGCGAGCAGATCCTGATCCCCGCGCTGGTGGTGCTGGTCATCGGCGGCATCGGCTCGGTGCGCGGCGCCTTCGTGGCCGCGCTGCTGGTGGGCCTGGTCGACACCATCGGCCGCGCCTTCCTACCGATGCTGCTGCGTGCCACGCTGCCGCCGGCCACCGCGGCCGACCTCGGCCCACTCTTCGCCGAAGTCGCGATGTACGCGCTGATGGTGGTCGTCCTGATCTTCCGGCCCTCGGGCCTCTTCTCGGCCAGAACATGAGCTCCCCCCCAGTCTTCGCGCACTGCGTGTCGCTTCGCCAACCCCCTGTCAGGGGGCAACACCAGCGGCCCGGCAAAGCCGGTTCCGCGGTGTTTCACGAAGAGGCAGCGCAGCCATGAAGAAGAGCGTCGTCATCCCAACGCTGGTGCTGCTCGTCGCACTGGCTGCCTTCCCGCTGGTCGCGCCGCTCTTCGGCATGGAGTTCTACATCGGCTTCGTGCGGCGTGTGCTGATCATGGCGCTGGCCGCGGCCAGCCTCAACTTCATCCTCGGCTTCGGCGGCATGGTGGCGCTGGGGCATGCGGGCTTCATCGGCGTCGGGGCGTACACCGTGGTCGCCTTCGCCGACGCCGGCGTGATGTCGGCCTGGGTGCTGTGGCCGATGGCCGCGCTGGTGGCCGGCCTCGTCGCCGCGTTGATCGGCACCGTGGCCCTGCGCACCCGCGGCGTGTACTTCATCATGACCACGCTGGCCTTCGCGCAAATGCTGTACTTCATCGCCGTATCGCTGCGCAAATACGGCGGCGACGACGGCTACACGCTGCCGGCCCGGCCCGAACTGGGCCGGGGCATCGACCTCGCCAACGAGTCGACCTTCTACTGGGTGGTGCTGGTGTTGGTGGCGCTGGCGCTGGGCTGGATGCACCGCGCCACGCGCTCGCGCTTCGGCCATGCGCTGATGGGCATCCGCGACAACGAGACGCGCATGCGCGCGCTGGGCTACCCGGTGTTCCGCATCCAGCTGGTGGCCTTCGCCATCGCGGGCGCGGTGGCGGGGCTGGCCGGTGCGCTGCTGGCCGGCGGCAACGGCTTCATCAGCCCGGGTGCCATGCACTGGACGCAGTCGGCCACGCTGGTGGTGATGGTCGTCATCGGTGGCCTGGGTCGCAGCTGGGGCGGGCCGGTGGGCGCCGCCGTGTGGCTGCTGCTGGAAGAGGTGCTCAAGCAATACAGCGAGTACTGGCACTTGCCGCTCGGCCTGCTGCTGATTGCGGTCGCGCTGTGGGCACCGAAGGGTCTCGCTGCGCTGTCCCGCAGGAAGAAGGCGGTGACGGCATGAGCCTGTTCCGCATCGAAGGACTGGTCAAGCGCTTCGGCGGCCTGCTGGCGACCGACCATGTGAACCTCACGGTCGATGCCGGCGAGATCCATGCGCTCATCGGCCCCAACGGCGCCGGCAAGACGACGCTGGTCAACCTCATCTCCGGCCTGCTGAAGGCCGACGCCGGCCGCATCTGGCTCGGCGACCACGACATCACGCCGCTGAAGGACCACCAGCGCGTGGGCGCCGGCCTGTCGCGCTGCTTCCAGGTGACGCGCGTCTTCGCGAAGGAGACGGTGCACGACAACCTGATGCTCGCGGTGCAGGCGCACGCGGGCAGCAGCCTGCGCTTCATGGCGCCGCGTGCCAGCGAAAGCGAACTGGTTTCCAAAGCTGAGGCACTGGCCGAACGCGTGGGCCTCGCGAGCGAACGCCACCGCATCGCGGGCACGCTGCCGCACGGTGCGCAGCGCGCCCTCGACGTGGCGCTGGCATTGGCCGCGAATCCGAAGCTGCTGCTGCTCGACGAGCCGATGGCGGGCATGGGGCCGGACGAATCGGCGCGCATGGTGGCGCTGATCGAATCGCTGCGCAGCGAGATGGCCATCCTGCTGATCGAACACGACATGGACGCGGTGTTCCGCCTGGCCAACCGCCTGACGGTGCTGGTGCAGGGCAAGGTGCTGATGACCGGCACCGCCGACGAGGTGCGCGGCCACCCGGACGTGCAGGCCGTGTATCTGGGCACCGAAGCAGAGGGACATTCATGAGCAAGCTGCTCGAGGCGACCGGCATCGAGGCCGGCTACGGCGCGAGCCAGGTGCTGTTCGGCATCGACATCGACGTGAAGCCCGGCGAGGTGATGGCGCTGCTCGGGCGCAACGGCATGGGCAAGAGCACGCTGCTGAAGGTGCTGACCGGCACCCTCAAGCCGATGCGCGGCGGCGTGCGCTTCGAGGGCGCCGACATCGGTGGTGCGCGACCCGACGCCATCGGCCGGCGCGGCGTGGCCATCGTGCCCGAAGGCCGCCACGTGTTCCCGAACCTGAGCGTCGACGAGCACCTGCGCGCCTTCGCGCGGCCCCGTGCCGGGCAGGCGCCGCGCTGGACGGCCGATGCGCTCTACGGCCTGTTCCCGCGGCTCGGCGAACGCAAGGCCAACGCCGGCAACCAGCTCTCGGGCGGCGAGCAGCAGATGCTGGCCATCGCGCGTGCGCTGTCGACGCACCCCAAGCTGCTGATCCTCGACGAAGCGACCGAAGGCCTGGCGCCGGTCATCCGCGAGGAGATCTGGCGCTGCCTGGCCACGCTCAAGGCCGAGGGCGAAGCGATCCTGGTGGTCGACAAGTACGTGCAGCGCCTGCTGCCGCTGGCCGACCGGCACCTCATCCTCGAACGCGGCCGGGTGGTGTGGACGGGCGACTCCGCCGCGCTCGACGCCGACCGCGGGCTCTGGACGCGTTACCTCGGCGTCTGAGCGTCCGCCCCGCCGGGCGTGCTTTGCAACGGCAGCGCGTTCAGAGGAATGCGCAGGTAGGCCACGCCGTTGTCGTCCGCCGGCGGGAAGTGGCCGGCGCGGATGTTCACCTGGATCGACGGCAGGATGAGCGACGGCACCTCGAGCGTCGCGTCGCGCGCGGTGCGCATCGCCACAAACGCTTCTTCATCGATGCCGTCGCGCACATGGATGTTGGCTGCGCGCTGTTCGGCGACCGTGGTCTTCCAGGCCGGCGCGCGCGTGGCCGGCGGGTAGTCGTGGCACACATAGACCACGGTCTCGGGCGGTAGCGCGAGCAGGCGCCGCATCGACGCATAGAGCTGCCGCGCGTCGCCGCCGGGGAAGTCCGCGCGGGCGCTGCCCAGATCGGGCATGAAGAGCGTGTCGCCGACGAACACCGCGCCGTCGACCAGGTACGCCATGTCGGCCGGCGTGTGGCCCGGCACCCAGAGCGCCGTGACCTCGGCATCGCCGATGCGGAAGGTCTCGCCGTCCTCGAACAGATGGTCGAACTGGCTGCCGTCGGGCAGGAAGCCCCGTTCGAGGTTGAAGAGCTTGCCGAAGGTGGCCTGCACCGTGCGGATGTTCGCGCCGATGCCGATGCGCCCACCCACCTTCGCCTGTACATGGCGTGCGGCCGACAGGTGGTCGGCATGCGCGTGGGTCTCGAGGATCCAGTCGACCTGCAGGCCTTCGCGTGCGATGCAGGCCAGCAGTTCGTCGGCCGCGCCGGTGTCGGTGTGACCGGACTTCACGTCGAAGCCCAGCACCGGGTCGATCACCGCGGCATGGCGGCTCGCCGTGTCCCACACCACATAGGAGATGGTGCCGGTGCGGGGGTCGAAGAAGCCTTCGGTGGTGGTACGTGCGGTCATGCGGTGCCCTCGTGACGGTCTGGATCGATCGACCTACATTATATTTATCGATATACTATCAAAAGACAGACTGAACATCCATGCCTCGCGCCCCCGTCATCGATCCCGAAGCCCTGCGCGGCGCCGCCGGCCAGGCCGTCGGCGTGCTCAAGCTGCTGGCCAACCCCGAGCGCCTGCTGCTGCTGTGCCAGCTCTCGCAGGGCGAGATGTGCGTGAGCGACCTGGAACAGGCGCTCGACATCCACCAGCCCACGCTGTCGCAGCAACTGGGCGTGCTGCGCAACGAAGGCGTGGTGCAGACGCGCCGCGAAGGCAAGAACATCTTCTACAGCGTGGTCGACCCCGCCGTGCTGCAGATCCTCGCGCTGCTCTACAAGCTCTACTGTCCCAAGGAATGACGATGACGATCGACTGGCAGCACTTCACGCCGTGGTCCGCACTGGCCGGCGGCGCACTCATCGGTCTCGCGGCCGCGATGTTCGTGCTGCTCAACGGCCGCATCGCCGGCATCAGCGGCGTGCTGGGTGGGCTGCTGAATCCCACCCGCGACGACATCGGCTGGCGCGTGGCCTTCGTGGCGGGCCTGGTCGCGGCGCCGCTGGCCTACCGGCTGTTCGACACGCTGCCCGTGCCGCGCATCGATGCGGGCACCGGCGCACTGGTGCTGGCGGGGCTGCTGGTCGGCGTGGGTACGCGCTACGGTGCGGGCTGTACCAGTGGCCACGGCGTGTGCGGGCTGTCGCGCCTGTCGCCGCGCTCGCTGGTCGCCACGCTGGCCTTCATGGGCGCGGGCTTCGCCACGGTGTTCGTGGCACGGCACGTCGTCGGTGTTTGAAAGGCGCCTTTCCATGCAGATCCTGACGTCTCTGCTGGCGGGCCTGGTGTTCGGCCTCGGCCTGATCCTCTCCGGCATGGCCGACCCGGCCAAGGTCCTGGGCTTCCTCGACCTCGCCGGCGCGTGGGACCCGTCGCTGGCCCTCGTCATGGCCGGCGCGATCGCCGTCGGCCTGCCGGCCTTCGCGCTGGCCCGCCGGCGCGCGGTGTCGCTGATTGGTGCGCCGATGCGCCTGCCGAAGGCGCGCCAGGTCGACCGGCGCCTGGTCGGCGGCAGCCTGCTGTTCGGCATCGGCTGGGGCATCGCCGGGTTCTGCCCCGGCCCCGCCCTGGTCGCGCTCGGCATGGGCCTGGCGCCGGCGCTGGTCTTCGTGGCCGCGATGCTGGCCGGCATGGGCCTGTTCGAAGCAATCGAGCGGCGACGTGCCCGCGAACGCACGCGCCCGCCGCTCAGATCTCCTTGATCAGCTGCTCGGCAATGCGCACGCTGAGCGCCGCGCCGGTGAGCGTGGGGTTCATGCACGAGGCGGAGGGCATGACGCCGGTGCCTGCGATGAACAGGTTGGGATGGTCGTGCGTGCGGCAGTCGCGGTCGACCACCGAGTTCTTCGGATCGTCCCCCATGATCGTGGTGCCCATGATGTGCTGGCGGTCTTGGTGCTTGGTGTCGACGTTCAGCACATCGGCATTGAGCAGCTGGGCCATGCGTGCCAGGTCCTTCAGCGCGAAGTCGCGGCCGGCGTTCCAGTAGTCGTTCACGCTGTAGTAGATCTCGGGCACCGGCAGGCCGATGCCGTCGGTCTTGGTCTTGCTCGGCACGATGCGGTTCTGCGGCTGCGCTTCAGTCTCGAAGTCGACGGCCACGTTGAGCGAGCGCGCCGACTGGCGACGGATCTCGGCATCGAGCTTGCTGCCCAGCACGCCCTTGGCGAGCAGGGAGGACGCGATCTGCGAGCTCGGCACGGTGTTGCGGAACTTGGTCTTGTAGCTCGGGATGTCCTTGCGGAATTCGCCGTCTCGGTAGTTCAGGTACACCAGCAGTTCCGTCGGCCCCTGGCCCGGCCAGACGTCCTCGTTCATCATGATGTTCATGCTGATGCCGGTGTGGCCCATCAGGTTGCGGCCGACCTGGTCCGACGAGTTGGCGATGCCGTTCGGGTACTTCTCCGAGGTCGACATCAGCAGCAGCTTCGGCCCCTCGATGGCATAGGCCGCCAGCACGAAGTGGCGCGCCGTGAGGCGGTGCGAGGTGCCGTCGGGCTTCTTGTAAAGCACGGCCGTGATCTTGCCGTCGTCGCCCGCCTCGATCTTGTAGACCACCGCGTTGTCGAGCAGCTTGGCGCCGGCGCGTTCTGCTTCGTCGATGTGCATCGAGCCGTCGTACTTGGCGCCGATCGGGCACACCGGGTTGCAGTTGTTGTTGCCGGCGCAGACCGGGCGGTTGCCGTACGGGCGCGTCGCGCGGCCGTGCGGCTCGATCACCGGGTTGTAGCCGCCGGGCGCGAGCAGCTCGGCGGCGCGCGTCATGAAGTACGGCTCGTTCAGGCCCTTCATCGGGAAGGGCTTGGAGCGCGGTGGCCAGGCGGGGCCGCCATGGCCGCTCTCGTCCTGCCCGTCGACACCCGACACGCCCAGCTCGGCTTCGGCCTCGCAGTAGTAGGGCTCCAGCTCCTCGTAGCTGAGCGGCCAGTCGCGGCCGCGGCCGTACAGCGTCTTGAGCTTGAAGTCGTTGGGAATCATGCGCCACAGCGCCGAGCCGAAGTGCCAGGTCGTGCCGCCCACCACCCGCAGGTACTTGGTCGGGTACGACACCGGGCCGGTCTGCTGCAGGTAATTGCCGTAGGTCGACGGGATGTGCGGCGGGTTGGGAAACGGCGAGCCCGAACCCTGCGCTTTCATGTTCGCGAGCGACAGCTTGACCGGCGAATTGCGGTAGGTCTCGACGATGTCGGCCCGCTTCACCCGCGGGCCGGCTTCCAGGATGATCACCGACTTGCCGGCCTTGGCCAGCCGGCTGGCGATCACGCCGCCCATCACGCCCGATCCGATCACGATCAGGTCTGCATCGAATTCCTTGGCGCTCATCGTGTCATCTCTTTGTTCGGCGTGGTCGACAGGTTGGCCGGCTTCTCGCCCCACGAATCGGGGCCGCCGCCGTAGCTGGGGACGACCAGCACATCGGCCGTCGGCCGGTACATCAGCGCATCCGCATAGCTGATCAGCTCGACCTCGGTGTCGTTGTTGACGATGCCGAGGTACCAGGCCGACACGATCTGCGTGATGGTCTTGCGCAGCGGTTCGCTCAGGTCGGGGCGGGCCAGCAATTCATCGATGTGCGAGGCCTTGGCATCGCTCACATAGCGCTGCAGTTCGGCCGCCGCGGCGGCGAATTTCGGGTCGAGGCGCGCCAGCGAAGCCTGGTAGCGCGTGGCCAGGCCGGCCGCGAGCGGCTTGCCGCCGGTGAGGAATTCGGACAGGCGCAGGAAGTCGTTCGACGCGGTCGCCGCGGCGAAGGCGTTGGTGGTGCCCAGCACCGACACACCACCGAGGGCGATGGCGGCGCCCACCACGGCCGTACCCGCCACGAGGGCGCGGCGCGAGACGGGCATGCGGACGATGTGTTCGGTGCGGTCGGGGATCGGATTCGACATGGGGGTCAGCTCCATTGGGTGCGGCGCCTGGCGCGCGAACGAAGGGCCGCGATGAGAACGAGCAGGACCGCGAGCACCACGATGCCCGGCACGATCAACGGCCGCAGCTGCGCGATGAGGGGCGGCTTGCCACCGGCGCGCAGTGTCTGCACGTCGCCGACGCTCACCTTGACCGCGGGGTTGCCGTACTGGCGGAGGACGTAGTTGCTGACGTCGGCGATCTCCTGGTCGCTCAGGCGATCGGTGAACGAGGCCGCGTCGCCGAAGGCGGGCATGAAGTGCGCCTTGCCGTCGACGGTACGGTCCACGCCATGCAGGATGGTCGCGACCAGGTTGTCGGGCCGGTCGGCACCGGTGGCGGTGTTGTGGAACAGCGAGGGGTATGCGCCGTTCTGGGTGCCGGCACCGCCTTCCTGGTGGCAATGGGCGCAGCTGCCGCTGAACACGCGCCAGCCGGGGTCGACGCCATCCTTGAGGCCGCGCTGGTCGATCTCGGTGGTCGAGGCCTCGCCATAGGCGAAGCGCGGCTTGGCTTCGGCGCTGGCCACGCCGGGCACCTGCTTGAGGTACACGGCGATGGCCTTCAGGTCGGCGTCGGGCAGGTGCTGCAGGCTGTGCTCGATGGCCTCGGCCATCGGGCCGGCCGCCTGCGCCTTGCCGGCCACGCGGCCGGTGCGCAGGTATTGCACCAGCTCGGCCTCGCTCCACGCGCCGATGCCGCTGGTGGCATCGCCGGTGATGTTCGGCGCATACCACGCCCCCAGCGAACCGCCCGACAGGAAGGCCTTGTCGCCCTGCTCGGCCATCAGCGCATTGCGCGGCGTGTGGCAGGTGCTGCAATGCGCGAGCGCGCCGGCCAGGTAGGCGCCGCGGTTCCACTCGGCGGTCTTCGATGCGTCGGGCACGAAGCGCTCGTCCTTCAGGAAGAGCGCGTTCCACACCGCCATCGAGATGCGCAGGTTGAACGGGAAGGGCAACTCGGTCTGCGGCGCCGGCTTGTCGACCGGTGCGACCCCGTGCATGAAGTACGCGTAGAGCGCGGCCGTGTCGTCGTCGCTCAGCTGCGTGTACGCGGTGTACGGCATCGCGGGGTAGAGGTGTGCGCCGTCCTTGCGCACGCCTTGCCGCAGCGAGCGGCTGAACTCGTCGAGCGTGTAGTCGCCGATGCCGGCGGACTTCGAGGGCGTGATGTTCGACGCGACGATGGCGCCGAGCGGCGACTCGATGCGGTAGCCGCCCGCGAAAGGCGCACCCCCCTTCGGCGTCGTGTGACAGGCCGCGCAATCGGCGGCGACCGCCAGCAGGCGGCCCTTCTCGACCAGGGTGGTGTCAGTCGCTGCGGTCTGCGCCTGCGCCAGACCCATACCCACCATCACCCCCAACCCCAGCATCCACCTCCAAAGAGAGATGCCAAAAACCGACTCGCGTGAACGCATCGTGCCGAACCTTCGTGTTGTTGTAGCGCCCGCGCCTCGGCACATCCGCGGCGGACCTTTTTTGAAGATTCATTCTGGCTTCGATGACGTGGATCAAGGCGCGACGCCGCGCTTACCCGTGCGATCTAGTCACGTTTACCCTGATTGCGCACGCGGCGCCGTTGGATCTGGCAATCTGTATTGCACGCACCCCAAGCGCGTCGAACGACGGTCAGGGAACGATCAACCCGCGCAACGCCGGATCGGCCGGCGGCACGCTGAGCTTCATATCTTTCAGCGTCTTCACCAGCAGCTGCGCGATCATCAGGTTGCGATGCGTCTTGTGGTTCGCGGGGACCACGTACCACGGCGCCGCATCGGTCGACGTGGCCTCCAGCGCACGCGCATAGGCGCGTTGGTAGAGGCCCCACTTCTTGCGGGCGTCGAGATCGCCCATGGCGAACTTCCAGTTCTTCGCAGGTTCGTCGATGCGCGCCTGCAGGCGTTCGCGCTGCTCGTCGGCGCCGATGTGCAGCATGCACTTGAGCACCACCGTGCCGGTCTCGGTCAGCAGGCGCTCGAAGTCGTTGATGTGCGCGTAGCGGCGCTGCGTCTCGGCCTTGTCGATCCAGCCTTCGACCACCGGCACCAGCACGTCTTCGTAGTGGCTGCGGTTCCACACCGCGATCTCGCCGCTGCGCGGCACCACCGCGTGGCAGCGCCATAGGAAGTCGTGGGCCAGCTCCTCGATCGACGGCGCCTTGAAGGCCGCCACGCGCACGCCCAGGGGCGAGGTGCGCGAGAAGACCCAGCGGATGGTGCCGTCCTTGCCGCTGGTGTCCATGCCCTGCAGCACCAGCAGCAGCTTGCGCTTGCCCTCCGCATGCAGCAGGTTCTGCAGCTCGTCGAGCGACTCGGCGAGCGCATCGAGCCGCAGCCGCTGTTCGCTGTCGCTCTCGCAGTCCTCCAGGAAGCGCTCGTCGCCCGGGTCGATGTCGGCCAGCCCCACCTTGGCGCCGACGCGGTACTTCTTGAAGCTGGCCATGGTCGTCTCCCGGGTGCGTGAAGAGGGTCAGCGGGCGCCGATGCGCGTGTCGCCGAAGAGGGCCTTGAGCTCGCGCGGCTGCGAACGCCAGTACTGCGGCGGCGCCTCCACCTGCGCGCCCAGTTCGGCGGCGGCGCGCCACGGCCAGTGCGGCTCGAACAGCGCGGCGCGCGCGATGGCCACCGCATCGGCCTGCCCTGCCGCGATCACCGCCTCGGCCTGCTTCGGCTCGGTGATGAGGCCGACCGCGAAGACCGGCACCTCGACCTCGGCCTTGATGCGCTCGGCCAGTGGCACCTGGTAGCCCGGCGACAGCGGGATCTTCTGCTGCGGCGAGACGCCGCCGGAGGACACGTGCACGAAATCGCAGCCGCGGGCCGCCAGCGCCTTCGAGAACGCGACGCTGCCGTCGATGTCCCAGCCGCCTTCGACCCAGTCGGTGGCCGAGAGGCGCATGCCCACCGGCATCGACGCCGGTACCGCAGCACGCACCGCCTCGAACACCTCTAGCGGGAAGCGCAGGCGGTTCTCGAGCGCGCCACCGTAGTCGTCGGCGCGCTGGTTGGACAGCGGCGAGAGGAACTGATGCAGCAGGTAGCCGTGCGCGCCGTGCAACTCGATCGCGTCGATGCCCAGCGCCTGCGCGCGCTGCGCGGCCTGCACGAACGCCGCCTTCACGCGCGCCAGGCCGGCCGCGTCGAGCGCCAGCGGCGCGGGCTCGCCGGCCGCATGCGGCAGGGCCGAGGCCGACACCGTCTGCCATGCACCCTCGTCCGGCCCGAGGGCCTGGCCGCCTTCCCAGGGGATGTGGCTCGATGCCTTGCGCCCGGCGTGGCCGAGCTGGATCGCGATGGGCATGCGCGAGTGCTGGCGCATCGCCTTCAGCACGCGCGCCATGGCCGCCTGGTTGTCGTCGTTGTACAGGCCCACGTCCTGCGGCGTGATGCGGCCGATGGCCTCGACCCCGGTGGCCTCGATGATCAGCAGACCGGCCCCCGACAGCGCGAGCTGGCCGAGATGGATCAGGTGCCAGTCGGTCATGTTGCCGTCCTCGGCGGAGTACTGGCACATCGGGGCGATCACGATGCGGTTGGGCAGCGTCAGGGCACCGACCTGCAGCGGAGAGAAGAGCGTGCTCATGAAGTCCTTGGATTGACGTTGGGATGGGGGTCGCGGGCGCGCACCATGCCTTCCTGCGCGGTCGATGCGACGAGGCGTCCGTCGCGGGTGTAGATGCTGCCGCGCGCGAGCCCGCGCGCGCCGCTGGCGCTGGGCGAATCGAGCCGGTAGAGCAGCCAGTCGTCCAGGCGGAAATCGCGGTGGAACCACATCGCGTGGTCGAGGCTCGCCATGCGCACGCCCGGCTGCATGTAGCTCAGGCCGTGCGGCAGCAGGGCCGCGCCGAGCAGCCCGTGGTCGGATGCGTAGGCCAGCAGGGCGCGGTGCATGAGCGGGTCGTCCGGCAGCGGCGCGACCGTGCGCATCCAGATCGATCGCTCGGCCTCGCGCCGCGCCGGCGCCAGCAGGTCGTCGGCCTCCACCGAGCGGAACTCGATGCCGTGCGGCTGCACGCCCTTGATGCGCGCCCGCTCGGGCAGGCGGTCGCCCAGGTCGATGCGCCGCTGCAGGTCGCTCTTCACGCCCTCGGGGCCGGCCACGGCGGGCATCGGCCACTGGTGCTCGACGCCCGGGTCCACCGTCTGGAACGAGGCCGACATCTCGAAGATGATGCGGTCGCCCTGGCGTGCCACCACGTGGCGGGTGGTGAAGCTGCGGCCGTCGCGCACGCGGTCCACCGCGTAGTCGATGGGGGCATGCTCGCCGGGCAGCAGGAAGTAGGCATGCATCGAATGCACCGGCCGGTCGGCGTCGACCGTGCGGCTCGCCGCCATCAGTGACTGGCCCAGTACCTGGCCGCCGAACACCGCGGGTGTGCCCAGGTCTTCGCTCTGCGCGCGGAAGCGGTCGTCGCCCAGCACCTCCAGTTGCATGAGGTCGACGAGGTCGTCGACAAGACGGGCGGCGCTGGCGGGTTCGGTCATCGGGCGGTCGAAGGCGGGGAGAGCCTTGCACGATAACAAAGGCGGCGCCGTCGCGCTGACGCCGGGGCGTCGGCCGTGGCAGCGCCTCCGGGGCGTGCAGGGCTCAGCGGTCGAGGTCGGCGCCGTCCGCCGCCAGCTTCTTCTGCAGCGCCACCACATCCACCTCCGCGAAGCGCGCGCCGCCCAGCGTGGCCGCCGCCGTGCCCGCCGCCTGCCCCATCACGAAGCAGCCACCGCTCGCGCGTGCGGCCGACTGGCCTTCGTGTGTCATGGCGGCGCAGCGGCCGGCCACCAGCAGGTTGTCGACCGCCCGGGGCACCAGCATGCGCCAGGGCAGGTGGTTGTAGGTGTTGGCGTCGTCGCGCGGGAAGGCCCACTGGATGCGGCCGTCGGCATGCATCTCCATCGGCCAGCCGTTCAGGCCGATCACGTCGTCGAACTTCGCGGACGAGAGGATGTCCTCGCCGGTCAGCGCGTAGACGCCCTCGATGCGGCGCGTCTCGCGCAGGCCCACCTGCGGCGCGATCTCGACGATGGCCGACTGCTCGAAGCCCGGCACCTCGGCGCGCAGGAAGCGGAAGTACTCGGCGATCTGGCGGCGGCCTTCGAGTTCGCCGTCGCTCAGCTCGCGCGCGTCGACGCCGTTCATCGCCGTGCCCCCGGCATTGCGGATCTGCGTGACGTTGGCGCGCCATTCGCGCGGGTCGATGTTGGGCCGCAGGATGGCGCCGTCGCGCGGGAAGCGGTAGGCGTCGGGGCTGCGCTCGCGCACGACGTTCATCAGGTCGTTGATCGCCTTGAACTCGCCCACCGCGGCCAGCGCCCGCGGCGCGTCGACCTGGCCGACGCGGAACATGGTGGTCGGGAACAGGCCGCTGCCGTGGCCGTCGCCCACCTCGAAGGGCACGCCGGCGAAGGCCGCCACATCGGCGTCGCCGCTGCCGTCGACGAAGGCGTTGGCACGGATCGCCTGGCGGCCCGACTTGGTCTCGACCACCAGCGCCGCGATGCGCGCACCGTCCATCAGCACGGCGGCGGCGTAGGCGTGGAACAGCAGCTCCACCCCGGCATCGAGCAGCAGCTGGTCGGCCGCGCACTTGTAGACCGAGGTGTCGTAGGAACGCACGCGGATGCGGCCCTGCATGCCGTCCTGCGGCTTGTTCAGCCCGCCCATCGCGTCCATGCGCGCGAGCAGGTCGTCGGCCACGCCGTGCACCACCTGCGTCATCTTCCCGCGGCGCTTGGCGTAGAGGCCGGCGAAGTTGGTCACGCCGCCCGCGGTGCCCATGCCACCGAGGAAGCCGTAGCGTTCGACCAGCAGCGTGCGCGCGCCGTGGCGCGCTGCGCTCACCGCCGCCGCCAGGCCGGCCGGCCCACCGCCGACCACGACGACGTCGTATGCACCGTAGACCGGCAATGCACGCGCCGGCTCCTGCATCGACACGGCGGTCATTGGAGCTTGATCCCTTGCGACGAAATGATGCGGCTCATGATGGCCGCCTCTTCCTTCACGCGCACCTGCATGCCCTCGGGCGAGGTGCCGACCGCCTGCCAGCCCTGCTCGAAGAGCTTCTGGCGCACCTCGGGGGCCTTCATGATCACGGCCAGCTCCTTCGTGATGCGCTCCTGCGCGGGCTTCGACAACGTGGCCGGGGCGAGCAGCGCGACCCACACTTCGAGGTTGAGGTCCTTCACGCCGGCGTCGGCCAGCGGCGGGATCTCCGGCGCGAGCGGGCTGCGGCCGCTGGTCAGGCCGATGGCCTTGAGCTTGCCGGCCTTGATCTGCGGCAGCGCGACGCCCGGGGGGATCAGCGCGAACTGGATCTGGTTGCCGATCAGGTCGGTCACGACCTGCGGGTTGCCCTGGTAGGGCACGTGCACGGCCTTCATGCCGGGCACCTTGCTCTTGAGCAACTCGGTGCCGAGGTGGCCGACCGAGCCCACGCCGACCGACCCATAGCTCCACGTGTCGCCGGCCTTGCGGGCGGCATCGAAGAAGGCAGCGCCGCTCGGCAGGCTGTTCTGCGCGACCAGCACCAGCGGTGCGGTGGCGATGAGCGACAGGTAGGTGAAGTCCTTGGCCGGGTCGTAGGGCAGCCGCGAATACAACATCTTCGACGAGGTGAGGTTGCCGTTGATGACGATCCCGATCGTGTGGTCGTCGGCCGCCTTCGCCACGATGTCGGCCGCGATGTTGCCCGACGCACCGGCCCGGTTGTCCACCACCACCGGCTGCCCCAGCGCGCGCGACAGCGGCTCGGCGATCGCACGCGCCGCGATGTCCGGCGTCGACCCGCCGGGGAAGCCGACCAGCAGGCGAATCGGCTTGGCGGGCCAGGCGGCGCCCTGTGCCGATGCAGCCAGGGGCAGTGCCATTGCAGCGGCCAGGGCGAGAACGAGAAGGGAACGACGCATGGAATTCGCTTTCTACAAAAGAACGGGACTATTCGAGGCTGATGTTGCCGATGCGCACCAGCTCGCCGTAGACCTTGGACTTCGCTTCGGCGTTGCGTTCGATCTCCTCCGGCGACCAGGCCAGGGGCTCGAAGGCAAAGGTGTCGAAGCGCGCACGGATCTCCGGATCGGCGATGACCTTCGCGACATCGGCGTTGATTTTCGCCTTGATGGCGGCGGACACGCCCTTGGGCGCGAGCAGTGAGACGAAGGAATTCACTTCGAGCGAGGGCGGCCCGCCGGCCTCGGCCATGGTGGGCACGTCGGGCATCTGCGGAACGCGCCTGGACGCGGCCACGGCGATGTAGCGCAGCTTGCCGGCCTTGTAGATGCCCTGGCTCGACGGGATGCTCGCGAAGCTCCACGGCACGTCGCCCGTGCCGACGTTGGCGAACAGCTGCGACACCTCGCGGTAGGGCACGTGCTGCATGCGGATGCCGGTCAGCGCCTCGAGCTGCTGGCCGCCCAGGTGGCCAGGGCTGCCCACGCCCCACGAGCCGTAGCTGACCTGGCCCGGGTGCGCCTTGGCGTCGGCGATCAGGTCGGTCATGGTCTTGTACTTGGCGTCGGTGCCCACCGCCACGAAGAAGGGCGTGCGGAACAGCGAAGCCACCGGGTCGAAGTGCTGCAGCGTCACGAAGTTGCGCGACTTGTACAGGTGCGGCAGCGCGGCGATGTGCTCGCTGTCGAGCTGCAGCAGCGTGTAGCCGTCGGGCGCCGCACGGCGCGCCTGCTCGATGGCGATGAAGCCGCCGCCGCCGGGCTTGTTGTCGACCACCACGCGCTGATTCCACAGGCGCGAGAGCTTGTCCGAGACCAGGCGCAGCACCGCGTCGGGGCCGCTGCCCGCCGCGAAGGGCGTGACCAGCGTCACCGGCTTGCTGGGGAAGTCGGCGGCGGCCGTCTGGGCCTGTGCGCCTGCGCTCAGCAGCAAGGCGGCAGCGGCGGTGGCCGCGGTGAACAGTCGGCGGGTCGATGGCATGGCGTGTCTCCGGGCGGTTGGTATGGGTATCGGTGGTGCCGTGATGGCCGCAGGGCGCGATCATGCCGTGCCCGTGTGTCCGGACCTCGACACGCAGCGCCAGCATGGTCAGTGCGCCGCGTGCAAGTCGCGTGCCGACAGGCGCAAGGCCGGGTCGGCGTCGTCGAGGCAACGCTCCGGCCGCCACGCGTAGAGCCACTCGACCGCATCGTAGAAGCGCTCCGGCGTGCGACCCACCCACAGGCTGTTGCGCACCAGGCGCTCGACGCCCTTCGCGTGGTAGAGCCGGCCCATCTCGCGCACCGACAGCACGACGCGCGCGGTGCGCGGCACGCGAGCCGCGGCATAGAGGCGGAAGGCGGCGGGCAGGTCGAAGCGGCCGTCGCCGGTGCGGCAGGCCTGCACGGCAGCGCCCAGCGTGACCGCGTCTTCCAGCGCCATGCAGGCGCCCTGCGCGAGGTACTGCATCATGGGATGCGCCGCGTCGCCCAGCAGCGTCGCGTTGCCCTCGCTCCAGTTGGCGACCGGGTCTCGGTCGGCGGTGCTCCAGCGGCGCCACGAGCTCGGCCGGTCGAGCAGCTGCCGCGGGCGCGCATGCACGCCGTCGAAGTACGACAGCACCTCGGCCTGGCTGCCCTCGCTCACGCCCCACACCTCCTTGTCGCGGCTATGGAAGGTCACGACCAGGTTGTACAGCTCGCCATGGCGCAAGGGGTAGTGCACCAGGTGGCAGTTGGGGCCGGCCCACACCACCGGCGCGTTCCAGCGCAGGTCGGCCGGCATGTCGTCGGCCGGCACGACCGCGCGGTAGACCACGTGGCCCGACACGCGCGGCGCGTCGCCGATCAGCTGCGACCGCACGATCGACTTCACGCCGTCGCAGCCGACCACCGCGTCGGCGCTGAAGTGCCGACCGTCGTGCGTGTGTGCCTGCACGCGCACACCGCCGAGCTCGAGCGCATCGACCTGCGCGCCGGTGTGCACGCGGATCAGCGGCTGCCGCTGCACCGCGCCGACCAGCGCGCCATGCAGGTCGGCCCGGTGGCTCACCGCATACGGGTTGCCAAAGCGCGCGCGGAAGGCCTCGCCCACCGGCACCGAGGCGACCTCGCCGCAGTCGACGGCGTCCATCATCACCAGCCGGTCGGTGAAGACCGAGCCGCTGCGCACCGCGTCGCCCACGCCCAGCGCATCGAGCGCGGCGAAGGCGTTGGGGCCGAGCTGCAGGCCGGCACCGATCTCGCCGATGGTGGCGCTCTGCTCCAGCAGGTCGACCGCCAGGCCGAGCCGGGCCAGCGACAGGGCCGCGGCCATGCCGCCGATGCCGCCGCCGATGAGCAGGACGCGGGGTGTGTCGTTTGTCGTAGGGGATGCGTTCATCGTGGGCCTCCTGCGTGGCGGTTCACGCGATGCGGACCGACAGCGACGGCAGCCCGTCGATGCGCACCACCATCGATTGCCCGCGCTGCACCGCGCCCACGCCTTCGGGCGTGCCGGTGAAGATCAGGTCGCCGGGCTGCAGCGTGAAGAGGGACGACAGGTTGGCGATCACCTCGTCGACCGACCAGATCAGGTGGGCGATGGTGGCCTGCTGGCGCACCGTGCCGTCGACCTCGAGCGCGATGCCCGCGCTGTCGATGCCGGCCGCGTCGGCGCGGCGCACGATCGGCGCGATGGGCGCGGAGAAGTCGAAGGCCTTGCCCACTTCCCACGGTCGGCCCTTCTCGCGGGCGGCGATCTGCAGGTCGCGCCGCGTCATGTCCAGGCCCACCGCGTAGCCGTAGATGTGCGAGGCGGCATCGGCCTGCGCGATGTCGCGCCCCCCCTGGCCGATGGCGACGACCAGCTCGGCCTCGTAGTGGTAGTTCTTCGTCAGCGGCGGGTAGGGCAGCGTGGCCGTCGCGCCTTCGGCCACCGGCACCACCGACGCATCGTCGTTCGGCTTGCAGAAGAAGAAGGGCGGCTCGCGGGTCGGGTCGAAGCCCATCTCGCGGGCATGCGCCGCGTAGTTGCGGCCGACGCAGTAGACGCGGCGCACCGGGAACAGCGCGTCGCTGCCGACGATGGGCAGGCCGACGGTGGGCGTGGGGGTGAAGACGTAGGACATGGGAACTCCTGCCGCTCGCGGCGGCGCATGGTCGAGATGAAAAGCAGAGGGCGAACCGGTGCTGGCCAGGGGCCTGTTAACGCAATTTCCGGGAATAGCGTTAACAGGCCCTAGTCTTCGACGAAGGCTTCGCGCAGAACGCCCATGGCCTGCTGCACCGGACGATCGGAAAAGCTGAAGAGCACGACGTCGTCCGTGGCCACCAACTTCAGCGGTGCCCACGAAGGCACGACGAAGGTGTCGCGCGGTCCGAAGTCGAAGCGCTGGTCGCCGATGTCGGCATGGCCGCGACCTTCGACCACGCTGTAGACCGCGCCATCGGTCATGCGGTGCGTCCGGCCGGCGAAGCCACGCGGCAGCAGCTGCAGGTTCGTCGCGATGGTCGGCATCGGCGAGCCGCCGGTCAGCGGGTTGATGTAGCGCAGCTTGTGGCCCAGCCAGGCGTCGGGCGCTTCCTGCCTCTGCAACTGCGCCAGCGCCTCGCGGCTGCGGGCATAGGGGTAGTTGAAGATCGGCGAGGTGGCCGACGTGTGGTCGTGCCGCACCGGCACCATGTTGTGGCCGAAGCGCGCCAGGCTGTGGCCCTCGGGTCGGGCCACGTGCTGCACCTTGGCGTCGGCGTTCTCGGCGAAGCCGGCGTCGAAGAAACGCACCATCGGGATGTCGAGGCCGTCGAGCCACACCACCGGCTCGCTGACACCTTCGATGCCTTCGTTGCCATGGTCGTGCCACGCCCACGAGGGCGTGATGATGAAGTCGCCGGGGTGCATCGTGGTGCGCTCGCCGCCGACAGTGGTGTACGCCCCCTTGCCGTCGACGATGAAGCGCAGCGCCGACTGCACATGGCGGTGCGACGGCGCCACTTCGCCCGGCATGATGAGCTGCAGGCCGGCGTAGAGCGACTGCGTGATGGACGAGCGGCCCGGGATCGCCGGGTTCTCCAGCACCAGCACGCGGCGCACGGCCTCTTCGGCGGTGATGAGTTCGGCCGACTCCATCAGCAGCGGGCGGATGTCGTCGTAGCGCCAGAGCGCCGGCACGCAAGGCGTCTGCGGCTCGCGCGGCACCAGTGCGTGGAGCGACTCCCACAGCGGCGTGAGGTGCAGCGGCCGGATACGCTCGTAGTAGGCGCGGCGTTCGTCGGCCTGGGGTGCGACGGCGCGCAGGGTGGCGGTGTTCATGGGGCTTGTCTCCTGGGGAGGACGGGCATCGGTGCCGTGCCTCGGTGCGCCATTGTTCGTCGCGCCCCACTATGGAATCAAGACCGCCCACCAATACCCGTTATCGCGTTTTTCGATAATGGCGCCTCTCGCCTTCCAGGAGTTGCACCATGGCCAAGCTCGACCTCGACTGGATCGCCGTGTTCGACGCGGTCTACCAGACCGGCAGCGTGTCGAAGGCGGCCGACCGCCTGGGGCTGGCGCAGGCGGCGGCCAGCACCATGCTCAACAAGCTGCGCGTGCACTTCGACGACCGGCTGTTCACGCGCACCGCGCGCGGCATGCAGCCGACGCCGCATGCGGAGCGCATCCGTCCGCACCTGCGCGAGGCGCTGTCGCAACTGGAGGCCGCACGCGGCAGCCATGCGGCCTTCGACCCGGCGCGCGCGCAGCGCAGCTTCCGCATCTGCATGACGGACATCAGCGAGGTCGTGCTGCTGCCCGGCCTGCTCGACCACCTGCGCCGGGTAGCGCCGGGCGTTCAGCTGGAGACGGAGATCGTCTCGACCGACAGCGGCCGGCGGCTGGAGAACGGCGAGGTCGACCTGGCGGTGGGCTTCATGCCGCAACTCGACGCCGGCTTCTACCAGCAGACGCTCTTCATGCAGAACTTCGTCTGCCTGGTCGCGCAGCACCATCCACGCATCGGCGCGCGGCTGACGAAGAAGCGCTTCGAAACCGAGGCGCATGCGGTGATCTCGTCATCGGGCACGGGCCACGCCATCGTCGACAAGACGCTGGCGCGGCTGGGCGTGCAGCGCCACGTGGTGGCACGGCTGTCGAGCTTTCTGAGCGTGGCGCGCATCGTGGCGCACACCGAGCTGATCGTCACCGTGCCGCGCGTGCTCGGCGAGGTGCTGGCGACGCAGGAGCCGGTGCGGCTGATGGAGTTGCCCTTCGCCCTGCCCTCGTACGCGGTCAAGCAGCACTGGCACGAGCGCTTCCACGCCGAGCCCGGGAATGCGTGGCTGCGGCGCACGGTGGCGCAACTGTTCGGCGGCGGCTGAGCCGCGCACATAATCCGCTCCCACCGCCCCACGAAAAAACGCCATGTCCTCCATCACCCTGCGCTTCCTGGCCGAACCGAGCACCGTCAACTTCGGCGGCAAAGTCCATGGCGGCACCGTCATGAAGTGGATCGACGAGGCGGGCTACGCCTGCGCCACGAGCTGGTCGAAGCGCTACTGCGTGACCGTGTTCATCGGCAGCATCCGCTTCCACCGGCCGATCATGATCGGCGACCTGGTCGAAGTCGAAGCGCGCCTGGTCTACACCGGCCGCACCAGCATGAACATCTCGGTGGAGGTGCGCAGCGGCGACATGAAGGGGGGCGGCATGCACAAGACGACCGAATGCCTGATCGTCTTCGTCTCGGTCGATTCGCACGGCCAGCCGCTGCCGGTCGACAGCTTCACGCCGGCGACACCGGGCGAGATGGCACTGGCCGAGCGCGCGCGGGCGCACCTCGATGCGAGCCGCGCGGCGGGCGCATCGGCCCCGGCGCCCGCCCCCACCGACAACTGAAGTTCAGGCGGCCGGGAGCACCGTGCCGCTCACCTCGCCCAGCCCGATGCGCACCGCGCCGTCGCGCTCGCAGTAGCCACGCAGCGTCAGTGTGTCGCCGTCTTCCAGGAAGGCGCGCGTCTCGCCGTTGGGCAGCGTCATCGGCTGCTTGCCGCCCATCGTGATCTCCAGCAGCGAGCCGGCTTCGTCCGGCGTCGGGCCCGACAGCGTGCCCGACCCCAGCATGTCGCCCGGCTGCAGGTTGCAGCCGTTGACCGTGTGGTGCGCGACGAGTTGCGCGGGCGTCCAGTACGCGGCCTGCAGGGTGTTGCCGCGCGTCAGCCGCACGGCGGGCTCGCCGGCCTCGCGCATCTTCGCGGTCTGCAGCCAGACCTCGAGCGTGATGGCCAATGCGCCACGTTCGCGGTTGGCGGGCGAATCGAGGTAAGGCAGCGGCTGCGGGTCGCCCGCGGGGCGCTCGAACTTCGCGCGGAAGGGCGCGAGCGCCTCCATGGTGACGATCCAGGGCGACAGCGTCGATGCGAAGCTCTTCGAGAGGAACGGGCCGAGCGGCTGGTATTCCCAGGCCTGCAGGTCGCGCGCCGACCAGTCGTTGAGCAGCGTCACGCCGAACAGGTGCTGCTCGGCATCGGCGATGGGGATGGGCTCGCCCAGTTCGTTGCCGCGGCCGATGAGGAAGCCCAATTCGAGTTCGTAGTCGAGCCGCTTCGACGGACCGAAGGTCGGCACTTCGGCATCGGGTGCCTTCGTCTGGCCTTGCGGGCGCTTGAAGCGCTGGCCGCTCACGCGGAGGGACGACGCACGGCCGTGGTAGCCGATGGGCACCCACTTGTAGTTGGGCAACAGCGGCTGGTCGGGGCGGAACAGCTTGCCGACGGTGGTCGCGTGCTGGATGCCGGTGTAGAAGTCGCTGTAGTCGCCGATGCGGCAGGGCAGCGCCATCTCGACCGCCGCCTGCGCATACAGCGCGATCTCCCACTCGCCCTTCTTGGCGCTGCCTTCCTGCAGGCCCTCGGACAGCGCCGTGCGCAGCGCCGCGCGCTCGGCCTGTGTGGCGGCCATCAGCAGGTTCATGTCGGCATGGTCGACCAGCTTCGCGGCCTTCAGGTCCAGCACCTGGTCGCCGATGGCCACGCCGATGCGGAACGCTTCGTCGGTGCCGGCTGGCCGGAAGCGGCCGAAGGGCAGGTTCTGGATGGGGAAGTCGGTGCCCGCCACGTTGGCGGATTCGACCCAGCTGCGCAGCGTCGGGGTGTGGGTGGCGTCGAGTGTGGTCATGGGTGCTTTCAGTCTGCGGTCATGCCGGCCTTCTTGGCGACTTCACCGAGGCGTTGGTATTCGGATTGGGTGAGCTTCGCCAGCGCTTCGGCCGACGAGCCACGTGGCGTGAAGCCCGCCTGCGTGAGCTTGTCCTTCACCTCGGGCAGCGCGAGCGCTTCGGTGAAGGCGTCGTTGAGCGCCTTGACGATCGGCGCGGGCAGGTGGGCCGGGCCGTACACGCCGAACCACGGGTCGAGCGCGTAGCCCTTCAGGCCTGCCTCGGCGATGGTCGGCACGTCGGGCAGCGACGGCGAGCGCGCCGGACCGGCCACCGCCAGCGCGCGCAGCTTGCCGGCCTGGATGTGCGGCAGCGACGCGGGCAGGTTGTCGAACATCACGCCGATGGTGTTGCCCAGCATGTCGTTGATGGCCGGGCCGCTGCCCTTGTAGGCGACGTGCGTGAGCTCGGTGCCCGTCATCTGCGCGAACATCACGCCGGCCAGGTTCATCGAGGTGCCGGCGCCCGCGGTGGCGTACGGCAGGCCGGGCGCCTTCTTCGCGGCGGCAATCAGGTCGGCCACGCTCTTGATGGGCGAGGTCGCGGGCACTTCCAGCACGATGGTCGACGTGCCCAGCAGGCTGATCGCGGTGAAGTCCTTGCGTGGGTCGAAGGCCATCGACTTGTAGATGTGCGGATTGAGCGCATTGGTCGAGATGGCGCCGAAGCCGATCGTGTAGCCGTCGGGCGCGGCCTTGGCCACGGCGTCCATGCCGATGTTGCCGCCGGCGCCGCCGCGGTTTTCGATGATCACCGGCTGGCCCAGCTTCTCGGACACCTTCTGGCCCACCGTGCGCGCCACCAGGTCGGTGGTGCCGCCGGCGGTATAGGGCACGACGAAGCGGATCGGCTTGCTCGGGTAGTCGGCGGCCTGCGCGGTAGCGAAGGGCAGGCCGATCGCGGCAGTGGCGACGAGCGCGGCGAAGCTCGCGCGGCGGGACGAATCGAATCGCATGTCTCTTGTCTTTCTTGTGGGTTGAACGGGCTTACTTCTTGAACTGGTCCTTGAGCCCGGCCCAGCAGTCCGCATAGGCGTCGTCGAGCGCCGGGCTCTGCATCGCGAAGGGCGTCGGCACGAAACGGTAGCGGCTCTCGAACATGAAGGCCAGCGTGTTGTCGAGCTTCTGCGGTGCGAGCGATGCGTGGCTGGCCTTGTCGAAGGCTTCCTCGTCCGGGCCGTGCGGCACCATCGGGTTGTGCAGGCTGGCACCACCGGGCTTGAAGCCACCGGGCTTGGCGTCGTATTCGCCGTACACCAGGCCCATGAACTCGCTCATGAGGTTGCGGTGGTACCACGGCGGACGGAAGGTGTCTTCCATCACCAGCCAGCGGGGCGGGAAGATCACGAAGTCGCAGTTGGCGGTGCCGGGCGTGTCGCTCGGCGAGGTGAGCACGGTGAAGATCGACGGGTCCGGGTGGTCGAAGCTGATCGAGCCGATGGTCATGAAGTTCGCCGTGTCGTACTTCACCGGCGCCAGGTTGCCGTGCCACGCCACCACGTTGAAGGGCGACTGCTTCATCGGCGCGCGCCAGAAGCGGCCACCGAATTTCTTGACCACCTCGTAGGCGCCCTCGCCGTCCTCGTACGCCGCCACCGGCGCCTGGAAGTCGCGCGCATTCGCCAGGCCGTTGGAGCCGATCGGGCCCAGCTCGGGCAGGCGGAACTGCGCGCCGTAGTTCTCGCAGACGTAGCCGCGCGACACGCCATCGGGCAGCGCCACCTTGAAGGCCACGCCGCGGGGCAGCAGCACGATCTCGCCCGGCTTCACGTCGAGCACGCCCATCTCGGTGGTGATGACCAGCCGCCCCTGCTGCGGCACCAGCAGCATCTCGCCGTCGGCGTTGACGAAGGCGCGGCGCTCCATCGAGCGGCCGGCCAGGTACACGTGCGCGGCGACGCCGGCCTGCATCTCGGCGTCGCCGTTGGCGGCCAGCGTGTGCATGCCGTCGACGAAGTCGGTGGTGGCCGCGGAGGCGTCGAACGGAATCGGATGCCAGCGCAGCGGCTCGGGCGCCACCGCCATGTCACGGTCGGCACCGGTCGCCCACAGCGGCTGCGCATAGGGCTGGTAGCGGCCTGCCACCACCGACGGCTGGCGGCGGTACAGCCAGGTGCGGCGATTGGTGTGGCGCGGCGCGGTGAAGGCGGTGCCCGAGATCAGCTCGGGGTACAGGTCGAAGGGCGCGCGCTGCGGGCTGTTGCGACCCTGCGGCAGCGCGCCGGGCACGGCCTCGCTCGCGTACTCGTTGCCGAAGCCGTGCTGGTAGCGCAGGGCGGTCTCGGCAGGCGGTGTCCGGGGGGACGCATCGGCCCGGGTCGGCAGGCGGTCGGTCAGCGTGGTGTTCATGGCTTTGCCTCCATCGGGAATTCGTCTAATCCAAATGCGTTCGCATTGAGCGAATTCGCGAAGTGTAATGCCGGTGCGAGTTCATGTCTAATCGCTTCTTCCTTCACGAACGACCCCATGGCAAGAGACGGGACCGGATGGCCAGCAGCAGCAGCAAGCGCAGCGTCAGCACGCGGGAAGGCCCCGCCCAACGGGGCATCCAGAGCATCGAGGTCGGTGGCCAGCTGCTGCGGGCGCTGGTGCACCACGGCCGTCCGATGGCGCTGAAGGACCTGGCGCGCGAGGCCGAGATGACGGCCGCCAAGGCGCACCCGTACATGGTGAGCTTCGGCCGGCTCGGCCTCATCGAACAGGACAGCGCCAGCGGCCACTATCGGCTCGGACCGCTGGCCTTGCAACTGGGACTGATCGGACTGCAGCAGGCCGACCCGGTGCACATCGCCACGCCGCTGATGGCGCCGCTGGCCGAGCAGATCGGCCAGACCGTCGGCCTGGCCGTGTGGGGCGCGCGCGGCGCGACCATGGTGCACATCGCCGAAGCGCCCTCGCCCGTGCACGTGAGCCTGCGGCACGGCACCGTCTTCTCGCTGACGCGCACCGCCTCGGGCCGGCTGTTCGCGGCCTACCTGCCGCCCGCCGAGGTCCGCCGGATGCTGGAAGACGAACGCCGCCGCGAGAAGCAGCGCAAGGCCGATACCCCCGCCCAGCCCGGCTTGCCGCCGGTGCAGCCGCTGCCGTCGTGGAGCGCGTTCGAGACGCAGCTGGACGAGGTGCGCGCGCACGGCGCGAGCCGGTCGGAGAACGAGGTGATCCCCGGCGTCAGCGCCATGGCCGCCCCGGTGTTCGACCACACCGGCGCCATCGTGCTGGCCGTGACCGCGATCGGTCCGTCGGGCATCTTCGACACCCGCTGGGCCGGCTCGGTGGCGACGGCGCTCGTGCGCTGTGCGCGGCAGGTGTCCGACCGGCTCGGCACGCCGGCACAGGCGCCTCGCCGGCCGTCGGCCCCGGCGGTCGACGCCGAGGACTAGCCATGCCCGCAGCTCGTCCGAACGTGCCGCGCCCGAGCCTGGTCGACGACGGCGCGGAGCTCCCGCTGGCCTGCAAGCGCCAGCGCCTGCTCGACGTCGCGAAACGCTCTCGCAGCGGCCTGTTTCTGTACCCGCTGTTCTGGCTGGTGATCGTGCACGTCTACGCGTATGCGTCCACGCACCCGGTGTTCACGCTCATTGCCGCCCTGGGCCTGGTCGTCGGGGCAGCCGCGCGGTATGGGCTGGAGGGGCGGCTCGCGCGTTTCGCAAGCCATGACTTCCGCCTGGCGCAACGAAGCTTCGCCTGGGCATCGTGGATCTTTCAGGGTTATTGGGGCCTGCTGTGCGCGTACATCGTGGGCACGGCCGAGAGTGAGCCGATGCGCTGGTCGATGCTGATGGCCACCATCGGTCTCGCCGCCGGCGCCACGGCCATCATGGCCATCGACGCGCCGCTGGCACGCTGGTATGCGCCCTTGCTGCTCGGCCCGACCTGCGTCGTGCTGGCTTTGCAGGGCGGCTATGCGAACTGGGCGCTGGCGACCGTCTTCGTGCTGTTCTTCTTCTACGCCCTCAAGATCATCGCGCTGGTGTCGGGCGACTACGAGGCGCGGCAGCGTGCGCACGTGCTGCTCGAACGGCGCGCGGAGGAACTCGCCACGGCACACGAGAGCATGCGCCGGCTGGCCACCTACGACGACCTGACCGGCCTGATGAACCGGCGCCACATGACGCTGCTGCTCCATCTGCGGGCGGAGGTGCACCGCAACGGCGGTGACGCCTTCTCGATCGCGCTGGTCGACCTCGACCATTTCAAGCAGATCAACGACGTGTGGAGCCACGCCGTCGGCGACGAGGTGCTGCAGGGCTTCGCCGACATCGCCCGCCGCGCGCTGCACGACACCGACATCATCGCGCGCTGGGGCGGCGAGGAATTCCTGATCCTGCTGCCGTACACGCCCGACCGCACGGCCGAAGCCAGCCTCGAGCGCCTGCGCCGGCAGCTGGCCGACACCCCGATCGCCCCCGGTGTGCCGGGGCTGCGCCTGAACTTCTCTGCCGGCATCAGCGAGCACCGCGTAGACGAGGCCATCGAACAGGCGATCGACCGGGCGGACCGCGGGCTGTACCAGGCGAAGGCGGACGGGCGGGGGCGGACGGAGCGGGTCTAGGGGCTCGCCGCGCTGCGCGATTCACGACCACGGAAAGGCCCACCCATGCTCAGCGAACTCCGCGCCCACGTCTGGGCCTATCCCGCGCTCGAAGTGGTCCACATCGTCGGCATCGCCCTGCTGCTGGGCAATCTGCTGGCGCTCGAAATCCGCGTCTGGGGCGGCGCCGCGGCCTTGCCGGTGAAGGCGCTGGCGCGGCTGTCGCTCGGCATCGCGCTCGGCGGCTTCGCGCTGGCCGCCGCCAGCGGCCTGCTCATGTTCGCCACCCAGCCGGCCGAACTGCTCGCCAACCGCAGCTTCGTGCTGAAGATGGGCCTGCTCGCCGCCGCCGGTTGCAATGCCGCGTGGTTCCATGGCCGCGGCTCGCTGGAAAAACTCGACCTGACGGCGCGGGTTCAGATGTTGGTGTCCACTGCGATCTGGCTGGGCGTCGTCGTCTGCGGACGCTGGATCGCCTACTGATTCCCAACCCTCCAGGAGTGCCGCCATGCCGATGTCCCGCCGCCGCCTCGTCCTCGCCACCGCCGCCGCTTCGGCGACACCTCTTGCACTACCGACTGCGTGGGCCCACCACGGCTGGAGCAGCTTCGACCAGGACCGGCCGATCTACCTCGAAGGCAAGGTGGTCAGCAGCAAGTGGCAGAACCCGCATGCCGAACTGCTGATCGACCTGAGTCCCGGCCTGGCGCTGCCCGCCGACCTCAAGCAGCGCCCGCTGCCGGCGCAAAGCGCAGGCGTCGACGGCCCCGCCCTGCTGGCCAAGGCCGTGTTGCCCAAACGCAAGGACCGCCGCTGGGAACTGGAACTGGCGCCGCTCACCCGCATGTCGGCGTGGAAGGTGGCCGAGATCAAGGCGGGCGATGCGGTCTCGGCGGTGGGCTTCACCTTCAAGGACGAGGCGGGGGAGGCCGTGATGCGGGTGGAGTACCTGTTCGTGGGCGGGAAGACGTATGGGCTGAGGTCGAGCCCGGTGTGAGGGCGAGGCTTCGTAACGGACGCGAACTTCTTGGCAACTGCGGCTTAGTTAATTTGACATTTGTAAGCAAACCTTGCGGCGCTGACTGCTCTTGCCCAGAATGTGGCTCGCCCGGCCATATAACGAGGAGCAGAAATTGGATTTCATCGATCAAGTCAGAGCGCTCGCATCCCGAGTTGCAGTTGCTAAGAATCTTCTGCAGACAGAGGAAGCGACCAAAAATGCAATGGTCATGCCTTTCATCCAGCTTCTCGGCTACAACGTTTTCGACCCGATGGAGGTCACGCCCGAGTTAATAGCCGACGTTGGGACTAAGAAGGGCGAGAAGGTCGACTACGCCATCTTGAAAGATGGCAAACCCATCATGTTGTTCGAGTGCAAGAAGAGCGGCGGCGATCTAAGCATCAATCACGCGAGCCAGCTGTTTCGCTACTTCCACGTTACCGAAGCGCGATTCGGGGTACTCACGAATGGTCTCGTGTATCGGTTCTTCACCGATTTAGAGAAACCCAACAAGATGGACGAGAAGCCTTTTTTTGAGTTCAACATTCTCGATTTTCGCGATCAGGATGTCGATGAATTGAAGAAGTTCGCCAAAGCTGCGTTCGATGTCGAAAGCATCCTGACCACGGCCCACCATCTGAAGTACACACGTGCGATTCAGAACACTTTGACGGATTGGATGACCAACCCGCCCGAAGATTTCGTCCGACTGGTGTCGGCAGAGTTCTTGGCGGGAAAGCAGTTTAGGAGCGCAGTCAAGGATCAATTCACGCTGATCACGAAGCGCGCTTTCCAGCAGCTTGTCGGCGACAAGATCAACGAGCGCTTGAAAGGCGCAATGACGCCAGAACCTGTCTTGACGCCCGAGGTCGCCGTTATTGCGGAAGACCAAGCAACAGCAGCTGAGGCCTTCGTTCCATCCACTCTCGAACTGGAAGCTTTTCAAGTCATCCGCGCGATTCTTCGCCCTGTTGTGAAACCCGGGCGAATCTTCATCCGCGACGCAGCAAGCTACTGCGCGATCCTCTTCGATGACAACAACCGCAAACCGATTTGCCGACTCCGTTTCAACAACGAAAGCAAACTGGTGATCGGTGTGTTCGGCGAAAGCAAAGAAGAGGAGCGAGTCGCCATCTCAAGCGTTGACGACATCTTCGACTTTGCAGACAGGCTTAGTGCATGCGTCGTTGGCTACCTCAATGCAGGCAAGGCTGCAGAACCGGCCGCGGCGGGCGCTGCTTAGCCCACAGCGTCAACACGCACCACGCAGGAACGTGTGAACAACATGGCTTGCAAGCTTCGGCGTTAGCACTGAAGTTCGGGCTCAACTGAGCTGGCATGGTCGTCGTCGGCCAAGCACGGCGCAGATCTTCGTCTGCGTGGATCACTCATCGCATCCGAGCCAAATAGACAAAGACGCATCTGTTCGAGCGCTTCATCGACCCGGCCGCGGCACATAGAGCGGATCGTTCATCTGACACGGGCACTCGTGCGGGCACGCGGGCAAAAATTCGACATCGACGCGCTTGACCAACTCGCTGCCCTTGGGCGCCGGGATTGCAGCGACGTCGCCTTCGCTGGGAAGCTTGACTTTGGGCACGGTGAACTGCAGATCCTGCTCGAGAATTTTTGCCACATTCCTTGCACGTTGCACGCCCAACCTGCTGGCGTCGCGCTCACCGAAATCAGCCTGCGTAGACATGAAGAATGAAGACAGCCTCGCGGTTCGGATACCTGGCACGAAGCATGGCGGTCCAGTTCGCGAGCTTGAAAAGCTGCTCGGCAGGGACTTGCGCGGAGTTCCGCTCAAACAGAATGCCGATGCTCTTGATCGGGCTGCAGGCCAGCGCGGTTGAGGCAGGCAGCAGTAGCGCGGCCATGAGAGACAAAAAAGCGCGGTACCGGTGATCGCTCATGAAGAGACCTCGAGAGCGTGCAGGTATGACTGAACGAGCACAGATGACCCGTTCTATTTCACGACTGTCGAGCTGCAACATGACTGGGTCTTCACGCATGCAGGCTGGACGCCGACGACCACTGTGTCGAGGTATCCGGGCTCGCGACGTCGCGATTCATCGACAGTCTCGATCGTCGTGTGTACCGGCACCGGCGCGCGCGCTCCCAGCGCGTCAATCAGGCGCGCCAGGCTGGCCACCCGGGCCCTGGCCTTCCGCACCGAGGTGGGCCTGCCCCCTTCCGCCTTGGCAAAGACGTCCACTTCCCCGATTTTGAGTCCGTCGCGCTTGTCGATGTACCAGTCTGCAAGACGACGAACCTCGGCGCCTTCCAGAGCCAAGCTATCTCTGCGGAATCTCACTTCGTGCTCGAGCCCGGCAAAGGAACATGCCAAGACACACATCGGAAGCGCCATCAGAGCGACGACTACGGCGCGGTAAAAGCGCTTCAATTTCCAACTCCAAGAACGTACGCAGCGATGTTGTCCGCGGTCGTGCGTACTTCGGCCTGTTTGCCCGGCTTCGCCGCCTGAGCCCGGGACTTTCTCGTCCCGTACCACGGATCGTCCGATCCGAAGGTGTCATTGAAATGCGTGACCTCATGGAGCAATGCCAACAGTTGCGAGTCGCCATCCACCATCACATCCATGCCATGTAATGCAGTCGTCTTTGCCAAAGTACAGAAGTCGATGTTGATAGCGATGGTGTGAGACGCCGTGTCCGATTTGCAGACCGCAGCAACAGTTCCAATCGCACTCCCCATCACGCATGTTGCCAGTTTTCCGCCTTCGATAAAGCGGACGAAGTTTCCAGGTTCGAGCTCTCGTAGCACGCGAGCGCATTCGGTCAGGCCTCTATGCAGGTACTCGCGTATCTCTCTGTCCGCTGTTCCGAACCACGTCACAACACGTGCCCGAGCCTCTTTGTCCCAGCGCTCAAGTTCAGGCAGCCGCCGCTCGGTGATGTAGCCGAGGCTGTGTCCCGCAGTTCCATCACGAGGGTGGCGAACGCCTTGTTCGTCATATTCGGACAGATCCTTTCTGTCTGCTCCGCCTCCGGCGGATGCACGACCTCCGCATCGACCAGCTTCTTGGCCGCCGCGATGTCCTGGGCACCCGACACGACGGACAATGCCGCGAGGCCGGCGACATCGGCCGCTCGATGCGTGCCGGCGCCATCGTCGTTGTACGAGGTGGTCTGAAGTGTCGAGATGAGCGGCGGGGGCTTGGGGCAGTGGCAGACGACCACATCGCCCTCCAGCGCCACCTCGCTGATGAACCCCTCGCGCCGGGGGCCGCCGGCCTTGGCGATGATGCCGACGCTGTGACAGCCCTCGCAGTAGACCCGTCCGCCGATCAGCGCCACGGGGTGGCCTTGGATGGTGGACGCCAACTCGGCCGTGTACGGCAACACACGGCCGCCACAGGCCGGCGCATCGCCGACCACGATGGTTCTTCGCATCATTTTTTCGCTCCCTGTTCTACCCGCCGGTCTGTGCCGGCCGGTGATTCAAGAATAGCCTGAGGCGCGCTGGGCAGCCTGTGACTTTCCGCACAGAGCCGCGGTCGCGCCCCACCATCAAGCCCCCGTGCACCCACGCGCAAGACACCCTGAAGCGGCGTCCCTAGGATCACCTCACCGTGATCCAAGCGACTTTCCAGCCCCTTCACCGCATGTCTTCCGCGCCCCTCGTCCAGCGCCCCGCTGCGCCTGCGTCCCTGATCGATCCGAGCCAGTGGTTCGCGCTGCAGGTGGTGTCGCGGCGCAACGAGACGCGTGACATCGTCGTGTTCGACCTGGCGCTGGCCGACGGCGCGACGCTGCCGTCCTTCACGGCCGGCGCGCACCTCGAGGTGCAGGTCGGCGGGCTGATCCGCCACTACTCGCTGTGCAGTTCGCCGGACGACCGCGCGCACTACCGCATCGCGGTGCAGCGCGAGACGGCCGGGCGCGGCGGCTCGGCGCTGCTGTGCGACACCGTCGGCCCCGGCGACACGCTGGCGGTGCGCGGCCCCTTCAACCACTTCGCGCTGCAGCAGCCCGCCGCGCAGCCGCCGCTGCTGCTGGCCGGTGGCATCGGCGTGACGCCGGTGCTGTGCATGGCGCTGGAACTGACGGCCGCGGGGCTCGACTTCGAGCTGCATTTCAGCGGTCGCTCGCTGGAGCACATGGCCTTCCTGCCGCTGCTGCGCTCGGGCGTGTTCGGCCACCGCGTGCACCTGTATGCCGACGACGGCCGGGGCGTGGCGCCGATGGACCTGCCGACGCTGCTGGGCAGCGGCAAGCCGGGGCGCCACCTGTACGTGTGCGGGCCGGGCGGGATGATCGACGCGGCCGACCGCATCGCGCGAGCACAAGGCTGGGCCGGCGACCATATCCACTTCGAGCGTTTCGGCGCACCGGCCGCCCTGCCGCCCGGCACTGCGACCGGCGGCGACACCTGCGAGGCCTTCGAAGTCGAGATCGCCTCCACCGGCAGGCGCATCCCGATCGCGGCGGACCAGAGCATCGTGACCGCGCTGGCCGCGGCCGGCGTGCACATCCCGATGTCGTGCGAGGTCGGTGTGTGCGGCAGCTGCCGCACCCGCGTGCTGGCCGGCGTGCCCGACCACCGTGACCTGCTGCTGAGCCCCGAGGAGCAGGCGGCGAACACCGAGTTCACGCCCTGCTGCTCGCGCTCGAAGACCCCCTTGCTCGTGCTCGACCTCTGACCCGCAAGCGCACGACCTTTCTTCTCTTTCACCACACGTCACGAGCACCACGATGGCCCTGATCTGCGAACACAACCAACGCCGCGCCCACGTCGAACCCAGCGCCCTGCACACGCTGCGCGCCACGCCGCAGAACGTGCACTGGGGCTACTTCGATCCGGCCCAGGCGCCGTCGCTGACCGTGAAGAGCGGCGACCTGGTGGTCGCCGAGGCGATCACGCACCACGCGGGCGACGCGCCCGCGCTGATGATGGACGACGCGGTGTGGAAGATCTTCAAGGAGATCCCCGAGGAGGACCGCAACCCCGGCGTGCACATCATGACGGGGCCGATCTTCGTCGAGGGCGCGAAGCCGGGCGACATGCTCGAGGTGCGCTACCACCGCATGACGCCGCGCAACAACTACGGCTCCAACCTCGCGGCCAACTGGGGCTATCTGTACAAGGAGTTCGGCGAGAAGGAACGCGTGACCATCTATGAGCTGGACCCGAACTCGAACAACGCACGCGCCCTGTACGCCTACGACTTCCCCGGCAAGTACCTGGTGCCGGGCACCGTCACCGAATGCCCGGTGTGCGACCGGCAGGAGGCGCTCAAGGGTGTGCGCGTGCCGGTGCGTCCCCACCTGGGCACGGCCGGCGTGGCACCCGACGTGCACGGCCGCGTGAGCACCATCCCCCCGGGCCTGCACGGCGGCAACATCGACAACTGGCGCATCGGCGCCGGCGCCACCATGTACTACCCGGTGCAGGTCGACGGCGCGCTGTTCTCCATCGGCGACCCGCACGTGTCGCAGGGCGACGGCGAGATCAGCGGCACCGCCATCGAGAGTTCGCTCAACGTGACGATGCAGATCATCCTGCGCAAGGACTTCTTCTTCCCCTCGCCGCTGCTGGAGACCGAAGACGCCTTCATCGTGCACGGCTTCGACCCCGACCTGAACGTGGCCACGCGCAACGCCGCGCTCGACATGCTCAGGCTGCTCAACGAGCACCACGGCCTGTCGCGCAACGACAGCTACTCGCTCATGAGCGTGGCGGCCGACTTCGGCGTGACGCAGGTGGTCGACGCCACGCAGGGCGCACACGTGCGCATCCCGCGCAACATCTTTCCGCCGAAGGGCTTCTGAACGCTCACGCCAGATGAGCAGCAACAAGCTGCGCGAGATCGAGTGCTTCATCTCGGTCGCGGAGTCGGGCAGCTTCGTGCGCGCGGCCGACGCCATCGGCGTGTCGAAGACGGCGGTCTCGCGCAGCGTGATCGAGCTGGAGCAGCGCCTGGGGGCGCGGCTGTTCCAGCGCAGCACGCGCCGCGTGTCGCTCACGCCGGCCGGCACGCTGTACCTGGCGCGCTGCAAGCCCATCGTGCAGGCGCTGGACGAGGCCGACGAGCTGGTGGCCGGTGATGCGCAGCAGCCCGCCGGCCTGCTGCGCGTGCAGGCGCCGATGAGCTTCGGCACGCAGCACCTGGCGCCGCTCTGGCCGCAACTGCTGGCACGCCATCCGGGGCTGCGGCTGGACGTGCACCTGAGCGACGCACTGCTCGACCTGAACGACGAGCGCTTCGACCTGGCCGTGCGCATCTCCGACCGCCAGCACCCCTCCTTCATCAGCCGGCCGCTGGGGAGCACGCGGCTGATCGCCTGCGCGGCACCGGCCTACCTGGCACGGCACGGCGAGCCGATGCACCCGGACGAACTCGCGGACCACGCCGTCATCGGCTACACCTACGCCGCGGAAGGTGACGTCTGGCACTTCGACAGTGACCGAGGCCCGATCGCGGTGCGCACGCAGGCCCGGCTGTGCGCCAACAACGGCGACACCTGCCTGGCGGCGGCATGCGCGGGGCTCGGCATCGTCATGCAGCCCAGCTTCCTGCTGGCCGACAGCCTGCGGCGCGGCGAGCTGGTGCCGGTGCTGCAGCGCTACCCGCTGCGCAGCGTGGGCATCCACGCGGTGTACCCGAGCCGGCGCCAGCTGCCGATGAAGGTGCGCGTGGCCATCGACTTCCTGGTCGAGTCCCTGGCCGGCGCCGACTGGCTCGCGCGCTGAGCCGTCGTCTCTCTTTGCGCACACCCGCGCGCCGCCGGACCGGCTGAAAGCGCACGAACTCTTGCCATTTCGCGAATTCGCGCCCCGGTGGCCGGGAAATTGCTCTGTTCCTTGACGCAAGTCGAAGACGGGGTGCGCCGCACCTTTTCAGAACCAGCCACCGGAGGTTCATCGTGAACGCATGGAATTTCTCGACCAACGCCTACATCCAGGGCGAGCGCCCCCGCGTGTGGCAACAGGCCCTCTCGCGCCTGCATCTGCCCACCGTCGACCAGCCGGATGCCGGCGTGCACGGCGACGTGGCCAGCCTGGTGTCGCCGCAGGGCATCGAGTTCGCCCGCATGAGCGCGTCGCCGCAGACCATCTCGGGGCGCTCGGGCGAGCAGCCCTTCTCGGTGTGGCTGTCGATCCTGATGGAAGGCCGCTTCGCCTTCGGCGGTGGCAAGGGCGAACCCGTGATCGACCTGACACCGGGCGACATCATCTACGGGCCCACCGGCGTGGATTCGACGCTCACGCTCAAGAGCGACTTCCGCATGCTCTACGTGAAGATCCCGCAACTGATGCTGCACCCGCGCCTGATCAACCTGGGCTCGCTGCGCACCGGCACGCTCTCGGGCCACAAGGCGATCAACCGTATCTTCGCGGGCATGCTCACGTCGGTGGCCGAGAACATGGAAGAACTCGACGCCGCCGAGCTGCGCCCCATCGAGCTCGCACTGACCGAGTTCGTGGTGGTGAGCCTGGCCGGCAGCACCGCGGTGCAGGCCTTCGGCAGTACCGCGCGGCTGGTGCACTACCAGCGCATCTGCCAGTCGATCGAGAACCAGCTGGGCGACCCGGAACTCACCGTCGGCAAGATCGCCGCCGAACAGCACGCGTCGCTGCGCTACATCCAGAAGCTCTTCGAAGCCGCCGGCCACAGCTTCGGCCAGTACCTGCGCCAGCGCCGGCTGGAGCGCTGCCGCTCCGACCTGCAGAGCACGCTGCACCGCCACCTGTCGATCTCCGACATCTGCTTCCGCTGGGGCTTCAGCGACCCGGCGCATTTCAGCCGCACCTTCCGCGCCGAATTCGGCACCACGCCGCGGGCGTACCGGCAGGCGCAGCTGGGTATCACGGAGAGCGAGTCGGCCGAGGTGGCGGAGGCGTTGCACGCCTGAGCCGCGCGCTCAAAAAAAACCCGGCCGCGCCGGGTTTCGATTTCAGGACCCATGGGCGGCCTCGGGTCCGCGGGTCTCAGAACGTGTGAAGGAACCGTCGCGAGCGCCCCGAGCTTGCGTCGAGGACCGGAACCGCACTCGCGTGCGGTGAGGACCGCAGAGGCGAGATCGGGGCGCGCAGCAGGTTCATTCACACGCGCTCAGCGCTTGAGCCAGGCCGGCGCGATCTGCGTGCCCAGGCCCGCGCCGTAGCCGAAGTAGATGTTCAGGCCGGCGACCGGCTCGAGGTAGCGCGCGTTCTTCAGGCCGCCGGCGTCGACCGCGTCGAAGCCGATGCTCTCGATCAGCGCCTTGACTGTGTCCTTGGCCTTCGGCTCGTCGCCGGCGAAGAAGACGCTGCCCTTGGCGTCGCCGAAGCCCGCGCCCTGGTGCATGACCTGTGCGAACAAGGTGTTGAAAGCCTTCACGATGTACGCCGTGGGCGCGGCCTTGGCGATCTCTTCGGCGGCCGAGGTGCTGAAGCCGACGGTCAGGCCCATGTAGTCGGCGGTCAGCGGGTTCGAGACGTCGACGATGACCTTGCCCTTCAGGTCGCCGAGCGCGGCGAGCGCAGCGGGGGCCTGGTCGTAGGGCACGGCGAGCACGACGACTTCGACGTTCTTCGCGGCCTCGGCCATCGGCAGTGCCTTGGCACCCACGGCTTCGGCCACGGCCTGGGCCTTGTCGAGCGAACGGCCGGTCAGCGTCACGCTGTGGCCTGCCTTGACGAATTGCTTGGCGAGGCCGGAGCCGACGTTGCCGTAACCGACGATGGTGAGCGTCATGGAGATGTCCTTGGAGAAATGTGAGGTGGAGCGTTGGCGATGAATGCGCCGCACGCCGTGCGGCACGGGTCGCAAGATAGCCAGAAGCACAGTGGCGATAAACGCCGCGCAGCGCGACGACTGTCCCGGCCGACGGGACAATCGACGCAGGCGGCGCCCATGCATCGCACACGGCCCATGCGCGACAAGGGGTTGCGCGGGTCCCGCCGCGCGCCATGCCCGTCGACGCCCGACAGCGCAGCCCAGAGGTCGTGCACGTCCACACAAGTTCCCGCGCCGACACGCTCCCTACACTGTCACGCCATGCCCTCTTCCAACGACGCTTGGGTTCTCGTCATCGGCAGCCTCAACATGGACCTGGTGGCGCGCGTGCCGCACCTGCCCGCGCCGGGCGAGACCTTGGCCAGCGAAGGCTTCGCCACCGTCGCTGGCGGCAAGGGCGCCAACCAGGCCGTGGCCGCGGCGCGGCTGGGTGCGCCCACCGCGATGGTCGGCTGCGTGGGCGACGACACGCACGGCCGCCTGCTGCGCGACGGCCTGCGGCACGAAGGCATCGACCTGCGCGCATTGCGCACGCATGCCACGCAACCCACCGGAATGGCGCTGATCGCGGTCGACCGTGCGAGCCGCAACCACATCGTGCTAGTGCCCGGCGCCAACGACACGCTGGGCACCGCCGACCTCGACGCGGCCGAGGCGTCGCTGGCGGAGGCGGCCGTCGTCGTCTGCCAGCTCGAAGTGCCGATGCTCACCGTGCAGCAGGCGCTGCAGCGTGCCAAGGCCGCCGGCAAGACCACCGTGCTGAACCCGGCGCCCGCGCGGCCGCTCGACGCGGCGCTGCTGGCGCAGGTCGACTGGCTGGTGCCGAACGAGGTCGAGGCATCGATGCTCAGCGGCATCGCCGTGACGGGCATCGCCTCGGCACAGCAGGCGGCTGCGGTGCTGCTGGCGAGGGGCTGCGCGCACGTGCTGATCACGCTCGGCGCGCAAGGCGTGCTGCATGCGCACGCCGGCGGCATGCAGCACCACCCCGCGCCCGTGGTCGAAGCGGTCGACACCACGGCCGCCGGCGACACCTTCATCGGCGGCTTCGCGGCGCGGCTGGCCGCAGGCGCTTCGGCGGCCGAGGCGATCCGCTTCGGCCAGGCCGCCGCGGCGCTGTCGGTCACGCGGCACGGGGCGCAGACGTCGATCCCGACGCTGCGCGAGATCAGCGCAGCGTGAAGCGCGCAGTCGACGCCGGCTTGCCGTCGATCCGCACCACCACCACCGCCTTGGTACCGGCTGCGGTCTTGAAGCTGCCGGCGGCTTCGAGCCGGTCGCCGGCCGGCTTGAGATCGATGTCCTGCTTGTCGGTGCCGGCCAGCAGCGTGAGCCTGGCGCTGGCCTTGGCGACGTCGGCGGGCTTGCCGTGGTCGCGCAGGTACAGCTGCACCACGCCGGGCTTGGCGACGAGTTCGTAGTCCATGTCCTTGACCTCGGTGACCACGCCGCCATGCAGCGGCGTGTGGGCATGTTCGTCGCCGTGCGCCAGGGCCGAGCCTGCGAAGGCAACGAGGGATGCGGCGAGAAGAAGGGAACGCAACGTCATGAAAGACTCCTTGGAAGGATGAGGGAAGAACAGGTCACAGCGCTTCGGCGCTGTCGTCGTCGGCCAGCCGTTGCGCGGCCTTGCGGCCGAACAGCCAGAACATCGCAGGCGTGAGGAAGGTGTCGAGCAGCGTCGAGCTGATGAGCCCGCAGAAGATCACCACGGCCACGGGGTGCAGCACCTCGGTGCCGGGCCGCTCGGCCTCGAACAGCAGCGGCGCCAGCGCGAAGGCCGTGACCAGCGCGGTCATCAGCACCGGCGCCAATCGCTCCAGCGAGCCGCGCACGATCATCGGCACGCCGAAGGCCTCGCCCTCGTAGCGCATCAGGTTGACGTAGTGGCTCACCTTCAGGATGCCGTTGCGCACCGAGACGCCGGCCAGCGTGATGAAGCCGACCAGCGCCGCCACCGACAGCGGCTGGCCCGACAGCCACAGGCCGAGCACCGCGCCGACCAGCGCCAGCGGGATGTTGGCCATGATGAGCGCCGACAGCACCATCGACCGGTAGCGGCTGTAGAGCACCACGGCCATCAGCGCCAGCGACACCAGCGACAGCACGCCGATCAGGCGCGACGCCTCTTCCTGCGCCTGGAACTGGCCGCCCAGCGTCACGAAATAGCCCTCGGGCAGCGGCGTCGCCGCCACGGCCGCGCGGATGTCGGCCACCACGTCGGACAGCGCCCGCCCCTGCGCGTTGGCCGAGAGCACGATGCGGCGCTTGCCATCGTCGCGGCTGATCTGGTTGGGGCCGTCGCCGTCCTCGATGCTGGCGATCTTCGACAGCGGCACGCGGCCGGTGGGCGTGTCGATCAGGATCTGGCCGAGGCCCTCGATGGAGCGTGCCGTCTCGGGCAGGCGCACCACCAGCGCGAAGCGGCGATTGCCCTCGACGATCTGCGCGACCTTCTCGCCTTCGACCAGGCTCTGCAGCGTGGCGAGCACCTGCGGCGCCGGCACGCCGTAGCGCGCCGCGGCGGCGTAGTCGATGCGCACCTTGATCTGCGGCGCCAGCACCTGCTTCTCGATCTCCAGGTCGGCCAGCCCGGGGATGGCTGCGAGCTTGGCGCGCAATGCATCGGCCTGGCCGCGCAGCACGTCCAGGTCTTCGCCGAAGATCTTGATCGCGATCTGCGAGCGCACGCCCGAGAGCATGTGGTCGATGCGGTGCGAAATCGGCTGGCCGACGCCGATGGAGGCCGGCAGGTTGGCCAGGCGCGCGCGGATGTCGGCACCGATCTCGTCCATGGAGCGCGTGAGTTCGGCCGTCGGCTTGAGGCCGACGTCGAGCTCGCTCACGTGGACGCCCTCGGCATGCTCGTCGAGTTCCGCGCGGCCGCTGCGCCGGCCGACGTGCGTCACCTCGGGCACCTGCTTGACCAGCACCTCGGCCTGGCGCGCGAGCGCCGCGCTCTCGGCCAACGTCACGCCGGGGTTCAGGCGCATGCCGATCAAGAGCGTGCCTTCGTTGAAGGGCGGCAGGAAGGTGGTGGGGAAGAAGGGCACTGCCGCGCCCGCAACCAGCACCGCCGCACCGGCCGCAACGAGCGCCGCCTTGGGCCGCGCCAGCACCGACTGTAGGCCGCCGCGGTAGCCAGCCTTCAGCCACGCCAGCACCTTCGTGTCGCCATGCTCGAGTCGCTTCATCTTCGGCAGCAGGTAGTAGCTCAGCACCGGCGTGACCGTGACCGACACCACCAGCGAGGCCAGCGTCGACACGATGAAGGCGATGCCCAGCGGCACGAAGAGCTTGCCCTCCAGCCCCGGCAGCGCGAACAGCGGGATGAACACCAGCACGATGATCACCGTCGCATAGAGGATGCCCGAGCGCACCTCCATCGACGCCTTGGCCACCAGGGCCAGCAGGTTCATGCGCTGCGCGGCCGGCTTGGCGCGGTCTTCCTTCAGGCGGCGCAGGATGTTCTCAACGTCGACCACCGCGTCGTCGACCAGACCGCCGATGGCGATGGCCAGGCCGCCGAGCGTCATGGTGTTGATCGACAGGCCGAACCAGCGGAATACCAGCGCGGTGATGAAGATCGACACGGGTATGGCGACCAGCGCGATGACCGTCGGCCGGATCGTGCCGAGGAAGAAGAACAGGATCACCGCGACGAACACCGACGCGCCGATCAGCTTGCCCTGCAGCGTGGTGATCGACGCCTCGATGAAGCTGGCCTGCCGGAAGGTGACCTTCGGCGCCTCCATGCCGGCGGGCAGCGAGGCTTTGAGACCGACCAGCGCGTCCTCGATCGACCGCGTCAGCGCGATGGTGTCGGCCGTCGGCTGCTTCTGGATGCCGAGGATGACCGCCGGCTTGCCTTCGAAGCCCGCGTCGCCGCGCTTGATGGCCGCGGCGAAGGTGACCTCGGCGATCTGCCGCAGCAGGATCGGCTGGCCGCCCTTGGCCGTGAGCGCGAGGTTCTTCAGGTCGTCGAGCCGCGAGGTGCGGCCCAGGTGGCGGATGAGGTATTCGCGCCCGTTGAGCTCGAGGAAGCCGCCCGAGGTGTTGCCCGAGAAGCCTTTCAGCGCGGCCTCGAGCTGTTCGTGCGTGATGCCGAGATCACCCATGCGCACCGTGTCGGGCTGCACCTGGAACTGCCGCACCTCGCCGCCGATCGGGATCACCTGCGCGACGCCCTGCACCGACAGCAGCCGCGGCCGCAGCACCCAGTCGGCGTACTCGCGCACCGCCATCGGGCTGACCTTGGTGGTGTCGATCGGGATCGCGATCTGCATGATCTCGCCCATGATCGAACTCACCGGCCCCATGCGCGGCGTGATGCCGGCGGCCATGCTCTCTTCCATCGAACCGAGCCGCTCGGCCACCAGCTGGCGCGCGCGGTAGATGTCGGTCGACCAGTCGAAGGTGACGTAGAGGAAGGAGAGCCCGGCCGACGAGACCGAGCGCACCGACTCCACGCCGGGCAGCCCGTTCATCGTGGTTTCGAGCGGCAGCGTGATGAGTTGCTCCACCTCTTCGGGCGCCATGCCGCCGGCTTCGGTGACGATGGTCACGGTGGGTTTGTTGAGGTCGGGGAACACATCCACCGGCATGCGTGACAGCGTGAAGGCGCCATAGCCCATCAGCACCACGCCGGCGATGAGCACCAGCAGCCGGTTGCCGAGGCTGAAGTCGAGTAGCCACTTGAACATCGTGCGGCCTTCAGCGGAGCTGGTTGATGAGCGTGGCGCCCTGCGTCGCCACGCGGTCGCCGGCCTGCAGGCCGGCGGTGACGGCCACGTGCACGCCATCGAGCGGCACGGTGGTCACGGTGCGCGGCACGAAGCGCTCGGCCTCGGTCTTGACCCACACGATGGTCTGGTTGGCCGGGTTGCGCATCAGCGCCGCGCTCGGCACGGCGATACCCGTGATCGTCTGCTTGCTGCGCACGAAGACCTGCACCGACTGGCCGACGGCAAGCCGCGCGAGCGCCGCGCCTTCCGCGCGGAACTGCAGTGGCAGGGCCTGTTCGCGCAGGCTGCGCGCCGCACCGACGAAGGCCAGCGGCACGCGCGCGTCGCCGACCGCGATGGCGGCGTCGGCGATGTCGGCGCCGATGGCCGTGTCGAAGGCCAGCGCCTCCACGCGCAGGCGGGTCGGGTCGATGACCTCGAACAGCAACTCGCGTGCATCGACCACCTGGCCTGCCACCACGCTGGCCGAGGCGATGACGCCCGACACCGGGGCGACCAGCGCGTCGCGATGCGACAGGCCGGCGCCGATGGCCGCCGCGCGCTGCTGCAGGCTCGCAGCATCGCTCTCGGCCGCCTCGATGTCCTTGCGCGGCACGGTGTCGGCCAGCTCGCGCAGCCGTGCGACGCGCCGGTCGGCCAGCGCCTTGGCGGCGCGCAGCTCGGCCAGTTGCGCCGCCTGGTTCGATCGTTCGACCGGCGCGGCCGATGCGACCACGTACGCCAGCACTTCGCCCTTGCGCACCGTCTGCCCGGGTTCGGGCAGGCCGCGCGGGCCGGGTTCGACGCGGCCTGCCACCAGCGCCTGCACCTTGCCGCCGGCATTCGGGTCCATCAGCACCTTGCCGGCCAGTTCGGTGGTGCGGGGCAGCTCGGCGGATTCGGCGACGACGGTGCGCACCGCGAGCTGCCGCTGCGCGGGCTTGGGCAGGAACACGCTGCCGTCGGGCAGGCGCTGCGGGCCGTTGGCATTGGCGGCAGCAGGTGCCTCGCCATGGCTGTGGCCTTCGTCGGCGTGTGCGTTGTTGACCAATGCGGCGCCCAGAGCGAGCGCGATGAGCATGCGTGCGGCGTTCATGCGGCACCTCCCGCTTGCGGAGTGCGCGCGCGTCGCGCCAATGCGAACAGCAACGCCAGGACGACGGCACCGCCAAGCGCGCCGCCGACGATGCGTCGCCAGTTGCGCTGCGCCGCGGCGTCTTCGTGCGCATCGGCATGGATGTCGAGCTCGCCGGCCAGCAGGTCGGTCTCGCTGCCGGCGATCACCGTGGCGGTGACGGGCAGCACGCCCGGCGCGGGCGCGTCGGCCAGCTGCACTTCGAAGAGGCCTTCGCCATGCGGCTCGGCCTTGACAGTCGTTCCGCCGATCTCGAGCTCGAGCGTGGCCTTCGGCACCGGGCTGTTGTCGGCGAAGCGGTCGAGGTACAGCGTCAGCAACTTGCCGTCGAGCACGCCGACGAGTTCGAAGGTGTCGGAGACCGCGGTGAAGCGCGGCAGTGCGGAGCCAGTGGGCACGGCGGGCGCATCGCCGTGGTCGTGGCCGGCATCGGCCTGCGCGGGGGCGCCGGCCACCAGCAGAAGGGTCGCGCAGAGCGCGGCGAGAAGGTGTCGGGAAATCATGTCGATGCTTTCGAGAAAGAGGAGATGGCCGTCATTCGGGCAGCAGGCCCAGCGCCTGGCGCCAGTGCGAGATGGCGGCCGCCAGGTCGATGCGGCTGCGGGCCGCCTGGCGTTGCGCCTCGGCGGCTTCGCCCTCGATGCGCAGGCGTGTCGGCAGGTCGGTTTCGCCGAGGCGGAAGGATCGGTCGAAGAAGCCGCGCGATTCGGTCGCGAGCTGCGCGCGGCGCTCGGACGCGGCGAGCTGCACCTTCGCGGCCTCGACCTGGGCGCGTGCCGCGTCGGACTCGCCAGCGAGGCGGTCGGCGGCCAGCGCGCGCTCGACATCCAGCTCGGTCGCCTCGGCACGCGCGGTGGCGGCCACGGCGGCCTGCCGCTCGCCCGCACCGAAGGGGATGCGGATGCCGAGCGTGAGGGTGCGCAGCGTCGGCTCGCCGCGGCCGTCGCGTTCGCGCGTGGTGGCCAGCAGCAGTTCGGGGTTGGCGCGGGTGCGCAAGGCCGCGAGCGCCGCCGCGCGGTCGGCCACGGCGGCGCGGTCCTGCAGGTCTCGCAGAGCGGGATGGGCCTCGGTCGCCGGCGCCAGCGGCTCGGGCTCCATCGCGGGGGTGGCGTCGTCCGTCGCCGAGGCCGTGAACACCGGCCCCACGACCGCGCGCCAGCGCTGCTCGGCCAGCGTGCGTGCGGCCATCGCCTGGGCCAACGCCGCGTCGGCCGCAGCGACGGCGCCGTCGGCCTGGTGCTGGTCGGACCGCGCCAGGTCGCCGGCTTTCAGGCGACGCGCGACGTCGTCGGCCAGGCGGCGCGCGGCGGCCTGCTGGTCGCGCGCCACCGCGACATCGACCGCGCTGCGCTGCCAGGCCCAGTGCGCCTCGCGCAGCGCCTCGGCGACACGCAGCCGCGCAGCGTCGGCGCGGCTTTCGACCGCGCGCGCGCCGGCGTCGGCGAGCGCGCCGCTGCGGTCGCGCTCGCCGGGCAGCCACAGCGGCACGGAGACGCCGGCCTCCAACTCCCGCACGCCCTGGTTGTCATGCCAGCGGTCAGAGCGGTTCGACAGCTCCAGCGCGGGCGCCTCGGGCGTCCACGCCTGTGCCGCACGGCCCTGCGCAGCAGCGGCATCGCGACGCAGTTGCAGCGTGGCGGCTTCGGGCTGGCGCGCCCAGGCCGCCTCGAAGGCCTGCCGCAGCGGGCCCAGGCCTGCGGAAGCCTGCGCGCCGGCCAGGCCCGCGCCCCCCATGAAAAACAGCGCCGCGCCGAGGGCGCGCACGCGGATCGAACGTCGTGATATCTGTCGGTGCATCCGGATCTCCGTTGATGGAACAAGCCACGGGGAGATCGGCGAGGGGCGCGATCGGAACGATCGCGCTGCGGCGCGTCAGCCGCCCTCGGGCATCGAGGGCGCGCTGTCGCGCGGACGGGAACGGGGTGTGAAGGGCCGGTCCGCCTCGCCGATCAGGCGAGGGGCAGCCACTGCGGGCGGTCGGGCGGGGCGATCACCCGCAGCCATCGGCCGGGGGCGGTCGACGGGACACTGTCGCGCGCCTTGGCCGGGCCTGCCATGGCGTCCCCCGGCATCGGCAGGCCGACCCCCAGACCATGGCAGTGGCCGCAGTCGGGGTCGATGCTGGCGCTGGCACGGCCATCGTCGGCGGCGCTGGCCGCTGTATCGGCGGTCGAGTCGGCCGCGGCATCGCCGTGCGCATGCTGGTGATGGCCGAGGTGCCGCACCTGCGTGCTGGATTCGTGCGTGCAATAGCCCGTCACCGCCGCCCAGCTGAACTGGATCGGCAGCAGGGCGAGCAGAAGGACGCACAACCAATGACGCATGGGTGGCGAGTGTAGGGGCTCGACATCGCGGCCGCCTGGGACAAATCGTCCTGTCCAATAGGGGCATGGAACACACCCAAGCGCTCGAACGACGCATCGAAGACCTGGAGATCAAGGCCAGCTTTGCCGATGACCTGCTGGACCAGCTGAATCTGACGATCTTCCGGCAGCAGGAGCAGATCGACCGTCTCGTTCAACAACTGGCGCAGCTGCGACAGCAGATGCCCGAAGGCAGCGGCACACGCAGCGCGCGCGACGAGCTGCCACCGCACTACTGATTCATTTAGATACAAATTGCGCTACGTTGAGTCACATATGAGGCTTTCAGGCGACAGCGTCTGAAGAAAGTGCGTGGTATGGAAGTGCCGCCCTTCACGTTCGTACAGAATTCGTCCATAAGCAGCGATGATCGGCCCCAGAGCAGCTGTGCGTCTGTCGCGCATCCGCGCCGCCCCCGGATCGATCGACCGCGACGCAGCTCACCACACTGTCATCACACCCGCTGCACCATGCGTCATCCTTTCGTGGCCCCCGACGGGCTCCCTGCCACCGGGCGCGCCACCCGCCACACACCTCGCCCATGATCCGCAAGCCGCTGGCACGTACCGTGATTGCGATGGGGTGCGGCGCCCTGATCGCTTGCGTGCTCGCGCTCGTGGTCGGGGACTGGACGGTGCGCCGCCAGCAGCAAGCCGACGTCGCCGAGATGGCCGACGCCTACATCGACCGGGCTGACCGGATCAGCGGTGAAGCGATCGATGCGCTGGCCGAGATCGAGCGCACCAGCGACACGACCTGCTCCGACGCCGAGGTGTCGCGGCTGCGCCGCATCGTGCTGACGTCCCGCTACCTCAAGAGCACCAGCCGCCTGCGCAACGGCGCGGCGTTCTGCAGCTCGACCGTGGGCGTCATCGACCCGCCGGTCCCGGTACCACCGCCGGAGGTGCTGAGCGACAACGGCCTCAACATCAGCTTCAAGGTACCGCAGGTGGGCGTGCCTGGCGCGAACGCCATGCTGATGCAGCGCGGCGACGCCGCCGTCAGCCTCAACGGCCAGGCCTACATCGAAGCCGTGGATCCCCGGCTCGATTACCTGATCGTGAGCGGTCGGCAGGCACCGCTGCGGGTGCTCCGGGCCGTCGGCCCCCTGCCGAACCTCGAGGGGGTTCAGTTGCTGGCGGATCAGCCGCTGCACCTGAGCGGCCGCCGCTACGAAGTGCGCTGCTCGCCGCGCTATGCCAGCTGCCTCATTGCGACGTTGCACCAGCCCCCCTCGATCTTCCATTCGCCGGTCATCGTCGAGTTCGGCATGTTCGGCCTGTTGATGGGGCTGAGCGGCGGCTTCGCGGCGAGCGTGGCCATCGGGCGATCCCGGTCGCTCGGCAAGCAGTTGCGCGTCGCGATGCGCTCGGGCCAGCTCAAGGTGGTCTACCAGCCGATCGTGCGGCTGTCCGACCGGCGCCAGGTCGGCGCGGAAGCGCTGCTGCGCTGGACCGACCCGACCGGCAAGCCGGTCAGCCCGGACGCCTTCATCGCCACGGCGGAGAACGAGGGCTTCATCGGGCAGGTCACCCGCTTCGTGGTGACCCGCGTGCTGGAGGAACTGCACGACGAGCTGCGCCGCCGGCCGGATTTCCAGGTCACGGTCAACGTCGCCGCCAGCGACATCCTGGACAACGCCTTCGCCCCCTTCCTCAGCGCGCGGCTGCAGGCGGCCGGCCTGCCGCCGACCTGCATCGGCCTGGAGCTGACCGAGCGCACCACGGCCAACAGCCGGGAGCTGGGCAAGGCCATCGCCCGGCTGCGCGAGGCCGGGCACAAGGTCTACATCGACGACTTCGGCACCGACTATTCCAGCCTGTCGTACCTGTCGCGGCTGCGGGTCGACGCCATCAAGATCAACCGGGCCTTCATGCAGGCCCTGCACGACCAGAGCGACCAGGACACCATCGCGCCGCAGATCGTCGCGATGGCCGAGGTACTGGGCCTGAGCATGGTCATCGAAGGCATCGAGGAAGAGCAGCAGGCCGCGTACTTCCTGGCACTCGCGCCCACGGCGCTGGCCCAGGGCTGGCTCTTCAGCAAACCGGTCGAGGCGGGTCGGCTGTTCGCCGCCTGAACCGGCCACGAAAAGTTTCGCGGCGGGCGCGGCAACGGGCACACTTGAGCCATGCACCCCGAACTGGCCAGGCTGGCCGACCACCTTGGACAGCGCCGTGAAGAGATCCTCCGTGCCTGGCGCACGGCGGTCCGCCGCGACCCGGCACTGACGACCAGCCACGCGCTGCCGCGCTCGCAGCTCAACGACCACGTCCCGGGCGTGCTGGCCGCGTTCGAAGACGCGTTGCGCGCGCCACCCGCCCCGGTGACGCAGCTCGCGCCCAGTGCCGAAGCCAGCGCCCACGGGGTGCACCGCTGGCAGCAGGGCTACGACCTGCACGAGGTCACGCGCGAGCTGGGCACGCTCAACCGCTGCATGGTCACCGAGCTCGACGCCTACGCCGAGACCCGCCCCGAGGTGCCGCATGCCGTGATGGCCCATGCGCGGCAGATCTGGGCCGCCTCCACGTCGACCGATCTCGAAGAGAGCACCTCGCAGTACTTCCGCTTGCAGCGGGTGGAAGCGGCCGGGCATGTGAAGGACCTGGAAGCCGCGCTGGAACGCCTCAACGAACTCGAATCGCAACGGGCTGAGCTGTGGCGCCAGATCGCGCACGACCTGCGCGGCAACGTCGGCGTCGTGGCGACCGCGGCGCGCGGCCTGTCGCAAGGCGCCGCGGCCGATGCCTCGCGCGACAAGTTCATCCGCGCGCTGGGGCACAACGTGAGCTCGCTCAAGCACCTGCTGGACGACGTCACCAGCCTCGCGCGGCTGCAGGCCGGCACCGAAACCCGCCAGCTGGTCGAGATGGACGTGGCGGTCGAGGTGAGCAGCCTGTGCGAAGGCCTGCAGGTGCTCGCGCAGGAGCGCGGCCTGTACCTGCGGACCCGCGGCCCGGCGCCCTTTGTCGTGACCGGCGATCCGGTCAAGACGCGGCGCCTGGTGCAGAACCTGGTGCTCAATGCGTTGAAGTACACGCCGACCGGCGGCGTCGACGTGCTGTGGGAAGAAACGCTGGCCTACGACGACCCGCGCTGGGTGCTCAGCGTCCAGGACACGGGGCCCGGCATCCAGGCCGGGCCTGGCTCGCAGATGGCCGTGGCCCTGCAGGGCGCGACCCAGCTCACCCTGGGCGTCGAGAAAGGCGTGTCCGTGGACGAGGCGGTCGCGCACACCATCACCGCGCCGGCCGGCAGCGCCGCTCCTGCGCGCATCGGACCGGGCGAGGGCATCGGCCTGTCGATCGTCAAGCGCTTGGCCGATCTGCTGGACGCCAGCATCGAACTCGAGTCCGACGCGGGGATGGGCACCACCTTCCGCGTGCTCTTCCCCAAGACCTACGTGGCCTGACACGCGGCAGGCCTGGCGCCCCGCGCCTCAGGCCCAGCTGTACGGAATGAGGATGCCGCTCTTGTACGGCTTGAAGCCCAGCGACTTCTTCGCCACGATGGTGCTCAGCCCGAGGAACAGCGGGATCGAGTAGCCCTGCTCCACCTGCCACATGTCGAAGGCCTTGAAGCCGTCGATGCGCTTGGCATCGTCGGACTCACCCATCAGCGGGTAGAGCTTCGGCGGGATGTCCTCGCCCTTCCAGATCGAGAAGCTCATCTTCGGGTCGAGCATGTAGCCCGAGTAGGTGCCCGGATCGCCCGCCGCCGGATTGAAGGGCTTGAGCACCGGGCCGTCGAACTTGCCGGTGCGCTGGTATTCGTAGAGCGTCGGGCTGTCGAGCACCTGCAGGTTGACCTCGATGCCGACTTTCTGCCACATCTGCGCGATGACCCGCGCGGTGTCGAAGTCGCTCGCGAACACGCCCTTGCTCGTGTAGAAGTTCAGCTTCGCCGGGTTGGCCGCGTTGTAGCCCGAGGCCGCCAGCAGTGCCTTGGCCTTCTCGGGGTCGAAGGCGATCTTGAAGTCGGGCACATAGGCCGGGAAGCCTGGGCCGGCCGGCATGGAGACCGCCGTGGCGTGGCCGCCGAACAGCGCCTTCGAGATGGCCGCCTTGTCGATCGCGTGGTGGCAGGCCAGCCGTACGTTCTTGTCGGTGAGGAGGCCCTTGTTCGCCATCTGCAGGAACACCACGCCGGTGGTCGCGTCCAGGTGCGGCGACAGGCCGGGTAGTGCGCCCAGGCGCTCGGCTTCGCGCACCGGGATGTTCATCGTCAGGTCGGCCTGGCCGGCCTGCATGGCGGCGGCGCGTGCGGTCGGGTCCTTGGTCACCTGGAACACCAGGCGCTTGACCTTCGCCGCACCGCGCCAGTAGTTCTCGTAGGCCTCGAGCACGATGCGCTGGTCGCGCTGGTACTCGACCAGCCTGTACGGGCCGGAGCCGACGGGCCTGGCCTCGAAGCCGTCCTTGCCGACCTTCTCGTAGTAGGCCTTGGGCAGGATGTAGGCCGGAATGTCCGCGAACATCACCGGCGCGATCGCCATCGGCGCGCTGAACTTCACCACCGCCTTCAGCGGCGTGGGCGTGTCGATCGATTCGATGGCCGACCACACGCCGGCCAGCAGCGACGCCTTCTGTGCGCGCGGCCGGTCGAAGAAGGAGAACTTGAAATCGGCGGACGTGAGCTTGTCGCCGTTGTGGAAGGTCACGCCGTCGCGGAAGTTCAGCTCCAGCAGGGTGCAGGTGGTGTCGAGCCACTTGTAGCTCGACACCACACTGGGCGCGAACTTCAGGTCGGGCGCGAGTTCCAGCGGCTGGTCGTACACGCACTTGATGACGGCCGACTGCGTCGGGTTGAGCGACACCGGGTCCCAGCTCAGGATGTCCATCGGGAACGCGACCGTGACGGTGCGCGCGTCCTGCGCGAAGGCGCCGGTGCCGAAGGTGGTGGCCATCGACGCGCCGAACAGCGCGAGCGGCAGCCTGGTGACGAAATCTCTGCGGTGGGTCATGGCAGCAAGCGCTCCGTGAAAAGGATCGAAGGGATCAGAAGGGCTTGTCGCCCTGGATGGTCACGCGATGCCCGGAGCGTGTCTGCGGAAAGTAGTCCCACACCGCGTGGTGCTCGACGCAGCGGTTGTCCCAGAAAGCGACCGAGTGCGGCTGCCAGCGGAAGCGCACCTGGAAGTTCGGGTTCTGGCAGTGCGCGAACAGGAACTTCAGGATCGCGTCGCTCTCGGGCTTGTCGAGGCCCACGATGTGCGTCGTGTACTGCGCGTCGGCGAACAGGCACTTGCGCTTCGTCACCGGGTGCGTGCGCACGATGGGCTGCGCGGTCGCCGGAAAACGCTTGTTCGGGTCGGTCGTGTACTTGCGGTAGATGTGCTCGGCGTCGTGCACGGCCGTCAGGCCGTCGAGGTAGCCCTTCATGCGGTCGGACAGTGCCTCGTAGGCCGCGTACTGGCTCGAGAACAGCGTGTCGCCACCGATCGGCGGCACGATGTGCAGGTGCAGGATGCTGCCCATCGGCGGCTCCTCGTTGCAGCTGAGGTCCGAATGCCAGCTCTCGCCGGCCACCGACTTCGAATTCGCATCGCCATGGATCGGCACCACGTACGGATAGCCCTCGACACCGAAGCCACCGGTGTGCAGCACCAGATCGCCGTAGTGGCGCGCGAAGCGCTGGTGCGATTCGAAGTCCAGCTTCTGGTCGCGAAAGAACACCACCTGGTGCCTCATCAGGGCCTCGTGGATCTCGTGCACCTGCTGCGCGTGCAGCGGCTGCGTGAGGTCGACGCCACCGATCTCGGCGCCGATGGTGAGCGTCATCGGCGCCACCTGGATCGTCTCGTACTGCATGGTCCATTCACTCCTGGATGCATCCATTCTTGGCCCGAGGGGCACGATTGCTCTTGCTTCGCGGCGCATGGCGACTTGCGCGCCATGCGCAAGCGCGGGTCACTGCGGCCAGCGCACGCCGAGGTCACGCGGCGGCACGGCCGCCAGCAGGCTCTTCGTGTAGGCGTGCTGCGGGTTGGCCAGCACCGCCTCGGTCTCACCACTTTCCACCACCACGCCCTGGTGCATCACCAGCACGCGGCTGCACAGGTAGCGCACCACCGCGAGGTCGTGCGAGATCAGCAGCAGCGAAATCTTGTGTTCGCGGCGGATGCGCAGCAGCAGGTTGAGGATCTGCGCCTGCACCGACACGTCGAGGCCCGAGACGATCTCGTCGGCCACCAGCAGTTGCGGCAGGTCGCACAGCGCGCGGCCGATGTTCACGCGCTGGCGCTGGCCGCCCGACATCTGCGACGGAAAGCGCGTGAGCATGTCGGGTGCGAGGCCGACGTCGGCCACCAGCTCGCGGGCACGCGCCTGGCGGTCGCTGTGCAGGTTCGGCCGGCTCTCCATCGACTGCGTGACCAGGCTCTGCACACGCCGCCGCGGGTTGAGCGCCGAGCGCGCGTCCTGGAAGATCATCTGGATCGATGCGATGCGGCGCGCCCAGTCTTCCGCCCTCGCGACCAACGCCTTGCCGTTGAGCAGGATGCGGCCTTCGCTCGGCGTCTCCAGCCCCATCACCAGCCGGGCGAGACTCGACTTGCCGCTGCCGCTCTCGCCCACGATGCCGACGAATTCGCCGGGCGCGATGGTCAGGTCGACATCCTTCACCGCATGCACGCCGGCATCGCGCCGCAACCAGCCGCCGCGCGGGGTGTAGACCTTCGACAGGCCCTCGACCTGCAGAAAGGGCGCGTCGCTCATGCGCGGTGCGTGGAAGATCGTCGCGTCGCTCGCGTCGGCGGCCAGCAGCGGCTCGGGCGCGGCTGCGCCATGCACGCAGCGCACGTGGTGGTCGGGGAGCACCTCGCGCATCGCGGGCACGGCCGTCGCGCAGGCCTCGGTCGCCACCGCGCAGCGCGGCTGGAAGCGGCAGCCCTTCAGCGACGGGAAGTCGCTGATGCCCGGCATCTGGCCCGGCAGCGAAAACAGCAGGCGGCGTGGGCCGGTGAGGTGCGGGTTGGCGCGCTGCAGCGCCTGCGTGTAGGGGTGCAGCGAGCGCGTGAAGATGCGCTTGGCCGGGCCGCGCTCGGCCATCTCGCCGGCATAGAGCACCACCAGCTCGTCGCACACGTGCGCGGCCAGGCCGAGGTCGTGCGTCACGAAGATCACACCGGTGCCGCGCCGCTCCTGCAGCCCGCGGATCAGCGTGACGATGTGCGCCTGCGTGCTGGCGTCGAGCGCCGTGGTGGCCTCGTCGGACACCACCAGCTGCGGGTCTCCGGCGAAAGCCATCGCGATCATCACGCGCTGGCACATGCCGCCCGAGAGCTGGAAGGCGTACTTGTCGAGCACCTGCGCCGGCTGGTGGATGCGCACCTCGGCCAGCATCGCGGTGGCGCGCTCGCGCCATTCGTCCTTCGCCACGCCCAGGCGCAGCAGGTGCTCCTGCAGCTGCTGGCCGATGGTGAGCACCGGGTTCAGCGCGGTCATCGGCTCCTGCGGGATGAAGGCGATGCGCGCGCCCAGCAAGGCGCGGTGCGCCTCAGCGGGCATGCCGAGCAGGTCGACGCCGCCCTCGCCATCGCCATCGCCATGGCCGAAGCGCAGCGTGCCGGCATCGACCGTGAAGCCGTCGGGCAGGTGGCGCGCGATCACGCGGCCGAGCATGCTCTTGCCGGCGCCGGATTCGCCAACCAGGCCGAGCGTCGCGCCGGCGCGCAGTGTGAAGCTCACGTCGCGCAGCACCTGCAGGCGCTCGGGCCGGCCGGGCGCCGAGACGGTCAGACCGCGGGCTTCGAGCAGGACGGCGCCGGCGGGCCTGGCCTGAACGGGCGGCAGCGGCGGCACGGCCGATGCGTAGGGGATGGCGTGGGCGAGGCTCATGAGGTCAGGTCCCCGAACGATTGAACAGGCGGGGGTCGGTGGTGCGGCGCAGGCCGTCGCCCAGGCAGGTGGTCGCAAGCACCGTGAGCACGGTGCACCCCACCGGCGCGATCAGGCCCCACGGCGAACTGAACACGCTCTTGAGGCCGTCGGCGATCATCACGCCCCAGGTCGGCACGTTGGGCTCGACCGACATGCCGACGAAGGACAGGATGCTTTCCGCGACCACCGAGATGCCCATCTCCAGGCTGATCAGCGAGATCAGCGTCGGCAGGATGCCGGGCACGATGTCCTTCATCACCACCTGCCAGTGCGAGGCGCCGGTGATGCGCGCCGCGGCCACGTAGTCCTTGCGGCGCAGCACCACCACGTCGGCGCGGATCACGCGGCAAAAGCGCGTCCAGTCGACCAGGATGATGGCGACGATCACGTTGAGCAGGCCGGGCGAGAGCGCGACCATCAGCACCAGTGCGAGCACGATGGCGGGGAAGGACATCCACAGGTCGACCATGCGCAGGATGGCCCACTCGATGCGCCCGCCGCGGTAGCCCGCGATGAGCGCCAGCGTGCAGCCCAGCAGCGCAGCCCCCAGCGGGGCGGTGAGCGCGATGATCACCGTGACGCGTGTGCTGTAGATCAGGCGCGAGAGGATGCACTGGCCGAGCGCGTCGGTGCCCAGCGGAAAGCTGGGATCGCCGCCCGGCGCCCACGCGGGCGGCAGCACGGTATTGAGCAGGTCCTGCTCGTTGGGCGCGTGCGGCGCGAGCCAGGGGGCGAAGATCGCGAGCGCGATCAGGAGCAGCAGCAGGCTGACGCCGATGACGACGCGGGGTTCGCCGAGCACGCGCCGAAGCGGTGCCGATGCGGGGAGTGCGAGGGAGCTCATGGCGTGCGCAGTCGGGGGTTGAGCAGCAGCAGGACCGCATCGGTGACCATGTTCACCGCCTGCACGGCGACGGCGTAGGTCAGCGCCAGGCCCTGGATCATCGGCAGGTCGTGCGCGCCGATGGCGTTGACCATCAGGCTGCCGATGCCGGGAAAGCCGAAGATGGTCTCGATCAGCAGCGTGCCGCCGATCACCGTGCTGGCCTGGATGCCCAGCATGCTGACGGTCGGCAGCGCCGCGTTCTTGAGCGCATGGCGCACCAGGATGCGGTTCTCGCTCAGGCCGCGCAGGCGGGCGGCCGACACGTAGTCCTCGGTGTAGGCGTCGAGCAGGCTCGAATGCAGGATGCGCATCAGCGGCGGCGCGATGCCCAGCGACAGGGCGAAGGCGGGCAGTGCCAGGTGCTTCAGCGCGCTCCACAGCGCGGCGAAGTCACCGGCCACCACGGCGTCGACCAGCAGGAAGCCGGTCACGTTCGGCACCGTCAGGCCGGCGTCGAGCTGCCCGAGGAAGGGCAGCAGCTTCAGCCCGATGCCCACGCCGAGGATCAGCAGGATGGCCCAGAGGAACTCGGGCACCGAGATCGAGATGCTGTTGACGACTTCCACCGCGCGCTCGATGCGCGTGCCGCGGTAGCGAAAGGCCAGCAGCCCGCCGCCGATGCCGAACACCATGCCCAGCAAGAGGCCGCAGGCGATCAGCTGCAGCGTGGTCGGCAGCGCCTTCAGGATGAGCGGCGTGACCTGCAGCCCCGACGTCAGCGTGCGACCGAGGTCGCCGTGCAACGCGTTGCCCAGCCAGATGCCGAACTGCACCGGAATCGGTTTGTCGAGGCCGAGCGCTTCGGTCAGCGCCTTCACGTCGGCCGGCGTCGCGCTCGGCGGCAGCAACATGCCCATCGGGTCGGCGGGCAACACGCGCAGCACGAAGAACACGAGCGCCGCGAGGGCCAGCAGCATCGGCACGCGCCACAGGATGCGCCACACGGTCGGCATCGCGGCGAGGCTGCGCCCGGCGATGGCGCTCAGGCGGCCGGTCGATGCCGGCGTGGACAGGGCGGGAGAGGTGAGCATGGCGATGGGTGGTGGGTGACGCGCCCCGAAGGGCGATCAGCAGTCGTGGGTGACAGCGTCGGTCCGGGCCTCGGCCTGGTGGATCGGAATGCGCGCGGCCTTCTTGCCGCTGGCTTTCCAGGCGGCCTGGTAGCGCGGCACCAGCCAGTTGTTGAACTCGCGCTGCGCCTGCTCCTGCCACGAATAGCGTCCGCGCGTGGCGAAGCGCGAGCGCAGGCCCACCTGCACCAGCTCGTCGACATGCAGGTCCTGCGCGATGATCTCGTTGGCCGCGTGCATGTTCATCGCCATGCGCTGCTGGAACAGCGGGTCCTTCATGGCGCCGGGCGCGAACAAGAGGCCGGTGTCCATCTCGTGCGTCTCGGGGCCGTCGGCGCGCAGGATCATGTAGATGACCATGTCGCTCATCATCACCAGCGACAGCGTGGGCGGGATGTTGGCGAACATCATGCGGTTGCGCTCTTCGGTGTTGAGCTTGGGGAACACCGGCAGGATGGCCTTCTGCGTCGCGTTGAAGCTCGCGTCCTGGTGCAGCGTGCCGTTGAAGCGGTAGTAGCCGGCGGTGGTCTCGGGCAGGTCCGGAAAGCTCGCCATCGCGCTCGGCACGAAGTCGTGCAGCGGGCCGTGGTGCAGCCGGTTGGCGTGGTAGCCGTCGTTGTTGTTCTCGAACATGACCTTCCAGTTCCACGCGAAGTGAGCCGGCTTGTCGGGCCGCGGGCCGTCGAGATGGGCCAGGTCGAAGTTGGCCAGCGCTTCGGTCACCTCGGCCAGGCGCGGTGCCAGCGGCTCGGCCATGGGATCGAAGTTCACGAAGACGAAGCCCTGCCAGACCTCGACCTTCAGCGTCGGCAGGCAGAAGGCCTTCTTGTCAAAGCCCAGGGTCTGCTCCATGGCGGGCGCGCCGATCAGGTCGCCGTCGAGCGAATAGGCCCAGTGGTGGTACGGGCAGAGAAAGGCGTTGGTGTTGCCGTGGCCCTCGGCCACCAGCATGGCGCGGTGCTGGCACACCGACGACATCGCCTTGATCTCACCGGCGCGGTTGCGCGCGATGACGAGCGGCTCGCCGATGATCTTCGTGGTGAAGTAATCGCCGGGCCGGGTCACCCACGACTCGCGGCCGACGCACAGCCATTCGTGGTTGAAGACCGCCTCTTTTTCGAACTCGTAGAAATTGCGATCCGTGTAGCACACCGGGGGCAGTGCCTGCGCCTTTTGAACGGACAAGACCGAGCTGTCGAGTTCTTCAAAGAATTGGTCCGTGGGAGAAAAAGTCATTGCTGCGCCTTCGAGATGAATTCTTTTCGCGGGAGTCTCGTTCCCCGAAAAGGCCTGGAGTGCAAACGATCTTAGGAGCCGTCCCCGGGTGGGTCTTGCCATCAGGCGCACGGCCAATGGCCTGGGGGCGCACCATCTTGGGCCGTGGGCGATCGAACGCAAAAGCAGCAAAAACATGAGGTCCGACCTCGTAGCGAGAACCGCGCCATCGGTGCGCGCGGATGCGACAAGGCCGCGGTCCGGCATGCACCGGCGCCGCGGCCTTCCGCCGGACGTTCAGATCGATGCCGCGCTCAGGCGCTCCAGTAGTACGGCAGGATCCACCCGTTCCGGAACGGCTTGTAGCCGGCCTCGGCCTTGGCATAGGCCACGGTGGACACGCCCTGCACCAGCGGCAGCGAATAGCCTTGCTCCACCGCCCAGACGTGGAATTTCTTGTAGCCCTCGATGCGCTTCTCCAGATTGAGTTCGACCAGCAGCGGATCGAGATGCGTCGAGACATCGGGGCTGCGCCAGACCGAGAAGCTTTTCTTCGGGTCCAGGTAGTAGCCGGCCGACAGCTCCGGGTCGCCGGTGGCGTTGGTCCAGAACCAGAGCGTCGGGCCCTCGAGCTTGCCGGCCTGCACCTTGGTGTAGTACTGGGCCGGCTCGATCACCTCCAGCGCCGCGTCGATGCCGACCTTCTTCCACATCTGCACGAGGGCGCGGGCCATCTCGAAATCGTTGGGGTAGATGCCGTTGGTGGCGAAGAAGCGGAACTGCACGGGCTTGCCGGGGCCATAACCGGACTCCTTCAGCAGCGCCTGCGAGCGGGCCGGGTCGAAGGCGAAGGTGTAGTCGGGTGCATAGGCCGGGGTGCCGGGCGCCGCCGCGGTCGAGAGCGGCGCCGCGATGCTGTTGAAGAAGGCCTTGGAGAGGGCCTGCTTGTCGATCGCGTGGTGCATGGCGAGGCGCACGTTCCTGTCGACCAGCGGGCCGCTGTTGACCATCTGCACGAGGTAGGTGTCGACCGTGGGCGTGAGGCTGTTGGCCAGGCCCGGACTCTGGCCCAGGCGCAGCGCCTCGCGCATCGGCAGCGCAGCGGCCAGCTGCACCTGGCCGGACTGCACGGCCGAGACGCGCGTGGTCGGGTCCTTCACGACCTGGAACACGATCTTGCGAATCTTCGCCGGGCCGCGCCAGTAGCGGTCGAAGGCCTCGAGCGTGATGCTCGAGTCGCGCTGGTAGTCGACCAGCTTGTACGGCCCCGAGCCGACAGGCTTGGCGAGGAAGCCGTCGAGCCCGACCTTCTCGTAATAGGCCTTGGGCAGGATGAAGGCCGCGCTGTAGCCGAGGAACTGCGGCGCCGTGACCATCGGCTTGCTGAAACGGATGACCGCACGCGTGGGCGACGGCGTCTCGATGGCCGTGATGCCGCTCCAGATGAAGCTCAGCTGCAGCCCCTTCTCGGCGCGCAGGCGGTCGAAGAAGGTGAACTTGAAATCTTCCGACGTGAGCTTGTCGCCGTTGTGAAAGAACACGTCGTCGCGCAGGTCGACCTGCAGCACCAGGCCCTCCTTGTCGAGCCACTCGTAGTGCTTGACTACGCCGGGCTGCAGCTTGGAGTCGGGCGTGTATTCGAGCGGCTGGTCGAATACGCACTTGAAGAGCGCGGTCGGGTTGGGCGCCGCGCTCTTGCTCGGGTCCCAGCTCGGCACATCGATCGGGTAGGCGATGCGCACCTGCTCCGCCGCGGCGTTGGCATCGATGCCCCATTGCGCGAGCAGCAGGCCGGCGATGCCGGCGGGAACGGACTGCGTGAAATTGCGGCGATTGATCATGGCGGTTCCTCAGCGGAAAAACAAAGCGTCATCAGGGAGCGATGAACGTGCGAAGGAGCCGTCGCGAGCGGCCCGAGCTTGCATCGAGGACCGGAGCCGCACTCTCGTGCGGCGAGGACCGCAGGTGCGAGATCGGGTCGCGCAGCAGGCTCATTCGTGCGTTCAGAAGGGACGGTCGCCCTTGACCCAGAGACGATGCGCCTCGCGGATGTACTTCTTGTCGTCGAACAGCGAGCCGGTGTGCAGCGAACAGCGGTTGTCCCACACCAGCAGGTCACCCACCTGCCACTGGTGGCGGTAGACGAACTGATCCTGCGTGCCGTACGCGACCAGCGAATCGACCAGGTCGACGCCCGCGGGGTTCTCCATGCCGATCACGCCCTTGACCGTGCCGCTGCTGGGCCACAGCGCCTTGCGCCCGTTGGCCGGGTGCGTGCGGATCAGCGGATGGATCACGTCGGGGTTCTCAGCCTTGAGTTCGGGCGAGAGTTCCCGCTTGGCATAGAGCCGCGTGGTCATCAGGTGCTCGTAGCTGTGGTGCACCTTCAGGCCGTCGAGCTCGGCGCGCTTGGCTTCGGGCAGCGCGTCGTAGGCCGCGCACATGTCGGCCAGCAGCGTGTCGCCGCCCTCGGCCGGCACCTCGACCGCGTAGAGCATCGTGCACATCACCGGCTCTTCCTTGTAGGAGTAGTCGGTGTGCCAGCCCACGCCGTCACGGTGGCTGCCGATCGGCTTGCCGTTCACTTCGCGGTTGGAGAGCATGTAGATCTCCGGAAAGCCCGGCATCGTGTGCTCCTTGATGGTGTGGCCTTCGGGCTGGCCGAAGGCGCGCGCGAAGTTCACCAGTTGCTCGGGGGTGAGCGACTGGCCGCGCAGCAGCACGGCGCCATGCAGGTTGAAGGTGTTCACGACCTCCTGCAGCGTGTCGGCGTCGCGGGCGGACACGTCGACGCCGAGCACTTCGGCGCCGTAGTTGTCCTTGAGTTTGCGGATGGAAAGGGTCTCTGCGATGGTCATGGGGTTCTTTCGGGCATTCGTTCAGGAAAAGGAGGCGTCCGGCGGCGAGTTGCACCGACGGGGCTGCAAGTCACATGCCGGTCAGGCGGAACATGCTCGGCCGCTCGGAACAGGCACAGCCACCAGTAGCGCAGCGGCATCGACGGGTTCATGCGCGCGCCCCTCCCCGTCGTCAGAAGGTATGGACCAGCGCGACGCGGTAGGTCGTCTGCGAGTTGTCGTTCGAGGGCAGCGTGTAGAAGCCGGCGCCTTGCGAGGCATCGACATTCGACGACGCATGCAGATAGGACGCCGATGCGTAGAGGGTGGTGCGCTTGGACAGGCTGTAGCGCACCCCCCCGGTGTACTGGTCCCACTTGTCGTCGGCCATGGTCACGTGCTGGTAGCCGCCGACGAGTGCCCACGGGCCGCCGAGGAAGTACATCCCGCCGAGCTCGTACACGTGCTGTGTCGTGCTGTTGTCGCCCTTGGTGAACTTGGTGGCCGTGGTGTTGGCCGCGAGCAGGAACTTCTCGAAGTTGTAGCTGATGCCGATGCCGGCGATTTCCTGCTTGTCCACGAGAAAGCCCGAACCCGTCGTCCCGTAGAGATCGGTCACGGTGTTCGTGGCGGGATCGGCGACCGCCACGGGAACCCCCATGAACGAGAACACACCGGTCTGCGCGTACGGATAGACGTTGGTGTCGTTGAGCCGTACATAGGCAGCGCCGACGCTCAGCGGACCGTTCTTGTAGCCACTGCCCAGGCTGAAGGCCGTCTTGGTGTTGAAGGCGTCGATCTGCTCGCCGAACGCGAACATGGCGCCTGCCGTGAAGCCGCCGACACTGGGCGTCACGTACTTGATGGTGTTGTCCATCTGCTTGCCGGAAATGCGGTCGTAGTCGCCCTGGTGGCCGGCGTAGACACTGGCGAAGCCGCCGTAGTTGAACTGGGTGAGATAGTCCCGCACGAAGTCGTACTGGCGGCCCAGGGTCACGGTGCCGAGCGAAGCGCTTTCCAGCCCGACCCACGATTGCCGGCCGAAGGCGCGACCGCCCTGGCCCAGGGTTCCATTGCGCAGGTTGAAGCCCATTTCGAGATTGAACAGCGCACGCAAGCCGCCCCCCAGGTCTTCGGTGCCTCGAAATCCGAGACGATTTCCGTAATTGACCCCGTCGGCGAATTTGTATTGCGTTCCGCCCCCCTGATTGTCGATATAGGTAATACCCGCATCGATGATGCCGTAGATGGTGACCGAACTCTGCGCATGGGCCGACAAGGACAAGGCGGCCATCGCACCCCAAAGACAACGCTTGATCATTTCAATACCCTCAGTGTTCCGAGATGAAGAACCTTGCGTTTTCAACGTTGAAAAAACGCAGCTCCGACAGGCACTTGGAATTCCTCCTCCGATATGCCGCATCAGTTCTTTCAGGTTATTTCAGAGCACTGCACTCCTTCTTGTTCGAGAATGTTCAAGAACTTGCAGATAACCGCATTGGCGTCTTTTGGCGGTTTTCGGTTCATTTGCGATCAAGTCCTGCCTTCGGGCGACATGTCGCCAGGGTTCAGATCCGCTGGTCCGTCGAGGGCTTTTCCCAGAGGTTCACGCCGCCATCGATCAGGTGGCGATCGATCTCAGCCAATTCCTCGGCGGTGAAATCCAGGCGCTCCAGCGCCTTGACGTTTTCTCGGATCTGCTTCGCACTGCTGGCACCGATGAGCACGGACGTCATGCGCGGGTCCCGCAGGATCCACGCCACCGCCATCTGCGCGAGCGTCTGGCCGCGGCCCTGCGCCAGTTCATTGAGCATGCGCACGGCGGCCAGATTGCGCTCGCTCAGGTGCGAGGCCGGCAGCGAATCGCCGCCCGGCTGGTTGATGCGTGCATCGGGCGGAATGCCGTTCAGGTACTTGTCGGTCAAGAGGCCCTGCGCCAGCGGCGTGAAGGCGATGCAGCCGGCGCCCAGCGTCTCGAGCGTGCCGGTCAGCTCCGGCTCGATCCAGCGGTTGAGCATGTTGTAGGCCGGCTGGTGGATCAGCAGCGGCACCCGGTGCTCGGCCAGCAGGCGTGCGAATTCGCGCGTCTTGTTGGCCGAGTACGAGGAGATGCCGACATACAGCGCCTTGCCCTGCTGCACCGCGCTGGCGTAGGCCGCGGCGGTTTCCTCCAGCGGCGTGTCGGCGTCGAAGCGGTGCGAATAGAAGATGTCGACGTAGTCCAGCCCCAGGCGGCCGAGCGACTGGTCGAGGCTCGCGAAGATGTGCTTGCGCGAACCGCCGCCACGCCCGTACGGGCCCTGCCACATGCTCCAGCCGGCCTTGGTCGAGATCACCAGTTCGTCGCGGTGGCTCTTGAAATCGTCCTTCAGGTGGCGGCCGAAGTTGCGCTCGGCGCTGCCGAAGGGCGGACCGTAGTTGTTGGCCAGGTCGAAGTGCGTGATGCCCAGGTCGAAGGCGGTGCGCAGCATGTCGCGCTGGCGTTCGAACGGGGTGGTGTCGCCGAAGTTGTGCCAGAGGCCCAGCGACAGCACGGGCAGCTTGAGCCCGCTGCGGCCGGTGTGCCGGTATTGCATCTGCTGGTAGCGTTCGGCGGCGGCGATGTAGGTCATGGATTCGCGTTTTCTCTGTGAGGCAAGGAAATGCCGGCCAGGACGGCCGGCCTGCAGAGAAAGGCTACGCGGATCGAGTCGGCGCTTCTTGTTCCAGCGCGTCCGGGTTCTTGCCCGCGGCGGCGGGCGGCAGCGTCAGGCCGCAGGCGGCGGCGGGTCGCGGTGCGCCCGCAGCGCGTCCATGCGCGCCAGGGCAGCGGCCGGCCAGCAGGTCGTGCGGTCGTAGTACGCGTCGACGGCCAGCGCGCCGGTCGGCAGCTGCACCCAGGGCTGCTTCGACGCGGTGAAGATGTGGATGTCCGGCGGGAAGGCATCCGGCGCATCGAGCGTGCCGACGCGCACGAAGCTGACCGACGGGCCGGCGCCGGCATAGTGGCTCCACAGCGCGACGCGGCACTGCGGGCAGCGCACGATCGTCTGCCCACGGCCGCTGGCCGACGGCGTGTGCAGCGGCTCGGGCGCGCCGGCCAGCAGCGTCACCCGATCGGCTTCGATCATGGCGTTGAGGGCGAAGGCGCTGCCGCTCTCGCGCTGACACCACCGGCAGTGGCAGCAGTGCACGAAGAGTGGCGTATCGGTGAGGCAGTAGCGCACCGCGCGGCAGGTGCAACCGCCTTGCGCGGCCGTCACGGAATCAGCCCTTCTTGCCGCCGACCACCAGAAGGATGCCGCCCACCACGATGGCGGCCACACCGGCCCAGGTGGGGATGTTGACGTTCTCGCGCTCCTTCACCGACAACTCCAGCGGGCCGAGCTTGGCCTGGTGGGTTTCCTTGGTGAAGCTGAAGCCGCCGATCGACAGGCCGGCGATGCCGGCGACGATCAGCAGGATGCCGACGATGCGGGTTGCGTTCATGGTGAGGGTCCTCCTTCGACCGGCAGGTGCGCCGGCCCGCGCATTGTGCCCCCCGTTACGCAGCAGGCCGTGCGGCTACGCCATGAAGCCCAGGTCCGTCGGGTAGTCCGCGCTGCCGAAGTTCTTGAGGTTCGGCAGGATGCTGCCCAGGTCGGCCGCCGGCACGCCGAACCACTTGGCGAGGGTGCCCGCGTACTGGTCGACCGAGGTGCCGGGGATCAGGCGCCCCTGCCCCACGTGGCCTTCGTAGCCGGCCAGCTTCGAGTCGTTGTTGATGCTCACCACCGGCGCCTTGCCGTAGAGCTTGTCCTTGCCCTTGACGGCGCCGCCGACCACGAGGTGGTGGCCGCCCCAGCCATGGTCGGAGCCGTCGCCGTTGCTCGCCAGCGTGCGGCCGAAATCGGACGCGGTGAAGCTCGTGACGTTGTTGCCCAGGCCGAGCGCGACCATCTCCTTGTGGAAGGCGGCCATCGCGTCGCTCAGGCGCGCCATGAGGCCGGGCTGGTTGGCGATCAGGTTGTCGTGCAGATCGAAACCGCCCATCGACACGAAGAACACCTGGCGCTTGGCGCCGAGCGTGCTGCGACCGCGGATAAGCCGCGCCACCATGGCCAGCTGCGAGGCCAGGCCATTGCCGTTGTACGGCACGCCGCCGGTGGTGACGTTGTACGGGAAGGTGCCGGCAACACCCGGTTCGCCGTTCGGATAGGCGATACCGCTCGCCGAGTTCACCTGTCCTTCGGCCTGCACTGCCCGCACCGTGATGCGGTTGTATTCGTTCTCCAGCGTGTGGCCGCGCGTCTGCTGCACCAGTTGCGTCATCGCGGCCTTCACCGACGAGGAACCGTACACGTTGCTCTTCACGCTGTTGATGGGGATCGCACCGTTGGTGCTCACCTGGTACTGCAGCGCGTTGTCGCCCGACAGGAACACCGCGTTACCCGACACCGACATGCAGGTGAACAGCGAGTTGCCGTTCTGCGTCATCGCCAGGTCGCCGAGGTTGCCGCCCCAGCCGACGGTCGAGCCCTCGGGCGACGACGACTGCCAGGTCGACTGCTGGTCGTTGTGCGAGAAGAGCTTCGGCGGCACGGGGTAGTTGCGGCGGTCGCTGCCCTGGTACTGCGCCCGCGTGAGCGGCACCACCAGCGGGCCGACGTTCAGCTGCACCGCCACCTTGCCGTCGGTGTTGTACAGGTTCGCCAGCTGCGTCATGGCGGGGTGCAGCGCGTACTGCCGGCCGTCGGGCAGCGCGGTCGTCGGGCTGAGCAGCGTGGGCGTGAGGGCCGCCTTGGGGATGGCGACGCCGCCGCCGGCCAATCCGTTGCCGCCACGGATCTGGCTGTAGGCCAGGTAGCTCGGGTCGTCGTACGTCACGACGGTGTTGGCGTAGTCGTTGCCGCCGTACAGGAAGACGCAGACCAGCGCCTTGTAGTCGGTGGCGCTCTGCGCGGCGGCCTCACCCATGGCGGCGAGATTGAGTGCGAAGGGCAGCGCCGTGCCGGCCATCGCGAGCTGGCCCGAACGGCGCAGGAAGGCGCGGCGCGTGTGGCCCTGGGGATCGATGAAGTGCATGGCCTTGGCTTCCGGTTTCTTACTTCTGGATGAGGTATTCGGCCGACGCCATGACCATGAGCACGGCCGCGTAGACCCGGTTGGCCTTGACGGCATCGGTGCTCGTCGCAGTGACCGCCGGCTGCGCGAGCGCATCGGTGATCAGCTTGAGCGTGTCGGCCGGCAGCTGGTTGGCCGTCATCAGCAGGTTCAGCCGCTGCACCAGCTTCGCGGGCTCGAGCACCAGCGCCTTCTCGGCCGCGTAGGTCGGGATCACATCCTTGCTGCTGAAGCCGTTCTGGATGGCGCCCTGCATGAAGTTGAGGTAGCCGCCCACCGTAGTCTCGTTGACCAGCTGGAACTCGGGCGCCACCTGGCCGCCTTCGACCAGCGCGGTGCCGGGCGGCACGTAACCGGGCCGGAAGAAGTTGAAGACCGAGGGCGAGCGAAGCGGGCTCTGGCCGAGCTGGTTGGCGGTGCCCGAAAGGTTGCCGATCTTCCAGGTGTCGAGCGTCGAGCCGATGCCGAAGGTGCGCCCCCACTGCACGAAGCGCAGCATGGGCTCGCGCAGCCGGCCGAAGCCGGGATCCGTGAGGCCGGCCGGGCTGCGCGCCTCGTTGTCGAGCAGCACCGCGGCCATCACGCTCTTCATGTCGCCGCGCACGCCCGCGCCGTTGTTCGCGAACACCGCCGAGACGCGTGCCACGTAGGCCGCACTCGGGTTGCTCGTGACCAGCCGCTGGATCAGCTGCTTGCCGATGAAGGGCCCGACGTTCGGGTGGTTGAAGAGGGTGTCGAGCGCCGTCTTGAGTGCGGCCTTGCCTTCGGTTCCCGCGGCCACCGTGGTGCCGAGGAACGTGGCGGCCAGCGTCGAATGCCGGCTGGCGGTGAGCGCCATCGGCCGTGTGGTCCAGGCGTTGCTCTCGATCGTGTAGGTGGCGCCGGGCGGGGTGAAGGCCCCCTTGTCGGCGGTGGCGATGTCGAGGTCGTAGCCGGTGAAGACGCGTGCCAGGTTGGTGACGTCGTCGAGCGTATAGCTGTCGAGCGGCGTGCCGTCGGCGCCGCGCTTGACCGTGCCGTCGGGGTTGAGCTGGTACAGCCCGATGGTCATCAGCTGCATGACCTCGCGGGCGTAGTTCTCGTCGGGCTGGCGGCCCGATGAATTTTCTTTCTGGTTGCCGCGCGTGTTCAGGTAGTAGCCCATCGCCGGGTTCAGCGTGACGTTCTCCAGCAGCGTGCGGAAGTTGCCGGTGACGCCGGCCACCAGCATGTCCCAGTACTGGGCCATCATGTACTGCGGCCAGTTGGAACCGATGTCGTTGGCCGACACCACGAAGATCTCCGTCAGCGCGAGCGCCATGCGCTTGCGCAGGCTGTCGCGCGAGGTCATGAGCTGCTGCCAGATCATGCCGTCGGTGTCGACCGCGTTGTAGGCCTTGCTGGCGATCCAGGCCCACCCGGTGAGGGTGGGTGCCGCGTCGAACTGTTCGCCCAGCCACGGCAAGTAGCCCTTGGCGCTCACGTCGGCGATCTCCGTCTCGGACGCGGAGAGCTGCGCCTGCAGCAGGAAGCGCGCCGCTTCGGCGTCGTTCTGCGGCTTGGTGTAGACATAGGTCTGGGCGGTCGCCGTGGTCGCCAGTGCCGACAGCGAGCCCGCCCCGTCGCTCGTGCTGGCCGAACCGGTGCTGCCGCTGCCACCACCGCCGCCGCCCCCGCAGGCCGCGAGCGCCGCCGCGGCGGCCAGGGTCGCCGCCAGCGACAGTGCCGGTGCGCCCGACGTCGCGTCTGCCGCACCGGGCCGTTCGTCCTCGCGCACGCCTTCCCCGGGCACGCCGACGCGGCCCGTCACCATTGCTTCCACCATGAGTCCCCGCTCCTCGGCGCGATGCGCCCTATGCCTTTCAAGGCAAACGCCATGCCCGGCGTTCACCGGGCTGCAAGGACTCTAAGCGCCGTCTGTCAGACAAGCGCTGTTAATAAACGTGACTTTTTCCGTCTCCTGGACACAACCAGGGGCTTGAAGTGACACGAAATGTCGGTCAGGGCTTGGCCGCTTCGAGACCGTCCCGGGTGCGCAGCGCCTCGCGGCGCGCGGCGTCCGCGAAGTCGTCGCCGTCGGACGCGTAGCAGATCGCGCGCGAGGAGTTCACGACGATCGGCGCATCCGTCCGCCACCCGGCGCGCACCGTGGCGACGGCATCGCCGCCCTGCGCGCCGACGCCCGGGATCAGCAGCGGAACGGTCGGCGCGAGCGCCCGCACGCGCTCGATTTCGGCCGGGTAGGTGGCGCCCACGACCAGCCCCAGTTGCCCGTTCAGGTTCCACGGGCCCTGGGCGAGGCGGGCTACATGTTCATACAACAAAGGCTGGCCGTCGACGCTGGCCAGGCGCTGACCCTGCAGGTCGGCGCCGCCCGGATTGCTGGTGCGGCACAGCAGGAAAGCGCCCTTCTCGGGGTACTTGAGGTAGGGCGCGACCGAGTCGAAGCCCATGAAGGGCGACAGCGTGACCGCGTCCGCGCCATAGCGCTCGAAGGCTTCGATCGCGTACTGGTCGGCGGTCGAGCCGATGTCGCCGCGCTTGGCGTCCAGGATGATCGGCACCTGCGGCGCAACGCGGCGGATGTGCTCCATCAGCCGCTCCAGCTGGCCCTCGGCGCGGTGCGCCGCAAAGTAGGCGATCTGCGGCTTGAAGGCGATCACCAGGTCGGCCGTGGCGTCGACGATGCGTGCGCAGAAGTCGTAGATCTTGTTGGCGTCGCCCTTCAGGCGCGCCGGGAACCGGGTGGGTTCCGGGTCGAGGCCGACGCACAGGAGGGAGCGGTTCTGCCGCTCGGCGGCGCGCAGCTGGTCGATGAAAGTCATGCCGAATTTTAGGTGGCGGGCCGGCGAGCCGACCGCGGGGCGCTAGCGGACGGCCGCGAGCGCGTCGGCCGCCAGGCAGAGGTCGACCCACGCGCGGGCCTTATCGGCCGGATTGCGCAGCAGGTAGGCCGGGTGGTAGCTCACCACGACCGGCGTGCCGCCCAGTGCGTCGAGGCGGGCGGCACGGCCGCGCAGCTTGCCCAGCGGCTCCGCGCTCTGCAGCAGGGTCTGCGCGGCGAGCGGCCCCATGGCGAAGATCAGGCGGGGCGCCAGCGCCTGGGCCTGCGGCAGGAAGGCGTCGGCGAAGGGCTGCGGGCTGCCATCGCGGCCGGAGGCCACGCCGCGGTGGGTGCGCATCAGATGCACCGGCATGTCGCCGGCGTGCAATTGCAAGGCGCGCAGCATGTTGTCGAGCAGCCGACCCGCGTCGCCGGCCAGGGGCTCGCCGTGGCGGCCGTCGGCCTCGGGCGGCATGTCGGCGACCACCAGCCAGCCGCCCTCGGCCGCCCCCTCGGTCGCGTACAGGCGGTGCGGCGGCGCCACCAGCACGGCGGCGCCGTGGGCGCGTGCGGCAGGTGGAGCAGGTGGAGCAGGCGCACTGGGTGCCGGCACAGCGATCGGCGCGCGCACGGGTGTCGGCGCAGCGCGCGGTGCCTCGTACGGCGCTTCTTCGACCGCCGCGACACGGTGCGGCGCAGGAGGCTCGGCCACCGGGGCGACGGCGACGTCCACGTCGACGGGCGCCGCCGCCACCGGCCACCAGACCTTCACGCCCATCTCGTCGAGCATGGCGCGCTGGCGGGCGTCGAGGTTCATTGATGAGGCGCTCATTGATAACCTCCGCCCTGCGGGCTGCGGTGCTGAGCGCCTTCGGGCGGCCGGGCGGCGCTCATGGCAGCAACCCGCCCCAGGCGCTGGTCGGTTCGTGCAGCCTCAGGCTCATCACGACGGCGTCTTCGCGGCCGCCGTGCGCCGGGTAGTAGCCCTTGCGCACGCCGACGCGGCGGAAGCCGTTGCGCTCGTAGATCTGCAATGCCCGGGCGTTGCCCGTGCGCACCTCGAGCCACAGCCATTGCGCGCCCTGCCCGCGCGACCAGCCGGCCAGCGCCTCGAGCATGAGCGGCGCCCAGCCCTGGCGCTGGAACTCGGGCGCCACGGTGATGTTGAGCAGGTGCACCTCGTCCACGCCCTTCATGGCGACGAAGTAGCCGATGACCGTCTCGCCCCCCAGCAGCAGCTGGCAGTGGTAGCCGGCCGCCAGCGAATCGATGAAGTTGGCATGCGTCCAGGGATGGGTGTAGGCCTGGTTCTCGACCGCGCAGACCGCGTCCAGGCGCTCGACGGTCATCGCGTCGAGGCGGGCTTCCAGCGGTTGCAGGACGGCGCTCATGTCAGGGGTTCAGAGGGTGGCAGCGGATGCCGCAGCAGCCTTGAGGGCCGCGCGTTCTTCGGTGGTCTGCGCGACTTTATCGCGAACGTACAGCGGCCACGCATCGGCTGGCGCCACGCTGCCGCCGGCCGCCAGCAGCGCCGGCGCCAGCCGCAGCAGCGCCTCGGCGGTGGGCAGCACGGCGTGTCGCGCGGTGCCGCTGGGCAGGCGCTCACCATAGGCCGCGAAGGCGTTGCCGGCCAGCGCCCAGCCGTCGGGCACGTCGACCTGCTCGGGCGCCAGCAGCGCGGGCACGGCCGCGCTGTCGCCGTCGAAGGCGTAGTGCGCGGCATAGACCTGGTCCATGCGCGCGTCGAGCAGCGCCACCACGCGCACGACGCCGAAGCGGTGGCGCGCCTCGTCGGCGACGGCCTGTAGCGTGTCGATCGGCAACAGCGGCACGCCGGCGCCGAAGCCCAGGCCCTGCGCCACCGCGCAGGCGGTGCGCAGGCCGGTGAAGGAGCCCGGGCCGCGACCGAAGGCGATGGCGTCGAGCTCGGCCAGCGTGACGCCGGCCTCGGCCAGCAGGCGGCGGATCAGCGGGATCAGCGTGCTCGACGCCTGCGCACCGCCGGCGCCGCTGTGGGCGACGATGCGATCGCCATGGCGCACGGCGACCGACAGCACGTCGGTGCTGGTGTCGAAGGCGAGCAGTTTCGGTTCAGGCATCGCAGCCTCGCGGCAAGGGGGTCGGGGCCGGTGCCACCACGGCCCGGCGCACGCCGAACAGGATGCCGCCGGTGACCAGCACCAGCCCGGCCAGCAGCGTCCAGTGCATCGGCTCGTCGAGCAGCAGCACCGCGCCCAGGGCCGACAGGCTGGGCACCAGCGCCGTGATCATGGTGGAGCGCACCGGCCCGAAGTACTGGATCATCCGCGTGAAGGTGATGCCCGAGACCACCACCGACCCGATGCCCTGGAAGGCCATCTGGAAGACGATCTCGCCGGCCGGCGCGCTGCCCAGCCGGCTGGCCACCCAGCCGCCGGCCACCAGCAGCGTGTAGACCGGCACGTAGGTAACGAAGGCGAAGACGGTGATCGCGACGGTGGCGCGCACCGCATCGAGCCCGTGGCGGCGCGCCACCACGCTGTAGCAGGCCCAGCAGAAGGCCGCGCTCATGAAGAGCAGGTCGCCTTTCCAGACATCGCCGCCCTCGAAGGCGTGCAGCAGGCTGCGGCCGCCGACGAACAGGTCGCCGACGACGATCAATCCCAACCCCACCGCACGTGCGGGCGTGATGCGGTCGTGCAGCACGACCGCGGCCAGCAGCGTGGTCCAGAGCGGCAGGCTGCCGGGCAGCAGCACCGACGCATGCGAGGCGGGCGCGAAAAAGAACCCGCAGTACGCCAGCAGGGCGTAGAGCAACCCGCCGAAGATGCCGGCGCGCACCGTGATGCGCAGCGCCAGCGGCGAGAGGCCGAGCAGCGAACCGGCCGGCCGGCCCGGGTGGCGCAAGCGCTCCCGCGCCACCAGCCACGCGCCCCAGGGCACCAGCACCACGCTGGCGCCGACGATGCGCGCAAAGGCGAGGTCGAACGGCGTGAGCGAGCGGGCCGCCGAGGCACGGGCGATCAGGATGAACGCCGTCCACACCAACACGGTGACGACGGCCGCACCGATGCCCAGCTGGCGCGCGGAGAGGCGCGGGAAGAAGCGGACGGCGGCAGGCATCCCGGGATTATCCGGGCCGGGCGTGACCGGCCGCCGCCGTGGGGCCATGCCGTCCGGATAATGGCCCGATGCCTCTCGCCTTCCTCCCGGCCCGCCGCGCCGCCCTGGTCGCCGCCTTCGCCGTTCTTGTCGGCGCCAGCGCCGCCGCGCAACAGCCGTTCCAGCAGCTGCCCCCCGAGGTCGACGCCGCCCTGGCCCGCGCCAAGGTGCCGCGCGACGCGGTCACGCTGCTGGTGGCCGACGCCGATGCGGTGCAGCCGCCGCGCCTGGCCTGGCGCAGCCAGGTACCGGTGAACCCGGCGTCGATCATGAAGCTGGTGACGACCTACGCCGGCCTCGACCTGCTGGGCCCGGCCTTCACCTGGGCCACACCGGTCTACGTCGACGGGCCGATCCGCCACGGCGTGCTGCAGGGCAACCTCTACATCAAGGGCCAGGGCGATCCGAAGCTGGTCATCGAACGGCTCTGGCTGCTGCTGCGCCGCGTGCAGGGCCTGGGCATCCAGGCCATCGAGGGCGACATCGTGCTCGACCGCAGCGCCTTCGAGGCGATCGAAGCCGACCCGAACGCCTTCGACGGCGAGGGCCTGCGGCCCTACAACGCCTCGCCCGATGCGTTGCTGGTGAACTTCAAGTCGGTCGTCATGACCTTCGTTCCCAACCGCGGCGCGGCGACCGCGCAGGTGAGCTTCGACCCGCCGCTCGCCGGCGTGGCGATGCAGCCGACGGTGCCGCTGTCGGCCGGCGACTGCGGCGACTGGCACGGCACGCTGGCCGCCGACGTGGCCGACCCGGCGCGCCTGCGCTTTTCCGGCAGCTACCCGACGGCCTGCGGCGAGAAGACCTGGGCGCTGGCCTATGCCGACCCGCGCAGCTACGCCGCACGCGCCGTCGGTGGCATGTGGGCCGAGGTCGGCGGGCGCCTGAAGGGGACGGTGCGCGACGGCCGCGTGCCGGCCGAGCTGAAGCCGGCCTTCGAGATCGTTTCGCCACCGCTGGCCGAGGTGATCCGCGACATCAACAAGTACAGCAACAACGTGATGGCCCAGCAGCTGTTCCTCACGCTCGGGCTGCAGCAGAAGAAGCGCGGTTCGCTGGACGCGTCGCGCACGACGATGCGCCAGTGGTGGAACAATCGCATCGGCACCGGCGAGGGCCAGCCGGTGTTCGACAACGGCTCGGGGCTGTCGCGCGACGAGCGCATCACGGCGGGGGAACTGGCCAAGATGCTGCAGGTGGCCTGGCGCTCGCCGGTGATGTCGGAGCTGATGTCGTCCTTGCCGGCGTCCGGCGTCGACGGCACGCTGCGGCGGCGCGCGCTGCGCTCGGGCGGCGCCGCGCACCTGAAGACCGGCACGCTGCGCGACGCGGCGGGTGTGGCCGGCTACGTCGACGGCGCCAGCGGGCGGCGCTACGTGGTGGTGGCGATCGCCAACCACGCCAACGCCGCGGCCGCCCGGCCGGCCTTCGACGCGCTGGTGGACTGGGCGACCCAGGATTGAGGACTCGGCGGGCCGCGCTTCACGTGGGATGGCCCTCGGCCAGCATCAGCGCCGCTTCGTAGGCGGCGCGCCCGGCGGTCTTGGTCTGCTGCACCAGCGCGTCCCAGTGGCGCACCGTTTCCAGCGGGGTGGGCGAGACGGGCTTGAGAACCAGCGTGCGGCTCACGTCGAGCAGGGCGACGGCGGAGGTGAGGCAGCGCTGGATCGCGCGGTTCTCGTCGGGTCGTTCGGTGCTTTGACGACCGCTGGCATCGTCTTCGATGCGTGCCAGCAGATCGCCTATGGCGGCCACGGCACTGTCGATCAGCGCAGCATCGCTGAGCGTCGTGATCATCGGCTTCTCCCTGAAGTTACTTTTTTTGTAACCGCAGATGTTGCCAGCGGGCCCGGCCATCGGAGTGCAACAATTTCACGAACGTCAACGAAAGTATTCTGCGGCGAACGACCCGGCGGCGGCCGATCGCGACCCGTCAGGCCGCGGCGGCGCGCTGCAGGCGGTCGCGCACGCCCTCCCATTCGGGCGTGTCCGGCGGCGTTTCGATCCAGATCAGCTTCGCGCCCTCGGCGTCGAAGCCGCGCAGCACGGCGAACAGTTGCTGCGCCGCGGTCGCCGCATCGTCGGGCATGCGCCGCTGCAGCACGCGCTGCGAGCGGCTCTTGAGCGGCGAACGCGCCCACACCGCGATGTGCGCCGCTTGCGCGCCGAGCACGTCGAGCGCCGACTGCAGCGCCTTGGCGTCCATCAGCCTGACCTTGGCGTCGGGCGCGTAGTGCGCCTCGAGCGTGCCCGACGCCCGCGGGTCGGGCGCGGCGAGGTCGGCCTTGTCGCGCAACGGCTCGCCGCAGGCCGCCTCGACCTGGTCGCGGGTGATGGCACCTGGCCGCAGCAGCACCGGCGCGCCACGGCTGCAGTCGACGATGGTGGATTCGATGCCCACCGCGCACGCGCCGCCGTCGACGATGAGCAGCTCGTCGCCGAACTCGTCCTGCACGTGCTGTGCGGTGGTCGGGCTGACGCGGCCGAAGCGGTTGGCGCTGGGGCCGGCCAGGCCGAGCACGCCGCGTTCGGCGCAGGCCTCGAGCAGCGCCTGCGCCACGGCGTGCGCGGGGCAGCGCAAGCCGATGGTGTCCTGCCCACCAGCGGCGGCGGCGCCGACGCCCGGCTGGCGCGTGACGATCAGCGTCAGCGGGCCGGGCCAGAAGGCGCGCACCAGTTTCTCGGCGAAGGGCGGCAGCGGCTGCGCGAAATGCGACAGCGCCTGGGTGCCCTTGGCGCCGGCCGCGACATGGACGATCAGCGGATGGTCCGACGGCCGGCCCTTCGCCCGGAAGATGCCGGCCACCGCCGCATCGCTGCCCGCGTCGGCGCCCAGGCCATAGACGGTCTCGGTCGGGAAGACCACCAGATCGCCCGCGCGCAGCCGGTCGGCGGCGGCGGCGATGGCCTCGGACGATTGGCCGTCGACAATCATTCGGACAAGGGGATCGGCAACCCCAGCACCGCCGCCGCGAAGTCGGCCGTGCTGCGCACGGTGTCGATGTCCGGCCCCGTGATGTTCAGGTGGCCCATCTTGCGGCCACGCCGCGCGTCGGTCTTGCCGTAGAGATGCAGGTGCACGCCCGGCAGCGCCAGCACGTCGGCCCACGGCGGCTCGACCGTCGTGTCGCTCGCATCGACGAACCACAGGTCGCCCAGCAGGTTGAGCATGACGGCCGGGCTGTGCTGGCGCGGCGTCGACAGGGGCAGGCCGGCGACGGTGCGCACCTGCAGGTCGAACTGCGACAGGTCGCAGGCGTCCATCGACCAGTGGCCGCTGTTGTGCGGGCGCGGCGCCATCTCGTTGACCACCATCGTGCCGTCGGCCAGCACGAAGTATTCGACGCACAGCACGCCCACGTAGCCCAGGCCGTCGGCGATGGCGCGGGTGGATTCGATGGCGCGCGCCGCCTGGCCCACCGGGATGTTGCCCGGGTAGACCTCCGTGACGGCCAGGATGCCGTCGCGGTGCAGGTTGCGCTGCGGCGGGAAGTGGACCATCTGGCCGTCCTGTCCGCGCGCCACGATGACCGAGCATTCGTAGTCGAGCGCGAGCCGCTTCTCCAGCACGCAGGGCACGCCGCCGGTGGCCTCCCATGCCGCTGCGAGCTCTGCCGGGGTGGCGACGCGTTGCTGGCCCTTGCCGTCGTAGCCGAGCCGTGCGGTCTTCAGGATGCCCGGGAGCAGGTCGTCGGCCACTGCCGCGAGCTGCTCGGCCGTCTCGATCACGGCATAGGGCGCGCAGGCCACGCCACAGCGGACGAAATGCGCCTTCTCCCGGATGCGGTCCTGCGCGATCGCCACCGACGCGGCGGCCGGTGCGACCGGGCGCGCCACGGCGAGGTTCTCCAGCGATGGCGCCGGCACGTTCTCGAATTCGGTCGTGATCGCCTCGGCCAGACCGGCCAGGCGCGCCAGGCCGTCGACGTCGGTGTAATCGGTGTGGATGTGGTGGTGGCTCACGCGGCCCGCCGGACTTTCGGCGTCGGGGTCGAGCACCGCGGTGAAGTAGCCCATGCGCTGGGCCGCGTGCACGAACATGCGGCCCAGCTGCCCGCCGCCGATCACGCCCAGCGTGGCGCCGGGCAGCACATGGGGCGTCGGCGCACTCACAGCGCGCCCCCGCCTTGCGGCGAGAAGGGCGACACCGGCGCCGCGGCGGGCGCGCCGGCCTCGGGCGGTGGCAGCGTCATGGCCTGGGCCGCGGCGGTCTGCGCCGCGCGGAAGGTGTCGAGCTGCGTGCGCAGCCGCGGATTGCCGACCGCCATCATGGCCACGGCGAACAGCGCCGCGTTGGCCGCACCCGCGTTGCCGATGGCGAAGGTGGCGACCGGTACGCCCTTGGGCATCTGCACGATGCTGTAGAGCGAATCGACGCCCTGGAGATGGCGGCTCGCCACCGGCACGCCCAGCACCGGCACCGTGGTCTTGGCGGCCAGCATGCCCGGCAGGTGGGCCGCGCCGCCGGCGCCGGCGATGATCGCGGCGAGCCCGCGCGAGGCGGCGCTCTCGGCGTAGGCGAAGAGTTCGTCCGGCATGCGGTGGGCCGAGACCACCCGCGCTTCGTGGGCGATGCCGAATTGCTGGAGAATCTCGACCGCGTGACGCATCGTCTCCCAGTCGGAGTTCGAGCCCATCACCACGCCGACCTGGATTGTTTGGTTCATGGTCGCAATTTTACGTTTCGCCCCCATCTCCACCCGATGATCGATATCACCCTCGAAAACTTCCAGACCGCGCTGATCGACGGTTCCATGACCACGCCGGTGCTGCTCGACATCTGGGCCGAATGGTGCGGGCCGTGCAAGCAGCTCGGGCCGGTGCTCGAAAAGCTCGAAGTCGACTACGGCGGCCGCTTCACGCTGGCCAAGCTCGACGCCGACAAGGTGCCGCAGATCTCGGGCCAGCTCAGCGAGATGTTCGGCGTGCGCAGCATTCCCTTCTGCGTGATGTTCAAGGGCGGCCAGCCGGTCGACGGCTTCGTCGGCGCCATCCCCGCCGCGCAGATCCGCGAGTTCCTCGACAAGCATGTGCCGGCCGCGGAGGAACTGGAGGCCGCCGCCGAGGAAGAAGCCGCGCAGGAAGCCCTGGCCGAAGGCGACACCGAAGGCGCGCTCGAGAAGCTGCAGCACGCCGTGGCCACCGACCCGGCCAACGACGACGCGCGCTTCGACTACATCAAGCTGCTGCTGCAGCTGGGCCGCAGCGACGACGCCAAGGTCGCCTTCGCGCCGGTCATCGCCAAGGCGCCGGCCGTGCGCCGCTTCGACGCGCTCCAGCGCTGGATGAACGCCATCGACTTCGCCGCGCCGCCGACCGGCGCCGCACCGACGCTGGCCGATGCCGACGCTCGCATCGCTGCCGGCAAGCGCGACTTCGATGCGCGCTTCGCGCGCGCGCAACTGCTGATGACCGAGCAACGCTGGACCGACGCGATGGACGAACTGCTCGAGATCCTGATGCGCGACAAGGCCTGGAACGACGAGCTGGCGCGCAAGACCTACATCGCCATCCTGGAGATCATCGAGCCGCCCAAGCCCAAGGTGGCCGACGGCCAGATCCCGCCGGACGACCCGACCGTGGCGACCTACCGCCGCCGACTGAGCAGCGTCGTCCTGAGCTGAGGGCGTCGACAGAAATGTACGCATCGCGTACATTTCTGACATGAACGCCGACCAGCAGACCTTTCTTCGTGACGCCATGCGGCGTCTCAACCTCACCCGCGAAGCCTTCTCGCAGCGCATCGGCGTGACGCGCCGCGCGCTCGATACCTGGCTGCTGCCGGAAGGATCGTCGGAAGCGCGGGGCATGCCGGAGATCGTCCAGCGCTTCGTCTCGGAGATCCTGCAGGCGGCGAGCGCTACCGAGGCGACGCAGAGCGTACACTCCGGCGCCCTGCGCGACCGCATCCTGTTCGAGGGACGGCCGCAGCTGCTGTCGGTCGACCAGTTCTCGCGCGAGTCGGTCGAGGCGCTGTTCCGGGTGGCGGACATCATGCAGCCCATCGCGCGGCGCCAGAAGGTGTCGCGGGTGCTGGAGGGCGCGGTGCTCGGCAACCTCTTCTTCGAGGCCAGCACCCGCACGCGCGTGAGCTTCGGCGCGGCCTTCTGCCGGCTCGGCGGCTCGGTCTGCGACACCACCGGCTTCACCTTCTCGTCGATGGCCAAGGGCGAGTCGATCTACGACACCAGCCGCGTCATGAGCGGCTACGTCGACGCGCTGGTGGTGCGTCATCCCGAGCAGGGCTCGGTCGCGGAATTCGCGCGGGCCACCAACATCCCGGTGATCAACGGTGGCGACGGCGCCGGCGAACACCCGAGCCAGGCGCTGCTCGACCTGTACACGATCCAGCGCGAGTTCTCGCGGCTCGGGCGCATCGTCGACGGTGCGCATGTCGCCTTCGTCGGCGACCTGAAGTACGGCCGCACGGTGCATTCGCTGGTGAAGCTGCTGTCGCTCTACCGGGGGCTGAAGTTCACGCTGATCGCGCCCGCGGGGCTCGAACTGCCGGCGCACCTGGCCGACCGCATCTCGCGCAACGGCCACGTGGTGGTACAGACCGCGTCGCTGGCCGAAGGCCTGGCGGGCGCCGACGTGGTGTATGCCACGCGCATCCAGAAGGAACGCTTCGAGCCGAAGGAGCAGGAGCAGTTCGAGGGCTACACGCCGGACTTCCAGATCCACCAGGCGCTGATCGATGCCCACTGCAGCCCGCGCACGCTGGTGATGCACCCGCTGCCGCGCGACAGCCGGCCCGGCGCCAACGACCTGAGCACGGACCTGAACCACGACCCGCGGCTGGCCATCTTCCGCCAGACCGACAACGGCATCCCGGTGCGCATGGCGCTGTTCGCGGTGTTGCTCGGCGTGGAAGACCAGGTGCCGCGCTCGATGCGCGACGCCGGCTGGCGGCCGCCCGCGGCGATCGGCCCCGACGACGCGGCCTTCGACGCGCTCGAAGCCTGACAGCCTGATGCAGCAGCGACGCACGCCGCATTACCATCGCGGCGCGGCGGGCGTCGCCGCAAGCACCGACACAGGATTTCCATGCCGCTCATCCGCCACCTTTCCCTGTGCTTCGCCCTGCCGGTCCTCGGCATCGCCCTGCTGGCCGGTTGCGGCACCAGCGTGAGCCTCGACGAGCCGATCGAATCGCAGACCTGGCGCCTGCTCAGCGTCGGCACCCAGCCAGCCCCGCGCGATGCCGACCCGCGGCGCGATGCGCAGCTGCAGTTCGATGGGTCGCGCGTGAGCGGCTCCGGCGGCTGCAACCGCGTCTCGGGCCCCTACCAGCGCACCGGCCACCGCCTGACGATCGGCCCGCTGGCGGCGACGCGCATGGCCTGCATCGAACCCGAACGCGGCGCGATGGAAAGCAGCTTCTTCGCCGCGCTGCAGGCCACCACGGGCTACAGCCGGCTCGGCAGCCAACTCACGCTGCTCGACGACAGCGGGCGGACGCTGGCGGTGCTGGACAGCCGCTGAGCGGCACCGCTCGGAACGGGCCTCAGCCCGTCAGCCGCTCCAGCGCCTCGCGGTACTTGGCCGCGGTCTTCTCGATGATCTCGGCCGGCAGGCGCGGGGCCGGCGGCGTCTTGTCCCAGGGCTTGCCGTTGACCTTGGTGGCCTCGAGCCAGTCGCGCACGAACTGCTTGTCGTAGCTCGGCGGGTTGGTGCCGTTGCGCAGCGCCTCTTCGTAGCCTTCGACCGGCCAGTAGCGCGAGCTGTCGGGCGTGAGCACCTCGTCCATCAGCACCAGCGTGCCGGCCTCGTCCAGGCCGAACTCGAACTTGGTGTCGGCAATGATCATGCCCTTGGTCAGCGCGATCTCGGCGGCGGCCTCGTAGATGGCGATGCTGGTCTCGCGGATCTTCTGCGCCAGCGCCGGGCCGACGACCTCGACCACGCGGTCGTAGCTGATGTTCTCGTCGTGCTCGCCGGCGGCGGCCTTGGCGGCGGGCGTGAAGATCGGCCGCGGCAGCTGGCTGGCATTGGTCAGGCCCTCGGGCAGCGGCACGCCGCAGACGGCACGGTTCTCCTGGTACTCCTTCCAGCCGCTGCCAGCGAGGTAGCCGCGCACCACCGCCTCGACGGGGATCGGCTTCAGGCGCTTGACCAGCATCGAGCGGTCCTTGACCTGCGGTACTTCGGCCTCGGTCACCACGCTTTCCGGCGCATCGCCGGTCAGGTGGTTGGGGCACAGGTGGCCGAGCCGGTCGAACCACCACAGCGCCATCTGCGTGAGGATCACGCCCTTGCCGGGGATGGGTTCGCCCATGATCACGTCGAAGGCCGAGAGCCGATCGCTCGCGACCATCAGGATGCGGTCGTCGCCCACGGCGTAGTTGTCGCGCACCTTGCCACGCGCGAGCAGGGGCAGGCTTTGGATGGAGGAGGTGTGGACGGTGGTCATGGCGAAGACGTGAAGAAAACGGAAGGGAAAGGCGGATTGTGCGCGCAGAAAAAAGCCACCGCGAGCGGTGGCTTGAGCAGACGGGAGATGCTCAGCGCACTTCTTGTGCGAGCTCGCCCTTGGCGTACTTCGCCGCCACGACCTGCAGCGTATCGCCCTTGATCTTCGCGCCCTGGCCTTCGCAGCCGAACTCGATGTAGCGCTGCTTGCAGACCAGCTTGGCGGCTTCGCGCGCCGGCTTGAGCCATTCGCGGGCATCGAACTTTTCCGGGTTCTCGAACATGAACTTGCGCACCGCGCCGGTCATGGCCAGACGGATGTCGGTGTCGATGTTGATCTTGCGCACGCCGTGCTTGATGGCTTCCTGGATTTCCTCGACGGGCACGCCGTAGGTTTCCTTGATCTGGCCGCCGTACTGGCGAATGATCGCCAGCAGGTCCTGCGGCACCGACGACGATCCGTGCATCACCAGGTGGGTGCTCGGAATGCGCTGGTGGATTTCCTTGATGCGATCGATCGCCAGGATGTCGCCGGTGGGCTTGCGGGTGAACTTGAACGGGCCGTGGCTGGTGCCGATGGCGATGGCCAGCGCGTCGATCTGGGTGCGCTTGACGAAGTCGGCGGCCTGCTCCGGGTCGGTCAGCAGCTGCTCGCGCGTCATGGTCGCGTCGGTGCCGTGGCCGTCTTCCTTGTCGCCCTTCATGGTCTCGAGCGAGCCCAGGCAACCCAGTTCGCCTTCGACGGTAACGCCCACGCGGTGCGCCAGCTGCGCCACCTTCTTGGTGACTTCGACGTTGTACTCGTAGCTGGCGATGGTCTTGCCGTCGGCCTCGAGCGAGCCGTCCATCATCACGGACGAGAAACCAAGGTCGATGGCGCCCTGGCACACGTCCGGGTTCTGGCCGTGGTCCTGGTGCATCACCAGCGGAATGTTCGGGTAGCTTTCGATCGCCGCCTGGATCAGGTGCTTGATGAAGCCCTCGCCCGCGTACTTGCGGGCGCCGGCGCTGGCCTGGAGGATGACCGGCGCGCCGGTTTCCTTGGCGGCTTCCATCACGGCCTGCACCTGTTCGAGGTTGTTGACGTTGAAAGCCGGAATGCCGTAGCCGTTGGCGGCTGCGTGGTCCAGCAGTTCGCGCATCGAGACGAGAGCCATGGGAAATACCTCGCGGGAATGGAAGATGAAGAATGAAGAAAAACTGCCTCAATTCTACCGAGCCCCCTTGTGGGACGGGTCCCACGGCCTGTGGCGCGCTCAGGTGGCGCGGCAGATCTTCAGCATGTTGGTGCCGCCCGGCGCGCCCATCGGCTCGCCGCAGGTGATGGCATAGACGTCGCCGCTCTGCACGATGCCGCGTTTCTTCAGGTGCGACTCGGCCTGCTCGAGGGCGGTGTCGCGGTCGGTGTGCGAATCCATCAGCAGCGGGCGCACGTTGCGGTACAGCGCCATCCTGCGCTGCGTCGACAGGCGCGAGGTGAGCGCGTAGACCGGGATGTGCGCCGAATGGCGGCTCATCCACAGCGGCGTCGAGCCCGATTCGGTCAGCGCGACGATCGCCTTGGCGCCCAGGTGGTGCGCGGTGAAGAGCGCGCCCATGGCGATGGCCTGGTCGATGCGGGCGTAGGTGTGGCCGCTGAAATCGGTGTCGCGGGCCGTGTCCTCGGCCTGCTCGGCGGCCTCGCAGATGCGGCTCATCTCCTGCACGGTCTCCAGCGGATAGCGGCCCGACGCGGTCTCGGCGCTGAGCATCACCGCGTCGGTGCCGTCGAGCACCGCGTTGGCCACGTCGCTCACCTCGGCGCGCGTGGGCACCGGGTTGGTGATCATCGACTCCATCATCTGCGTGGCGGTGATGGCGACCTTGTCCATCTCGCGCGCCATGCGGATCATCTTCTTCTGCAGCGCCGGCACGGCCGCATTGCCGACCTCGACCGCCAGGTCGCCGCGGGCGACCATGATGCCGTCGCTGGCGCGCAGGATCTCTTCGAGCTTCGGGATCGCCTCGGCACGCTCGATCTTGGCGATCATCCCCGGCCGGTGGCCGAACTCGGCCGCCGCCACGTTGCAGAGCTGGCGCGCCATCTCCATGTCGGTCGCGTTCTTCGGGAAGCTCACCGCCACGTAGTCGGCCTGGAAGCTCATGGCGGTCTTGATGTCCTCCATGTCCTTGGCCGTCAGCGCCGGCGCCGTGAGGCCGCCACCCTGCTTGTTGATGCCCTTGTTGTTCGACAGCTCGCCCCCCAGCAGCACCGTGGTGTGCACCGCCTGGCCCTTGACCAGGTTCACGATCAGCACGATGAGGCCGTCGTTGAGCAGCAGGCGGTCACCGGCCTTCACATCGCGCGGCAGGTCCTTGTAGTCGAGGCCGACCGCGTCGACGTCGCCCAGTTCGGTACGCGACGCGTCGAGGACGAACTTGGCGCCCGGCTCGAGCCAGATCTTGCCCTGCGCGAACTTGCCCACGCGGATCTTCGGCCCCTGCAGGTCGGCCATGATGGCGACCTCGCGGCCGGCGCGGCGCGCGGCTTCGCGGACCATGGCGGCGCGGTCGATGTGGTCCTGCGCGGTGCCGTGGCTGAAGTTCAGCCGCACCACGCTCACCTTGTGGACGATCATCTGCTCGATCAGTTCGAGCGTGTTCGACGCGGGGCCGAGCGTCGCGACGATCTTGGTGGCATGGCGGGGAAGGCGAGTCGTGTCCACAGTGTCTCCTGGGGCTGTCGGGGGATCCGTTCCGGGGGCGGACCGGGGTTTTGGCACAATTCTCACATGTGGAGATGTCGTTGCGCGATACGACACGGTTGCTTCGACAACCCCACGCAGCTTGATCTTCGTCATCACCCCTTCCGATGAATGCGTTACGGTGCCCACCCGCGCCGTCGTTTTTCCTTTCTTTCGCCTCGTCTTATGCAGACCCCAACCGATCCTGTTCCCACGCCCCTGTCGCCGGAAATGCCGCTGCCGCACCGCAAGGTCATCCGCTCCTGGCTGATCCCGATCTCGCAGCGCACGACCGTGCGCGCCTTCGTGCTGCTGGCCATCGACTACCTGCTGTTCGGCGCGCTCGTCACGGGAACGGTGCTGCTCAAGCCGGTCTGGCTCAAGTTGCTCGCCGGCCTGCTGGCGGGCTTCGTCATCGGCCGGCTCTTCATCATCGGCCACGACGGCTGCCACCAGAGCCTGACGCCGCACCGTCGCCTGAACAAGTGGCTGGGCCGCATCGCCTTCCTGCCCTCGCTCACCGCCTACAGCCTCTGGGACATGGGGCACAACGTGGTGCACCACGGCTTCACCAACCTCAAGGGCGTCGACTTCGTCTGGGCGCCGCTGACGCAGGCCGAATACCGTGCGCTGTCGCCGGTGCGCCGCGCCCTCGAGCGCATCTACCGCAGCGGCTGGGGCCCGGGCCTCTACTACATGGTCGAGATCTGGTGGAAGAAGATGATGTTCCCGTCCCGGGCCACGATGGGCAACAGCTACCGCCCGATCTTCGCCAAGGACTGCGCGCTCGTGACCGGCTTCGCCGCCCTCTGGATCGCCGCGCTGACCGCTGCCGCGCTGGCCACCAGCCAGTCGGTGCTGCTGGCCCTGCTGCTCGGCTTCGTGGTGCCGATGGCCTTCTGGTTCAACATGATGGGCTTCGTGATCTACGGGCACCACACGCACGTCAAGGTGCAGTGGCACGACGAGAAGGCCGCCTGGCAGCGCGCGCAGCCCTTCGTGTCGACCACCGTGCACCTGACCTTCCCGCTGCAGATCGGCGCGCTCATTCACCACATCATGGAGCACACGGCGCACCATGTGGACATGAGCATCCCGCTCTACAAACTGAAGGAGGCCCAGAAGATGCTCGAGCACCTGCTGCCCGAACGCATCATCGTCCAGCCTTTCTCGTGGAAGTGGTACTTCTCGACCGCGCGCGCCTGCAAGCTCTACGACTTCTCGCGCCAGTGCTGGACCGACTTCCAGGGCCGCGCGACCAGCGCGCTGCGTGCACCAGCGACCGCCATGGCCTGAGGCTCAGGCCCGCGACGACAGCAAAAAGCCCGCGGATGCGGGCTTTTTCATGGGCGCCAGGGGGAGGTTCAGCCGGCCGCGCGCTTGCTCAAAATTTCGAACGCCGGCAGCGTCTTGCCTTCCAGGATTTCCAGGAAGGCCCCGCCACCGGTCGAGATGTAGCCGACATCCTTCTCGATGCCGTACTTGGCGATGGCGGCCAGCGTGTCGCCGCCGCCGGCGATCGAGAAGGCCTTGCTCTCGGCGATGGCGCGGGCGATGGCTTCGGTGCCGTGCGAGAAGGCCTCGAACTCGAACACGCCGACCGGGCCGTTCCACACGATGGTGCCGGCTTCGCGCAATTGCGCGGCCAGCATCTCGGCGGTCTTGGGGCCGATGTCCAGGATGAGGTCGTCTGCGTCGACGGCATCGGCCGCCTTGACGGTGGCCACGGCATCCGCCGCGAAGGTCTTGGCCGTGACCACGTCGACCGGGATCGGCACGTCGGCGCCGCGGGCACGCATCGCCTCGATCACCGCCTTGGCCTGGTCGAGCAGGTCGGGCTCGGCCAGCGACTTGCCGATCGACAGGCCCGAGGCCAGCATGAAGGTGTTGGCGATGCCGCCGCCGACGATGAGCTGGTCGACCTTCTCGGCCAGCGCCTTGAGGATGGTGAGCTTGGTGCTGACCTTGGAGCCGGCGACGATCGCCACCAGCGGCCGCGCGGGGTGGGCCAGCGCCTTGGTGATGGCGTCGATTTCGGCCGCCAGCAGCGGGCCGGCCGAAGCGATTCTGGCGAATTGCGCGATGCCGTAGGTGGTGGCTTCGGCGCGGTGCGCGGTGCCGAAGGCGTCGTTCACGTAGATGTCGCAGAGCGCGGCCATCTTCCTGGCGAGCGTCTCGTCGTTCTTCTTCTCGCCCTTGTTGACGCGGCAGTTCTCCAGCAGCACGACCTGGCCCGGCGCCACGTCGACGCCGTCGACCCAGTTCGCCACCAGCGGCACCGGGCGGCCGAGCAGCTCGGCCAGGCGTTCGGCCACCGGCGCGAGCGAATCCCCGGGCTTGAAGGCGCCCTCGGTCGGGCGGCCGAGGTGCGACGTGACCATCACCGCCGCACCGGCGTCGAGCGCAGCCTGGATGCAGGGCACCGAGGCGCGCACGCGCGTGTCTTCGGTGATGCGGCCCGCGTCGTCCTGCGGCACGTTGAGGTCGGCACGGATGAAGACACGCTGGCCGGCAACCTTGCCTTGCGCACAGAGATCGGTGAAGCGGATGACGTTCATGGGAGGGGTGGGATGAAGATGAAAGGAATAAGAAAGCTTTAACTATTGTAGTTTTGCGCTTCCCGCCCGTTACCAGCCGAGGCCGAGGTGCAGCGGCAGATACACCGCCATGCCCACCAGCATCGTGCCCAGGACGCCGCGCCGCCAGAAATAGTAGGCCGCGCCCGCCAGGGCGCCGAAGATGCGCGCGTCCTGCCAAGTCGACACGAGATGGCCTTGCGTCATCACGATTTCCGGCACGATGACCGCCGCCAGCGCCGCGACCGGCGCGTAATGCAGCGCGCGGTGCGCCCACTCCGGCAGGCCCCAGGGCCGGTCGAGGATGAAGAAGAAGCAACGCGTCAGCACGGTCACGGCGGCCAGGCCGACGATGACCGCGAGGCTCCAAAGGTCGGTCTGTCCGCTCATTCATCCGCCTCCGCCGGATCGCGCACGAACTGCTTTTCCAGCCAGAAGCACAGCAGCACGGCCACGCCGATGCCGGTCACGATGTTGAGCTTGAGCGGCAGCGCATAGGCCGCCACCGCCGTCGCGCCGGCGATCAGCGCCGACAGGACGCGCAGGCGCGTGGTGGCCATCGAGCACAGGATGCCCACCAGGCTCAGCACGCCGGCGAAGCCCAGCCCCCAGGCCTGCGGGATCAGGTTGGCCAGCGCGATGCCGACGGTGCTCATGCCCATCCAGGCACTCCAGGTGATGAAGTAGCCGCCGGTCAGGTAGGCCTCCTGGGCGCGCTCCTCGTCACGGTGGGTCGGTGGCGACGGGTAGCGCGTGGTGAAGGTCGCGTAGCTCAGGTCGGCGGTCAGGTAACCGTGCACCAGCCGGCGCCAGCGCGGCATGTGCATGAGGTAGGGCCGCAGGTGCAGACTGAACACCACGAAGCGCAGATTGACGCAGAAGCCCGTGGCCAGGATGACCCAGGCCGGCGCGCCGGCCACCAGCAGCGGGATGGCCGCCAGCTGCGAACTGCCGGCGTAGACCAGGAAGGTCATGGCCAGCGCCTCGATCACGCTCATGCCCGACTTGACCATCGCCACGCCGGTCATCAGGCCCCAGGCGCCGATGCCCACCGCCATGGGCGCCATCTGAGCGACGCCCTCCCGGAAGGTGGGGCGGCGGCGGATGTCGGCGCTCAGGAACATCAGCCGAACACCTGGCCGGCCTTCACGTCGAAGCCGTGCAGGAAGTCGGCCACCGGCAGGCGCTTGCCGCCGGGGCGTTGCAGTTCGGTGAAGCTCACGATGGAATCACGCGCGGCCACCTCGATGCCGGCCGGCGAGACGGCCAGCACCGTGCCCGGCGCTTCGGCCACCGTGGCGGCGCGCGCCTGGGCCGCCCAGAACTTGACCGCGGCACCATCGAGGGTGCTGCTGGCGCCGGGGAAGGGGTCGAAGGCGCGGACGCGGCGGGCGATCGTCTGGGCATCCTGCGTCCAGTCGACCGCCGCCTCGTGCTTCTCGATCTTGTGCGCGTAGGTCACGCCCTCGGCCGGCTGCGGCACCGGCTGCAGCGTGCCGGCGGCGGCCTGGTGCAGCGCATCGACGATCAGGCGCCCGCCCATGGCAGCCAGCCGATCGTGCAGCTGCGCCGTGCTGTCGTCGCCGATGGCGAGCGACTCGCGCAACAGCATGGCGCCGGTGTCCAGGCCGGCGTCCATCTGCATGATGGTCACCCCCGTCTCGGCGTCGCCCGCCTCGATGGCACGGTGGATCGGCGCGGCGCCGCGCCAACGTGGCAGCAGGCTCGCATGGATGTTGAGGCAGCCCAGGCGCGGCATGTCGAGCACCCATTGCGGCAGGATGAGGCCATAGGCCGCGACGACCAGCACGTCGAGCGCGGCGGCCTGCAGCGTGCCGTGCGCGGCCTGCGCCTCGTCCGGGTACTTGCCGTCGAGCCGCAGGCTGCGCGGCTGCGCGACCGGCCAGCCGTGCTGCAGCGCGAACTGCTTGACCGGCGAGGCCTGCAGCTTCATGCCGCGGCCGGCCGGGCGGTCGGGCTGGCTCAGCACCAGCGCGATGTCGAAGCCGCCGGCGTGCAGCGCCTCGAGGGCGACGCGGGCGAACTCGGGCGTGCCCGCAAATCCGATCTTCAGGGTCAAGAAGGCCTCACCAGCGGAAGTCGTCGCGCATCAGGTCGTCGGCCGTGTGATAGCGCGCCACCAGCCCGGTCGGGTCGATGTAGATATGGAGAAGGCGGGGCTCGTTGAGGGCCTTGAAGCGCCAGGTCCAGATCACGCCGTCGAAGGACGACACGCGGGTGATCTCGAACGGTCGGCCATAGGTGCGCAGCACGTCGGCTTCGCGCCACACGCCGGGGCGGATGGTGCGGTCGAAGAGCGACGGGTCGAGTTCCTGGCGGATCGAAACGACGCGACCGCCGGCATCGAGGTCGACATTGTTCACCTCGGTACCCATCGGTGCGCGCGAATACTGCAGGCGTTCACCGTCGGCGAGCGGGTACACGGCGGTTGGCGTGCCCAGGCGCTGCAGGGCATCGGCACGCATCGTTCCCAGCGGCAGGCGGGTCGGCTCGCTGATGCACCCCGCCAGCAACACGCCGGTCAGTGCGAGCGACAGCGCGCGAAGACCGATCACCGCCCGGCGTCCCGCAGCTCTTCGCGCTGTTGCTTGAGCAACTTGCTCTTGATGCGGTTGCGCTTGAGCGGCGACAGGTACTCGACGAACACTTTCCCCAGCAGGTGGTCGAGTTCGTGCTGGATGCAGACCGCCAGCAGGCCGTCGGCCTCGATCGTCTGCGGATTGCCGTCGGCATCGAGCGCCGTCACGCGGACGGCGGTGGCGCGCTCCACGCCATCGTAGATGCCGGGCACCGACAGGCAGCCCTCTTCGTTGAGCACCTTCTCGTCGCTGGCCCACACGATTTCCGGGTTGATCAGGACGATCGGTTCGTCGCGCTCTTCGGAAACGTCGATGACGACCAGCCGCTCGTGGACGTCGATCTGCGTCGCCGCCAGGCCGATGCCCTTGGCGTCGTACATGGTTTCGAGCATGTCGGCGACCAGCGCCTTGATGCGCGCATCCACGCCCTGCACGGGCTTGGCCACGGTGTGCAGGCGCGGATCGGGGAAGCTCAGGATGGTTCTTTTGGCCATGAAACGGGAAGGAAATTGTGGCTATTTTCGCCAATTCCAAGCCGTGCCGCCGCCGCCAAACGCGATAAGCGTTGCCCATTCAAGGGCTTCAGCGCAAAATTCGTTGCAAATTGTGAGGATTCGTACGCCCGGCGTGGCGACTGCGTGACCATCGAACCAACCATGAACAAACTCCGCATCCTTCGCCGGCGGCCGGCCGTCCTCACAACGCTGGCGACGCTCGCCGCGATCGGCTTCGGCAACCAGGCGCTGGCGCAGAACTATCCCGTCACGCCGCAGCAGCGCGCCACCGCGCAGCAGACCGCCCAGGCCGGCATCCCCGTCAGCGAACTTGCGCCGAACGCCCCGGACGAATACACCATCAAGTCCGGCGACACGCTCTGGGCCATCTCGCGCCTGTACCTGCGCAGCCCGTGGCGCTGGCCGGAACTGTGGGGCATGAACCTCGCCGAAATCAGCAACCCGCACCGCATCTACCCCGGCCAGGTGCTGTACCTGGACAAGACCGGTGGCCGGGCCCGCCTCAGCACGCGCCGCGGCGGCACGGGCGGCGACCAGACGATCCGGCTGTCGCCCCGCACCCGCTACGAGTCCCTCTCGGGCATGGCGCTGCCGACGCTCAATCCGTCCCTGATCGAACCCTTCCTCAGCGAGCCCATCGTGGTGGACGAGGGCACGCTCCTGGCCGCACCCCGCATCGTGGCGGGCAACGACGGCCGCGTGCTGCTGGCGCGCGGCGACCGCGCCTACGCCCGCGGCGAGGTGAATTCGCCCCTGGTCGAGACGGCCGGCCCGATCAAGACTTTCCGCATCTTCCGCAACGCCACACCGCTGCAGGACCCGGGCACCGGCGAGATCCTGGGCTACGAGGCCCAGTACCTGGGCAAAGCGCAATTGCAGCGCGGCGAAACCGTCGAGCGCTCGCTGGAGGGCGGCAAGGAGCTGACCACCGTCGTGCCTGCGACCATCGACATCGTGGCAGCCCGCGAGGAAATGCGCGCCGGCGACCGCCTGCTGCCCGAGCCGGCCCGCCAGTTGCTGAGCTACACGCCCCACGCGCCGACAGCCACCTTCGACGGCCGCATCGTCTCGGTCTACGGCAACGCGGTGCAGTTCGCGGCGCAGAACCAAGTGGTGGCCATCAACAAGGGCCTGCGCGACGGCATCGAGAACGGCCACGTGCTGGCCATTCTGAAGAATGGCGAAACCATCGTCGACAAGACCGGCGGCGCCAAGGAAACGCTCAAGCTGCCCAACGAACGCATCGGCCTGCTGATGGTGTTCCGCCCCTTCGACCGGGTGTCGTACGCGCTGGTGCTCGAGATCAGCGACACGCCGAAGGTCGGCGACTTGCTCGTCAACCCCTGAACTGACGCTTCACCGCCCGTCCGCGTGGACCGCGACGAACTTGCCGACTGGCTTCGGCTCACGCTGACACCCGGCATCGGCGACACCGCGGCACGCCGGCTGCTGGCCGCCTTCGGCCTGCCGGAGAACATCTTCCGGCAGCCGGCCGCGGCCCTGCGCGAGATCGTCACACCCGCCCAGACCACCGCGCTGCGGCAGGCGCCCGAAGGGCTGGCCGCCCAGATCGGCCTGACGCTGCGCTGGCTGCAGGAGGCCGAGCCCGACGGTGTGGTGCGGCGCCTGGTGACGCTGGGCGACGCTGCTTATCCCACGTCGCTGCTCGAGACAGCTGACCCGCCGGTGATGCTCTATCTGCTCGGCGCGGTGGACTTCGACCTCACCCAACTGGGCCGGAGCCTGGCCATCGTCGGCAGCCGCAACCCGACGCCGCAGGGCGAGGCGAATGCCAAGGCCTTCGCACGCGCCTTTGTCGAGGCCGGTCTTCCGATCGTGTCGGGCCTCGCGCTGGGCATCGACGGCGCGGCGCACCAGGGCGCGCTCGATGGTGCCGCCGCTGCGCCGGGCCGACTGGCCACCGTGGCGGTGGTGGGAACCGGCCTCGACCGCGTGTACCCGGCGCGCCACCGCGCCCTGGCGCACCGCATCACGGCGCAGGGACTGATCGTCAGCGAGTTCGCGCTCGGCACGCCGCCGCTGAACCAGAACTTTCCGCGGCGCAACCGCATCATTTCGGGCCTGACCCGCGGTACGCTGGTGGTCGAGGCCGCGCTGGCTTCCGGCTCGCTCATCACGGCCCGCATGGCGGCCGAGCAGGGTCGCGAGGTCTTCGCCATCCCGGGCTCGATCCACTCGCCGCAGTCGCGCGGCTGCCATGCACTGATCCGCCAGGGCGCCAAGCTGGTCGAGTCGGTGCACGACGTGCTGGAGGAACTGCCGACGGACGAAGCCGCTGTGACATCGACCGCGAGCACGGCGCACCACCACCTCACCGTGCCACCCGAGGCCGTCGCCTTGCTGGCCTCGCTGGGCTTCGACCCGGTCGGCCTCGACGACCTGGTGGCGCGCACCGGCGAAACCACCGCGCGGCTGCAGGCGCTGCTGCTCGAACTCGAGCTGGCCGACCATGTGGCACGGCTGCCCGGCGGGCTCTTTCAGCGCCAGGCACGCGGCTGACGCACGGTCGGCGGCTCCGGACGCGCAGCATCCGCGCAACAGCACGGGCGCAGCGCCGCCGCTGGGCTATATTGAACCCATGTTTGAAGTGCTCGTGTTCGTTTACGAAAACTACTGGCGCGGCGACGCGTGTCCCGAACCCGAGCAACTGAGCCGCAAGCTCAGCGCGCACGGCTTCGAGGCCGACGAGATCCGCGCCGCGCTGCAATGGCTCGACGACCTCAGCGCCGCAATGCAGGGCCTGCCCCTGGAGCGCGGCATCGATGCGTCCGAGGTGACGATCGGGCGTCGCGCCTCCGCCGACAGCGTGCGCGCCCCCTCGCCCGACGCGATGCGCATCTATTCCGCCGCCGAGCAGGACCACCTTGGCGCCGAATGCCTGGGCTTCATCCATTTCCTCGAGGCAGCGGGCGTGCTGTCGGGTGCACTGCGCGAGATCGTGATCGAACGCGCCATGGCGACGTCCGAGCAGCCGATGGCGCTCGACGAACTCAAGATCATCCTGCTGATGGTCCACTGGAGCAGCGGCATCGAGCCCGACGCGCTGGTGCTCGACGAACTGTGCGACGGGCGCGAAGGCCGCATCGCCCACTGAACGCCGGCGCTCCGGCCGCCAGTGCCGTCAATCCAGCAAGCGCTCGGGGTTGGCGTCGAGCTTGGCCAGCGCCTCGCGCGTGGCGCGCACCGTGAGCGTCTCTTCTTCCGCCGGCACCAGGAGACCCGCCTGCAGGTAGGACGCCAGGCGACCGGCCTGGATCAGGAAGCTGCGGCCGTCGGCCGAGGCGAACAGGTGCAGCTGCTTGCGCGTGCTGCGCCAAACGAACTGGACCTGGCTCGCCCGGTTGTTGTGGTCGAGCATGAACCAGTTGCCGACCTGCAGTTCGTGGGCCCACGCCAGCATGTCTTCCTCGACCTTGACGCCGGTGTCCGGCACCACCTCGATGGAGGCGGCGTCGACGCCCAGCAGCAGTTCGATGCTGGCGGCGTCGAGCGGCAGGTCGCCGGTGCCCTCGTCGCTGACGAAGTCCTCGAGGTTGGCCAGACGCACGGCCATGGCCTCGATCTTGGCCTGGGGGATCGCCTCGGTCTTGGACATGAAGGCGTCCGACAGCGTGGCGCCGATCGTCTTGATGTGCGCCTCCTGCGGATCACCGACGATGCCGAGCAGCGCCATGCCGGCGCGCAGGCGCTGCAGCAGCTTGGGCAGGTCCTGGATGACGCGGGTGCGATCGTTCCGGTTGGGCTTGGCGCTGGCGGCCCACACCAGCTCGGACGCGGCGCGCTTGAGCGTGACGGTCTGGTCGTCCTGCGCGCCGTACTTGAGCGCGGCAATGGCCAGCACCTCGGCCCACACCTTGAACAGGAATTCGCGGATCTCGTCGCGCACCGGCATGTCGTTGAGCATCTTGCGCAACTCGATGGTGTACTGGATCGCCATCGTCTCCTTCTGCTCGACCTGCTGCGCCACGCTCATCACGCGCTGCGTGGTATCGCTCTGGGTCAGGTACTTGTTCAGGAAGGCGACGAATTCGTCGAACACCAGCTTGAAGACGCGCTGGCCGGTTTCCGGGTACTGCTCGATGACCTGCACCACACGGCGGATCTCGCCCTCGAGCGCACTGCCCGAGATGGCGGCGGCGTCGAAGCCCATCACGACCGAGCCCATGCGGTCGATCAGCATGCGCGCCGGGTGCTGCAGCGTGCCGAAGAACTCGGGCTCGGCGATCGCCACCCGCAAGACCGGCATCTGCAGGCGCGCGAACCAGACGCGCGCCGAAAAAGGAATGCGCTCCTCGGCCAGAATGGCCTGGAACATCAGCGCCACGATCTCGACCGTCGCCTTGTCGGCCGTGGTCGGCGCACGGCGCTTGAGCTCGCTGCTGCGGCGGCGCAGGTCGGCCGCACTGTGCTGCAAGGCGGTGGCATCGTTGCCCACCACGTACTGGGACGACGCGGCCTGGTAGGCGGCACCTGCGTCGGCGATGGCGGCGGCGAAGGCCTGCGGCACCAGCACGCCACCGCCGCCGGCCATGGCGCCTTGGCCGGCGGGCCCGCGCTGCTGCGAGAAGTCGCCGCCGATGCGAGCGGTGACGAAGCGCTTGAGGTTCATCAGCACGCCCTGGGCGCGCTGGCGGGCCATCAGCAAGGGCGTGCCGCCGGTGGCGCCCGGCCCGTTGCCGCCCGCCGCGCTCCCGCCCAACGGTCGTCCCTGCAAGGCCCCCGTCATGCCGGCCCCACCCGTGCCCGGCGTGAAGTGCTGCGTCCCGGTGGCCACCTGGCCACTGTGAAAGCCGCCGCCATTGCCGCCACCGAGCGGCATGGCCCCCGAGCCGGCCCCGCCGGTGCGCTTGACGAAACTCTTGAGGTCGATCTCGGGCATGACGCCCTTGTCGATCAGGTAGGTGTTGGCCGCCTTGTAGGCCTCGGCCGCGGCCTCGACGATCTGGCGCTCGATCACGTCCTGCACCCGGATCCAGAGCACCCGCGTCAGGCCGACCGCCAGCCACTGCTCGACCAGCACCTTGGCCAGGGCCTCGGGCCGCAGCACGTCCTTGCTGTCGAGCTCGACGCCGTCTTCCAGGTACTGCACGCGCAGGCGCAGGTCGTTGATCTCGAAATTCGCCTTGCCCTGGATGGCCTGCGCCAGCCGGGACGACAGGATGGTGGTTTCGACGACGTCGTCGCCCATCAGCTCCAGCCGGAGCGAGTTGGCGTTGCCGCTGGCGACCGCCACGCCCAGCGTCTTGCGCCAGGCGACCTGCGACGCCGTCACCCAATGCGCACCCTGGCCCTGGAACGCCAGGAAATCGTCGCGCCAGTTCTGCATGTCGCGGGCGCTGCCCATGGCGTTGGCGGCCGCCGTGAGCCGCTCACGGATCGCCTGCTCGGTGGGCTCGATCGCCGCGACGGTGGCGGAGACGAAGCGCTCGCGCGTTTCGCGCGCGATTTGCAGGGAGATGGCGTGAGGCCGCGCAGTGCTCATGAAAAGTCAGGATTGCAAGTAAACGTCATCGGACCCTGCGAGCTTGCCCGGGTCTGACGCGCTGCACAAGTGCGCACCATGCTCGGCTACCCGAACGGCGTATGGGGATGGCCGATTTGACCACGACGCGGTCGATCAAACAGTGGCGCCGGCGTTCGGGTCGTCCGGGTCGCCGTCGCGCTTGGGCGGCGCCTTGATCAGGTCTTCGCGCTTGACGCCCAGCCACATGGCGATCGCCGCGGCGACGAAGCACGACGAATAGATGCCGAAGCAGATGCCGATGGTCAACGCCAGGGCGAAGTAGTGGAGCGTCGGCCCGCCGAAGAAGAACATCGAGAGCACCACCAGCTGCGTGGAGCCGTGGGTGATGATGGTCCGGCTGATGGTCGAGGTGATCGCGTTGTCGATCGTCTCGACCGTGCTCATCTTGCGGTAGCGCCGGAAGTTCTCGCGGATCCGGTCGAAGATCACGACCGATTCGTTCACGGAGTAGCCCAGCACCGCCAGCACCGCGGCCAGCACCGCCAGCGAGAACTCCCACTGGAAGAAGGCGAAGAAGCCCAGGATGATCACCACGTCGTGCAGGTTGGCCAGCACGGTGGACAGCGCGAACTTCCACTCGAAGCGGAAGGCCAGGTAGATCATGATGCCGATCACCACCATGGCCAGCGCCTTGATGCCGTTGGTGGTGAGCTCCTCGCCGACCTGCGGGCCCACGAACTCGTTGCCGCGCAGCACGGCGGTCGGGTCGACCGCCTTGAGCGCGTCCATCACCTGCGCGCTCTGCTGCGCCGAGGTCTGGCCCTTCTGGACCGGCAGGCGGATCTGCACGTCGCGCGAGGTGCCGTAGTTCTGGACCTGCACGTCCGGGTAGCCGAGCTTGCCGACCGTCTCGCGGACCTTGCCGACATCGACCGACTGCTGGTAGGCGACCTCCATCACCGTGCCGCCGGTGAACTCCACCGACAGGTGCAGCCCGCGATGGGCCAGGAAGAACACCGCCAGCGCGAAGGTCACGAAGGAGATGATGTTCAGCACCTTGGCATGGCGCATGAACGGGATGGTCTTGTGGATGCGGAAGAATTCCATGGCCTGCGCCCCTTATTTCGCTTCGACCACGGCCGTGCCGTCGGTCTTGGGCCGCCACACCGTGCCGATCGACACGGTCTTGAGCTTCTTCTTGCCGCCGTACCAGAGGTTCACCAGGCCGCGCGAGAAGAACACGGCCGAGAACATCGAGGTCACGATGCCGATGCAGTGCACCACCGCGAAGCCGCGCACCGGGCCCGAGCCGAAGGCCAGCAACGCCACGCCGGCGATCAGCGTCGTCACATTGGAGTCGAGGATGGTGCCCCAGGCGCGGTCGTAGCCGGCATGGATGGCCGCCTGCGGCGAGGCGCCGTTGCGCAGCTCTTCGCGCACGCGCTCGTTGATCAGCACGTTGGAGTCGATCGCCACGCCGATGGCCAGCGCCATGGCCGCGATGCCAGGCAGCGTGAGCGTGGCCTGCAGCATCGACAAGATGGCGACCAGCAGCAGCAGGTTGACGGCCAGCGCGATCGACGAGAACACGCCGAACAGCGCGTAGTAGGCGCACATGAAGACCATGATGGCGATGAAGCCGTACATCACGCTCTTGAAGCCCTTGTTGATGTTGTCGGCCCCCAGGCTCGGACCGATGGTGCGTTCCTGGATGATCTCCATCGGCGCGGCCAGCGAGCCGGCACGCAGCAGCAGCGCCAGGTCGTTGGCTTCCACCACGCTCATCGAGCCGGAAATCTGGAAGCGGTTGCCCAGCTCGCCGTTGATCGACGGGGCCGTGAGCACCTCGCCCTTGCCCTTCTCGAAGATCAGCATGGCCATGCGCTTGCGATAGTTGTCGCGGCTGACGTCGCGCATGATGCGGCCGCCCTTCGCGTCCATCGTCAGGTCGACCTTCGGTTGCTGGGTCTGCGAGTCGAAGCCGGGCTGCGCGTCGGTCAGGTTCTCGCCGGTGACCAGCACCTGCTTCTTGACGATGATGGCTCGCCCTTCGCGGTCGAGAAAGCGTTCCGAGCCGAACGGCACCGGTCCGTTGCCCAGCTCCGCCGCGCGGCCTTCGGTCGATTCGTCGACCAGGCGCATCTCGAGCGTGGCGGTGCGGCCCAGGATGTCCTTGGCCTTGGCCGTGTCCTGCACGCCGGGCAGCTGCACGACGATGCGGTCGATGCCCTGCTGCTGGATCACCGGCTCGGCCACGCCGAGTTCGTTGATCCGGTTGTGCAGCGTGGTGATGTTCTGCTTGAGCGCCGCGTCCTGCAGACGGCGGGCCGCCTCGGGCTTGATCGAGGCGGTCAGCTTCCAGTCGCTGCCTTCCTGGCTGTCGACGGTGGAAAGGTCCGCGAACTGGTCCTGCACCAGCTGCTTGGCCGCCTGGAGGCTGGCCGCGTCGCGGAACCGGACCTCGATGGTCTGGCCGTTGCGGCTCACCGCGCTGCCGCGGATGTTCTTGTCGCGCAGGCTGGTGCGCAGGTCGCCGGCGAAGGACTCGGCCCGCTTGTCGATCGCGCCCTTCATGTCGACCTGCAGCAGGAAGTCGACCCCACCGCGCAAGTCCAGGCCCAGGTACATCGGGAAGGCGTGCAGCGCCGTCAGCCAGGTCGGCGAACGCGACACCAGGTTGAGCGCCACCACGTAGGGCGGGTCGCTGGCGTCGGGCACGAACGCGCGCTGCAGGACGTCACGCGCCTTGAGCTGGTCGTCGGTGGTGACGAAGCGGGCGCGCACCGAGGTGGCGTCCAGGGTCAGCATGTCGGGCGTCAGGCCGCCGGCCTTGAGCGCTTCCTGCACGCGGGCCTGCGTGCCCGCGTCGACCTTCACGGTCGCCTTGGCCGCCGACACCTGCACCGCAGGGGCCTCGCCGAAGAAATTGGGCAGGGCATAGACGAGCCCCACCAGCAGCACGATCACGATGATCGCGTACTTCCACACCGGGTAACGGTTCATGATCGCGCTTTGTGCGGCAGTGCCGCATGGACTGACACAACTTACTTGATGGCGCCCTTGGGCAGCACCTGGACCACGGCGGTACGCTGGATCTTGACTTCCACGCCGCCGGCGATCTCCAGGCCGAGGTACTGGTCACCCAGCGAGGTGATCTTGCCCAGCAGGCCGCCGGCCGTGGCCACTTCGTCGCCCTTGGCCAGTGCTTCGATCATGGCGCGTGCTTCCTTCTGGCGCTTCATCTGCGGACGGATCATGACGAAGTACAGCACCACGAACATGAGCACCAGCGGCAGCATGCTGCCCAGCGAGGACAACATGTCGCCGCCCGCGGCAGCGGCCGGTGCGGTCTGGGCGAAAGCAGAGGAAATGAACAAGAGAGTCTCCAGCAGAAGAGAGAGTAGAAAGAGCGCGGACGGAGTTCGCGCCTACGTGGCCGCGATGGGCGACCACGGCGCGCAGCAGGGAGCTGCGCGCAGCACCGAGCATTGTATTCGGCAGGCCGCAGCGCATCGGGACCTTCCCCGCGGAACGCCTCGGGGCATTCCGGAGGCGCCACGGCACGCTGCCCTGCCAAAGGGCAGGAACAGGTGCAGCGTGGGATCGCGGGAACGCGCCCAGAACGGGCGCGTCGGGTAGACAAAAATGTTGCGAGGCGCCCCGGGCGAAGGAGGGAGGAGGGAGGAGGAGGAGAATCGCTCCGGGATTTCAACGCGGCACCATGACAGCGCCACGAAGACCTCGCAACATGAAAACAGTGGACTCCTGAAGAGCACGAGCCGGTATGAGCGCCAGCCGAGGAACCGGGTTCCCCATGTCGCGCCGGGGTTTTGTGACCAATTGCTTCGCGACGCGGCGTGCCGTCCGACCCTGCGAGGCCCAGGGTGGATGACGCGGCCCCTTGCTGGGGCGCTTAGGCTCGTGTTTTTGAAGCCGGTTCGCGCAGTCACATCGCGACACTAGAATGCGCCGGCTCACGAAGGACGACCATGCTCTATCCAGAACTCTTCAGACAGCTCGAGTCCGTCCGCTGGGACATGGACAAGGACATTCCCTGGCAGTCGTTCGACGGCACCAAGCTGTCGGACGAACAGGCCCAAACCATCAAGATGAACGCCATCACGGAATGGGCGGCGCTGCCGGCCACCGAGATGTTCCTGCGCGACAACCGGCACGACAGCGATTTCTCCGCCTTCATGTCGATCTGGTTCTTCGAGGAGCAGAAGCATTCGCTGGTGCTGATGGAATACCTCAAGCGCTTCAGCCCACAGCACGCACCGACCGAGCAGGAACTGCACGACATCCGCTTCGACTTCGACCCGGCGCCGCCGCTGGAAACGCTGATGCTGCATTTCTGCGGCGAGATCCGCCTGAACCACTGGTACCGCCGGGCCGCCGAGTGGCACACGGAGCCGGTGATCAAGCACATCTACACCACGCTGAGCCAGGACGAGGCCCGCCACGGCGGCGCCTACCTGCGCTACATGAAGCGCGCCATGGAGAAGTTCGGCGACGAGGCCCGCGCCGCCTTCACCAAGGTCGGCGTGCTGATGGCCAGCGCGCGCCGCACAGCCCAGGCGCTGCACCCGACCAACCTGCACGTCAGCAAGGCCCTGTTCCCGAACGACACCATCCAGAGCCGCATGCCCGACCCGGACTGGCTCGAGCACTGGCTCGACAACCAGATCAAGTTCGACGCCGTGTGGGAGACCAAGGTCGGCGAGCGCATCCTGCACAACCTGAGCCTGCTGATGAACCGCAGCTTCAAGAGCGTGCAGGAACTCAACAAGTACCGCAAGGAACTGGCCGCCGCGCTCGGCCCGAAGCCAGAGTACCAAGGCGCCTGAGGGCGACCCTCCGGATGGCGCCGTGGGCGGGCGGTGCCATCATCGCCGCATGGACGCCGCCACCCTCGCCTTCGACCGCCACCGCCCTCGGCTGAAGGGCATCGCCTACCGCATGCTGGGCTCCGTGGCGGAGGCCGAGGACGTGGTGCAGGACGCCTGGCTGCGCTGGAACGAGGCGGCGCACGACGCGCTCGAGAGCGCCGAGGCCTGGCTCGTCACCGTGACCACCCGCATCGCCATCGACCGGCTGCGCGCCGCCCAGGCGCAGCGCACGCACTACGTCGGCACCTGGCTGCCGGAGCCGTTCGTGAATGACGACCCGGAGGGCCCGGCCACGCCCGAACAGTTGCTGGGCCGCGCCGAGGACCTCTCGATGGCTTTCCTCACGGTGCTGGAGCGACTGGCGCCGGAGGCGCGAGCCGCCTTCCTGCTGCGCGAGGTCTTCGAGGTGGACTACGACGAGATCGCGCAGACGCTGGGCAAATCCCAGGCGGCCTGCCGCCAGCTGGTGCACCGCGCGAAGACGCAGGTGCGCGAGGACGATCGCCCGAAACAGGCGGTGCCGCGCGATATCCATCTGCGATTGCTCCGGGGCTTTGCGGACGCGGCGCAGCGGGGCGACCTGCATGCGCTCAAGGCGCTGCTGACGGAAGACGTCGCGATCATCGGCGACGGCGGCGGCAAGGTGCCGTCCTTCGGCCAGCCGGTCGTCGGTGGCCAGCGCGTGGCGCAGATCTATTTCGCCGTGGCGCGGCGCTTTCCCGGCGCGGTGCGCATCGAGGTGGTCGACGTGAACGGCGTCCCCGGCCTGCTGCGCTGGGTCGACGGCGTGCTGGAATCGGTGCAGGGCATCGAATGGGACGGCGAGCGCATCGTGCGCATCCATGCCCAGCGCAATCCGGACAAGCTGGCCCGCATCGCCGCAGAATTTTCACGCTGAGCGTCACAAACCGGAGGGCTGGCGCGTCTTGAGGGTGTCATCACTTTTCAAGCAAAGGAAACCACCATGAACAGCCCCCGCCTCCCCTGGTTCAAGATCGCGCCCAAGGCCTACCAGGCCATGCTCGGCGTCAACGGCGCCATCGCCACCCATACCCTCGGCCAGCGCCTGTACGAGATCGTCCAGACCCGCGTCTCGCAGCTCAACGGCTGCGCCTTCTGCCTCGACATGCACGTGCGCGACCTGCGCAAGGCCGGTGCGCCCTGGCAGCACATCAACAGCATCGCCACCTGGCGCGAAGTCGGCTTCTACGACGCCCGCGAGCGCGCCGCGCTGAACTGGGCCGAGAGCATCACGCGCCTGGTCGAGGACCATGGCGATCGCGATGCCGACTTCGCGCAATTACAGGCCGTCTTCAGCGACCAGGAGATCGTCGACCTGACGGTACTGATCGCGCAGATCAATGCGTGGAACCGGCTGGGCGTCGGTATGCACCTGCCCGTGGCCGACAAGCCGATCGAATAAGCCTCATCGGCGCTCGACGACGATCGCCGCCATGCGCAGCTCGTCGCGCACCTGCGCGACGGTGGCCGACGCCGCCTCGCGCGTGGCGAAGGGGCCAGCCTGCAGCCGGTGCGTTTCGGCGTCGGTGAAGACACGCAGCAGCGGCGCCAATGTCGGCAGGCCGCGCGACGCACGGGTGCGCAGGCTCTCGGCGCCGTCGCGTTCGCGGAAGGCGCCGAGCTGGACCCAGAAGCCGGCGGGCGCGACGCTCGCTGGCGCATCGACCGTCTGCGTTGCAGTCGACGCCATGGACGCGGCGGCCGGCACCGACGCGATGGGCGCCATCGGCGGCAGCTCGGTCACGACCAGCGGCGCGGGCGGGGGCGGTGCCGCGGAGACGACGGCCTGCGCCGACGCCTCGGAAGCCGCCGCTTCGATGGGCGTCGCTGCGACGTTGGCGGTCCAGCCCGAAGGCACCGACACCGCCGTGCCGACGGCCGGCGCCGCCGCCAGCATCGTGTCGCCGCCACGGCGCCAGGCGCCGGTGCGGATGTCCTCGTTCGTCAGCCGCTCGATCTCCACCGGCGCGACGCCGCGCAGCAGGTCGAGCTTGAGCGCCGCCGTGTAGCTCAGGTCGATCACGCGCCCGTCGTGGAACGGGCCGCGGTCGTTCACGCGCACGATCACTTCGCGGCCGTTGGCCGGGTTGCGCACGCGCACGTAGCTCGGCAGCGGCAGCGTCTTGTGCGCGGCGGTCATCGCGTACATGTCGTAGGGCTCGCCGCTGGCGGTCGACTGGCTGTGGAATTTGGTGCCGTACCAGGAGGCGAGGCCCGATTCGCGGAACGGCCGGTCGTCGGTGATCGGCACGTAGGCGCGGCCGAGCACGGTGTACGGCTTGCTGGTGCCGCCGCTGCCGCGAATGGGTTCGACGCGCGGCTCGGCATCGGGCACGGCGCCCAGGTTCGAGGGCGGCGTCGCCGGTGCACCGTCGCGACCGAAGGACCCGCCCTTGGGGCTGCTCGCGCAGCCGGCCAGCACCAAGGCCACGCCGATCAACGCCAGCGCGGCACGGCCGTTGCACGAAGGCGTCCGTTCAGCCGAAGACCGCATGCCACAGCGCCAGCATGGCCTCGCGCTCCGCCGCCAGGCCGGGCAGCAGCACCTGCGTGGGCTCTTCGTTGAGCCGGGCGCGGTGCTGCACGCGGCGCAGTTCGCGGTAGGCAACCGCCGCGCTGCGGCCGACGTCGTCGGGCAGCAGGCCGGTCGCCTCGGCGCGCTGCAGTAGCGCGATGTTGCCGAGGTTGGGTACCAGCTCGGGGTGCAGGCAGGCCTGCGACAGCACCAGGTACTGCACGGCGAATTCCGCATCGACCATGCCGCCCGGGCTGTGCTTGACGTCGAAGCGCCCGGCCTTGACCGGGTGCGCCGCGCGCACCTTGTCGCGCATCGCCACGATCTCGGCCTTGAGCGCATCGCGGTCCCGTGGCGCGCAGATGACGGCGTCGCGCACGCGGTCGAAGCGCGCGCCCAGGGCCGGGTCGCCCAGCACGAAGCGGGCACGCGTCATGGCCTGGTGCTCCCAGGTCCACGCCGTGTTGCCGCCGCGGCCCAACTGGTACTTCTCGTAGGCGGCGAAGCTGGTGGTGAGCAGGCCGGAGTTGCCGTTGGGCCTCAGCGCGGTGTCGATCTCGAACAGGTCGCCCTCGCGCGTCTTGACGGTGAGCCAGTTGATCAGCTTGCGCACGTAGGCCGCATAGACCTCGCCGGCGCGCTCGTCGTCGTCTTCGTAGACGAAGACGATGTCCAGGTCGCTGCCGTAGCCCAGCTCCTTTCCGCCCAGCTTGCCGTAGCCGATGATGGCGAACTGCGGCGTCTCGCGGTGGCGGTTGCGCACATGCGGCCAGCACCAGCGCGCGGTGATGCGCAGCACGGTATCGGCCATGGCGCTCAGGTCGTCGGCCACCTGCTCGACCGTGATGCGGCCGTCGACATCGCGCGCCAGGGTGCGGAAGACTTCGGCATGGTGCGCATGGCGCAGCAGGTTGAGCAGCCGTTCCTCGTCGTCCTCGCCGGTACGGCGCAGCGAGGCCAGGCGCATCTCCAGCTCGCGCTCGAATTCCTCCGCGACGAAGCGGCCCGCCAGCATCTCGTCGCTGGCCAGTTCGTCGATGACGCCCGGGTGCTGCATCAGGTAGCGCGCGGGCCACTTGGCCGCGCCGAGCAGGCGCAGCAGCCGCTCCTGCACCGTCGGGCGCTCGACCAGCAGCGCCAGGTAGCTCTCACGGCGCAGCAGCGGCTCGATCCAGTCGGCCCAGCGCAGCGCGGCATCGGTGCGCTGCGCGGCGGCCTCGTCGCCGTCGGCCGCGTGGATCCAGTGGCCGGTGCGACGCACCAGCTGACGCAGGCGGGCCCGCGTCTCGTCGCGCAGCGCCAGGATGCGCGGGCTCTCGCGCCAGCGTTCCATGCGCGCACCGAAGGCCGCGGGCAGTTGCGCGATCAGGTCGTTCAGGTCGATCGGCGGCTCGAGCTTGGTCTTGCCGTTGCAGCCGACGCATTGCTTGTCGCCGCCCAGCAGCTTGTCGAACTCCTCGGCGACGAACTCGCGGTGGCTGTCGAGTTCGGCCAGGAAGACGCAGCTGTCGGCCAGGCCGAGGGAACGGGCGATCCAGCGCACGTCCTCGTCGTCGACCGGCAGCACATGGGTCTGCTGGTCGTCCAGGTACTGGATGCGGTGCTCGACCCGGCGCAGGAAGGTGTAGGCCGCCGCCAGCGTATCGGCCGTCTCCTGCGGCATCAGGCCGGCGCGGGCCAGCCGCTGCAGCGCATCGAGCGTCGGGCGGGTGCGCAGTTCGGGGAACTGGCCGCCGCGCACCACCTGCAGCAGTTGCACGGTGAACTCGATCTCGCGGATGCCCCCGCGCGACAGCTTCACGTCGTTGGCCCGCTCGGGGCGGCCGGCGCAGCGGCGCAGCGCCTGCTCGCGGATCTGGCGGTGCAGCGTGCGCAGCGAATCGAACACGCTGTAGTCGAGGTAGCGGCGGAAGACGAAGGGCAGCACCACGCTGCGCAAAGCCTGGGCCGAGCCGTCGGCGATGACCGAGGCCGGTGCGACCACGCGGCTCTTCATCCAGGCGAAGCGCTCCCATTCGCGGCCCTGGACCTGCAGGTATTCCTCGAGCGCATCGACCGACACCACGCTCGGGCCCGAGTTGCCGTTGGGCCGCAGTGCCAGGTCGACGCGGAAGACGAAGCCGTGTTCGGTGGTGTCGCCGATCAGCGCGTAGAGGCGCTTGACCGCGTGGGCGAAGTACTCGTGGTTCGAGATGCGGCCGCGGCCGGCCGCGTCGCCGGCGGTCTCGCCGTCCTGGTCGTAGAGGTAGATGAGGTCGATGTCGCTCGACACGTTGAGTTCGCGCGCGCCGAGCTTGCCCATGCCCACGACCCAGAATTGCGCGCGGCGGCCATCCGGGCCGATGGGTGCGCCGTGGCGCGCGTCGAGCTCGGCGGCGCTCTCGGTGCAGGCGATGTCGAGCGCGAACTCGGCCAGCTGCGTGACGGCCGTGGTGACGACCGCCAGCGGCGCCTGCGCGTCGCAATCGAGCGTGACGAGCCGCTCCATGACCAGCTGGCGGACGATGCGCAGCGCATCGGCGGCACTGTCGCCGCGCACACGCAGTTGCGCGTAGGCCTGGGCCATGGCCGGACGCAGCGGCGCACCGGCCGGCAGCAGGTGCAGCTCGTCGGCATAGCGTCGGCGCAGGCGTTGCACGAAGCGCGAATGAGACGACAACGGCAGCGTGGACTGCGGCGTCTCGGCGGCAGGCGAGGGATGCACGAGGGCATCGGTCGGGTCGGAACCTGTCGAGAGGCTGGGGGTCATAATTCCTGCACAGCGCGATCCTCAATGAACGACACGGCGACTCACCCTTCACGGCTGCTCAAGATCACCGCTGTCTCGGCGAAGTGGCTGCTCGGTGTGCTGATCGCTGCGTGGCTCTTGTTCGCGGTGTCGGTGGTGGTCCTACACGGCTGGATTGTGCCGCGAATCGGCGAGTACCGCGGCTTCGTCGAAGCACAAGCCAGCCGGATCATCGGGGTACCGGTGCAGATCGGCGCCATCGGTGCGAAATCTGGCACCCTGTTCCCCACCTTCGAGTTGAACGACGTGGTCGTGCGCGACGCCAGCGGGCGCGAGGCGCTGCGCCTGGCGCGGGTGGTCGCGAGCGTGTCGCCGCGCTCGCTGTGGCGTCTGAGCTTCGTGCAGCTCTACATCCAGAACCCGCAGCTCGACGTGCGGCTCGACGCGTTGGGCAAGCTCCACGTGGCCGGGCTCGACATGTCGGGCGACACCGGCGGCAGCGACACCCATGCCGCCGACTGGTTCTTCAGCCAGCGCGAATTCGTCATCGAAGGCGGCACGGTGCGCTGGACCGACGAGCGCCGCCGCGCCGAGCCGCTGCTGCTGACCGACGTGCGCTTCATCGCCCGCAACGGCAGCCGCCGCCACGCGATGCGCCTGGACGCCACCCCGCCCGCCGGCTGGGGCGACCGCTTCACCCTGCGTGGCGAATTCCGCCAGCCGCTCCTGTCGGTGCGCCGCGGCAACTGGCAGCGCTGGGCCGGCCAGCTCTACGCCGAGCTGCCGCACATCGACGTGCGCCGGCTCGGCAACTACGTGTCGCTCGATGCGCGCATCCGCGATGGCCGCGGCGGCCTGCGCGCCTGGGCCGATGTGCGCGAGGGACAGGTCGCGGGCGGCGCGGTCGACCTCGCGCTCGACCGCATCGACGCCTCGCTCGACGCGGCCCTCGAGCCGCTGGTGCTGCGCGCGGTCACGGGCCGCGTGGCCGGCCAGCTGAAGGACCAGACCCTCGAGTTCTCGACGACAGCGCTGCAGTTCGACACCGCCGACGGCCTGCGCTGGCCCGGCGGCAACCTGTGGTTCCAGCACACGCCCGTGCAGGGCCGCACGCCCGAGCGCGGCGCCTTTCGCGCCGACCGGCTCGACCTGGCCGCGCTGAGCCTGATCGCCGCGCGCCTGCCGCTGGGCGACGCCACGCACCGCGTGCTGGCCGCCTACGCGCCGCGCGGCGTGGTCGAACACATCGATGCCAGCTGGCAGGGCGCCCTCGGCGACCCGCACCAGTACAAGGCCCGCGGCAGCGTGAGCGCCTTCAGCCTGGCCTCGCAACCCGCGCCGGCGCCGCACACCGGCACGCCCGGCCTGAGCGGCGCCGCCATCAGCTTCGACGCCACCCAGGACGGCGGCAAGGCCACGCTGGCCATCGCGCAGGGCGTGCTCGACTTCCCGGGCGTGTTCGAGGAACCGCGCATCCCCATCGACCAGCTCTCTACCCAGCTCCAGTGGAAGCGCGACGGCGACCAGGTGCAGTTGCAGGTGAGCGAGCTGCGCTTCGAGAACGTCGATGCCGCCGGCGAGGCCCGCGCCACCTGGCGCACCAGCGACCCGGCCACCTCGCGCAGCAAGTCACGCTACCCCGGCGTGCTCGATCTGCAGGGCCAGCTCACCCGCGCCAACGGGACCCGCGTGCACCGCTACCTGCCGCTGGAAATTCCGAAACATACGCGCAGCTACGTGCAGGAAAGCGTGACCAAGGGTGTGGCCAGCACGGTCGATTTCCGGGTGCGTGGCGACCTGCACGACGTGCCCTTCCCGGACCCGCGCGACGGCGATTTCCGCATCGCCGCCAAGGTGAGCGACGTGAACTACGCCTATGTGCCGCCGTCGCTGGTGACGACGGGCAAGACGCAGGCGTGGCCGGCGCTCACCGGCGTCTCGGGCGACCTGATCTTCGAGCGCAACGGCATGCGGGTGCGCAACGCACGCGGCCGCATCGTGGGCGCACCGGGCATCGAGGTGACCAAGGCCGACGTCCAGATCGAGGACATGGCACATCCGGCGCCGATGCTCGGGGTCGACGCCCAGGCGCGCGGGCCGCTGGGCGAGCTGCTCAAGGCCGGCGCACCGCTGACGGGCGAGGTGGCCGCCTCGGTCGCCGCGATCCGCGCCACCGGGAACGCCGACTACCAGCTCAAGCTCGACCTGCCGCTGGAGAACATGGACAAGACCAAGGTCCAGGCCAGCGTGGTGCTCGGCGGCAACGACCTGCAGCTGGCACCCGACGCGCCGGTCGTCGGCCAGGCCCGCGGCACCCTGAGCTTCACGGAGAGCGGCTTCCAGTTGACGGGGGTGCAGGGGCGCATCGCTGGCGGCGAGACCCGCGTCGAAGGCCGCGGCCGCTATGCCACCGGCGCGTCGTCCGAGATGAGCTTCCGCGCGCAGGGCAGCATCACGGCCGACGGCCTGCGCGCCATGCGTGAGGTCGACTGGCTGCCGCGTCTGGCGGCCAAGGCCAGCGGCGGCACGGCCTACGCCGCGACGCTGTCGGTGCGCGACGGCACACCCGAGTTCTCGCTCTCCAGCACCCTGCAGGGCCTGGGGCTCGAACTGCCGGCACCGCTGTCCAAGCCCGCCGACGCGTCGATGCCGCTGCAGGTCGAGAAGAAGGTGGTGCTGCGCGAAGCCCGTGCGGGCGCGCCGCCCTTCTTGCACGACCGCATCTCGGTCGAACTCGGCAACGTCGCCTCGGCCTTCTACGTGCGCGACCTGGGGGGCGCCGAGGCACGGGTGCTGCAGGGCGCGCTCGGCGTGGGCATGCCGGCCGGCGAGACGCCCGTCGCACCGACGCGCGGGGTGCAGGCCACCTTCCACCTCGACGACTTCAATCTGCCCGCCTGGCAAGCGCTCTTCGGCGAAGCCACGGGCAGCGCGGTCGGCACCGGCGACAGCGGCGGCAACGGCACCGAGCCCTCGGCCTACCTGCCGACCGCCATCGCGGTGCGCGCGCGGGCGCTGGACATCGGCGGCGGCCGCACGCTGCACGACGTGGTGCTGGGCGGCTCGCGCGAGGGTGCCGTGTGGCGCGCCAACGTCGACGCCGCCGAGCTGAGCGGCTACATGGAATACCGCCAGGCGCAGGACGGCCGCATCTATGCACGGCTGTCGCGGCTGAAGATCGCCGCCAGCGAGGCGAAGAACGTCGAGTCGCTGCTCGACGAAAAGCCGGGCACGCTGCCCGCGCTCGACATCGTGGTGGACGACTTCGAACTGCTCGGCCGGCACCTCGGCCGCGCCGAGATCGATGCGGTCAACCGCGGTGGCGCCCAGCGCGAATGGCGGCTCAACAAGCTTGCCTTCACCATGCCCGAGGCGAGCTTCACAGCCAAAGGCAGCTGGACCGGCACCGACACGGCGCAGCGCCGCACGGCCATGGACTTCACGCTCGACATCGCCGACGCGGGCAAGCTGCTGGGCCGCTTCAACATGAAGGACGTGATCCGTCGTGGCCGCGGTCAGCTCGAAGGCTCGGTCGACTGGCGCGGCTCGCCACTGTCGCTCGACTACCCGAGCCTCAATGGCCAGGTGCACCTCGATGTGGCGACCGGGCAGTTCCTCAAGGCCGACCCGGGCCTGGCCAAGCTGCTGGGCGTGCTGAGCCTGCAGGCGCTGCCGCGGCGGCTCACGCTCGACTTCCGCGACATCTTCAGCGAGGGCTTCGCCTTCGACTTCGTGCGCGGCGATGCGACCATCGCCAACGGCGTGGCCAGCACCAACAACCTGCAGATGAAGGGCGTGAACGCCGCGGTGCTGATGGACGGCTCGGCCGACATCGCGCACGAGACGCAGAACCTGCGCGTGGTGGTCGTGCCCGAGATCAGCGCCGGCACCGCCGCGCTGGTGGCCACCGCCATCAACCCGCTGATCGGCCTGAGCACCTTCCTCGCGCAGGCGCTGCTGAGCAAGCCGCTGGCGGCCGCGGCCACGCAGGAGTTCCAGATCGAGGGCACCTGGACCGACCCGAAGATCACCAAGGTGCCACGCCGTGCGCTGCCGGCCGCACGCGATGCGCTGACGAAGGAGATCACCCCATGAAAGTCGCTGCCCTGCAGATGGTCTCGGCCATCGACCGCGAGACCAACCTGGCGCGCGCACACGCCCTGCTGGCCGAGGCCGCAGCGGCCGGCGCAGAGCTGGCGGTGCTGCCCGAGTACTTCTGCCTCATGGGCGCGAAGGACACGGACAAGCTCGCGATTCGCGAGGTGCCGGGCGACGGCGCGGTGCAGCGCTTCCTGGCCGAGGCGGCGCGCGAATTCGGGCTGTGGATCGTCGGCGGCACGCTGCCGATCGAGGCCGGCGACGACCAGCACGTCTTCAACAGTTCGGTGGTCTATGCGCCGTCGGGCGAGTACGTCGCGCGCTACGACAAGATCCATCTTTTCTTCTTCGACAACGGCCGCGAGCGCTTCGACGAACGCCGCGTCATCGTGCCCGGCAGCGAGCCGGTGCTGTTCGACCTGCCCTCGCGCGACGGCCATGCGTGGCGCATCGGGCTGTCGGTCTGCTACGACCTGCGCTTTCCCGAGCTGTACCGCACGCTGTCCAGGCAGGGCGCCGACCTGCTGCTGGTGCCCAGCGCCTTCACCCACACCACCGGCGCCGCGCACTGGGAGCTGCTGCTGCGCGCGCGTGCCGTCGAGAACCTCGCCTGGGTCGTGGCGCCGGCACAGGGCGGCCTGCACGAGAACGGCCGCCAGACCTGGGGCCAGTCGATGATCGTCGACCCCTGGGGCACGGTCGTCGCGCAGCAGGCGACGGGCGAAGGCGTGGTGCTGTTCGACATCGACGCAGCGCGCACCGCCGCGTCGCGCGCGCAGCTGCCGGCGCTGTCGCACGCCGTGCTCTAGCCCACCCCGAGACGTGTCCGCACCGCCCTTCGACCCAGCCGGCACCGCCACAGCGCGCGAGAACCTCGCCACGCGGCTGGCGATCCGCGTCGGCGGGCAGGCCTTCCTGAGCCTGCGCTCGGTGTGGCAGCGCTGGTTCCTGTGGGTGCTGCTGGCGGTGCTGGTGTCGGCCCTGCTGGTCACCGTCGTGTGGCTGGCGGGCCGGCACGAAGCCGAGCAGGTGCAGGCCGCGCTCGACCGCGACACGGCCGACGCCGCCGCCGACCTGCGGGCCGGCCTGCAGCGCAACGTGCAGAGCCTGCACGCGCTGCAGTCCCCGGGCCTGGACCCCGAGCGCTGGGCTACCGAGTCGACGGCGCTGATGCGCGGCCACCGCGAGTGGCTGCGCCTCGAATGGCGCGACCGCACGCTGCGCACGGTGGCCGCCGCCGACACGCCCTACCGCGTGCGCCACTTCGACGACGACAGCCGTCGCAGCGCACAGTCCGACGTCGCGCTGGCCTGCGCCTCGGCCCGCAAGACCGATGGCGCCGCCTACTCGCCCAGCCACTACGTCGCGCTGCCCGACAGCGGCGGCATCGAGGTGATGGAGCTGTGCCTGCCGACGGAAGGCGGCGACTACCTGATCGCCACGTACACGCTGCGCGACGTGCTGATCGAGCTGGTCGCGCCAACGCTGCGGCGGGGCCAGGAGGTGTCGCTGACCGAACCCGACGGTACGCGACTCGCATCGGTGGGCACCGCACGGCGCAGCGGCAGCCGCGTGTTCAGCACGCAGCAGCTGATCGACCTGCCCGGCGCGGCACTGGTGCTGCGTGTCGACGGCTGGCGTGCGGCGCCCGACGTGTTCCCCAACCTCTTGACCGGCCTGGTCACGGCCATCTCGATCGCGCTGGTGTCGGTGCTGGTGCTGCTGGCGCGCGACACGCGGCGCCGGCTGCGCGCCGAGAACGAACTGGCCGACACGCTGGCCTTCCGCAAGGCGATGGAGGACTCGGTCATCACCGGCCTGCGCGCGCGCGACCTGCAAGGCCGCATCACCTACGTCAACCCCGCCTTCTGCGAGATGGTCGGCTTCAGCGCCGAGGAGCTGATCCAGGCCGGCACCGGCGAAGCGCCCTACTGGCCGACCGAACTGGCGCACGAATACCAGAAGCGCCAGACGCTGCGGCTGGCCGGCGGCATGCCACCGCGCGAAGGCTTCGAGTCGGTCTTCATGCACAAGGACGGCTCGCGTTTTCCGGTGCTCATCTTCGAAGCGCCGCTGATCAACGCGCACGGCGTGCAGACCGGCTGGATGAGCGCGTTCATCGACGTGAGCGAACAGCGCCGCGTCGAAGAGCTCTCGCGCGCCACGCAGGAGCGGCTGCAGGCCAGCGCCCGGCTCGCCACCGTCGGCGAGATGGCCTCACTGCTCAGCCACGAGCTGACGCAGCCGCTGGCCGCCATCGCCAGCTACGCGAGCGGCTCGCTGAACCTGTTGCAGGGGGCGAAGGGCGACGGCGCCGAGGTGGCCATGGCGGTGCGACGCATCGCCGAGCAGGCCGACCGCGCCGGCCAGGTGATCCGCAGCGTGCACGACTTCGTGCGGCGGCGCGACCGCACGCGCGAGCCAGTGGTGCCGCAAGCGCTGATCGACGCGGTGCTGCCGCTGGTGCGGCTGCAGGCGCGCAAGCTCGGCGTGCGCATCGACCTGGTGCTGGCCGACGCGCTGCCCACCGTGCTGTGCGACCGCACGCTGGTCGAGCAGGTGCTGCTCAACTTGGCCCGCAACGCGATGCAAGCGATGGACATGCCCGAGCTGCGCGAGCGTGTGCTGACCCTGCGCGTGACCCGTGCCGGTCGCATCGGGGCGCCCGATGCACCGGCCGACATGCGCCAGTGGCTCGCGTTCTCGGTGGCCGACATCGGCAGCGGCATCAGTCCCGACGTCGCCGAGCGCCTGTTCACGCCCTTCTTCACCACGCGTGCCGACGGCATGGGCCTCGGCCTGAGCCTGTGCCGCACGGTGGTCGAGCAGCACGGCGGCGTGCTCATGCACGAGCCCCACCACCCCCGCGGCACCATCTTCCGCTTCACTCTACCGATCGCGTGAACTCCCCATGCAACCCCTCATCGACGGCCTGATCTTCATCGTGGACGACGACGCCAGCGTGCGCGAGGCGCTCGCCTGGCTGCTGCGCTCACGCCGCCTGGCCAGCGAGCATTTCGCCAGCGCCGATGCGTTCGAGGCCTACCTCGACACCCAGTCGCTGCCGCCGCAACCGCACGTCCTGCTGCTGGACGTGCGCATGCCCGGCACCAGCGGACTGGTGCTATTCGACCGGCTGGCCGAACGGGGCCTGCTGGACACCATGCCGGTGATCTTCCTCACCGGCCACGCGGACGTGCCGACTGCCGTCGATGCCGTGAAGCGCGGGGCCTTCGATTTTTGCGAGAAGCCGTTTTCGGACAACGCGCTGGTCGACCGCATCGAGAAGGCCCTGGGCGCGTCGCTGCGTGCCGTCGAGGCACAAGTCACGCGCGCCGCCCTGCGCGCGCACATCGACGAGCTCACCGAACGGGAGCGCGACGTGATGCGGCTGGTGGTCGAGGGATTGCCGAACAAGCTGATCGCCGATCAGCTGGCCATCAGCGTGCGCACGGTGGAGGTCCACCGCGCGCGCGTGTTCGAGAAGATGGAAGTGAAGTCGGCCGTGGAACTGGCCAACCTGCTCAGAGGGCTCTGAGCGCGATCAGCCTTGCGGGCGCTCGCCCACGTAGATCTCGACGCGGCGATTCTGCGCGCGGCCGGCATCGCTGTTGTTGTCGGCGACCGGTTCGCGCGAGCCGCGGCCTTCGATGCGGAAGGCCGTCGATGGCACGCCGCGGGCGATCAGGTAGTCACGCGTGCTGGCGGCGCGGTCGACCGACAGCGGGTTGTTGATGGCATCGGAGCCGGTGCTGTCGGTGTGGCCGATGATGCGCACCTCGGCGTTCGGGTTGTTGCGCAGGCCGTTGGCGAACTGGTTCAGGACCGGCGCAAAGTTCGGCTTGATGGCCGAGCGGCCGGTGTCGAAGGACACGTCGCTCGGGATCGCCAGCTTCAGTTCGTTGTTGGCAGTCTGCGTCACGCCGATGCCGGTGCCGCGGGTGGCGGCTTCCATTTCGCGCTTCTGGTTTTCCATGCGCTGCGACCACAGGTAGCCACCCAGTGCACCCACGCCGGCGCCGATCACGGCACCGGTGCCGGCCCGGCCGCCGGTCATGGCGCCGATGGCCGCGCCGCCCAGCGCACCGGCGCCTGCGCCGATGCCGGTGTTGCGTTGCGTGTCGGTCATGCCGCCGGCGCAGCCGGTGAGGAGGACGGCCAGGGCGGCGGTGGAGAGGACGATTTTTTTCATGGAGTTTCCCTTCGATCGATGAGGACTACACCGCAACGGCGCGATGGCGCCATGGCTGCGGAACGTGGTCGGATTATGGTCATCGACCGCCCGGTTCGCGAGCAGCGGCCCCACCCGACGCATCACCATGGCGCCGGGGCAGTCCCTTCGAAAGCCTTGTCGCAGCGGAGTTCATCGCTCCTGGAACAGGAGCAACCCCTCTGTTACCCCACGATACCTTGAGCCATCGCCCGACAGGGAAAACGTGACATTCAACCGCGCGGTCCCCCGTCGTCCGGGCCGTCACGCGTCTGCGGCTCGTCGATCTCGCCGCCCTTGCGGCCCGAGAACATGGTCCACCACACGATGAACACCAGCAGCACGAGAGCGCCGAACGCTTCAAGGAGAATCAGGCCCATGACACAAGGACTCCGGAGGCTGGTTGGGTTGGCGATCGTAGCAATGCTGGCCGCCTGCTCGACCGGCACACGCCTGCCGCCTACGCAGGCCACGCCACCCACGATTGCTCAACCGCCGGTCCAAGGTCCGCTGACCGGTCCGCTCACCCATCCGAAGAGCCGATGGGTGCCGGTGGCGTGGTCCGAACTGCCGGGCTTCGCCGACGACGAACTGCACGAGGGCTGGGACGCGATGGTCAGCAACTGCGCCCGCCCCAACGCCGCCTTCGCACCGCTGTGCCCGGAGGTGCGGCGCCTGGCCATCGCCGAGCCGGACGCGCAGCGCCAGTGGATGACCGAGCGGCTGCAGCCCTACCGGGTGGAATCGCTCACCGGCCAGAGCGACGGCCAGCTCACGAGCTATTACGAACCGGTCTATGACGCCACGCGCCAGCCGACGGCGCAGTTCAACGTGCCGCTGTACGCGCCGCCCGCCGGCCTGGTGCCGCGCCGCCCCTGGTACACCCGCCAGCAGATCGAAACCCTGCCCGAGGCGCAGGCCGCGCTGCGTGGCCGCGAGATCGCCTGGATGGCGGACCCGGTCGACGCGATGATGCTGCACATCCAGGGCTCGGGGCGCCTGCGCATCACCGAAGCCGACGGCAGCCAGCGCACCGTGCGCGTGGCCTTCGCCGCCACCAACGAGCAGCCCTACCGCAGCATCCAGCAGTGGCTGGTCAGCCAGGGCGCGACGCGCGTGAGCCGCTGGCCCGACGACACCAAGGCCTGGGTCGCCCAGAACCCGCAGCGGGTGCCGCAGCTGATGTGGAGCAACCCGCGCTACGTGTTCTTCCGCGAAGAGGCGCTCAACGAGGTCGACGCCGCCTTCGGCCCACGCGGCGCGCAGGGCGTGCCGCTGACGGCCGGGCGCTCGATCGCGGTCGACCGCGAGAGCATCCCGTACGGCACCCCCGTCTGGCTGGCCTCGCCGGGGCCGACGGTGGCGCTGCAGAAGCTGGTGGTGGCGCAGGACACCGGCAGCGCCATCCTCGGTGCGGTGCGGGCCGACTACTTCGCGGGCACGGGGCCAGAGGCTGGAAAACTGGCAGCCACTGTGAACCAGACCTTAAGGCTATGGGCCTTTTGGCCTAAACAGTTTCCCTAGTTGACAACTTTTGCACTAAGTTTTTAACAAGTGTTGCAGAATATGGCCGGGGTCCGCGCATGATGGCGTTGACCATCAACCCCCTGCCTTCCATGACCTTTTCCACCTTTCTGGTGATCTTTGCCGGTGTCCTGCTGAACTCCGGTGCCCAATTGATGTTGAAGGCCGGCGCCAGGACCTTGCAGGGCATTTCCATGACCAGCGGCAGTTCGATGCTGAACGCCGCGATGCAGGCCGCCGTGCACCCCTGGATCCTGGCCGGGCTGTGCTGCTACTTTCTCAGTGCAGGGTTGTGGATCGTGGCCCTCACGCGCGTGGATGTGACTGTGGCCTATCCCCTGCTGTCCATGGGCTATGTCATCGCGGCGGTCCTGGCCTGGCAGATCTTCGGCGAGGCGCTGACGCCCGGGCGGATCGCCGGCATCGCGATCATCCTGGTCGGCGTCGTCGTTCTCAGCCGGGCCTGACCCATGACGGCACCGGCGCTCTACATCGATCTGGATGGCACGCTGATCACCACCGATCTGCTGCACGAGTCCCTGCTGCAACTGGTGCGGGCGTCCCCCCTGTCGCTGTTCATGCTGCCGGCCTGGCTGGCGCGTGGAAAGGCAACGCTCAAACACGAGGTCGCGCAGCGCGTCGAGATCGACGTGACGACCCTGCCCTATCGGGAGGAAGTGCTGCGGCTGGCACGCGAGGCCCGGACCGCCGGACGGCGCGTGGTGCTCGCCACCGCCAGCGACATGAAGTTCGCCCGGCAGATCGCCCACCACCTGGACCTGTTCGACGAGGTGATCGCCTCCAACGGCGTGGACAACCTGCGCGGCGAAGGCAAGCTCGCGGCCATCCAGCGCGACGCCGGGGGCCTGCCTTTCGCCTATGCCGGGGATCACCACGTCGACCTACCGATCTGGCAGCGCGCACACGCCGCCGTGGTCGTCAGCGGCTCCAGCCGGCTGAACCAGCGCGCGGCACAGCGCACGACGATCGAAGCCGTGATCCGGCCGCAGGCCGCGCGGCTGCAGCGCTACATCTACGGCATGCGTCTGCACCAGTGGCTCAAGAACCTGCTGATCTTCCTGCCGCTGCTGCCCTCGCTGCACGAGCTGACGCTGGGCCTGGTGGTCAATGCGTCGCTCGCCTTCCTCGCCTTCGGGCTGATGGCCTCGGGCATCTACGTGGTGAACGACCTGCTCGACCTCGGCTCGGACCGGCGCCACCACCGCAAGCGCCGACGCCCCTTCGCCGCCGGCGAGATCTCGGTCGGCCGCGGCCTGCTGATGGCCGTGGGGCTCAGCGCGGCATCGCTCGCGCTGTCGATCGCCACGCTGCCGATCGAGTTCCTTTACGTGCTGCTCATCTACATGGCGCTGACCACCGCGTACTCGGTGCACCTCAAGCGCCGGGCGGTGGTGGACGTCTTCTCGCTGGCCGCGCTCTACACCATCCGCATCGCCGCGGGCACGGCGGCCACCGGCCTGCCGCTCTCGTTCTGGGTCCTGTCCTTCTCGCTGTTCATCTTCCTGAGCCTGGCACTGGCCAAGCGGTATGTCGAACTGGCCAGCGCGGTCGACGATCCGAGCAAGCTCAACACCGACCGCGGCTACCTGCCGAACGACCTGACCTTCGTCCTGTGCGGCGGCGTGTCGGCCGGCCAGATGTCGGTGCTGCTGCTCGGCCTGTACATCAACGACCAGGACATGATGGGCCGCTACGACAACCCGGTGTGGCTCTGGATGCTGATCCCGGTGTTCCTGTTTTGGACGATGCGCATCTGGCTCAAGGCCGTGCGCGGGCTGCTCCACGAAGACCCAGTGGTCTTCGCGGCACGCGACTGGGTCAGCCTCACGGCCGTGGGGATCGGCGCCCTGCTTCTCTGGATCGCAGGTTGAGCGCGCCGGCATCGACATGGCGCCGCTGGGCGCCGGATGTGCTGATCGCCGTGCTCCTGGGCCTGGCGGTGGTGTGGCTGCTGCGCGCGCTGATGCTGCATCTGCCGCCAGGCCTGTACCAGCAGCAGTCCGGTGGGGACGTCTGGTTCGGCGCCGACACGCCGCGCACGCTGGCCAACATGGTCGATGCGCAGAGCAACCACTACCGGACCAAGGTCCACCCCATTTCCTCGCTGCTGCTGCATCCGGTGACGGTGGCCGTGCGCTCGGTCTGGGCCGGCAGCGACCTGGAAGCCGCGATGCGGGTCGTCAAGTTCGTCGGCGTGCTTTGGGCCATCGGCTTCTACGCGCTGGGCCGCCTGTCCGGCGCCGGGCGCATCGCCAGCGTCTGCTTCACGGCGCTCGCCGTCGCCAGCGCCGCCTTCCAGTTCTGGTTCTCGCTGGCCGAGACCTTCTTCGCAGGCTCGCTCACGCTGCTGATGGTGCTGCTGGTGGCGGCCGTCGCGGTGCACCGCCCCGTCGGCGACCGCTGGCTGGTCGCGGCCAGCGTGGCCAGCCTGAGCATCACCGTGACCAACTGGGTGGCCGGGCTCGCCCTCGCGATCGTGCAGCGCCCGTGGCGCCGCGCCGTGGGGCTCAGCGCCGTGGCGCTGTTGATCGTCTCGGTCCTGGCCCTGGTACAGCGCCAGCTCTACCACTGGTCGATGCTGTTCTTCCTCGGCAGCCGCGAGGAACTGCACTACATCAACCAGGCCGGCGGCGGCTCGCTCGGCGACCGCCTGATCGGGATGCTGTGGTACCCGATCCGCCTTCCCGAGGTGCGGGTGCAGGAGCAGGTGCCACCAGCGCTCAACAGCATCTCGGTGCAGATGAACGGCGCCGGCCTCGTCGACGCGGCCAGCTGGGCCGCCGTCCTGATCTGGGCGCTGCTGCTGGCTGCCGGCGTGGTCGGCCTGGTCCGTTCGCCGCGCTGGCATGCCTTCGGCAAGGTGCTCGGGCTGACGCTGGCCGCGCAGATCGCGCTGCACCTGGTGTACGGCGACGAGACCTTTCTGTACGCGGCGCATTTCCTGCCGCTGCTGATGGCCGTCGCGCTCTTCGCAGGCCGATCGCCGCTGGGCCGCGCGGCGCCGGTGCTGGCCGTGCTGCTCGCCGCACTGGTCGGCTTCCACAATTTCGACATGCATGCCGCCGCGGCCCACCTGCTGCAGCACGCGACACCGGCGCCCTGAGAGCGCCCCGGAGGGAATCGCACCATGAAGATGTTCATCGGGGTCTTGCTGACCGCCCTGATCTCGGCCGCCATCGTCGCCTACCTCTGGCGCCGGCAACCGCTGCTGGCCGCGCAGCCGGGCAGCCCCTCGACCGACCGTCTGTCCCGCCAATGGCGGCTGTGGGCCTGCTTCGTCTTCAGCGGCGTGGCGCTGAGCAGCCTCGTCGCGCTGGTGGGCGGCGACCCCTACGAAAGTGCGACGGCCTACGTGCGCACCCTGCTGCGCGCCTATGCGGGCGACGATTCGTGGATGCCGATGCTGCGCGCCTCGGCGCAGTTCCACGCGCACCCGGACGTGCCGTTCTACCAGGCCATCTTCTTCGAGCAGCACGTGAAGTTCCAGTACCCGTTGACGGCGCTGCTCTTCATCGACATTCCGCTGGCGCTGCTCCCGATCAGCGGCGAGCAGCTGGTGGTGGTCTACAAGGTGCTCTCGCGGCTGTGCGTGCCGGTGATCGCGCTCGTCTTCATGAAGCTCTTCATGGGCGCATCGCAGCAGCTGGCGCCGGCCGGCGAGCGCGCGCCAGCGCTGCTGCCAAAGTCGACGGCCACGCTCTTCGTGCTGTGCCTGGTGAGCGCGGCACTGTTCTACCCGCTCGCTCGCAGCGAGCACCACGGCCAGATCCAGACCGCCATGACGCTGGCCGCCGGCCTGGCGCTGCTGGCCTGGCAGCGCGACCAGCCGCGCCTGTCGGGTTTCCTGGTGGCCCTGTGCTGCATCATCAAGCCGCAGTGGGCGTTGGTGGTCGTGTGGGCGCTGCTGCGCCGGCAATGGAAGTTCGCGATCGCGGCGACGCTCACCGGCGTCGCGTTCCTGGCCGTGTCGGTGGCCTACTACGGCCTGCGCAACAACCTCGACTACCTGACGGTCGTCTCCTTCCTCGGCCGGCACGGCGAGAGCTACTTCATCAACCAGTCGGTCAACGGCCTGATGAACCGGCTGTTGTTCAACGGCGCCAACCTGTTCGGGCGCGGTCTGGTCTGGTCGGGCACCGACTTCCCGCCCTACCACGCGACGGTCTACGTCGCGACCGTGGTGTCCTCGGCCGTCATCCTGGCGCTGGCGATGTTCTGGCGCCTGCGCAAGGCGCCGACCGCCATCGACCTCGCGCTCATCATGCTGAGCCTGACGATCGCCTCGCCGATCGCCTGGGAGCACCACTACGCCGTGTTGTTCCCGATCTTCGCGCTCGCGTTCCCGATGGCACTCCAGACCCGCCCCTGGGGCCGACGCACCGAGCCGCTGCTGTGGCTGGCGCTCGCGCTCACGGGCCAGACCTTCATGACTGCCGTGAACCTGCTGGCCGACACACGGCTGAACGTCCTGCAGTCGTACATCTTCTTCGGCGGGCTGCTGGTGCTGGCGCTGCTGTACCGGCTCTCGTGGATGGAACGCGCGCCCATCGCGCGAGCGCGCCTCAGCTGAGTCGAGTCCCCAAACGTGGCGGCAGCCGCCACGTGACCGTCACCGTTCCGTCACACACGCTGCACAACCGCGTCACAAGGGCTTCCTAAGCTCGGCTGGCCGACGCGGCCCGGGGCGCACGCCTGCATTCGCTGCTCGGTCATAAATCACCCACGACCCTGGAAGCGAAGCACCGTCATGTCCGAAACCGCCGCACCCCGCGCATCCCGCCGCCAAGCCCTCAAGTTCCTCAGCGCCGCCCCCATGCTGCCCCTGGGCGGCGTCGCCTTTCTGACCGCCTGCGGCGGCGGCGGTGACGATTCGCCGGCCCCGGCGCCTGCGCCCGCCCCGACGCCGAAGCCGAACTACGTGTCGGCAACCTTCACCGGCATGGCCGCCCCGACCCTCTCCGATGCGGCCGCGATGGCCACGACCAGCGTCGGCTCGTCGCTCAAGATCGCCTACGACGACGGCAGCAGCACCGACTACACGCTGTCGTACAAGCCCTTCTTCATCACCGGCGACCTGGTGCCGGACGGCAAGGGCGGCACCATCCTCGCCGGCGGCTACGTCGACATCTACAACCAGCCGATCATCGACACGACCGTGCCGGCCAGCCCGCGCCAGTTCTTCTCCGACTCGCCGGACGGCACCTCGCTGCTGAGCATCCCCGGCGCCAAGGTCGACGGCGTCAAGGGCAACACGGTGTTCGCCGTGGTGCAGTTCGAGTACACCACCTGGGCGCAGGACAAGGTGACGGACATGTACGGCAAGCTACCCTCGCCGATCGCCGTGCTCACGCTGGACCAGGACCCGGCCACCGGCAAGCTCAGCCTGGTGAAGTACCACAACGTCGACACGTCGAACGTGGCCGGCCTCTGGATCACCTGCGGCGCCAGCCTCTCGCCGTGGGGCACGCACCTCTCGAGCGAAGAGTACGAACCCAACGCCTTCACGGCCGCGACGGACGCGCAATTCAAGGCCTTCAGCAAGAACGTCTACGGCAGCGAAACCGCCGCCAACCCGTACAACTACGGCCACCTGCCGGAAGTGACGGTGAATGCCGACGGCACCGGCTCGATCAAGAAGCACTACTGCCTGGGCCGCATCTCGCACGAGCTGGTACAGGTGATGCCGGACAACCGCACCGTCTTCATGGGCGACGACGCGACCAACAGCGCCTACTTCGTCTTCGTGGCCGACAAGGAAAAGGACCTGTCCTCGGGCAGCCTCTATGCCGCCAAGGTCGGTGCCGGTTTCTCGCTCGACCCCGCCGCCGCCGGCGCGCCGCTGACCTGGATCAAGCTGGGCTCCGCCACCAGCGCCGAGATCAAGAAGCTGGCCACCACCCTCAAGGCGACGGACATCATGGACGTGCGGACGGCCGACCCGGTCGACCCGACGTTCACCAAAGTGGCCGCCAACGGCAAGACCGAGTGGATCAAGCTGGTGCCGGGCATGGAGAAGGCGGCCGCCTTCCTCGAGACGCACCGCTACGCCAGCCTGGTCGGCGCCTCGACGGCGTTCACCAAGATGGAAGGCACCACGGTCAACATCAAGGACAAGATCGCCTACTCGGCGCTGCAGAACTGCCAGACCTCCATGGTTGCCGGCAACGCGCTGAACGACCCGGCCAAGGGCGTGGCGCTCGCCAAGGCGGTCAACGCCGGCGCCGTCATGGCGCTCAAGCTGCAAGGCGGCGTGAAGGACACACTCGGCGCGGCGATCAACAGCGAATGGATGCCGGTCGACACCAAGGCCCTGCTCGTCGGCGAGGACATCACGGCGGACGCCATCGGCAACACGGCCAATCCCGCGAAGGTCGGCAACCCCGACAACCTGAAGTTCTCCGAGAAGATGCGCACGCTCTTCATCGGCGAGGACAGCAGCCAGCACGTCAACAACTTCCTGTGGGCCTACAACGTCGACACCAAGGCGCTGTCGCGCCTGATGTCGATCCCTGCGGGCGGCGAGTCGACCGGCCTGCACGCTGTGGACGAACTCAACGGCTGGACCTACATCATGAGCAACTTCCAGCACGCCGGTGACTGGGGCAAGGGTGCTTCCGGCACGCCTGCCGACGGTTTGCACGCGAAGGTCTACACCGCGCTCAATCCGCTGATCGATGCCAACTACAAGAACAAGTTCGGCTCGGCCGTCGGCTACCTCACGGCCGATCCGAAGCAGCCTGCGCTCGCGAAGGCCTGACCGGCGCCCACGCCACCCCGCGCTGCCGCTGCCTCATCCCCGGGGCAGCGGCAGCGCCGTTTTGTAGCGCACCTGCTTGAGCGCGAAGCTCGATCGGATCTTCTCGATGCCGGGGATCGGCGTGAGCTGTTCGAGGATGAACTTCTCCAGCGCCGCCATGTCGGCCACGGCGATGCGGATCAGGTAGTCGCTGTCGCCGGTCATCAGGTAGCACTCCATCACCTCGTCGTGCTCGGCGATGCGCCGCTCGAAGTCGCCCAGCGACTCCTTGCTCTGCGTCTTGAGGCTGATCGAGATGAAGACGTTCAGCCCCAGGCCCAGCGCGCTCGCGCTGGCCAGCGCGACGTAGCGGTCGATCACGCCGGCCGTCTCCAGCGCCTTGACCCGCGCCAGGCAGGGCGAGGGCGACAGGTGCACGCGGCGCGCGAGTTCGACGTTGGACAGCGCGCCGTCGCGCTGCAGTTCATCCAGGATACGCAGGTCGATGGGGTCGAGTTTCATGAAATGCCGCCATTTCTCGTTTTGACGGCATATTATTTCTTGAGTGAGGATAACCATCCGGCGGGACAGCAGCCCATTCGGCGCGGAGCGGCCTAAAGTGCCGAGCATGAACGCCCCGATCTCCGCCTCCCAGATGCACGCGCTGCTGAGCCCCGCAGCAACCGACCCGGATCCGCAGGAAACCGCGGAATGGCGCGAGGCCTTCGACGCGCTGGTGCAGGCGCACGGCGCCGAGCGCGCGCGGCAGATGCTCGACGAACTCGCCCGGGTCGCGCGCGATCGGCGCATCGGCTGGCAGCCCGAGCTGGCGACGCCGTACGTCAACACCATCGGCGTCGACCTGCAGCCCGCGTTCCCGGGCGATCTCGCCGTCGAGGAACGGCTCGCGTCGCTGATGCGCTGGAACGCGCTCGCGATGGTGGTGCGCGCCAACCAGGCGTATGGCGAACTCGGCGGCCATATCGCCAGCTACGCGAGCGCGGCGGATCTGTTCGAGGTCGGCTTCAACCACTTCTTCCATGCGCGGAATGAAGCGCATCGCGGCGACCTGGTCTTCTTCCAGCCGCACAGCTCGCCCGGTGTGTATGCCCGGGCCTTCCTCGAAGGGCGCCTGAGCGAAGACGACCTGGCGCACTACCGGCAGGAGTTGACCGCACCCGCCTTCACGCAAGGCACGGGCGCACGCGGCCTCTCGAGCTACCCACACCCGTACCTGATGCCGGACTTCTGGCAGTTCCCGACCGGCTCGATGGGCATCGGCCCCATCAGCTCGATCTACCACGCGCGCTTCATGCGCTATCTCACCGATCGGCAACTGATCGACTGCAGCGGCCGCAAGGTGTGGGGCGTGTTCGGCGACGGCGAGATGGACGAGCCCGAGTCGATGAGTGCGCTGACGCTCGCCGCACGCGAGAAGCTCGACAACCTGGTGTGGGTGGTCAACTGCAATCTGCAGCGCCTGGACGGGCCGGTGCGCGGCAACGGCCGCATCATCGACGAGCTGGAGAAGCTCTTCGCCGGCGCGGGCTGGAACGTCATCAAGCTGGTGTGGGGCAGCGACTGGGATGGCCTCTTCGCCCGCGACACCACCGGTGCGCTCGCGCGTGCCTTTGCGCACACGGTCGACGGCCAGATGCAGACCTTCGCGGCGAAGGACGGCCGCTTCAACCGCGAGTCTTTCTTCGGCCAGGACCCCGAGCTCGCGCGCCTTGCCCAGGGCATGACCGACGAGCAGATCGATCGCCTCAAGCGCGGCGGGCACGACCTGGTGAAGATCCACGCCGCCTATGCCGCGGCTGCCGCGCACGTCGGCCAGCCGACCGTCATCCTCGCCCACACCAAGAAGGGCTACGGCATGGGCGCGGCGGGCCAGGGCAAGATGACCACGCACTCGCACAAGAAGTTCGAGAGCGCGGACCTGATCGGCTTTCGCAACCGTTTCAACCTGCCGCTCTCCGACGAGCAGGCGACCTCGCTCGCGTTCTACAAGCCGGCCGAAGACAGCGTCGAGATGCGCTACCTGAAGCAGCATCGCGCGGCGCTCGGCGGCTCGATGCCGCGGCGCGAGACAGCCTGCGACGCGGTGCCCAAGCCCGAGCTCGCGGCCTACGCGCAGTTCGCCGTGGCGGCCGCCGGCAAGGAGATGAGCACGACCATGGCCTTCGTACGCATGCTCGGCAACCTGATGAAGGACCAGGCGCTGGGCCCGCGCATCGTGCCCATCGTGGCCGACGAGGCGCGCACTTTCGGCATGGCCAACCTGTTCAAGCAGGTCGGCATCTACTCGAGCGTGGGCCAGCGTTATTCGCCGGAAGACATCGACTCGATCCTCAGCTACCGAGAAGCGACCGACGGGCAGATCCTGGAAGAGGGCATCAGCGAAGCCGGCGCCATCGCCAGCTGGACGGCCGCGGCCACCAGCTACAGCGTGCACGGGCTGGCGATGCTGCCCTTCTACATCTACTACTCGATGTTCGGCTTCCAGCGCGTGGGTGACGCCATCTGGGCCGCCGCCGACCAGCGCGCACGCGGCTTCCTGCTCGGCGCCACCTCCGGCCGCACCACGCTCGGCGGCGAAGGGCTACAGCACCAGGACGGCAGCAGCCACCTGGTGGCCGCGACCATCCCGAACTGCAAGGCCTGGGACCCCGGCTTCGCCGGCGAGATGGCCGTGATCGTCGACGCGGGCATCCGCGAGATGATGCTCGAGCAGCAGGACGTCTTCTATTACGTCACGCTCATGAATGAAAACTACGCGCAGCCCGACGTCCCGGTCGAAGCCGCCGCGGACATCCTGCGCGGCGGCTGGCGCTACGAGGGCTGGCGCGATGGATCGGCGAAAGGCGGCTCGCCGCAGGTGACGCTCATGGGCTCGGGCGCCATCCTCACAGAGGTCGTCAAGGCCGCCCAGCAGCTCGCGGCCGAAGGCATCACCGCCGAGGTGATCAGCGTGACCAGCTGGAGCGAACTGGCGCGCGACGGCCAAGCCTGCGAGGCGCGTGCCCTGAACGGCGAAGACGCCGGCCCCCCCTTCATCGCGCAGCAGCTCGCGGCGTCCAGCGGCCCCATCGTCGCCGCCACCGACTACGTGCGCGCCGTGCCCGAGAGCGTGCGCGCCTTCCTGCCCGAAGGGCGGCGCTACCTCACGCTGGGCACCGACGGCTTCGGCCGCAGCGACACGCGCGCCGCGCTGCGCGACTTCTTCGGCGTGGATGCGGCGAGCATCGTGCGGGCGGCGAAGCACGCGCTGCGCTGAGCGCGGGCCTGTCCGGCCGCGGTCCCACGACGCCTATTCCATCGCGCACATCTTGCGCAGCAGGAACACCAGGGCCACCCGCTCCGCGACATTCAGTTCGCCGAAGGTCTGCTCGGTGACCTGGCGGGCCAACGGCACCGTGGTCTCGAGCAAGGCGGCGCCCGCCGGGGTCAGGGCGATCAGCCGTTTTCGGCCGTCGCTCTTGTCGTCTTCGACGGAGACGAGCGCCCGGTTGGCCAGCCGCTCGACGATGCCGCGGATGGTGGCCTGATCGATCGCCGTCTTCTGCATCAGGTCCGTGAGCGAGCAGGCGCCCAGGTCGCGCGCCGCGCACAACGCCGCGAACTGCGCCGCCGTCAGCTGGCCGGCCGGTATTTCCTGCTGAAAGAGCGCCGTGTGGCGCTGGAAGGCCCGGCGCAGCAGATGGCCGACCTGGGCGGTCACGTCGTACGGGGGCTCGGCAGGAGAATCTTTCAGGACAGTCAAGGTGGACTTTCGGGGTCCGCAAAGCGCGGTGGGCGATTCTAGAAAGCGCAGCCGTGCGCACGTGCGCCTTCGAGGTGCGCGTGGCGCATTCATGCTGCCGGCACGGGCTATGCATGGTGCATACACTGCAAATTCGATACTGCAGACGCACCTCTCGATGGCGGTCTAGACAGATTCATAGGCGATTTTCGATCGATCTCCGGTGGCATGGGTTATGCGTTGAAGCAATTGCAGCGCACACGCTGCAATTTCGAGACTGCAGCCCTGCAGATTCGAGGTTCGCATGATGCCCACCACCTTTCAGGAGTGCCCATGTCCCACGCTGTCTTTCGCCCTGCGTTCATTCCTCTTTCTCTCCTTGCCGCGCTGGCCCTGCAAGCTTGCGGCGGCGGTGGCGGATCGGGCTCGACGACTACCGCACCGGTGGCGGCCGTCCCGCTGAGCGTCGAAGCATTCACCGCGGCCTGCGTCGCGCTCAACGGCGTGGCGGTCGACGGCGGTGCCGTGACGGAGGCCACGTACACCCCGGCCTCGACCGGCGATGTCACCGCCGCCTCAGTGCCACAGCACTGCCTGGTCCGTGGCGCAATGAACAAGCGCACCGGCATCGACGGCAAGCCCTACGCGTTGCGCTTCGAACTGCGTCTGCCGCGCACCTGGAACAGCCGCTTCTACTACCAGGGCGGCTCGGGCGTGGACGGCACGCTGTTCACGGCGGTGGGTACCTACGGCGGTGGCGGCACGACGCGCAATGCCCTGCTCGACGGCTTCGCGGTGGTCACGACCGATTCCGGCCACGTCGCCGAAGTCGGCCCGGCCAATGGCAGCTTTCTTTTCGGTGCCGACCCGCAGGCCCGTTACGAATATGGGGACCAGCAGATCCAGCCCGTCACCGGCGCGGCCAAGTCCGTGATCGGCCGGATGTACGGTACGCCACCCGCCAAGTCCTATTTCTTCGGCTGCTCCAACGGGGGCCGGCAGGCGATGATCGCCGCACAGCGCTATCCGGAACTCTTCGACGGCATCATCGCCGCCGCCCCGGGCTTCCGCCTGACGCAGGCATCCATCCAGGGCGCGCCGTACCAGGCGCAGATCGCGGCCGCGGTCGCACCGCTGGGTGCCGATGGCCGGCCCGACATCACCAAGACGCTGAGCCCCGACGAGCAGGCCGTCGTGCGCAGCCGGATCCTCGGCGCCTGCGACGCGCTCGACGGCGCCGTCGACGGCATGGTCAGCAAGATGAGTGCGTGCCTCCCGGATCCGCTCACCTGGGCCTGCAGCGCCGGCAACACCACCAATTGCCTGTCGACGGCGAAGGCCGACTACGTGAAGAAGTTGTTCGACGGCGCGAAGACCAGCAGCGGCGAGCAAATCTACGCGCCCTGGCCTTTCGATCCGGGCATGGCCGCGCAGACGAGCAACCCCTTCCTCACCATCTTCGCGGGCGAAGCGTCGCACATCTACACCACCCCGCCGACCATCACCACCGACCTGGTGGGCTATTCGCTCACGGCCAACATCGATCTGGAATACGCCAAGCTGTCGGCCACCAACACGACCTTCGTGCGCTCGGGGAATTCGTTCACCAACGCCGAGTCGCCGAACATGGACGCCTTCCGCGCCCGCAACGGCAAGCTCATGATCTACAACGGGTCGGCCGACCTGGCCTTCTCGATCCGCGACGTCGAGACGTACTACAAGTCGGTTCAGGGCCGTTACGGCGCCGAGCAGACCGCGAACTTCGCACGGGCCTTCTTCATTCCCGGCATGGCGCATTGCAGCGGCGGCTCGTACGGTACCGACCAGTTCGACGCCATGACGGCCATGGTCGACTGGGTCGAGAAGGGCACGGCTCCCGACGTCATGATCTCCACCGCCCGCGCCGCCGCCGGCGTGGCCTGGCCGGGCCGTACCCGCCCGATCTGCGCCTATCCGAAGGAGGCGATCTACAAGGGCTCGGGCAGCATCGAGGACGCGGCGAACTTCAGCTGCCAGTAGCGCCCCGCATCGCGGGCTTGCCCCGATGGTGCCGCGCCGATCCCGCGGTATGTTCGTTCCCTCTGAATCAGCATGCCTGCGGGCCTCGCCATGAACACAGTGGGATTGATCGGCCTCGGGGCCATGGGCGCCGGCATCGCGCACACGCTGCGCAGCCACGGGTACGAAGTGCACGTCTGCGATGTGCGGCCGGGCGTGGCCGACGCCTTCGTCACGCAGGGCGGCGTGGCGCACGCCAACCCGGCCGACGTCGCTGCTGCCTGCGCGGTGGTCGTGAGCGTGGTGGTCAACGCGGCGCAGACCGAAGCCGTACTCTTCGGCGAGCACGGCGCCGCCGCCGCGATGAAGCCGGGCAGCACCTTCGTGATGTGCTCGACGGTCGACCCGAACTGGTCGGTCGCGCTCGAGCAGCGGCTGAACGACGCCGGCATCCATTACATCGACGCGCCGATCTCCGGCGGCGCCGCCAAGGCGGCCAGCGGCCAGATGACCGTGATGTCGGCCGCCAAACCCGAGGCCTATGCAGCGGCCGGCGCGGTGCTCGATGCGATGGCGGGCAAGGTGTACCGGCTGGGCGACAGCGCGGGCGCGGGCAGCAAGGTGAAGATCATCAACCAGCTGCTGGCCGGCGTGCACATCGCCGCCGCGGCCGAGGCGATGGCACTCGGCTTGCGCGAGGGCGTCGACGCGGCGGCGCTGTACGAGGTGATCACGAACAGTGCCGGCAACAGCTGGATGTTCGAGAACCGCATGGCGCACGTGCTGGCGGCCGACTACACGCCGCTGTCGGCCGTCGACATCTTCGTGAAGGACCTGGGCCTGGTGCTCGACACCGCGCGCGCCAGCAAGTTTCCGCTGCCGCTGGCCTCGACCGCGCACCAGATGTTCATGCAGGCCTCGACCACCGGCTTCGCGAAGGAAGACGACAGCGCGGTGATCAAGATCTTCCCGGGCATCGAGCTGCCGAAAGGCAAGACAGCATGAGCCTCATCCAGCTCGGCTGCATCGCCGACGACTTCACCGGCGCGACCGATCTCGCCAACAACCTGGTGCGCGCCGGCATGCGCGTGGTGCAGGTCATCGGCGTGCCCGAAGGCCCCCTGGCGGCGGAAGTCGATGCGGTGGTGGTGGCGCTCAAGTCGCGCACCATCGCCCCGCAGGCCGCCATCGACCAGTCGCTCGCTGCGCTACGCTGGCTGCAGGCGCAAGGCGCGCAGCAGATCTACTTCAAGTACTGCTCGACCTTCGACAGCACCGCGGCCGGCAACATCGGCCCGGTGACCGAGGCGCTGATGGACGCGCTGGGCAGCGACTTCACCATCGCCACACCCGCCTTCCCCGACAACGGTCGCACGGTCTTCAAGGGCTATCTCTTCGTCGGCGACGTGCTGCTGAGCGAAAGCGGCATGAAGGACCATCCGCTCACGCCGATGACCGACGCCAACCTCGTGCGCGTGATGCAGGCGCAGACGCGGCGCAAGGTCGGGCTGATCGACCATCGCACGGTGGCGCAGGGCGACGGCGCGATCCGCGAGCGCATCGCGGCCTTGCGCGCCGACGGCGTGGGCGTGGCGGTGGTCGATGCAGTGAGCAACGACGACCTCGTGCGGCTGGGCAAGGCCCTGGCCGGCATGCCGCTGGTCACGGCCGGCTCGGGCGTGGCGATCGGGCTGCCGGCCAACTTCGGGCTCGCGCCGTCGTCCACCGCCAGTGCGCTGCCGCCGGCGACGGGGTGGCAGGCGGTGGTGTCGGGCAGTTGCTCGGTGGCGACCAACCAGCAGGTGAAGGCCTTCGTCGAGGCCGGCGGGCCGGCCTTCGCGGTCGATCCGTTGCGGCTGATGCAGGGCGACGACGTGGTCACGCAGGCCCTCGCCTGGGCCGCGCCGTTGCTGGCGCAGGGGCCGGTGCTGGTCTATTCGACCGCCGAGCCGTCGGCCGTGAAGGCGGTGCAGGCGCAGCTCGGCGTCGACGAGGCCGGCGCCATGGTCGAACGGGCGCTCGGCGCCATCGCGCGCGGCCTGGTCGCGCTCGGCGTGCGTCAGCTGGTGGTCGCCGGCGGCGAGACCTCCGGCGCGTGCGTGCAAGCGCTCGACATCACGCAGCTGCAGATCGGCGCGCAAATCGACCCCGGCGTGCCGTGGTGCCATGCGCTGTCGGGGGAGGTCCCACTGCACGTCGCGTTGAAGTCGGGCAACTTCGGCAGCGCGGATTTCTTCACCAAGGCCTTCAAGGCGCTCGCATGACCGAGAACGAGGCGCGCGACGAGATCTGCCGCGTCGGGCACAGCCTGTTCGAGCGCGGCTACGTGCATGCCACGGCCGGCAATATCAGCGTGCGGCTCGACGATGGCTTCCTCATCACGCCCACGGACGCGTGCCTGGGCTTTCTCGAGCCGGTGAAACTCGCGCGACTCGACCCGAACGGCTCGCAGCTGTCGGGCGACCGGGCGAGCAAGACCATCGCGCTGCACACCCGCATCTATGCCGCGGCACGGCGCTTCGACACCGCCACGGCCTGCGTCATCCACACGCACAGCACGCACTGCGTCGGCCTCACGCTGCGCCCGACCGGCGAGGAACTGCTCGGGGCGCTGACGCCCTACTTCGTGATGAAGGTCGGCCACGTGCCGGTGATTCCGTACCACCGGCCCGGCGCCGCGGAAGCGGCCGAAGCGGTGGCCGCCGCGATCGCGCAGTACGGCGAGGCGGGCAAGCCGATCCGCGCCGTGATGCTCGCGCGGCTCGGCCCGAACGTCTGGCACGACACGCCGGCCGCGGCCATGGCGGTGCTCGAAGAACTCGAAGAAACGGCGCGCCTGCGCCTGCTGTCTGCCACCGAACCGACGCCGCTCGGCGAGGACGCGATCGACGAGCTGCGCCGCACCTTCGGCGCGCGCTGGTAACCCCATCTTTTCCAGAGATCACCATGCCCCGTTTTGCCGCCAACCTCTCGATGCTCTACCCGGAGTTCGACTTCCTCGACCGCTTCGATGCCGCCGCCAAGGACGGCTTCCCAGGCGTCGAATACCTGTTCCCCTATGCGTTTCCCGCGGCCGAGATCGCGGCACGGCTGCAGGCCAACGGCCTGAAGCAGGTGCTCTTCAATGCGCCGCCCGGCCACTGGGACGGCGGCGAGCGCGGCCTGGCCTGCCTGCCGGGGCGCGAGAGCGAGTTCCGCGACGGCATCGCCCGCGCACTCGACTACGCCGCTGCGCTCGACTGCCCCCGCGTCCATGTGATGGCCGGCCTACTGCCGGCAAGCCTGCCGCGCGAAACGGCCAAGGCGGCCTACATCGAGAACCTCCGGTGGGCCGCCGCCGAGGCCGCGAAGGCCGGGCGCGACCTGCTGATCGAACCCATCAACACGCGCGACATCCCCGGCTTCTTCCTCAACCGCCAGGACGAGGCGCACGCCATCGCCGAAGCCATCGGCGCGCCGAACCTCAAGGTGCAGTTCGACCTGTACCACTGCCAGATCGTCGAGGGCGACGTGGCGATGAAGATCCGCCAGTACCTGCCGACCGGCCGCGTCGGCCACATCCAGATCGCCGGCGTGCCCGAGCGGCACGAACCGGACATCGGCGAGCTGAACCATCCGTACCTGTTCAAGGTGATCGACGAAGTGTCGGCTCAGTGCGGCTGGGACGGCTGGGTCGGCGGCGAGTACCGCCCGGCGCGCGGCGCGGTGCCCAACGGCACGTCGGACGGACTGGGCTGGCTGCGCGCCGCGAAGGCGCTCAGCGCCTGACCACGTAGCGCGTCACCAGCGGCGGCCCGTCGCCGAGGTGGAAGGCCAGCCGGCGCTCGCGCAGCGCCAGGTCGGCCGCGGTCGCGCGGTGGAAGCGGCGCAGGTGGCCGGTCCATGACTCGTCGATGATCTGTTCCACGTAGCGACCCGGCTCGGCGATGTCGTGCAGCAGCTCCCAGCCGATCGCGCCTTCGCTCAGCCGCGTGCGGCGCGTTTGCTGCATCACGACGTGGAAGGCCGCGGCGCGGGCCGGGTCGATCAGGTACTCGACGTTGATGACCAGCCGCCCATCGCCCGGCGGCGCATGCGGCGGTGCGTCGGCCCAGCCCGGTGCAGCGGGGCTGACGTCGTCGTCGACGCCGCCGTCCAGCACGTAGCGCAGGGCCGCGCCCATCATCAGCACGCCGGTGACCGACGCGATCAGCAGGCTGGCCTGCAGCGAGCTAACGGTCGCGATGTGCCCCCACAGCGCCGCGCCGAAAGCGCTCGCGCCCATGATCGACATCTGGAACATCGACATGCCGCGCGCGCGCACCCAGTCGGGCAGCGCGAGCTGTGCCGACACCGACAACGAGTTGGCCACCGTGATCCACGCCGCGCCGCCGAAGAACATGGCCGGCACTGCCACCCAGGTGTTGGGCGCGACGGCCATCACCGCCGTCGCGGCCGACTGCAGGAGCGCGCCGCGCAGCACCAGCTGGTCACGCACATAGGCCTGGCGCAGCCGCGGCATCACGAGCACCGCGCCAATGGCCCCGGAGCCCATGGCCGCCAGCAGCAGCGTGAAGGTGCCGGCCCCGCCGCCCTCGAGCCCACGGGCCAGCAGCGGCAGCAGCGCGAGCAGCGCGGTCGAATGCAGGAAGAAGATCGAGATGCGCGTGAGCACCGCACGCATGCGCAGCGACTGGCGCACGAACTGCACGCCCACGCGCATCGCGCTGATGAGCTTCTCGCGGCCCAGCGGGTTGGGCGTGTGCTCGCGCCGCCAGCGCAGCACGATGAAGCCCGAGGCCACCGACATCACTGCGTTGAGCACGAAGACCCACAGGCTGCCGGCGCTGGCGATCAGCGCACCCGCTACCAGCGGGCCGATGATGCGCGAGGCGTTCATCGCGATGCCGTTCAGGCCCAGCGCCGCCGGCAGCTGCGGCCGCGGCACCAGCTCCGGCACGATGGCCGCGAACACCGGCCAGCGCAGCGCCAGGCCGATGCCGTTGGCGAAGGTGAGCGCCAGCAGCAGCGGCGCGGTCATCATGTCCAGCGCCACCGCCGCGCACAGCACGATCGCCACCCCGGCCAGCCAGAACTGCGTCGCCATCAGCCAGCGGCGGCGGTCGAGGATGTCGGCCAGTGCGCCGCTCGGCAGCCCCAGCAGGAAGACCGGCAGCGTCGAGGCCGACTGCACCAACGCCACCCACAGCGGCGTGGTGGTCAGCGTCGTCATCATCCACGCCGCCGCCACGTCGTTCATCCACATGCAGATGTTCGCGAGCAGCCAGGTGCTCCACAGCATGCGGAAGACCGGCAGCTTCAGCGGGGTGAAGGGGCCGATGCGCGCAGGCGTGACGCGCATCGGCGGGACGGGGGATTCGTCGGGGGAGATGGGAGGCATCGAGGGCTATTGTCCTTCGATCGCCTCGCTTGCGATGCGCGTACGGACGGACACGGGAATCTGTTGGTGCCGCGCTTGTTCACTTGATCGAATCCACCGCCACAACTCTGGTGATCGCAATGTGCTCGCCCGCCTGCAGGTGCACGCTTTGCGACGTGGTGGCCGCCACGCCCGCGGTCGACGCGAGCACGAGGTGCGCCCCGGACATCTCCGGGAAGACCGCCTTGTCGAGGTCGACCTGGCCCTCGCCCTCGAGGGCATCGTGCTGGGCTTCGAGGACCTTGGCGATCGCCTCCCTGGTCCTGCCCATTGGATTGCGCCCTGGCGGCGCTCGCAGCCTGCGCCAGACCTGCGTCGCAAATTCTGGATGCGAGCCTTGTCAACAAGAGCCCCAGATGAAAATCGGCCCGTTGCACCCGGCCCATCTGCGGCAGTGATCGAATTCATGGAACCCCGCACGATCACGCCACCAGCTTCCCGCCCTTGCCGGCCCGCACTTCATCGTCGGTCAGCACCGGCCCCAGCGTGTCCAGCACCTTCTGCGGCCAGACCACCTTCTGTTCGGTGGCGTAGCTGAGCCAGTTGAACAGACTCCACAGCAGATAGACCGGGAGCGTGATGGGCAGCAGGATATGCACGGCCAGCGTGAGGCCAGGATGCTGTTTCCACCACGCCAAGTACTTGGGGCCGAAGGGGCCGACCAAGCCCATGCTCTGCCACCAGTTCCTGGGCTTGGGGATGAAGGGCGCAGGTTCGGTCACACCGGGCGACCAGGGTGGCCCCTCTTCTTCCATGTAGCGGCGGATGTGCTCGTACAGCGCAGGCACCGTCTCGCGGCCCAGCAGCATGCTGGGGGCCAGACCGAACTCTTCCACCACGGTGGGATCGGTCGCACTGCGGTGCACGATGAAGGCCAGGTCATGGTCGTAGCTGGCCGAGGCGGTGTTGGCCCGGAAGACGGCTCGGTGCTCGGCATCGATCTGAGACCAGGGGACGCTGACCACGCGCAGGGGCATGCGGCCCAGCGCCGACAGCCGGGTGGCCTTGGCGCGGTCGGCCGTGACCCAGTGGACGCACTTGTTCTTGCGGTCGAAGACCACGCTGCTGTCGCCGGGGAGGAAGAAGGTGAGGAAGTAGGTGTAGACAAAGAAGGCAACACCGAATAACGCGCAAAACAGCAATGTGATGGTGCCAAGTCCTCGACTGAACGTATCAGGCTTGGAAAGGTCCGACCATCCTAGATCACCTAAGAAAAAACAGAACCCTATTCCCCACAGCCCGACCACCTGCGACAGCCCCCTCATGAACTGCGCACTCTCCCCCCCAAACGTGATCGCCTGCGCATAGACCTTCTGAACCAGCCCAAGGTCGGTCGCATCGCCGCTGGCCATGCGGTGCCGCTCGAAGCGCGTCAGGACATCGATGCGCCTTTTGGTTGCCTTGGTGCCCATCGTCAATCTCCGTACACGGGCGTCTGGCCGGGCTTGGATGCCAAGCGCCGGTTCTCTTCGTTGACCTTCTCCACATCGAACTTGAGTGCCTCCTTAGGCTTTGGATGCAAGGCGTCTTCCAGGCCTTCCTGCTCCTTCTCCAAGCTCTCGAATTTGGTCCGGCGCTGCGACCTGCCGAAATAACAACCGCTGGCCCAGCGTTCCAGCTCCGTGGGCTCCTGCGTTGCCACCAACAGGGACACGATGCCCACGCCTAGAAGGACGACACCTAAACCTGACACCGCGCTGCCGATCGCCACGCCGCCGACCGTGAGTTCGGACAGTGCCGTAACGGTGGCGCCGACCACAATGCCTTGCCGCACCAGAAATCTGGCGATAACGGTGGCGCCGGCTTGCATAGTGAGAGTAGAAGCCGGTAAGACGCTTACGTAAAACGCGCGAGACGCAGCCGCATAAGCAGAGGCGGCATCTCTATCCCCCTTGCCCGCCGCTCCCTCCGCCTTGTCCGCACAAGCCATCCCGTTAATGAGTCCCCCTGCAATGCCCGCCAGCGCCGCCGCCATCCACAACACAGGCAAGCGCATGCTGGCAACCACCGCCGCTTTGCCCCCCGTCTTCGCCAACCGCATCGTGAGCCCCGCCTTGGCCAGTTCGGCCAGCGCCGCCACCAGCCCCGATGTGCCATCGGCCACCCCCAGCCAGGCTTCGCGCAACTGCGCCGGGTTTCGCTTCTCGGCATGCAGGGCCGCCCACAGCTTGGGCACGGCCCACACCATGCCCAAGCCCTGCACGATCAGCCCGCCGATGGCCAGGCGCGCTTCCACGTTGCTTTTGAAGATTTCTTCGTTGGCAGCCGCCAGCGCCTGGGCTTGCTGCTGCTGGGCCTTGACCAGCGCCAGGGCCTTGTCGTTGGGCAACAGGCGCACGTTCTCGGCCCGGACCTCGAAGTCGCCCGTGCTCGGCATGCCGCCAGCGGCATTCCATTCGCTCAGGCGCACCATCACCAGCATGCGCACCTTCTGCTGGCACTGCTCGGCGCTTTGCATCCAGGCCGACGTCGGCGCCCGGGTTGCCGCCGAGCCGGCCATCAAGCCCAGCGCGCTTTTCGCATCGAAGTCCAGCTTGCGCAGCAGCGGCATGTCCAACGTGCCGCCACGCCGGCTGGCACCCAGCGCGCTTTCGGTGGCTTGTTGCACCAGCACGACTTGAAGTGTCCTGGTCAGGCGGGGCTCCAGCTTGTCGATGTCGGCCTTGCTCTGAATCAGGCTGGTGACAGCGGCGCTCAACGCGGCGATCTGGCCCGCCGAGAACGCCATCACGGCGTTGGTCAGCCAACCGTATTTCAGTCTGGCCGCTTCAGGCACCAGGCCCTTGATGAAGTCGTAGGTTTTGTCGCGAAGGTTGTCGGGGATGCCTTCGTTCTCGTCGGAATAGCGATCCCAGCGGCCGACGAGCATTTCGTGCATCAGCGTGATGGCCGCTTTCTGGTTGCCGACGAGGGCCCGCAGGGCAACGGCCGCTTCTTCGACCACGGCCTGGTCGAGCGTTTGCTTGACGTACTCCTCGCGCCGCTCTTTGGTGCTCAGGGGCTGGGGGAAGTGGATGAGGTGGCTCTCGCTGGCGTAGACACGCCCCGGCTGAAAATAGGCGTGAGGCGGCGTGTCGTCTTCGGGGTCGTAGTGGTGTGCAAAGCAATCGAGCGTGGGTTTGGCCTTCATGGCCGCCAGCCAGTCGGCCTCGTACTCGCCGAGTTCGGTGGCCTCTTTTTCGAATGTTGCGTCGCGTGCCTTTTGCCAGGCTTCGCGTTGGCCGGTGTCAATTTGGCTCTGGATGCCGCTCCAGTCGAGCTTGCCGATTCGTTTGCCATAACGGTCGACATTTCGCTTCTGCAGGGAGTTGCCAGGAAGCTCGACGTGTCCGACACTGGCGCCTTCGGCAGAGGGAACCCATTCGTAGCCCTGGTAGTAAGGCAGGGACTTGAGCCGCGTTTCCCACTCACTTTTGGAGATGGGTGTGCCATGGCCTTGGAGTTCAGCACGCATCGCGCCGGCCATCTGCATGCTGGCTTGCAGGGTGTTCAACGACGCGTTGCACACGTTGGGCCAGCCGTTGGTGTCGGCTTTGAGGCCCTCGTCCTTGAAGAGCTTGTCGCGCGCCTGACGGATACCGTTCAGGTCGGCGGCCAGGCCCACGGGGTCGAACAGGCCCAGCACCATGGGCTTGCTACTGGTGCTTTGCTTTTGCATGACCCTCGCGAGCGTCTGCGACTCCTGCAGCGAAGTGCTGAGGTCGGACGTGGTGAAGCGCGCGGCGCTCTCGACCCCGGCATGTTGAAGACGTTGCAGCGAGTAGTCGGCCACGCGCGTGAAGAGCGCTTGTTCGGTCGCTTCGAAACCGCTGGCCGGCGGCCCTTGGTTGAGTTGCACTTCGACCATACAAGCGGCCTGGCGGGTTTTTGCGCTGGTGGCCATGCGGTTTTTGACCTTCTCGCTCCACCAGTTCATGCTGAAGCCGATCCACGCAGTCTTGACTTTGTCGGGCTCTGCGATGCAGATGGTGCGCAGGTCGTGCGGGTGGGACGGTTTCTTGCTGCAGGCCTTTTCGCTCTGGCCCAGCGAGAACTCGCCCACCGGCAACAGCCCGGCACGCGCGCTGACTTTGTAGATGTTCCACTTGCTCGTCTGACCGTTCGGCGTGGCACCCGGAAAGTAGACATAGACAAAACCTTCTTCGCGCAGCAGGCGTAGCGCCAAGTTCGACTTCTTGCGGGGAATCAGACCTGCGCCAAGCGCGACGCCGATGTCGTTGGCAGGCTTGAGGGCAAAGGCGCCGGGCGGTGCTAGCTGTGGATCGATCGCGAGGGCAGTGAGGCGCACCGGCAGGATCGAGATGCCGGTTTTGTTTTCGCACTTCTTGCAGGAGGTGTCGGCCATGGGGTCGGTGTTTTCTGTGCCGCGCGTGCGGGGGCTGAAAGGAAGAAGTCAAAAAGGGGCTGTGGCCCAGTGCCGGCGCAACGCCGGCAATTCTTCGGCGAAGGCCTGTTGTTTCTTTTGGCAATGCGCGATGTAGCCCTGCAGGTTCTTCCACGTTGAAAAGGCCGGAAAGTTCAGCGCCTCGGTGGCATAGGCCACGCAGTCCTGCGGATCGCGCAAGCCGGCCTCCCGAGCGAGCACCAGGCGCTGCACTGTTCGCACCAAGGCATCGGCGGGGAGCGGATGTTGCTTGCTCTGCCACGCCATCAGGGTTCGGTTGATGGTTTCGGAGTCGCCCAATAACTGCCAGTACGCGTCGTCCACCTTCAGCGGAGCGTTGGTCGACGCGCCCTGGCGGCCTTCCAGGCGTTGCAGCCCGAAGTTCGCGTCGAGGTAGGTCCAGGTGGCAATGCCCTGCAACTGCGTGTGCCAATCGATGGGGCGCAAGGTGGATGTGGCGGGCATGGCCGCAGACAAGAGCGGGGCGTGCCGCAGCAGCGCCAGCACCCGTCGATCCGCAAGCCGCAGATATCGGCCACCATGGGGCTCGCCGCTGGCGTGAAGTAACGCATCGACCTGCCGCGCGAGGGTGGCGCCGGTTCCGGTGGCGTGCGGCTGCAGCCAACCGCCAATGCGATAGGGGCCGTCGCCAGCGCCGCAAGCGACCATGTGCTCCAGAGCGGCCCATTCGACGCTTTGAGCCAACAGAGGATCAAGGGCGTCCTCGATTTCGACCAGAAAGGGCAATTGTTCGGCGGCCTGATTCAAATCTGTACCAGAAACTTGAATGCGCCGGTGGGGTTTGCCCGTGGCATCGATGCCAAGGTCGAGGTCACCTGCGAATGGATCGATCAGTACATACAACGGACCGGTCGTGAGATGGTGCGCCAAGGTGTCCGTCAACTGCGGCACCAGGGCGTCAGGCAAGTCGCGCCATGGCCATCCGGAAAGCGTGTTTTGCGTGGTGCCCGGATGAGTCGTCAAATCTCCATAAGTCGAGCTCATATGACTGCCCCGCCGCCAGTCACGGCGCTGGAGTCGTTCGGAGCGCATTTTTTGAAGGCTTCCGGTTCCAACGCCAACTTCGTCGGCCCCTTCTTCCCATGGCTGCCCGCATGCTCGACCCACGAACCTTTGGTGCCGTGCACGATGCCCGCACTGCTCCACTCGGAGAAGCTGCCCCCGCCGTTGAAGACCACCTTCTTCGGCGCGGTGATGAAGATCGATTCGGTGGTGCTGGTGATGCGCACGGCCTGTCTGGCCATGATGTCGATCCGGTCCTTGTGCGCTTCGATCTGCACCTTGCCGCTGCCGGCGATGAACTTCATGCCGCCCTTGAGGGAGAACAGCCGGATGCCATCCTTCGCGCTGACAAGCAGGCGCTTGGCCGCGCTGATGCTGAGGTGGCGCTGGCTGGTGAAGGCGATGTGCTCGCCGGCCTGCAGGTGCATGCTTTGCGCTGTCGTCGCGGCGATGCCCGCGGCCGAGGCGAGTGTCAGGTGGGCTTGGTCGATTTCGGGGAAGCGCCCGCGTTCCGGGTCGGCCTTGCCCTGACCTTCGAGCGCGTCGTTCTGACGCGTCAAGGCCTTGGCGACCGCGCCTTGGTCTGCGCCCCTGTGCTGTGCCTTGGCGGTGCTGGCGGCCTGTGCCAGTGCGTCGTGCTGCGCCTGGGCCTGCGCCAGACGTTGCACCGTCTCGCCCGAGTCCTTGACATGATTCGCCGCGTTGGCTCGAGCCTCGGTGGTGATCAGCATCCCGTTGCTCGCTCTGAGCGCCCCGTGCCCATCGGTCCTCAACTCGAACCCCTCCCCCCTCGGGTCCTTCCTCCCCGCGTTGTCCTCCACCCGCGTGATGAACCCCAGGCTCAGCGAGCTCGACTGGTGGTCGCTCTTGAGCTGCGCCTGGAT